>JBFFEY010000059.1:0-19664 GCA_041558415.1 Burkholderiales bacterium | reverse complement strand
CCTCGCCGCCTTCCTCGAGCCGGGGGAACAGCTGTGCTTCTTCGAAGGCGAAATGGTCTGCGACCTCCTGCGCAAGGGTGGCGGCGCATTCCCGTAGACCTTTGGCAATCGCATCGCCTTCTGCCGGGGGCCACTGCGCGCCGCGCCCGGTGATCAGCTGCTCGAGCCGGCTCCACAGGACGAGCGTCGCCGCATGTTCCTCGTGCAGCCGGCGCGTGATGTTGAGATTGAACTCCATAGATGGATTGACGGGCCGGCTCAGCTGGCTGCTGGCGCCTCAGGTCCGCTCTGCTGACGGGCGGCGCGCAGGCGCATCAGCGTGCGCGTGAAGAACAGGCTGAAGGACACGGCCCCGGCCAGGCCCGCGGCCGCTGCGATGCGCGCGAGGTCCTGCGCCTGCGCCGCGATGGCGATCAGCAGACCGGCGAGCGCGGCGAGGTGCAGCGCGCGGTGCACCGCGAGCGAGCCACCCGGCTCGAGCGACGAGACGAGCGGCATGCCGCGCGCACCGCCGCCCGCGTGCGCCGAGGCGAGAAAGGGCACGACGCGCTGCAGTACGGCAAGCAGGAAGCTAAGCAGCCAACCGGCGACGAGCAGCACGCCGAACGCAGCGAGCGCGCCGTCGGGGCGCCAGCCGAGCGCAAGCGGCAACGCCAGCAGCAGGCTGGCGAGCAGGCAGCCCCAGCCGATGCGAATCAGCAGGAACGCGGGGCCGAGCGGCGGCCGCAGCCGCTTCGCCATCGCGCGCTCCATGGAGACCACGTGTGCACCCGCCGCGCCGAGGCCGAGCGCTGCAGAAAGCGCGAGCAGCGTGGTCTGCCCGAAGATCAGGCGATCGAGGACCACGAGCAGGATCGCGGCGAGCGCCGCAGCGAGCGTGCGCTTCGCGGCGCGCGGTGCCGGCGCCGGCGAGAGCGCGAACATGGGCAGCAGGAACTGCGACAGACCGACCGCGAGCAGGCCCATGAAGCCGTAGGTCGCGACCACCAGGTGCAGCGTGGCGAACGCGCGCCCGTCGAGCGCGAGGCCATGGGCGTAGTGGGCGATCAGCGCCAGGCCGCTGACGACGAGCAGCACGAGGGCGCCGAGCGCCGCCCAGCCGTGCAGCACGACGATGCGCATGCCGCGCGCGCGGCGCAGGTTTTCGGCGAGCAGCCAGGCATAGAGCGCCAGCGCAGCGACCACCAGCATTGCCCCGAGACCCATCCACTGCGGTCGGTACAGAGCGGCAGCCGCGGCAAACAGCGCGACGCCCGGGGTCAGCAGCCACCAGATCAGTTTTGCCGCGCTCACCGAACGCACCGGCTGGCGTGTCGCAACCGGCAGCAGCTGCAGCGTCGCGCCGATCGCCGTCATGGCGAGCACACCGAGCGTGGTGAGGTGCAGCGCGGCGAACACCGGGCCGAGGCCGCCGCCGAAGGTCGGCAGTTCCGCTGCACCCGCGACGAGCATCGCCCAGGCGAAGATGTGGAACGTCACCGCGGCGCCGAAGTAGCGAAATGGCACCGATGCCGGGAGCAGGCGGCTGCGCGCGGCGCCGGAGAAGACCGGGATCACGCCAGCCCCATTCGGCTAACCGGGTTTTGGGCGCTCGTCGCGCACGCGCACGGCCTTGCCCTGCGAGCGCGGCACCTCGCCCGGTCGCTTGACCACCACGCGCGCCGTGATGCCGATCATCGACTTGATCTGATGCTGCACCTTCTCGCCGAGCCGCGCGTAGGCGTCCTGCGACGCTCTGACCGAGGACGTTGCTTCGACTTCAACGCTCAGCGTGTCCTGCGCGCCGTGCCGCTCGACGACCAGCTGGTAGTGTGGCGCGATGTCCGGCAGGCCGATCAGCACCGACTCGACCTGCGAGGGATAGACGTTGACGCCGCGGATGATCAGCATGTCGTCGCTGCGCCCGGTCAGGCGGTGGATGCGTGCGTGCGTGCGCCCGCAGCTGCAGCGCTTGCGCTCGATCGCGGTGATGTCGCGCGTGCGGTAGCGGATCATCGGCAGCGCTTCCTTTTTGAGGGTGGTGATCACCAGCTCGCCGGCCTGACCGTCGGGCACCGCCTCGCCCGTGTCGGGATCCAGGACCTCGAGCAGAAAATGGTCCTCCCAGGCGTGCATGCCGTCCTGCGCTTCGCATTCCACTGCGACGCCCGGCCCCATGATCTCGGACAGACCGTAGTTGTCGTAGGCGCGCACGCCGAGCCGCACCTGGATCTCGCGGCGCATCGCCTCGCTCCAGGGCTCGGCGCCGCACAGCGCGACCTCGAGCCTGCTCTTGCGCAGATCGACGCCCTCGCGCTCGGCGACCTCGGCGATGTTGAGCGCGTACGACGGCGTCGCGCACAACACGCGCGCGCCGAAATCCTGCAGCAGCACGACCTGGCGCTCGGTCATGCCGCCGGACACCGGCACCACGGTGGCGCCGAGGCGTTCGATGCCGTAATGAAAGCCCAGCCCGCCGGTGAACAGCCCGTAACCGTAGGCGTTGTGCACCAGGTCGCCCGGTCGCATGCCGCCGCAGGCGAGCGTGCGCGCCATGAGCTGCGTCCAGGTGTCGAGGTCCTTTGCGGTGTAGCCCACCACGGTCGGCTTGCCGGTTGTGCCCGAGGAGGCATGCACCCGCAGCAGCTCCGCGCGCGGGCGCGCGAACAGGCCGAACGGGTAGTGGTCGCGCAGGTCGGTCTTGACGGTGAAGGGCAGCTGCGCGACGTCCTCCAGCCGGCGGATGTCCTCGGGCTTGATGCGCGCAGCCTTCATGCGCTGGCGGTGCAGCGGCACGTTGGTCCAGGCGTTTTTCAGCGAGGCGCGCAGCCGCCGCAGCTGCAGCTTCGCCAGCGCGTCGCGCGACAGCGTTTCCGCGGCACGTTCGAAATAGAAGCGCGCGCCGCGCTTGGCCGGCGCGCGATGATGCAGCTTGGCGTATCGCGGTTGCAGTATCGGTGTCATCGTTCGGCTCCGTCAGCGGCTGCCGCGCACCGGCAGCTTCGGCAGCGCGAAGCCCTGGTTGTACGCGGCGCGTGTCACCAGCAGGAATTTCAGGTACCAGCCGGTGCCGAGCGCCAGCAGGCCGGCGACGATGCCCGCCGGGCCGGCCAGGTCGGTGAACGCGAGGCCGGCCACGGCGAGCACCAGGGGCGCGATCGTGCCGAGCTGAACCAGCATGCGTCCGGCCGGGTCCAGCACGTCGAGCACCCGGCGCGAGGCGCCGTGCTCGAGCCGGGCGCGGTAGCGCGACCAGCCGAGCGCGCGCGCCACCACGGCGAGCGCGAAAAAGGCGAGCCCCGCGCGATGCGCGCTGCCGGCGAAGGCGCTCGCCGCAAGGAACGCACCTGCGCCTTCGGCGAGGCCGGTGGTGACGATGAACGCGGTGACCGTCGACTCGCGCCAGGCGGGAATGCCCTTCGAGGCGTGCAGGATGCGGCCTTGGCAGTAGACGAAGCCGAGCGCAACGAGCGCGGCGACGAAACCGAGTGCGCGCAGGCCGGAGACGACTGCGGCCAGGCCGCAGGCAAACAGCAGCACGGCCACCATTGCCTCGCGCGTCATCCACGACGTCTGCGGATGGAAGAAGACGTTGATCGCGCGCAGCTTGCGGCCGATCTCGAGCCACACCGCACCGAGACCGAGGCCGATCGACGCCAGGCCGGCGAGCACGTAAGCCTGCCAGGCCGGCGTCACCGCCGCCGACACCGCCCAGGCGATCAGCAGCCCCGCGCCCGTGCCGCCGAGGATGAAGTTCGCCGCGGCACGCTCGTCCCAGTGCAGCTGCTGCCAGGGGCGTGGTCCAAAGCTCATGCCGCGCTCTCCGCCTTCTTGTCCCACAAGTAGTAGAAGCCCGGATCGGTGCCGAGCTCTTCGTGCATGCGAAAGAACTGGTTCTCGGCGAGCAGCTGCGACACGTTGCTCGCAGAATCCTCGACGTCGCCGAAATGCAGCGCCTTGGCGATGCAGGAATTGACGCAGGCCGGCGTCGCCTCCGGGTCGATGCCCGGCGTGAGGCCCTTCTCCAGCCCCGCGTCGACGCGGTCCGAGCAGAACGTGCACTTCGTCGCCACCCCGATGCGGCCGGCGTCGAAGCGCGCCGCCTCGCTCTGGATCGGCCCCTCGCCGTAGGCGAAGCTCGGCTGGTCGGTCTTGTAGCGCGCCTGGTAGGGGCAGGCCACCGCGCAGTACGCGCAGCCGATGCACAGGTCGTAGTCGATCGTCACGATGCCGTCGGCGCGCTGCTTCGTCGCGGTCGAGGGGCAGACATGCATGCAGGGCGGGTCGGCGCAGTGCATGCAGCCCACCGGCACGAACACGCGCTGCACCTCGGGATACTCGCCGACTTCCATGTCGAGCACGCGGCGCCACTGCACTTCCGGCGGCGTCGCGTTGGTGTGCTTGCACGCCGCGGTGCAGGTCTGGCAGCCGACGCAGCGCCGCAGATCCGCGACCATGGCCCAGCGGGTCATCGAAAAACCTCCGAGCTCAACCGCTTTTCATCGATCTCGTGCAATTGCATGGTCGCGCTTTCTGCGACCATGCAATTGCACGAGACAAAAGCAGCCTCCGCGCAGCGCCGAGGACGGACGATGGGTACCACGGCCCTCATCCAACCTTCCTCAACGACACCCGCACCAAATCCGCCCCCGACCCCGTCGCATCGGTGAGCGGCAGCGACATCGGCACGAGGCTGTTCATGCTCGGCATGCCGAAGTCCTTGGCGTAGGGCGTCGCCCAGTGTGAAAACTGGCCGAGCAGCAGCAGCGTGTCGGGGCGGATGCCCTGCCGCAGCACGGCTTTCGCGCGTACGCTCGCCTTGGGGGTCGCGATCTCCACCACATCGCCCTCGGCGATGCCGCGTTCCTCGGCGGCGCGCGTGTTGAGAATCACGCCCTGGTGGCCGGCAATGTTGTCGGCGACTTCCTTGATCAGCTGCATGCCGACGTTGCCGCCCCAGGCGTACTGCATGCTGCGCGCGGTGAGCAGCCAGAAGGGATAGTCGTCGACGCGCCCGCCCATGCGAGCGAGCTCCTCCTCCCAGAGCTTGGGAAAATCCTTCCACGCCGGCAGCGTCTGGTACTCGGCGAGCTGCGTGTCCCACCAGCGCATGTCGTGCTCGTGCAGGCGCTTCTCCAGCTCGCGGCCGACGCGGTACAGCCGCTCCTGGTAAGGCAGCTCGAAGCGCAGTCCCAGGTCCTCGAGCGTGGGCTGCAGGTACCAGTCGACTTTCGGGAACGGACGCGTACGCAGGCCGTGTTGCTTCCACCAGTCGAGGCCGTGCGTCTCCTGGCCGCCGGTGAGCTCGGCGCTCGCCGCGCGGCACACCGCATCCCAGATCGTCTCGCGGCTGTGCACCAGCGTCGTGTCGAGCGAGAAGTCCCAGCTCGCGCCGTCGGCCTCGCCCTTGAGCGCGACGCCGACCACGCCCTTATTGATCGCCGCGTTGTACTTCTCGAGCAGGCCGCTGCGCGCGGCGAGCTCGGTGGCGATGTCGGTGAAGTCGCGCGCGTTCACCGCCGGCGCGACCACCGGCTGGCGCAGCGCGAAGCCCTCGTGCTCCCAGAACTGCTCGATGAACTTCGAGCCGCCAATGCGGATGAGCTGCAGGCTCTCAAGGTCGACGGCGTCGGGCAGCAGGATGTCGGCGAAGTGGTTGGTCTCGTCGTGCGTGTAGGCGAAGGCGACGACGAAGGGAAAGCGCGCCATCTTGTCGGTGATGCCGTCCGTGTCCCAGAACGAGATCGCCGGGTTGGTGCGGTAGAGGAACCAGATTTCGGGCAGCGTCACGCGCGGCAGGCCCTTGGGCGTCTGGTCGAGGAACATCCAGGAGAAATGCGTCGGGCCGAGCGCCTGGCTCCAGGGGCCGTCGCCGGCGAGCGGCACCATGGTGCGGTAGGCGTTGCGGATGTTGGGCTGTGCCGACCAGTGCGCCTTGTCGGTCGGATTGAGCGGATAGGCCATGAAGCCGTCAGGGCCCTTGCGCACGCTCTTGTGGCGCTCGTTTAGCGGCCGGTTTAGGCGCACCGTGGTGCCCAGGGTGCCGCCGACCGTCTCGAGTGCGCCGACCAGCGCCGCGAGCACGGTGCGCGCCCAGCAGCATTCGTAGCCGCCCCAGCCGTTGGTCACGGTCTTGCCGAGCGTCACCGCGACCGGGCGGTAACGCAGCCTGCGGCCGTCGATCTCGATGGTCGCACCGACCTGCGCGGCGTCGAGGTACTCGTTGGCGATGCGGCGCATGGTCTCGGCCTTGACGTCGCAGATGGCGCTCGCCCACTCCGGCGAGTAGGCGCGCATGTGCGCGACCAGCTTGCCGAACGCGGGCTCGCCCATCAGCTCGCCGTCGCCGAGCACTTGCGCGTCGGGGCCGACCTCGACGGCGTTGGCGTCGAACGAGCCCTCCAGTGCCGGATCGACGCCGGGCGTATCGAAGGGCACCGCTTTCTCGTTCTTCGCGTCCCAGACGAGCGGCTTCTGCGTTTCCCGCTCGCGCAGGTAGAAGCCGTTCGGCCCGACCAGGTAGGGCGACGAGCTGTGATGCTTGAGAAAGTCGACGTCCAGCCGCTCGCGCCCATGCTCGAGCAGCATCACGTGGATCAGCGCGAAGAGGAACGCCGGGTCGGTCTTCGGCTTGATCGGCACCCATTCGGATGAACAGGCGCCGGTCACCGACAGGTGCGGCTCGACCTGCACGCGCTTGATGCCACGCTCGCGCGCATTGGCGTGACGCCACACGCCGGCGACGCCGCCCGAGGCTTCGATGTTGGCGCCGCAGGAAATGTTGTAGTTGCAGTGCGGCGTGTCGGCCGAGACGGTGAAGGCGCGGTGCCAGAACTCGCCGTAGAGGTGCTCGGAGTGGTAGCACTTCACGCCCTGGCCCGAGCCGAAGCCCATGTCCATCGGCCCCCAGGCGGACAGGAAGGCGGGGAAGCTGCCCATGTACGACTGCGGCGTGCCGCCGCCGCCGAAGCTCGTTGCCACGCGCGGGTAGCCCGACGCGTCGAGCAGCCCCTTGGCGCGGATCTCGAGCAGCTTCTTGGCGACGGTATCGAGCGCCTCGTCCCAGGAGATCGGCACGAAACGCGGATCCTCGTCGCGTCCCTTCTTCGGATTGCTGCGCTTCATCGGCGAGCGCACGCGGCTGGGGTTGTACAGCTTCTGCACCAGGCCATAGGCCTTGACGCAGACCTTGCCGCCGCCCGGGTGCACCGGTTCGGCGGCGAAGTTCGGCTCGACCTCGGTGGCGACGCCTTGGGCGTTGACCTTGACGGTGAGCAGGTCGGGCCCCGCGACACACTGGTAGCAGTAGGTCGCGAGCTTGTGCGTGCCGGCGTCGGCTGTTTTCGCCGGGTGCTCGACCCGCTTCACCGTGCTCAGGTTTTTCATAGTCCGGCTTTCTGCTTCTTCGCGGCGAGGCGCTGCTCGGTCTGCTTGACGTCGACCACGAAGCGGCCGTGGCGTCCGCGGCAGATGGTGTCGACGCCGTCGCTGCCGCTGATTTCGAAAGTCACCGCGCGCCCCTTCAGCTCGACGATCTTGGCCTCGATCGTCACCGTCTGCCCGAGCAGGGTGGCGGCAAGGTGGTCGACCTCGACGCGCGTGCCGACCGAGTCCTCGCCCGCATCGAGGTGCTCGAGCAGCAACTCGCGACAGGTCATCTCGATGTCGCGCACCATCATCGGCGTGGCGTAGACGCGCGCGGCCTCGCCCATGAAGTCGATGGTGCGCTCGCGGTCGACGGTGTAGCTGCGGCGCGCGGTCAGCCCCGCGGCAAGCGTGGATTTCATGGTGCCTCCTCGATGCGCCCCGGTCGGGGTCTGCACGCATGCTGCACCGCGCCCGGCGCGAATTCAAGCATCCGCCCGCCGCGCCCCGCAGCCTGCACTGGTAATTCGGTACTCAAAAGCGTATTTTGACGATAGTTGCTCGCCGGACCCCCGCATTTGATCTCACTCAAGAAACCCGCTGCCGCCCGCCCGACGCGGGCTGCAGCGCGCATTCGCGGCGTGCAGTCCGGCGACCTCGAGCAGGTGATCGAGATCGACGCCGGCATCACCGGGCTGCGCAAGGCCGATTACTGGGGGCAAATCCTGCGGCGCTACGGCGGCGGGCGGCAGCAGCGCTTTTTCCTGGTCGCCGACCGCGGCGGGCGCATCGAGGGCTACGTCGTCGGCGACGTGCGCGACTGGGAGTTCGGCTCGCCGCCCTGCGGCTGGGTGTTCGGCGTCGGCGTGCGGCCGGACGCGCGCCTGTCAGGCATCGCCACGCAGCTGCTCGACGCGATCTGCGACGGCTTCCGGCGGCTCGGGGTCGGCACCGTGCGCACGCTGCTGGCGCGCGACAACCATCTGGTGCTGTCGTTCTTTCGCAGCCAGGGCATGATGGCCGCACCCTTCATCCCGCTCGAAAAAAGTCTCGACTGAGGCGGGCGTGAAGCTGCAGAAGAACACGCATCTTGCCCTGTGCAGCGTGCTGGAGTTCGCGGCGCGGCCGGGCGCACAGCTGTCGGCCGCGGAGATCGCCGAGAAGTACCGCATGTCGCCGCACCACCTCGCCAAGGTGCTGCGCACGTTGGGGCGTGCGGGGCTGGTGCGCGCGGCGCGCGGCGCCGGCGGCGGATACCGTTTTGCCGGCAACACGCGGCGCGTGACGCTGATGGACGTGATCGAGCTGTTCGAGGACATCAGCGCGCCGAAAAACGTCGCGCGTCGCAGCGGGCGGCGCGCAAAGGGCGAGAGCGGCGCGACCGCCTTCGAAGTCGAGGACGCGATCGGCGTCGTGCTTACGGAGATCGACGAGATCGCCAAGGCGACCTTCCGCTCGATCACGCTCGAGACGATGCTCAGGCTGGTCGCGCGCCGCCGCGGCTGAACCGCCGCCGGCGAATTGTTTCCGCTGCGTTAAGCCGCTTACATCCGGTAGCAAACGCTCACCGACGCCGCCGGCGGATTGCGCGCTAATGGGGTCACTGGAGGTGCCCCATGAACGCCACGACCGGAACGCGCTACAACAGGATCGTCGCAGTGCTCGTCGCCGTACTGCTCGCCGTCATGGCCGGCGGTTGCGCGACGGCGCAGTCGCAGACACAGCCGCGCGGCTGGAGCCGTGCCGAGCTCGACCAACTCCTCGCGCCGGTGGCGCTGTATCCCGACGCGCTGCTCGCCCAGCTGCTGATCGCCTCGACCTATCCCGACGAGGTCGTCACGGCCGCGCGCTGGTCGCGCATGCACCCGGAGCTCGCCGGCGAGGACGCCGTTCGGGCCGCAGACGCCTTCGACTGGGACCCGAGCGTCAAGTCGCTGCTCGCTTTTCCCGGGCTGCTGCAGCGCATGGACGAGCACATCGACTGGACGCGAGAGCTGGGCGACGCCTTCCTCGCGCAGGAGCCGGACGTGATGGACGCGGTGCAGGGGCTGCGGCGTCGCGCGCGCGTCGCCGGTGCGCTGGCGAGCGACGGGCATGTCCACGTGATCGACGACGGGCCGCGCATCGGCATCGTGTTCGCCTCGCCCGCGCTGGTGTACCTGCCGTATTACGACCCGCGCCTGATCTACGGCCGCTGGTGGTGGCCGGCGCATCCGCCCGTCGTGTGGGCGCCCTGGCACGGCTACCGCTTCGTGCCGCGCGCATCGGGCGTCCGGGTCGGCTTCTGGTGGGGCCATGGGGTGCGGCTGTCGGTGGGCTTTTTCTACAGCGATATCCAATGGCCGCGGCGCGAGGTGCGCGTGGTGCGCGTCGATACCTGGTACGTGCACCGCGCAATCGAGCGCCGTGCGCCGCATCGGGTGGTCGTCATCAAGCCAGGTCGCTGGCACCACGAACCGACGCGCCGCCATGCCGGACATCGGCCCGCGCCGCGCGTGGGGCATGCGGTCGAACCCGCAGCGCCGCCGCGCGAAGCGCGCCGGGCGGACATTGATCGGCCGGAAGCCCGCCCGCCGGAGGGGAAGCGGCCGGAGGCGCGGCAGCCGGAATCGCCGCGACGCGACGCAAGAGCGCAGGAGCCGCGCCGGCCCAAGGCGCAGCCAGCGCAATCGCATCGCGTCGAGGCTCGCGAGCGCGCGCCCTCTCCGCCGCGAGCCGAGCCGCAGCGCGAGACGCGGCAACGCGAATCGGAGCGACCGCAGGCACGCGAGCTGCAGGGTGACGCGCGCGAATCGCCCCGCGCGGCAAGCCCGCGGGGACCGCAGCGCGAGCCGCGACGCCCTCAGGCGCAACGTGAAGCTCGCGTGCCGGAGCCGCAACGCGAGACGCAATCAGGCGAGGATCGGAGCGCGCCGCAGGCCCAGCCGCGATCGCAACAGGCACAGCCCGCCGAGCGTGGCGAGCGGCGATCGATGCCGCCGCGCGGCCCGCGCAACAGCGAGGACGCGCGCGATCGCCGGCCGCCGGGCTGACCGGCGTCCCGCGATCAGAAGTACGCCACGCCCTGGGTGTTGACGTAGAGCGCGTAGAGCGAGGTGGTCGCCGCCATGAACAGACGATTGCGGTGCAGCCCGCCGAAACACAGGTTGGCGCAGCGCTCGGGCAGGTCGATGCGCCCGATCAGCCGGCCGTCCGGGTTGAATACGTGCACGCCGTCCAGCCCGGCCTCGCCCATGCCCCAGCCGCACCACAGGTTGCCGTCGACATCGCAGCGGAATCCGTCCGGAGTCCCCTTGGGACCGGCGTCGATCAGGATGCGGCGGTTGGCGAGCGTCGTGCCGTTGTTCACGTCGTAGGCGAGGATCCTGCGCGGCACGGAGCGCGACTCGACGATGTAGAGGATCGACTCGTCGGGCGAGAAGGCGAGCCCGTTCGGCTGGTTGATGCCCTCGGCGACCACGGAGAGCGCACCCGAGGGGTCGACGCGGTAGACATGCGTCGGCAGCTCCTGCGCCGCGACCTCGCCCTCGTAGTGGCTGAGCAGCCCGAAGCTCGGATCGGTGAACCAGATCGAGCCGTCCGACTTGCACACGACGTCGTTCGGCGAGTTGAGCCGCTTGCCGTCGAAGCGCTCGGCGAGCACCGTCAGCTGGCCATCGCGCTCGGTGCGCACCACGCGGCGCCCGCGATGCTCGCAGGTCACGAGGCGCCCTTCGCGGTCGCGCGTGTTGCCGTTGGCATTGTTCGACGGCCGGCGGTAGACGCCGATCGCGCCGCTTTCCTCGTCCCAGCGCCACATGCAGTCGCTCGGCACGTCGCTCCAGACGAGGCAGCGTGCGTCGCCGAACCACACCGGTCCCTCGGCCCAGCGCGTCGCGCCGCCGAGGCGCTCGATCTTGGTGAGCGGCAGACGATAGCGCTCGAACGACTTGTCGACCACGACAATCGCGGGATCGGGGACGCGCTGGCTTGGGCGCCAGCCGGAGTGGGAAAGCGAGTCGGTCATGAGGGCTCCCTCTTCGAGCGGCATGCATACTTCAGCGCCGGGCCGCCGGGCCGGCAAACGCTATCGCAGCAAGCGCAAAACGGGCAGCTCGGGCGCTTGCTTCGCTAGGACATCTACGCCCCGGCGCGCGCGCGAGCGCCATCCCGGTCCGCGCGAGCTCAGATTCTTCCACGCGCGTTCAACATCAGACCTGCGCGTTTCCGAGAGTCGTTCGAGAAGCGACGCAGCCTGCTCGAGGTCTTTTGTCGACTTCGTCGCGAATGCGCCCTTGCGCTCGCCCAGAACGACCAGCTTGTGCAGCGCGTATCGGGCAGGGTGGGGCACATTCACGAGGACGACGCGATCGCCCGAGAACACCACGGCGTGCTGCACGTCCTCGAGCAAATATTCGATGAACCGCAACGGCTGCAGCGTGACGCCGATGCGAGGATGGGAAAACGGCTTGTCCCCGCCGCGATGTCGGGGTGCGACAAAGTCGAGCCGGAACGCCGGATCTCGCGGATTGAGATACGTTGCGCCCGCCTTGGTGCTGAGGTCCTGGATCGGGAGAAAGCCCATTTCGAGCGAATCGACCGCCGCGTGAGTGTCGAGTTCTACGTTCGTCGGCAGGGCGATGGACATGCGCTTGCCCGCATGCGCGAAATCGACGTCCTGCGTCCGGTCCGCGCTCGCCCAGCGTACGCCCAGCATATTGCCGAAGGCGAGAAAGGCGTGTGTGCCGATGAGTACGCCGCCAGCGCGAAAGAAGCCGTACTCGGAGAGCCGTTCGAGGACCCGGGCGTGGCGGGCGAGCAATTCGCTGCACCCCAGTGCCGATGCGGCGCGCGCGAGGGGCCCGAGCTGCTCCGACGTCCCGGCTTGCGACTTTTGTCTGCGCAGCGCAGCGACGGCTTCGTTGTCCGGCCCGACGTAGATCTGACGCAGCTTGCCCGAGGGCTCGGTGTACTGGTAGTACCAGTAAGTCGCGCCCTTGACGATCTTCTTGGCGAACGAGCCGCTCAGCCCGGCGACGGTGCGCTGATGGTCTGCGGCGAGCGCAGCCTCGAGCAGTTGGGCGTACGCGGTTTGTGCGCTGAGCGGAAGTTCGGTGGATCGCGGCATGGTTATACTAGAAACGAAAGAATTTTAGTATAGCTTGTTATACTAAAATGCAACGGAACCTAGTATAAAAGACATCAGCGCCCGGGCAGCCTTCGAGCGGGCGCATCATTCAGCACGGCATGGCGGCCAAGATACATGCGATCGTCATCGGCGCAGGCCACAACGGCCTCGCCTGCGCCGCGTACCTGGCGCGCGCGGGGTTGAAGGTGCGCATCCTCGAGCGCCGGCCGGTGATCGGCGGCGCTGCGGCGACCGAGGAATTCCATCCCGGTTTCCGCAACTCGGTCGCCGCCTACACCGTCAGCCTGCTGCACCCGGCGGTGATCCGTGAGTTGAACCTCGCGCGCCACGGTCTGCGCATCGTCGAGCGGCCGCTGGCCAACTTTCTGCCGCTGGATGAGACGCGCGAGCTGTGCATCGGCGGCGGTCTGGAGGCGACGCAGCGCGCGTTCGCGAAGTATTCGGTGCGCGACGCCGAGCGCGTGCCGGCGTACTGGGCGATGCTCGAGCGCGTCACCGACCTGCTGCGCACCCTGGTGCTCGAGACGCCGCCCAACGTCGGCGGCGGCATCCAAGACCTGTGGCGCGCGCTGTCGGCCGCGCGGCGCGTGCGCGCACTCGACATGGAGGCGCGCCGCGACCTGCTCGACCTGTTCAGCAAGAGCGCGGCCGACCTGCTCGCACGCTGGTTCGAGTCCGATGCGGTGCGCGCGGCGTTCGGCTTCGATGCGGTGGTCGGCAGCTACGCCAGCCCCTTTCATCCGGGCACCGCGTACGTGCTTCTGCATCACTGCTTCGGCGAGGTGAACGGCAAGCGGGGCGCCTGGGGCCACGCGCTTGGCGGCATGGGCGCCATCTCCGAGGCGATTGCCGCGGAAGCGCGCGCGCATGGCGCGACGATCGAAACCTCGGCCGCAGTCGCGCGGGTCGAGACGCGCGCCGGTGCAGCGCGCGGCGTCACGCTCGCCGACGGTCGCTCGCTCGAGGCCGACATCATCATCGGCAACGTGAATCCGAAGCTGCTTTACCTCGACATGGTCGAGTCGTCAGCGCTGCCGGCGGAGTTCGTTGCGCGCATGCGCGGCTGGAGGTGCGCCTCGGCGAGCTTTCGCATGAACGTCGCGCTTGCCGCGCTGCCGCGCTTCAGCTGCCGGCCGCAGCCCGGCGCGCATCACGCGAGCGGCATCATCCTGGCGCCGTCGCTCGATTACATGGACGCGGCCTACGTCGATGCGCGACGTGAAGGCATGGCACGCGCGCCGATCGTGGAGATGGTCATCCCGAGCACGCTCGACGATTCGCTTGCCCCGGCCGGCGCGCACGTGGCGAGTTTGTTTTGCCAGCACTTCGATCCGGCGGCGGATTGGGCGACACGCAAGGACGAGGCGATCGGGCGCATCTTCGACGTCGTCGAACGTTTCGCACCGGGCTTCCGCGAAAGCGTCATCGCGCACAGCGCGCTGTCGCCTGCCGACCTGGAGCGCGAGTTCGGTCTCGTCGGCGGCGACATCTTCCACGGACAGCTGTCGCTCGATCAGCTCTGGTCGGCGCGGCCGATGCTGGGCTACGCGGATTACCGCTCGCCGCTGAAGGGTCTTTACCTTTGCGGTTCGGGCGCGCATCCGGGCGGCGGGGTGACCGGACTGCCGGGACGGAATTGCGCGCGCGAGGTGTTGAAAGCCATTCGCCGGCGACCACGTTGAAGCGGAGTACGGGACGAAAGTTGTTGACGTGGGTTAAATCGGGCTGGCTATAATCCGCGCCCATGCTGAACAAGTGCGTCCGCCTTCTGCTTGCCGCATTCCTCATCGCGGCGCTCCCGCTGCAGGGGTTCGCCGCGCTGGGCGCGAGCATCTGCCGCGACCTGCAGCATTCGCAGCATGAGGCCGGGCACGGTCACGCGCCAGTGACGGTGCAGGCGCACGGCCACGGCGCGCACGGCGACGTCGCCGCGGCGTACGGTGATCAAAATGGCACGCCATCGGAGCCGGCGACCGCGCACTGTGCGGCCTGCGCCTCCTGCGGCCTGGCCGCCGGCATCGTCGCGGCAGTCGCATTGCCGCTTTCCGACGCCATCGAGCGCGACGTCATCGCGCATACCCTGCCCTCCTTCCTCGGCTTCGTCCCGGACGGGCTCGACCGACCTCCGCTAACGCCCCTCGCCTGATCCAGGTCGGGCGCGCGCGATCGGCGTGCGCCCGCTGTTCGATCGCGTCCGCAAGCGGCGGGCGCATGGCAGGGGAAACGAAGATGAATCGATGGTTGCGCGCCGCGCTCGCGGCGCAGCTGCTGGCGTGGACGGCTGTTCATGCGGAAAGCGAGCGGCCGGCAGCCGCGGATCCGGCGGATCCGAGGGCGCCGGCGACGGAAACGAAGTATCACTCCGTGCTCGACGGCTACCGGCCGTACGAGGAGACCAAGCTGCGACCGTGGCGCGAAGCGAACGACGAGGCGCGCGCGCTGGGTGGTCACAGGGGCCAGGTGAGAGGCCGGGCGCAAGCGCCGCAGCACGCGGCACCGCATGCCGCGCCCGCTCCGAAGACGGGAGGCGGGCGATGAGTGGGCCTCTGCGATTCGCCGTGGCCGCGCTCGCCGCGCTGATGCTCGGCGGCTGTTCCACCTTTTCCAAGGACGGCGGCTTCGACAGCGTGAATGCCGCGGTCAAGTCGCGCACCGGTCAGGATGCCACCTGGGTACGCGACCAAAAGGCCGAAGCGAGCGTCGCCGGGGAAGTGAATAAGCTGCTCGCCGAGCCGGTCGGTCCCGAGCAGGCCGTGCGCATCGCGCTGCTCAACAATCGCGGACTGCAGGCGGCCTACGCCGATCTCGGCATCGCCGAGGCCGACCTGGTGCAGGCCGGCCGACTGACAAACCCGGTGTTCGCCTACTCGCGCATGGTGCGTGGCGACGGCCTGGAGATCGAGCGCTTCCTGATCTTCAACGTCATGTCGCTCATCACCATGTCGTCGCGCGTCGAGATCGCCGAGCAGCGCTTCGAGCAGGCCAAGCTGCTCGCCGCCGGCGAAGCCCTGCGCGTTGCGCTTGAGGCGCGGCGCGGCTGGTTCGAGGCCGTCGGGGCGAAGGAAAACGAACGCTACTTCGAAATGGTGAAGCGTTCGGCGGACGCGAGCGCGGAGCTCGCGGCGCGCATGGCCGGCGTCGGCAATTTCTCCAAATTGCAGCGCATGCGCGAGCAAGCCTTCTACGCCGAGACCACGGCACAGCTGGCGCGCGCACAGCAGAACGCAGTGGCCGCACGCGAACGCCTGACGCGAACGCTCGGCCTGTGGGGCACGCAGACCCAGTTTCGCCTGCCCGAGCGGCTGCCGGAGCTGCCGGCGTCGCCGCGCGCGCTCGGCCCGCTCGAGGCGACCGCGATGCGCGAGCGGCTCGACGTGCGCGCCGCGAAGCACGAGGCCGAGAGCCTCGCCGCCGCGCTCGGGCTGACCGACGCCACGCGCTTCATCAACGTGCTCGAGGTCGGCCTGCAGAACAAGTCAGAGACCGGCGAGGCGCGGCAGGACGGCTGGGAGGCGGGTCTGCGGCTGCCGATCTTCGACACCGGCGACGCGCGCCTGGCCGACGCGCAGCACCGCTACCTGCAGTCGGTTCAGCGCGCGACGCAAATCGCGGTGAACGCGCGCTCCGAAGTGCGCGAGGCGTGGCACGCCTACCGCACCGCCTACGACCTCGCCCGGCACTTGCGCGATGAGATCGTTCCGTTGCGCAAGCGCATCTCGGAAGAAAACCTGCTGCGCTACAACGGCATGCTGATCGGCGTGTTCGAGCTGCTCGCGGACGCGCGCACCACGATCGCCTCGGTCAACGCGGCGATCGAAGCGCTGCGCGATTTCTGGGTCGCCGACACCAACCTGCAGATGGCGCTCACCGGCCGCTCGCCGGGTGCGATAGGCCTGCGCGCGTCGGCCGCCCCGATGGCCGGCGGCGGCGAAGGCGCCGGCCATTGAACGAGGACGGGACCATGAACACACGCAGACATTTCCTGCGCGCGTCGGCCGCTGGCCTGTTCGGCGCGGCGCTCGTTACCAGGGCGCAGGCCGCTTCGCTGCCCGAAGCGCCGCTGCGCGACAAGCCGGACATGGCGCCGCCTCTCGAGCCGCCCAACGGACGGCCCTACCAGCCGGTGGCGACCCTCAACGGCTGGACGCTGCCCTGGCGCATGAAGAACGGCTGGAAGGAGTTCCACCTCGTCGCCGAGCCGGTGCGCCGCCAGATCGCGCCCGGCATGACCGCGCACCTGTGGGGCTACAACGGCCAATCGCCGGGACCGACGATCGAATGCGTCGAGGGCGACAAGCTGCGCATCTTCGTCACCAACAAGCTGCCCGAGCACACCACGATCCACTGGCACGGCATCCTGCTGCCGAGCGGCATGGACGGCGTCGGCGGGCTCACCCAGCCGCACATCAAGCCCGGCCAGACCTTCGTCTACGAGTTCGAGATGAAGAAGTCCGGCACCTTCATGTACCACCCGCACGCCGACGAGATGGTGCAGCTGGCGATGGGCATGATGGGATTCCTGGTCGTGCATCCGAAGGACCCGGCGTTCATGCGCGTCGACCGCGACTTCGTGTTTCTGCTGAACGCGTTCGACATCGATCCGGGTTCTTACACGCCGCGCGTGAACACGATGCTCGATTTCAATCTGTGGTGCTGGAACTCGCGCGTGTTTCCCGGCATCGATTCCTTCGTCGTGCGCAAGGACGACCGGGTGCGGATCCGCTTCGGCAACCTCACCATGACCAACCATCCGATCCACATGCACGGCTACGACTTCGAGGTCACCTGCACCGACGGCGGCTGGGTGCGCAAGGAAGCGCGCTGGCCGGAGGTCACGGTCGATGTCGCAATCGGTCAGATGCGCGCGTTCGAGTTCGTCGCCAGCGAACCGGGCGACTGGGCGATCCACTGCCACAAGTCGCACCACACCATGAACGCCATGGGCCACAACGTGCCGACCATGATCGGCGTCGATCAGCGCGGCGTGGTGAAGAAGATCCTCGATCTCGTGCCGGACTACATGGTGATGGGCGAGCGCGGCATGGCCGACATGGGCGAGATGGAAATGCCGCTGCCCGACAACACGCTGCCGATGATGACCGGCACCGGCCCGTTCGGCGCGATCGAAATGGGCGGCATGTTCAGCGTGGTCAAGGTGCGCGAGGGGCTCGCGCGCGACGACTACCGCGACCCGGGCTGGTACCGGCATCCGCCCGGCACGGTGGCCTACGCCCTCAAGGGCGCGGCGCCGAAGGCCGCGCGCGCGCCGGCGCGCAAGGCGAAATTTAGCGAGCGCGCGGTGCGCGCGCGCAAGCCGCACGGCCATGGTGGTCACAAATGACGCCATGCCCGGTGCGCGGACTCGCGAGGGCTGCAGCAGTTTTTCAACCAACGACGATAAGGAGATTTCGCAATGCTCAGACTGATGATTCGCGCCGCGCTTGCGGCCACGCTGTTCGCCGCGCTGCCGGCGCTCGCCAATGACATGACCGAAGGCGTCGTTCGCAAGGTGAACAAGGACGCCCAGAAGCTCACCATCAAGCACGGCGAGATCAAGCACCTCGACATGCCGGCGATGACGATGGTGTTCCAGGTCAAAGATCCGGCGATGCTCGACCAGGTCAAGGAAGGCGACAAAGTGCGCTTTGCAGTGGAAAGCAAGGGCGGGGCGATGACCGTGACCAGGATCGAAGCGGCGAAGTGACCATCCGACCGGCGGGGGGCGAACTCCCCGCCGGTCGGGGGGTCGAAGGCCTGTGAGGGCTGTGGATGGTTGACGTACGTCAATACGCAAAATGGCGCCAGGCGCAGGGTAGGACTGACATGAGCGCGACCGCCGTTCTTTCCGTGCGTCCCAGCGCGCGCCAGCGCAAGTGGTGGGCAGCGCTGGCGATTGCGGCGCTTGCGCTGCTGTCGCTGCGTCCGGCCTGCGAGGCCTGGCTCTCGCACTGGTCCATGGGCAATGAGGGGCATCACGCGGCGGCGGTCCATGGACATGTTCACGCTGCGCCCGCGCGGTCGCTGCATGACGAGCCCTGTTGCGGGAGCATCGAAGGCTACGCGCTGGTCAAGCCGGCCGACATCCTGCCTTGGCAATCGGCGCAGACGCCTTCGGTCGCCATCCTCCAGTCTTTGCGAGCGACGTTCCCGGCTGCGGCGCCGCTCGTGCACGCCCTGACCGCTTCGGTCATTCCTCCCGGCAGCCCTCCGTTCTACGTCCGCTCGCTGCGCATCCTGCGCTGAGCCGATCGACTGCGCCGCGCCGCAACGGCGGCCGGCACAACACGCGTTAAGGATTCGCGGCTCGCACGCGTACGCGCGTCGACCACCGCGTCACTCAACAGCAGTCGAATTCAAATCGGACGGAGTCACACCATGAAACGCACATTGATCGCCACGGCCGCGACCGCGGCCCTCGCCGCTGCGCCCGCCTGGGCAGCGCCCGACGTACACGAAATGCACCACGCCGGCATGGCGCTGCAGCTCGCGCAGGCGGGCACGCCGCCCGCCGGCCAACCCCAACCAATGGGTCCGGGGATGATGCGGGGACAGGGCATGGGCCCGGGAATGATGGGACAGGGATACGGCCCCGGCATGATGGGTCAGGGCTACGGGCCCGGAATGATGGGGCCCGGAATGATGGGCCAAGGCATGGGTCCCGGCATGATGGGTCAGGGCTACGGGCCTGGAATGATGGGGCCGGGGATGATGGGCCAGGGCATGGGGCACGGCATGATGGGTTACGGCATGGGCCCGGGCATGATGGGCCAGGGCATGGGGCCCGGCATGATGGGCGGCATGATGGGGCCGGGCATGATGTACGGCGCCAATCCGTACGCCGCGCTCGATCTCACAGACGCGCAACGCGCCAAGATCGCCGAGATCCAGGAGCAGCTCTGGCGCAAGCACTGGGACCTCATGGGCAAGATGCATGAGGAGCGCTATCACATGCATCGCTTCATGAGCGGCGCCGCGCCGGACGACGCGGGTGCACGCAAGGCCTACGCTGCGATGGCCGACGCGCACAAGCAGATGTTCGACGCGATGCTCGGCGCGCGCACGCAGATGGAGGCGGTGCTCACGCCGGAGCAGCGCAACAAGCTGCAGCGCGGCGGCTGAGTGCCGGAGCCATCCGATGCCGACGGTGCAACCGCAGGCGTCGGGCGCGGGCGCACAGGCGCCCGCGCCGTCT
>JBFFEY010000058.1:0-19675 GCA_041558415.1 Burkholderiales bacterium | reverse complement strand
CGCCGCGACCGGCGGCGAGGATCATGGCTTTCATCAGAACGACAGCACGACGCCTGCCGCGTCGCCGTCGAGCGGCTGCAGCAGACGGGCGAGCGAGGCGAGCGGCACGTAACGCTCGGCCACCGCGCGCGCGTAGCGCAGGAAGCGCGGCGTGTCCGCGACGTACTTCGCCTTGCCGTCGCGGTGCGTCAGGCGGGCGAAGATGCCAAGCACCTTCAGATGGCGCTGCAGCCCCATCCACTCGAAGGCACGAAAGAATTCCGAGAAATCCGGATCGACCGGCAGGCCGGCCGCGCGCGCGCGCTCCCAGTAGCGCACGCACCAGTCGAGCACTTGTTCTTCTTCCCAGCTGATGAAGGCATCGCGCAGCAGCGACACGATGTCGTAGCTAATCGGTCCGATGACCGCGTCCTGAAAGTCGAGCACGCCCGGGTTGGGCTCGCTCAGCATGAGGTTGCGCGGCATGTAGTCGCGATGCACGAAAACCTGCGGCTGCGCGGTGGCGCTGGCGATCAGCAGGGCAAACACGCGCTCGAGCGCGGCGGTCTGCTCGGGCGAGAGCGCGATGCCGCGATGGCGCCCGAGATACCACTGCGGAAAAAGCGTCATCTCCTGCCGCAGCAGCGCGGCGTCGTAGGGCGGCAGCACGCCGGGCCGGCTCGCGCACTGCCAGCGCACCAGCGTTTCCGTGGCATCGCGAATGAGCGCGTTCGCCGTGCCGCGGTCGGCGCTCGCAAGCACGTCCAGGAAGGTTCGCGTGCCGAGATCGGTGAGCAGCAGGAAGCCCGCGGCGAGATCCTGCGCATGCACCTCCGGCGCATGCACGCCGGCCGCGCGCAGCAGGGCCGCGACGTGGACGAACGGTGCGCAGGGCTCGCGCTCGGGCGGTGCGTCCATGACGATGTAGCGACGCCCATCGTCGAGGGTCGCCCTGAAATAGCGGCGAAAACTCGCGTCCTCCGATGCCGGCGCGAGGGTGAATGCGGTCCCGTGCAGTTGCGCACGCAACCAGCGCTCAAGAGCGTCGCGGCGTGAATCCACAGTGTGAGGGGCGCGGTGCGCGCAGAGGGCCCGGGCGATCGCGACGCGAGAACACGGGGTCCGGGCACTCGGCCACGCAGTCCGCTGTATGATGCGATTCTAGCATCCGAGCCGTTTATTCCCGTTGCCAATGCAGGAACGCGCTGCACGCAGGCGGACGCTTTGCGGTTCGCGCATGGTGGTACTCCTCGCGACGCTGCTCGCCGCGACGGGCGCCGCGGCGCAGCGCAGCGATTCGCGCGCCGTTACCACGATCGACGCGGAGCGCATCGACGGCGTGGGTGACCTCGAAGTCACGGCGCGCGGCAACGTCGAGCTGAAGCGCGACGGCACGACGGTGTTCAGCGATTTCCTGCGCTACAACCAGGAGTTCGGCCGGATCGAGGCCGACGGCGGGGTGCGTTTCGAACTCGAGGGCGACCGCTTTTTCGGGCCGCGGCTGCGCTACGACGCGCTGGAGGAGACCGGCGTTTTCGATCAACCGACCTACGTGATCCAGCGCGAACAGACCGCGCGCGGCAAGGCCGAGCGCGTCGACTTTCTGAGCCGCGACGTCTATCGCCTGAGCGGCGCGAGCTACACCACCTGCGCGCCGGGCCAGGAGGACTGGCTGGTCGAGACTGGCGAGCTCGAGCTGGACTACGGCATCGACGAGGCGCGCGTGCGCGACGGCCGCTTGCGCTTCTTCGACACCACGGTGCTCGCGCTGCCGTTCGCCAAGCTGCCGCTCGACAAGCAGCGTAAGAGCGGCTTTCTCACGCCGTACTACGCGCAGACGTCGAAGCGCGGCCTCGAAATCGGCGTGCCCTACTACTGGAACATCGCGCCCGAGCAGGACGCGACCATCATGCCGGTCTACATGTCCAAGCGCGGCGTCCAGCTGAAGGCGGATTATCGCTACCTCAGTCGCAGCTACGCCGGCGACCTGCATGTGGAGTACCTGCCGGACGACCGCCGTTTCGGCGATTCGCGCTCCGGATTTTCGCTGCGCCACAACCATCAGATCGCGCCCGGGCTTTCCGGCGGCATCGACTACAACACGGTTTCCGACGACCAGTACTTCTCCGACCTCGCGAGTTCGGTGCGCTTCACGTCGATCGGCGTGCTGCCGCAGGAGGGCTTCCTGCAGTACAGTGGGGGCGCCGGCGCCTTCACCTACGGCGCGACGGCGCGGGTGCAGAAATTCCAGACGCTGCAGGACCCCTCGGCACCCATCGTGCCGCCGCACGAGCGCCTGCCGCAGCTCACCTTCGCCGGCGGGATCAACGACGTCGCCGGTTTCGCCGACTTCGTGCTGCCCGCCGAGTACGTGCGCTTCGCGCATCCGACGCTCGCCGAAGGCGGGCGTTTCGTGACCAATCCGACGCTCACCGTGCCGCTGCTCGCGCCGGGCTGGTTCCTGCGACCGAAGCTGGGACTGCGCTACAGCACATACGATCTGTCGCGCCTCGCGCCCGGCGCGCTGCCGGGAAGCGATTCGCGGCCGAGCGCGACCATCCCCTGGCTCAGCGTCGATGCCGGGCTCATTTTCGAGCGCCCCCTGCAATGGGGCGATGCAGCGATGACGCAGACGCTCGAGCCGCGCGTGTACTACGTCTACATCCCATACCGCGACCAGAGCGACATGCCACTCTTCGACACGGCGCCCGCCGATTTCAACTTTGCGCAGATCTTCAGCGAGAACCGCTTCTCCGGCGGCGACCGCTTCGGCGACGCCGACGAAGTCACTGTCGCGTTGACCTCGCGCCTGCTCGGCGGCAACGGCCGTGAATCGCTGCGCGCGACGATCGCGCAGAAGTTCTACTTCGAGAACGAAGGTGTCGGACTCACGCCGTTCTCGCCGCTGCGCACCGGTGACAGCTCGGACATCCTGGCCTCCGTGGGCGGGCAGCTCTCGAGCGCCTGGAGCTTCGACACCACGGTGCAGTACAAGCCCGGCCTGGGCGTGATGGACAAGTACAACGTCGCGGCGCGCTTCTCGCCGGCGATCGGCAAGGCGCTGAGCGCGAGCTACCGCTTTCAGCGCCAGGTGCTGCGGCAGCTGGATGTCTCCGGGCAGTGGCCCTTCGCGCGCGGCTGGTATGCGGTCGGGCGCTACAATTATTCCTTTCTGGACGGCCGGCTGCTCGAGGGGCTCGCGGGTCTCGAGTACAACGCGGGCTGCTGGGTGTTTCGTACGGTGCTGCAGACGTTACAGACCACGACCGATTCGAAGTCGACGGGGGTGTATTTTCAGCTGCAGCTCAACGGGCTCGGCGAGATCGGCACGAAGGACATCGAGACGCTTCTGCAGCGCAGCGTGTCAGGCTACCGTGCGACCAATCCGCGCGACCCGGCGCTTGCGCCGCCGGATCTGCGACCGCAGCTGCCGTTCCAGATGACGTATTGAACCTGCCTGCCGATGCTTCGCGTTCTTTTTCTCTTCTTCGCGTGCTGGACCCTGACGTCGCCGGCGCTCGCTCAGCGCGTGGTACCGGTCGACCGCATCGTGGCCATCGTCGGCGGCGACGTGGTGACCATGACCGAGCTGCAGGCGCGCGTTGCGGCCGCGGAGCGCGAGCTGCGCCGACAGGGCACGGCGCTGCCGGAGCGCAAAGTGCTCGAGGGGCAGGTACTCGAGCAGCTCATCTTGCAAAAGGCACAGCTGCGGCTGGCGCGCGACACGGGCATCCAGGTCGACGACGTGCAGCTCGACCGCGCCATCGAGCGCATTGCGGAGGGCAACCGGATGTCGCTGACCGAGTTCCGCCGCCGGCTGGAGAACGATGGCGTGTCGTACGAGCAGTTCCGCGAGGAAGTGCGCGAGCAGATCCTGCTTGCGCGGCTGCGCGAACGCGAGGTGGACAACAAGATCCAGGTCGGCGAAAGCGAGATCGACCTCTACCTGGAGGAAAGCAAGGCGCCGGCGAGCGAACGCGTCGAGTTCGACGTCGCGCACATCCTGGTGCGCGTGCCCGAGCAGGCCAACCCGGATCAGATTGCGGCGGCGCGCGCGCGCGTGGAAAGGGTGCGCGACGAGGCGCGCGGGGGCGCGGATTTCGCCAAGCTGGCGGCCAGTTATTCGGACGGGCCGAACGCGCTGCGCGGCGGCGCGCTCGGCTGGCGCGGCGAGGATCGCCTGCCCGAGCTGTTCTCCGGCGCGCTGAAGGGCATGAAGCCAGGCGAGGTGAGCGACGTGCTGCGCAGCCCGGCCGGCTTTCACGTGCTCAAGCTGCTCGGCCGGCGCGAGGCCGGCAGCGGCGCGCCGAGCGCCGTGCAGCAGGTCGTGCAGACGCAGGCGCGACACATCCTGGTCAAGACGAACGAGGCGGTGTCGCAGGACGATGCGCGGCGCCGGCTGCTCGACCTGCGCGAGCGCATGACGCGCGGCGGCGCGGATTTTGGCGAGCTGGCGAGACTGCACTCGGAGGACGCGACGGCGGCGCGCGCGGGCGACCTGGGGTGGTTGTATCCCGGCGACACGGTGCCGGACTTCGAGCGGGCCATGGACGGCCTGCAGCCGGGCGAGATCAGCCAGCCCGTGCAATCACCGTTCGGCTGGCACCTGATCCAGGTGCTGGAGCGGCGCAAGGCCGGCGTATCCGCCGACCGCCTGCGGCTGCGTGCGCGCCAGGTGCTGCGCGAGCGCAAGTCGGACGAGGCCTACCAGGAATGGCTGCGCCAGCTGCGCGACCAGACCTACGTCGAACTGCGGCTCGAGGAGCGCTAGGACCGGAACGTGACTGCGCGGCTTCCGGTGATTGCGCTTAGCTCGGGTGAGCCGGCCGGGATCGGGCCCGAGCTGTGCGCGCGGCTCGTCGGCGAGCCGCTGCCGGCGCGCCTCGTCATCCTGGGCGATGCCAAGCTGCTCGCGCAACGCGGTGTCGCGACCGGCACGCTGCCGAGGTACCAGCGTGGCGCCGACCGTCCGGGTGGCGCGGAGATCGAGCACCTGCCGCTCGCGGCGCCGAGCGTGGCCGGCACTCTGGACCGCGCGAACGCGGGCTACGTGCTCGCCTTGCTCGATCGCGCGATCGAAGGTTGCCGGTGCGGAGAGTTCGACGCCATGGTGACCGCGCCGGTCCACAAGGGCGTGATCAACGAAGCGGGGATCGCTTTCACCGGGCACACCGAGTACCTGGCGGCGCGCAGCGGGTCGTCGCAGGTGGTGATGATGCTGGTTGGCGGCGGCCTGCGCGTTGCCCTGGCGACCACGCACCTGGCGCTCGCAGACGTGCCGCGCGCGATCACGCGCGAGGGCCTGCGCCGGGTGCTCGGCGTGATTGACCGCGATCTGCGCGCGCGCTTCGGCATCACGCGGCCGCGCATCCTGGTGGCCGGGCTCAACCCGCATGGCGGCGAATCGGGACATCTCGGGCGCGAGGAGATCGAGGTCATTGCGCCCGCACTGGCAGAGGCGCGCGCCGCGGGGCTGCGCGTCGAAGGCCCGCTCGCGGCCGATACCCTGTTCGTGCCGCAGCGGATCGAAGGTGCGGACTGCGCGCTCGCGATGTATCACGATCAGGGACTGCCGGTGCTCAAGTATGCGAGCTTCGGCCGCGGCGTGAACGTCACGCTCGGCCTGCCGTTCGTGCGCACCTCGGTCGATCACGGCACGGCGCTCGACATCGCGGGTCGCGGCGAAGCCGATGCCGGCAGCCTGCGCGAAGCGGTGCAGCTGGCGATCACGCTGGCGCGCCGCGTGGCGCTCGCGGCGTGATCGCGCACCGGCCGCGCAAGCGCTTCGGCCAGCATTTTCTGCACGACGCGAATGTCGTCGCGCGCCTCGTCGCGGCGATTGATCCTGCGCCGGAAGACGTCATCGTCGAGATCGGTCCGGGCGAGGGCGCGCTGACCGCGCCGCTGCTCGAGCGCCTGCGGCGCCTGGAGGTGATCGAGATCGACCGTGACCTCGCGGCGCACCTGCGCGCGGCCTATCCCGCCGCGCGGCTCGTCGTGCACGAGGCCGACGCGCTGGCCTTCGATTTCGCGCGTCTGCCGGCCGGGCTGCGCGTCGTCGGCAACCTGCCGTACAACGTGTCGACGCCGCTGTTGTTCCATCTTGCGGCGTTTGTCGAGCGGGTGCGCGACATGCACTTCATGCTGCAACGCGAGGTGGTCGAGCGCATGGTGGCGCGCCCCTCGACGCCGGCCTACGGGCGGCTCTCGGTGATGCTGCAGACGCGCTTCCGGCTGGAGCAGCTGTTTCGCGTCGCCGCCGGCGCGTTCCGGCCGCCGCCGAAGGTCGAATCGGCGGTCGTGCGCCTGACACCGTTGCCGCCGGCGGCGCGCGCTGCGGTCGACTTTACGCGCCTTTCGCGCCTGGTCGCGGGCGCGTTTTCGTCGCGCCGCAAAAAGCTGCGCAATGCGCTGCCGCTCGATGCCGCGGGCTTTGCGGCGCTCGCGCTGGATGCGAACCTGCGCCCGGAAAACCTGTCGCCTGGCGATTACCTGCGCGTCGCGCGCTATCTCGCCGCGCGCGCCTAGCGTGCCGCCTTGCGCTCGATGAACTCGATCTTGTAGCCGTCGGGATCCTCGACGAAGGCGATGACCGTGGTGCCGCCCTTCACCGGGCCGGCTTCGCGCGTGACCTTGCCGCCCTTGGTGCGCACCGCCTCGCAGGCCTTCGCCGCATCGTCGACTTCGATCGCGACATGGCCGTAGGCCGAGCCGAGATCATAGCTGTCGACGCCGTAGTTGTAGGTCAGTTCGAGCACCGTAGCCTTGTCCTCGCCGTCGTAACCGACGAAGGCGAGCCGGTACTTCTGCTCCGGCCGGTCGGTCTCGCGCAGCAGTTTCATGCCGAGGACCTCGGTGTAGAACTTCACCGACCGATCCATGTCGCCGACGCGCAGCATGGTGTGCAGCATTCTCATGAGGCTCTCCCTATCAACGGTAGTGCAGCGCCTTCGCGTTCGAGGCGCGCGCGCGCGGTGCGCCAATCAGGATACAGGGATTCGACGACGCGCCAGAAGCGTTTCGAATGGTTCATCTCGACCAGATGCGCCACCTCGTGCGCAACCACGTAGTCGGCGAGCGCGGGCGCGAGCTGAACCAGGCGCCAGCTGTACCGGATCGCGCCGCGCGCGGTGCAAACGCCCCACTGGCGCTCGGCGTTCGAGATGCTGACGGCGGGCGCGCCGCGGCCAAGGCGCGCGGCCATCGCCGCGGTGCGTGGCGCGAGCGCATCCAGCGCCTGCGCGCGCAGCCAGCGCAGCAGCAGCGCGACGACGCGATGGTAGGCGCTCGGTGCCGGGGAACTCACGAACAGTTGGGCGCCGTCGCGATGGACTGCGGATCGCCCCGCGCGCACCGAGAGCCGCAGCGGCTCGCCGAATAGCGGCAGCACGTCGCCGTCGAAGCCGAGGACCGGCGCCGCGTGCTGCACGCCGGCCCACTCGTCGAGGCGGGCCAGGATCCAGTGCTGCTTTTCGAGCAGGAAGGCCTCGATGTCGCGCCATGCGGCGTTTAGCGGTGCGCTGACCGCGAGCCCGCCGCCGTCGACGCTGATGGCGATGCTGCGGCGGCGCTTGCGGGCAAATCGGTATTCGACGCACTGGCCGCCGAGCAGCGCGCTGCGTCGCGCAAAGCCGGGCGCCGGTCGCGGACCGAACAGACTCAGCTGCTCGGGCAAAGCTCGCGCTGCTGCTCTTCGATCCACGTTTCAGCCAGTGCGTTGATGGCGTCCGCCGTGCGTCCCGCGCTTTCGATCACCGGCCCGATGCGCACGCTGATCAGGCCGGGGCGCTTGAGAAAGCCGTTGCGCGGCCAGCGCAGGCCGGCGTTGTGGGCCACCGGCACGACCGGCGCCTGCGTGCGCGCGGCGAGCCAGGCGCCACCGAGCTGGTACTTGCGGCGCCGGCCTGGCGCGGTACGCGTGCCCTCCGGGAAGACCACGATCCAGAAACCCTGCGCCAGCCGCTCTGCGCCGCGCGCGGCGAGCTGGCGCAGCGCGGCGCGCCCGCGCGCGCGGTCGATGGCGATGGGACTCATCGCCGCGAGTCCCCAGCCGAAAAACGGGATCCACAGCAGCTCGCGCTTGAGCAGGTAGACCTGCGGCGGAAAGATGATCTGGAAGGCGAGCGTTTCCCAGGCCGACTGGTGCTTGGCGAGGATGACCGCGGGCCGCGCCGGCAGATGCTCGAGGCCTTCCACCTGCCAGCGGATGCCGCAGATCCAGCGCGCCAGCCACACGACGCAGCGCGACCAGCCGGAGATGATGCGGTAGCGCAGGCGGCGCGGCAGAACCCAGCTGCACACGGCGATCACCGCGTAGGGCGGCGTGAGAACGACCAGCGCGAGCGCAAACAGCGCCGAGCGCAGCGCCGTCATGGCGCGAGCTGTGCCGCGAAGGTCGCCAGGTCTGAGAACACCCGCGTCTCCGCCGGGAGGCCACCGGCCTCCTGGGTCGCGCGGCCCTTGCCGGTCAGCACCAGCACCGGTCGCGCGCCCGCCGCGGTCGCCGCCTGCAGGTCGCGCAGCGCATCGCCGACCATGTGAGTTCCCTCGAGCGCGACGTTGAAGCGGCGGCCGATCTCGAGCAGCATGCCCGGCCTCGGCTTGCGGCAGGCGCAATCCGCATCCGCGGCATGCGGGCAGAAGAACACCGCCTCGATGCGCCCGCCGGCCTGCACGACGGCGCGGTGCATGGTGTCGTGAATCGCGTTCAGCGTCGCGACGTCGAACAGCCCGCGCGCGATGCCCGACTGATTGGTCGCGACCACCAGGCGGTAGCCGGCCTGCGTCAGGCGGGCGATGGCCTCGAGGCTGCCGGGGATCGGCCGCCATTCCTCGGGCGACTTGATGTACTGATCGCTGTCGAAATTGATCGTGCCGTCGCGATCCAGGATGACGAGCTTCATGCCGCGAGCTTGGAGATGTCGGCGAAGCGGTTCATGGCGGCGCGTAGATCCGCCAGCAGCGCGAGGCGACCCCGGCGCAGCCCGTCATCCTCGACCATGACCATCACCTTGTCGAAAAACGTGTCGACCGGCTCCTTGAGAACGGCAAAGGCCTTCAGGTAGCCCGCGTAGTCGCCGCGCTCGAACAGCGGGTTCGCCGTTGCCGCGGTTGACTGAATCGCGCGGTGCAAGGCCTGCTCGGCAGGTTCGGGCAGCTCGGCGAGCGTCGCCCGGGCGAAGGATTCGCCCTTGGCTTCGGCCTGCCGCAGCAGGTTCGAGACGCGCTTGTTCGCAGCGGCGAGGCTTTCCGCTTCCGGCAGGTCCTGAAACGCGCGCACGGCCTCCAGCTGCTTCGGCACGAGGCTGAGCTGCGCAGGGCGCAGGCTGAGCACCGCCTCGACCTGCAGCGTCGTATAGCCCAGGTCCTTCAGGTAGCCCGAGAGGCGGTCGAAGATGAACGCCTCCATCTCCGCGGTCGCCTTGCGCTTGAAGGCGTCGCTGGCGAAGGCGTCGCGCACGAGGTCGAAGAGCGACAGCGGCAGGGCCCTTTCCACCAGGATGCGGATGATGCCGAGCGCGGCGCGGCGCAGGCCGAAGGGGTCCTTGTCGCCGGTCGGCTGCTGTCCGATGCTGAACAGCCCCGCGACCGCGTCCAGCTTGTCGGCCAGCGCAACCGCGCAGGCCACCGCTCCTTCGGGCAGACGGTCGCCCGCGAAACGTGGCCGATAGTGCATTTCGACGGCGTCCGCCACCTCGGCCGGCTCGCCGTCGTGCAGTGCGTAATAGCGGCCCATCACGCCCTGCAGCTCCGGAAATTCGCCCACCATGCCGGTGAGCAGGTCCGCCTTGGCAAGCCATGCGGCGCGCTCGGCCGTGACGGCGTCCGCATCCAGCGCGCGCGCGGTCGCGCCGGCGAGCAGCTGGACGCGCTCGACGCGCTCGAGCTGGCTGCCGAGCCTGTTGTGGTAGACGACCTTGGCGAGCTGCGGCACGCGCGCTTCGAGCCGCGTCTTGCGGTCCTGCTCGAAGAAGAAGCGCGCGTCCTCGAGCCGCGGCCGCACCACGCGTTCGTTGCCGCCGACGATATGCCGCGCATCGTCGACGCGCATGTTGGACACGATGAGGAACTTCGGCAGCAGCTTGCCAGCGGCGTCGAACAGCGGAAAGTATTTCTGGTTCTGCTGCATCGTCAGAATGAGGCATTCCTGCGGCACGTCGAGGAAGGCGGGATCGAAACGCCCGACGTACACGGTCGGCAGCTCGACCAGCGCGGTGACCTCGTCGAGCAGCGCCCCGCGCTCGCCGAGCGCGGCGTTCTGGCGCCGTGCCTCGGCCTGCAGCATGCCCTCGATCTCGCTGCGGCGCGCGCTGAAGTCGGCCATGACGCGTCCGTCCTCGAGCAGGCGCCGCTCGTATTCATCGGCGTGTGCGAGCTCGATCGACGGCGCGCCGAGGAAGCGGTGGCCGCGCGTGCTGCGCCCCGCCGCGAGGCCGAGTACGCTGCCCGGCACCAGGCGTGCACCGTGCAGCATGACCAGGCCGTGCACCGGGCGGACGAACTGCGCCTCGCCCGCACCCCAGCGCATCAGCTTGGCGATCGGCAGCCTGCGGACCGCCTCGGAGACGATCTCGGCGAGCACGGCCTCGAGCGTTTCGCCCGTGATGCGCAGGCGTGCCAGCCAGACCTTGCCCTTGGGCGTGTCGCGCTGCTCGAGCGCGTCGACCGCGAGGCCCTGCTTCTTCGCGAAACCCTCGGCGGCCTTGGCAGGCGCGCTGACCGAGGGCCCCTGCACCTCGCTCCTGCGGTCCGGCGCGCGATCGACAACGCCCGGCAGGAGAACCGCCAGCCGGCGCGGCGTGGCAAATGCGCGCGCCGCACCGGCCTCGCCGCGCACCAGCCCGTGCCGTGCGAGGCCGCTCGCGATTTCGTCACGCAGGACGAGCGAGAGACGTTCGAGCGATTTCGGCGGCAGCTCCTCGGTGAGCAGCTCGACGAGTAACGTCGCGTCCGCCATCTACGCAGCCCGGGACTGCTGCGTGCCCATCGGAAAGCCGAGGCGCTCGCGGGATTCGTAATAGGCCTGCGCCACCGCGCGCGCCAGAGCCCGCACGCGGCCGATGTAGGCCGCACGCTCGGTTACCGAGATGGCGCCGCGTGCATCGAGCAGGTTGAAGACGTGCGAGCACTTCATCACCATCTCGTAGGCGGGCAGCACGCACTGCGCCTCGACGAGCCGCTTGGCTTCCGCTTCGAACTCGCCGAAGTGGCGGAACAGCATCTCCGTGTTCGCCAGCTCGAAGTTGTAGCGCGATTGCTCGACCTCGTTCTGGTGGTAGACGTCGCCGTAGCTGACGCCGGGCGTCCACACCAGGTCGAACACGGATTCCTTGCCCTGCAGATACATGGCCAGGCGCTCGAGCCCGTAGGTGATCTCGCCCAGCACCGGCTTGCAGGCGAGGCCGCCGACTTCCTGGAAATAGGTGAACTGCGTCACCTCCATGCCGTCGAGCCACACCTCCCAGCCCAGGCCCCAGGCGCCCAGGGTAGGCGATTCCCAGTCGTCCTCGACGAAGCGGATGTCGTGGACCTTCGGGTCGATGCCGAGCGCGACCAGCGAAGCGAGGTACAGCTCCTGAATGTTGGCGGGCGAGGGCTTGAGCGCCACCTGGTACTGATAGTAATGCTGCAGGCGGTTCGGGTTTTCGCCGTAGCGGCCGTCCTTCGGCCGGCGCGAGGGCTGCACGTAGGCCGCGTTCCAGGGCTCGGGGCCGATCGCGCGCAGGAAAGTCGCGGTGTGAAAGGTTCCGGCGCCGACCTCCATGTCGTATGGCTGCAGCAGGGCGCAGCCCTGCCGGTCCCAGAACTGCTCGAGCTGAAGGATGATTTGCTGGAAGGTCTGCATTGGTGCTGGACGTGATGGCGCGGGCAGCCGGGCGCGCGCGGCGAAACGACGCGGATTCTACCGGCTCCGTTGCGCTCGCGCGACGAGCAGCGCAGCCGCGAGCAGCAGCGCCGACAGCGCGAGCGCAAGGCTGTTGCCGAGTTGAACGAAGGGCGTGGCGCCGCGGAACGCGAGCGCGGCGAGCTCGAGGCGGCCCTGCGCAAACTGCGGCAGCCGGGCCAGCACCGCGCCGTCCGCGCCGATCGCCGCGGTAATGCCGGTGTTGGTCGCCGTGAGCACCATGCGCCCCGTCTCCAGCGCGCGCATGCGCGCGATTTCGAGGTGCTGGGCGGGTGCCAGCGAATCGCCGAACCAAGCCACGTTCGAGACGTTCACGAGCAGCGTCGCCGCGGGCAGCGCGCGCGCGATCTCGGTGCCGAAGGCGTCCTCGTAGCAGACATTGACCGCGATGCGCTGCCCGGCCACCTCGAGCCGCGGCTGGTCGCGCGCGCCGGAGGAGAAATCCGCCAGCGGCACCGACAGCCAGCGCATCACCCAGCCGAACCCGGGCGGGACGAATTCGCCGAACGGCACGAGGTGCACCTTGTGATAGGCCTGGCGCGGTGAGCTTCCCAGGCTGATGACGCTGTTGGTGTAGCGCCCGTTGGCGTCGCGCAGCGGAACGCCGACCAGCAGGTCGCCGCCGTTGCGTCGTCCGACGGCCTCCAGCCGTGCGACATAGGCCGGCTCGACCAGGTCGAGAAACCGCGGCAGGGCGGTCTCCGGCATGACGATGAGGCGCGCCTGCGACAGCTCGGCGAGCTGCGCGTAGGTCTCCAGGGTGTGCGCGTAGCGTGCCGGGTCGAATTTCAGGTCCTGCGGCACGTTGCCCTGCAGCAGGGTGACGTGCGTGGGAACGCCGACCGGCGTGGTCCAGCGCACGGTCTGCAGTGCGGCGCCGGCGGCGACGATCAGCCCGACGGCGACCGCTGCCTGCGCGCGCCCGACGCCGCTGACGAGGCACCACAGCGCGCCGGCGCAGGCCAGCACTACGAGCGACAGCAGGGTCACGCCGCCGAGCGGCGCGTAGCCGGCGAGCGGCGTGTCGATCGCGGCGTAGCCCATGGCGAGCCAGGGAAAGCCGGTGAGCGCCCAGCCGCGCATCCACTCGAGCACGGTCCAGGCGGCAGGCACGACCAGCGCCGCACGCGCCCAGGCGGGCCCCGGGGCGCGCGCCTGCAACCAGCCGGCGCAGGCGGGGTAGAGCGCGAGATACGCGCAGAAGCCGAGCGTCGCGATGCCGGCGAGCGGCGCCGGCATGCCGCCGAAGCGATGCAGGCTGACGAACACCCAGGACACGCCGACGCCGAACAGCCCCAGGCCGAACCAGAACCCGACGCCGAATGCCGCGCGCGGGGAGGGCGCGTGCTGCCACAGATGCACCAGCACGATGCAGGCCGCGAGCGCGACGAGCGGCTGTTCGAGCGGCGCGAAGCCGCCGACCGCCGCCGCACCCGCCACGAACGCAAGCGCCGCGCGCAGCGCCGGGCGCGCCGCAAGACCCGCGTTTAGCCGCGCAATCATCGGCGCCGCCGCTGCGACGGCGCCGCGTGCGCGGCGCGCCACCTCAGTTCACCTTTTCGACGACGAGCGTGTGCACGCGCCGGCTGTCCGCGTTGCGCACGTGAAAGCGCAGACCCTGCACGGTCAGCGTATCGCCGCGCTTCGGCACGCGCCCGAGTTCGGCGATCACCAGCCCGCCGACCGTGTCGAATTCCTCGTCCGGAAAGTGCGTGCCGAAGGCGGCGTTGAAATCGGCAATCTGCGTCAGCGCCTTGACCCGGTAGCGGCCGCCGGGCTCGGCGATGATGTTGTCGGCGACCTCGTCGAAATCGTACTCGTCCTCGATCTCGCCGACGATCTGCTCGAGCACGTCTTCGATCGTGACCAGGCCCGCGACGCCGCCGTACTCGTCGGCCACGATCGCCATGTGATTGCGCGTGGCGCGGAACTCGCGCAGCAGCACGTTGAGCGGCTTCGACTCCGGCACGAAGACCGCCGGCCGCAGCATGTCGCGCACGTTGAACTCCTCCTCGCCCGCGTAGTAGCGCAGCAGGTCCTTCGCCAGCAGGATGCCGATCACGTCATCGCGGTTCTCGTCGATGACCGGAAAGCGCGAGTGCGCCGTCGAGATGACCTGCGGGATGAAGGTCTCGACCGGCTCGTTGATGTCGATGACGTCCATCTGCGCGCGCGGAATCATGATGTCGCGCACCCGCATCTCGGAGACGGTCAGCGCGCCCTCGATGATCGAGAGCGCATCCGCGTCCAGCAGGTCGCGATCGTGCGCCGAGCGCAGCAGCCGAATCAGCTGTTCGCGGTCCTCGGGCTCGCGCATGAGGAGCGCCGAGAGGCGTTCCAGCAAACTCGGATTCGAAGGGTCGTTCATGCAAGGCGCGCCGCTCGACGCGGACCCCATTCTACCGCGGCCGGCGTGGTGCTCCCGCCGGCAGGACGTAGGGGTCGGGCACGCCGAGCCGGCGCAGGATGCGCCGCTCGGCCGCTTCCATGCGTGCCGCGTCGGCACGCCGCGCGTGATCGTAACCGCGCAGGTGCAGGATGCCGTGCACCACCAGATGCGCATAGTGCGCATCGCTTGGCTTGCCCTGGGCGCGTGCCTCGCGCAGCACCACCGGGTGGCACAGCACGAGGTCGCCGTGCAGCGCCGCGCCCTCCGCATAAGGGAAGGAGAGCACGTTCGTCGCGCTGCCGCGCCCGCGGTAGCGACGATTGAGTGTTTCGGCTTCGCGTGCGCCGACGATGCGCAGGGTCACCTCGGCACGCGCCGGGCAGGCAGCGCGCGCCCAGGCGCGCAGCCGGCGCTCGCTTGGCATGCCGCGCGCGCGCGCGCGGCGCTGCACGTGGATCCTGACCTGCGGCTTACGTCTCGGAGCCGCGGGCGGAGCGCTTTTCGTAGGCATCGATGATGCGTGCCACCAGCGGATGGCGCACGACGTCCTTGGCGCCGAATTCGGTGAAGGCGATGCCGCGCACGCCGGCGAGGATGCGTCGCGCCTCGATCAGGCCGCTTTTCTGGCCGCGCGCCAGGTCGATCTGGGTGATGTCGCCGGTGACCACGGCCTTGGCGCCGAAGCCGATGCGCGTGAGGAACATCTTCATCTGTTCGGGCGTGGTGTTCTGCGCCTCGTCGAGAATGATGAACGCCTGGTTGAGCGTGCGGCCGCGCATATAGGCCAGCGGCGCGAGCTCGATCGAACCGCGCTCGAGCAGCCGGCCGGTCTTGTCGAAGCCCATCAGGTCGTAGAGCGCGTCGTACAGCGGACGCAGGTAGGGATCGACTTTCTGCGCCAGGTCGCCCGGCAGGAAGCCGAGCCGCTCGCCCGCCTCGACCGCGGGACGCACGAGCACGATGCGCTTCACGCTGTCGCGCTCGAGCGCGTCGACCGCGCAGGCCACCGCGAGGTAGGTCTTGCCGGTGCCGGCCGGGCCGATGCCGAAGGTCACGTCGTGCGCCAGGATGTTCTCGAGGTACTGCACCTGGTGCGGCGTGCGGCCGTGCAGGTCGGCACGCCGGGTGAGCAGCTGCGGGCCCGGCGCCGGCGGCGAGCCGGGCAGGCCCTGCATCAGCTCGGCAAGGCCGAGCTGGACGTCGTCGATCGAAAGGTCTTCGGTGGCGCGCGCATAGAAGCCCTCGAGGGCCTGCGCCGCGCGCGCCGCCTGACGCGCCTCGCCGCGCACCGTGAACACCGCGCCGCGCCGCGCGATCGAAACGTCGAGCGCGGACTCGATCTGACGCAGATTCGCGTCGAGCGCGCCGCACAGCCGCGCGAGCCGCTGGTTGTCGAGCGGCTCTAGCCGGAGTTGTACCGGCCGGGTGCTGACCGCGCGGCTCATCCGCGCGCTCGCTTGCCGCGCCGTGCCCTGCGCGCTGTGCTAGGCCGCGCGCTCAAGGCCGTGGTCGGCTTCCAGAGATCCGCGCAGCGAGTGCGGCAGGGCGGCGTCGATGCGCACGTCGACGAAGCGGCCGATGAGGCCCGCGTCGCCGCGGAAATTCACCACGTGATGGCTGCTGGTGCGGCCGCTCAGCTCGTCGGGGCTCTTCTTCGACGGGCCCTCGACCAGCACGCGCTCGACCGATCCGACCTTTGCCGCACGGATCGCCGCGGCCTGCGCCTCGATTTCGGCCTGCAGCCGCTGCAGGCGCGCCAGCTTCCCCTCGCGCGGCAGCGCGTCGGGAAGATCAGCGGCCGGCGTGCCGGGGCGCGGGCTGTAGACGAAGGAAAACGAGGCGTCGAAACCGACCTCGCGCACCAGCGCGAGCGTCGCTTCGAAATCGGCTTCGCTCTCGCCGGGAAAGCCGACGATGAAATCCGACGACAAACTGATGCCCGGCCGCGCCGCGCGCAGGCGGCGCGCGATCGAGCGGTACTCGAGCGCGGTGTAGCCGCGCTTCATGGCCGCGAGGATGCGGTCCGAGCCGGACTGCACGGGCAGATGCACGTGCCTCGCGAGCTGCGGCAGATCGCGGTGCGCGTCGATCAGGCGCGGGGTGAATTCGCGCGGGTGCGAAGTCGTGTAGCGGATGCGCTCGATGCCCTCGATGTCGGCGACGTAGCCGAGCAGGGCGGCGAAATCGGCCGGCGCGCCGTCGATCGGCGCGCGCCAGGCGTTTACGTTCTGGCCGAGCAGCGTCACTTCGCGCACGCCCTGCGCCGCGAGGTCCGCGATCTCGGCGACCACGTCGTCGAAGGGACGCGAAACCTCGGGGCCGCGCGTGTACGGCACGACGCAGAAGCTGCAGTACTTGCTGCAGCCTTCCATGATCGAGACGAAGGCCGTTCCCCCGTCGACGCGCGGCGCCGGCAGATGGTCGAATTTCTCGATCTCGGGAAAACTGATGTCGATCTGTGCTTTCCCGGAGCTGCGGCGGCGACGGATCAGCTCGGGCAGGCGATGCAGGGTCTGCGGACCGAACACCACGTCGACGAACGGTGCGCGCGCGACGATCGCGGCGCCTTCCTGGCTCGCCACGCAGCCGCCCACGGCCACCACGAGCGCGGGGTTGGCGCGCTTCAGCCGACGGATGCGTCCCAGGTCGGCAAATACCTTTTCCTGCGCCTTTTCGCGCACGGAACAGGTATTGAAGACGATGACGTCCGCGTCTTCGGCCCGCTCGGTCGGCGCGAGCCCATCGCTCGCCGCAAGCGCATCGGCCATGCGCTGTGAGTCGTAGGCATTCATCTGGCAGCCGAAGGTGCGGATGTGCAGCTTACCGCCCACGCGAGGCCTCCGCGCGCTCACTTGTTGGGGTCGGGCTGCGCGGCTTCCGCGGGCGACAGGATCCACACGCGGTGCACCTGGCCCTGCACATCGAGCGTGTACTTCACCCGCGAGTCGGGCGGCAACGTCGTCGGAAGAATGATGCGGTTCGACGTATCGCGGATTTGCGCCCCGGTTGCGAGCAGCAGGCGCTCACCGTTCAACGACACCATCATGCCGCTGACGTGGCTCATCACGCCGCGCTCGGCGGTCACCGGGATGGTGCGCAGCTGCGCCGCCGCGGAGGCGGCCACCAGCAGGCCCGCGAAGGCAGCGGCGACACGTCGTACTGTGGGCCAGGACATCATCGTTCAAGCCGGTCGGTCGTCAACGGGCCGCATTGTACGCGTGCCTGCCGGCGCCCTGCGCGATCAGGCCGGCACGGGCCCGGAGAAAAAGGGCTACAGAAGAAATGGTGGCGAATCAGGGACTCGAACCCCGGACCCACGGATTATGATTCCGCTGCTCTAACCAACTGAGCTAATTCGCCCCGGGAAAGGGAATGGATTGTCGCCCTCGCGCGGGTGGCGGGTCAAGCCATCCGCGCGGCGCGACGGCGGCGCGCTCGCTAGAATGCGCACATGAACGTGGACATCGCCGTGGTCGGTGCCGGGCTCGTGGGGCTCGCCTTCGCGCGCGCCGTGCCGGAGTTGTCGGTCGCCGTGCTGGCGTCGCAGCCGCCGCCGCCGGCGCCGGCCGAGGACGCGGCCTTCGGCGCCCGGATCTACGCGATCAGTCCCGGCAACGTCGCCTTCCTGCGCGCCTTGCGCGTCTGGCAGCGCATTCCCGAGCGCCGCCTCACACCCGTGACCGCCATGCAGGTGCACGGCGATGATGGGCGCGCACGGCTCGAGTTCGACGCCTACCGCGCAGGCGTCAGTGAGCTCGCCTGGATCGTCGAGGATGCCGCGCTGCAGGCCGCGCTGTGGGCCGCGCTCGAGCACCGCGAGCGCTGCGAGCTGCTCACCGCGGCGCGCTGCACGGCTTTCGACGTAAGCGAGGATGCGGCCCGCTTGCGCCTCGAGGATGGTCGCAGGCTGAGCGCGCGCCTGGTCGTCGCGGCAGACGGCGCGGGCTCGCCGCTGCGCGCCATGGCCGGGATCGAAGCGCGCGCGCGCCCCTATGGCCAGCAGGCGGTGGTCGCGAATTTTGCCTGCGAGCGGCCGCATGACAACGTCGCGCGGCAGTGGTTTCAGGGCGGCCCGATTCTCGCGCTGTTGCCGCTGCCGGGCGAGCAGCTGTCGATGGTGTGGTCGTTGCCGGAGCGCACGGCGGAGCGGCTGATGCAGCTCGATGCCGAGGCACTGTGCCGCGAGGTGGAGGCGGCCTCCGGCGGCGCGCTCGGTGCGCTCTCGCTGCTCAGTGCGCCGCGTGCATTTCCCCTGCGACGCATCGCGGCCGGCCGCCTCGTGGCGCCGCGCCTCGCGCTGATCGGCGACGCCGCGCATGTCGTGCACCCGCTCGCCGGGCAGGGCGCCAATCTGGGTTTCCAGGATGCGCGCGCGCTGGCACAGCTGATGCGCGAGCGCGAACCGGTGCGCGACATCGGCGAGCTGCGCTTGCTGCGCCGCTATGAGCGCGCGCGCGCCGAGCCGCTCCTCGCCATGGACACGATGGTGGACGGCCTTTTCAGGCTGTTCGGATCGCCGGACATGTTCGTTGGCCGGCTGCGCAATTTCGGATTGAATCTGACCGGGCGGCTGCCGGTCGTAAAGAACCTGCTCATGCGCCAGGCGATCGGCTGAGGCGCGTTTTTCTGGAGATGCAATGAGACCTCTTTCCCGATTCGCCGCGCTATGCGTGACGCTGTGCCTGGCCCTGCCCGCTGCTGCGGATGAAGACACGATCAAGACGATCCGTCGCGTCGTGCAGACAAAGCTCGGCGCGGCGCAGATCGAATCCGTGCAGCCCGCGCCGATGCCGGGGCTGTGGGAGGTGCACCTGCGCACGCAGGAGGGCCCACAGATCATCTACACGGATGCGAAGGCGCACTACATCATCTCGGGCACCCTGTACGACGCGCGCGCGGATCGCAACGTCACCGAAGAGCGGCTGCAGAAGCTGTCAGCGATCGACTTTAAGGCGCTGCCGCTTGAGCAGGCCGTGACCATCAAGCGCGGTAACGGGCGGCGCGTGCTGGCGATGTTCTCCGACCCCTATTGCCCGGCCTGCCAGCGCTTCGAAAAGGAGCTCGTGCAGGTCAACGACATCACGATCTACGTGTTCATGTACCCGGTCATCCGGCCCGAGCTGTCGGACCACTCGCGCGCCGTGTGGTGCTCGCCCGACCGCGCCAAGGCCTGGCTGGATCTGGCGCTGCGCCAGCAGCGGCCGACCGCCAGCCCGAAGTGCGACACGCCCATCGAGAAGCTGTTGCTGCTCGGGCGCCAGCTCGGCATCAATTCGACGCCGACGCTGTTTTTCAGCAGCGGCGAGCGCCTGCGCGGCGGGCTGTCGGCGGCGCGGCTCGCGGCCGCCCTCGACGAGCGCGGCGCGACCCAGAAGAACTGAGCGGCGCCGCGCTTAGCGCGG
>JBFFEY010000057.1:0-19997 GCA_041558415.1 Burkholderiales bacterium | reverse complement strand
GGATAAGCCGTCCCCCGCCGGGTTCACCCCGATCACCGCGTCGCCGCAGCCGTAGAGCAGCCCGTCTAGGATCGACGCCGCGATGCCGCGCGGATCGTCGGTAGGGTGGTTGGGCTGCAGCCGCACCGACAGCCGCCCAGGCAGCCCGATGGTGTTGCGAAAGCGCGTGACCACGCGGCACTTGCGCGCCACCGACACCAGGTCCTGGTTGCGCATGAGCTTCGACACCGCGGCCGCCATCTCCGGCGTCACGCCCTTCGCCAGCGCGCTGACCTGTTCGCCAGAGGCGGCGAGCAGCCACTCGCGGAACTCGCCCACGGTGAGCGACGCGACCGGCGCGAACGCGCCCTGGTCGTGCGCATCGAGGATCAGCCGCGTGACGTCGTCTTCCTCGTACGGAACGACCGACTCTTTCGCGAACACCGACAGCGGCAGGTCGGCGAGCGCCATCTTCGCCGCCATCCGCTCCTCGGCGCTTTCGGCCGCCACCCCCGCGAGCGCATCGCCCGAACGGACCGGCGTCGCGCGCGCGAGCAGCGTCTTCAGGTCGGGGAACCGGTGCGTGACGCTGTCGACGGTGTGGGCGTAGGGCATGGGCGGGTGCGCGGGTATGTTCGCATGCGAGACACTGCGCTGCAGCCCCGTCCGGGCCGCCGCGCTCGGCTTTCGGAGGTGTATCATCCCCCGCCATGAGCGAGATCGTCTTTGTCGTCGAGGAAGCACCCGAGGGCGGGTACGTCGCCCGCGCGGTCGGCGATTCGATTTTCACCGAGGCGGACACCCTGCCCGAGCTGCACGATCGCGCGCGGGACGCGGTTCGCTGCCACTTTGACGAAGGCAATGCACCGAAGCTGATCCGGCTGCATTTCGTCCGCGACGAGGTCATCGCGGCATGAAGCTCCCCCGGGATGTCTCCGGGGCAAGGTTGGTCAAGGCGCTCGCAGCAATCGGCTATCGCACAACGCGGCAAACCGGCAGCCACGTCCGCCTGACCTGCGAAACACCAAGGCAGCACCACATCACCATCCCGAACCACGACCCGCTTCGCATCGGCACGCTCGCCGCCATTCTCAGCGACGTCGCCTCCCATCACGGGATCGAGCGCGACGCGCTGGTGGAGCGACTGTTCGGCCGATAGGGGCGTCAGGACGGGCGGGAGTCGCTGACCCGCACGATGGCACGCTTGGTGGCATATTGGAGGTCGCATGATCCGCGACGATCAGGAACTGGCCACTGCCCGGGACCGCGTGGCGAAGCTCGAGCGCCTGCTCGAGGCGCTGCGCGAGACCGCGCGCCCGGAGGAATGGGCTGCGCTCAGCTCCGGCTACCGCCTGGAGATCGAGCGCATGCAAGGCGAGATCCTCGACTACCTCGTGCGCGCGAGGCCGGGCGCGAAGCGCAAGACGACGGCCTGACGGGCCTGCTCAGGCGAACAAACTGTTCGGGACGCGTCAGCGGCGGCCGCTGCCGTCGGCCGCCGGCAGAATCTGCGCCATGCCCCGCATCGATAGGATCGTCTCCGGTGTCCAAACAGGCGCCGACCGAGCCGCGCTGGACTTCGCGATAAACCACGGCCTCCCCCACGGCGGCTGGTGCCCGAAAGGCCGCCGGGCCGAGGACGGCCGCATCCCGCCGCGTTACCAACTCGTCGAAACGCCTTCGAAGGACTACGAGCAGCGCACGCGCTGGAACGTGCGCGACAGTGACGCGACGCTGATCATCTCCAAATCACCGCAGCTCACCGGCGGCTCGGCCTACACCCGGCGCTGCGCGGAGCAGCTCGATCGGCACTGCCTCCACGTCCACCCCGCCCACGACGACCCGTACTGGATGCTCCAAACTGCGGCGACGAAGCGCGCAACCGGGTGCTCGGTTACCACGGCAGCGGCATCGTGATGCCGCAGCGCGAGGCTTACAACCCAGGCCGCGAATACCTGGAGTGGCACGCAAAGGAAGTGTTCAAGGGTCCGGGCGCGATGCCGGATCGCGTCCGGTTCCCGTCGCGCAGGCGCCGCTAGGCACCCTTGGGGGCGCCCGAAAGCCGTCCCCGGGGGAGCTCAGTTCGGCAGCCGCACGTCCTTCCTCGCCTCCTGCGCCTCGCGTTGCGCGCGCTCGGCCTCGACCAGCTTCTCCAGGTACCCGCCGAAGAGACGCAGCACGTTGCCGACCGCGGCCGGCCCGCAGCCGTAGCCGAGCGCGGCGAGCTTCCAGGCCGCGACGTCGGCGAAGACGTGCAGCGCCTTGCGCTCGGCCGCCTCGTCGAGCAGCGCGTTCATGCGCTCGACCAGGTGCCGCTCGAACTGCTCGTCGCTCATGGGCTCGCGTGCCCCTTCCTCCTCCGACCGACCCGCCGAGGCCGCGTCCTCGTCCCCGCTGCCCGGCCGCAGCACCTTGTCCATGAATTTCTCGAAGCCCATGTCTTCTCCTTTCGCGCGCCCGGCGCTGGGGCCGGCCGCGCACGCATTGTGTGTGTGGGAGTGGCCCGCAGCGCGAGCCGCTCGATCTCAGTCGACGAAGTACTCGCTCGCGTCCCGCGGCACGCGCGCCGCGGGCCAGGCCGCCCTGCGCCACAGATAGGCGGTTCTCGACAAGACGTAGCCCTCGCTGAACAGGTACGCCCAGCCGGTCTCGGGGTCGCCGCCTGGCGCCTCCCGCCATTGCGACACGATCAGCTCGCGGCAGGCGCGCGCAAGCTTGCGGTGGCCGGCGAAGTGGCCGATCGCCCACTCGGTGCAGCCCCGAACGTCGGGGCTGTCGACCGAGGCGGTCACCACCCAGCGCCCGTAGCCCGGCAGGAACGTCGCGTGGTAGGCCTCGGGCCACGAAAACCCGGGGCCGGAGTCCGCCCAGTTGATCTCGAACAGGAACACGGGCTTGAGCTCGGCGGGCGCGCCGCGCCGCCTTTCGTAGCGGCGCGCGAAGAGCACCGCGCCGTCCTCGCGGCACACGCCCCACTGCGGCAGGCGGCCCTGGATGGCGTTTAGGCAGATGCGCGCGACGGCGTTCTCGACCGCCAGTTGCGGCTCGAGCCCCCGCTGCAGCCGGATCGCCGCGCAGGGATCCTCGCGCGGGTCGTCCTCGTCCCGGTCCGCGGCGAGCTCCACCGCGAAGAGGCCGGGATCGTCGAAGTCGAGCGGCGCGAGGCCGAGGTAGTGCCGCAGGATCGCGTGCTCGACGGGGTGGTACAGGTCCTGCACATCGGGCCTGGCGCCCGAGGGCCGCGGCGCCTTGCGCGCGCGCGGCAGCTGGATGACGTCGGACATGGTGCATCTCCTCTTTAGCGGCTTTGCCGAAGCGGCGGGGGCCGCAAGCCGGATACAAATCCCCCCGGCCCGTGAGGTGGGCCAGACCTGAAACTAAAAAACCCGCCGAGGCAAACGCCAGAGCGGGTTCAGGCCTCGTTTAGCTGTTCGGGGATTTCTCCCCCGCCCGCAAGCAGAGTTCAAATCGGCGCAAAACCATGCTACGCCGCGAGCGCGATATGGTCAACGGCCGTTGTTGAGGCGCGTCAAGCCGACGCAATTTACTCTGTCGCGGATCGCGACATCGTCCGCCGGAATACCACCACGGCGCCCGGAGCAGGTTTTTTCCGACGCGATGACGCCCGCCCCGGACAGCGCCCCTCGCCGATGTAATGCAGCGCAGCCGCCAGGCTCGCCTCGGCCGGGTCGCCGAGCGCGTGGGCGAAGTCGTCCTCCGCCTCGCAGGTCGGGCGCAGCCCGCCGAAGTAGTCGCCCTCGCCGCGCGCGTTGCGCACGCCGAAGCTGATGACCCAGTAGGAAAGCGCGCCGTAGTCGACGACGTGCATCCCGGCCGGTTTGCCGCAGGTCGTCGTTCCGACGGTGACGACCGTCATGTGCGGCGCCAGCCCGTTGATCAGCGCCTCGCTCGCCGAGCAGCTGTTTGCCGAGGTGATGACGAACAGCCGCGGCAGCGCGAGACCACCCCACCCCGGCGCACGGAACGCGACCTCCTCGTCACGGTCGCGATAGCGCTCGTTGTGCACCAGCCGCAGGAAGGTCGCGCCGTCGAGGCGCCGCCCGCCGATGACGCTGGCGACCTCGCGCGCAACCCCGAGGCCGCCACCGGGATTCAAGCGCAGGTCGAGCACCAGCTCGTCGATGCCCTGCCGGCGCAGCGCTTCCGCGGCGGCGCCGAACTGCCAGACGGCCCCGACATCGAAGTCGCGCAGCAGGACGTAGCCGACGCGCCGTCCGCCCGCATGGATGACCTTGTGCAGGCTCACCGAGCGTTCGTTGTACCGCACCCTGCTGATCGTCAGCTCGCGCGGCGGGGCGTCGGGCCGCTGCAGGCCGAGCCGCAGCGGTCGGCCCGGCCGGTGCAGCGGTCGCCAGTCGGCATCCGGCGCAGGGACCGCTTCGCCGTCGATCGCGAAGATGACGTCGCCGCGGCGCAGGCCGGCGGCGTGGGCCGAGGAGCCCGGATGAACGTACGCGATGCGCAATCCCTGCGGGCCATCCCCGGCCAGCTGCAGGCCGTAGCCGTCGCCCCGTTGCGCCTCCCGCGCACGCACCGACAGGCGGTCGACACTGCTCCATTTGTCGCGCGCGGTCCGCTTCAGCCGGACAAGGCGGTCGGGCGTCGCCGCGCCCGCCATCCCGGCCGGCGCCGGCTCGCCGCGCCACAGGTACTGGTCGGCCATCAGCGCCTCGGAGAAGGCCAGGTCCGAAACCCGGTAGAGGCCGCTCTCGCCGAGGCGCACCAGCAGCATCGGACCGGTGAGATTGGTGGCCGCGGCGACGAAGAGCAGCCCGCCGGCACCGAACAGGATCGCGGCCGATGCGACGTGCGCAAACGCGAGCGCGGTGCGGCGATCCGCGCTGCGCAGCGCCTCGCGCGGGCCGAAAAGCGATCGCCCGCGCCGGTAGTAGCGCCACCACCACAGCCCCAGCGCGCCCGCCGCGGCACACCAGACTAACGGCTCCAAGGCGAGCAGCAACGCGAAGCACAGCGCGACGACGCCGCGGGCGCGCGTATCGACGCACGGCGCGTGCGCGCGGGCGGCCGGGTTGCGCCAGGCATGCAGCGCGAGCGCCGCGAGCGGCGGCAGGGCGCCGGCGAGCGCGCCGAGCGCGCCCGCGTAAGACCGCGGGTCGTCCAGCACGGTGAGAACGCCGTACCCCGCCAGCGCCGAGAGCGCCGACAGGACGAACGCGGTGCGGCGCAGGGCGCGGCGCAGGGCGAACAGCGTGCCGAGCCAGGCGAGCACGAGCGAGCCGCCGAGGCCGACGAGCAGGAAGCCCGCCTGCCCCTGCGCCGGGTCCGCATCGGTGAAGGCGGCAACGAGCAGCGCCGCGCCCGCCGGCACTGCTGCGAGCAGCTGCAGCACCGCGCTCGCTGCGTTCGGTGCGCCCGCCGCCTCGCGCAGGACGCGACGCGCCGGCCCGGCCAACAGAACGCCGAGCCCGAGCGCCAGCCCGGCGAAGGCGTCGTCGAGACCGAACGGACGCCAGTCGAGCCAGTCCGCCGCGTACACGCAGAACAGCACGCCGGCGAGCCCGGCTTGCAGCTGCAGCGCAGCGCGGCCGTCGGCCTCGCCCGCCGGCAGGCAGCGGCTGCCGAGGCTCGCGCACGCGACGGCCAGCAAGGCACCCGAAAGCACGGCGAGCCGGTAGTCCCACCCGCAGGTGAGCGCGACGAGCGTCGGCACCACGATCGCCGCCGTGCTGGCGGCGGCAGAGAAGGCAGCCGGGAACCGCAGTTTCATGTCCACCCTCCGCAGGTCGGCGGCCGCGCGCCTTGCAGCTGGAGCGGCCATCCAGCGCGGCATGGAAGTTCCGCGCTTAAAGCCTAGTCCCTCGCGTGGCTCACCCGGTGAGCCCGAGGCCGAGCGAGCCGGCTCGAGCCGAGCGCATCGCCGTCAAACGCATGACAAACCTCCCGCCCGGACGAGGCGGGCGCCATTCGCGCACGCGGAAGGTTCCGCAATGCCGAGGACGTCGAAGGTCTTGGCCTGGTGTTCCACCGGTCCCGCTCGCGCAGCACCCGAGGCTCGACCGGCGCAGGCCGGCCACCCCCAGCGGGGCTTCAATTCATCCGCGAATATCGGCGCCGGTGATCACGCCGTTGCGATTGACCCTGAAAAGGTAGTTGCCAACCACGTTCCCGCACTGCGAGAGCGAAGTCAGATCCGATATGGGCCGCTCGACCTGGTTATTGTCGCGGCAGGACATCACCAGATCGTCCGCCTGCAGGGACGTCGCAGTGCCCGGGGTCACGTAGGCGACGCGCACGAACCCGTGGCTGCTCTGCTCGAACCGCACGCCCCAAAGCTGCTGCACCGCCGAGCCCGGCGTCGGATCTGCGGATGGCCTGGCCAGCGAGTCGCACGGCACCCAACCCGACTCCGACGCGCACGTTCCGCCGCCGGCCTGCGCGTTGCGCGGCTCGCTCGCCACGTTGCTCGGCCGAGCGGAATCGCCGGACTGGAGCTCGGCCGCCACCGCGGTCATGGTCTCTATGCGATCGCTCGAGAACGGGTGCGTGTTGAGGAAGGGAATCGCGAATCCGCTGCTGGCTTTTTCCAGCTTCTGGAACAGACGAACTGCGCCATGGGGGTCGTAGCCCGCCTGGTACGCAAGCCTGATTCCCATCTCATCGGCTTCCGATTCGTTGTCCCGGCTGTACGCCGCAACCACGACGCCCTTGCCCAGACTGGTCGCGGTTCGGGCCATCGGCACGCCGGCCACCTGGAGCAGGATGCCCGCAATGGTGGCGACCGCCTCCGCGCCCTGGTTGAACGCCGCCTTCTGCGCGGAGTGATTGAGTTTGAGGTGCGCGATTTCGTGCCCCACGAGCGCCGCCAGGGCATCCTTGTCGTCGCTGATCAGCGCGAGCATCTTGAGGGTGATGCCGACGAAAGGATTTCCATTTTTGTCGAAGCCTGCGAACGCGTTGACCTGGTCTTTGTCGGTGATCAGCACCTTGGAAACGGCTTGATTCGCAGTGCCTGCAATCTGCTGCACCATCTCGCGGTACTGGACGACCTGATCGCGCCGGACGTAGCCGACCGTCGAGGTCGAGCCGTCGGAATTCTTCGCCTGCAGCCTGATTTGCGAACTCCCCGACTCGGGCACCGCCTGCGCATCCCAGACGCGCTGCGGGCCGCCGCTGCCCGCACATCCGCCGAGGACGAGAAGCGCGGCGAGAGCGGGCGCGATCAGCCAGCTTCGCGCACGCGTGAAAAAGACGGGATCCAGAGTCGTTCGCATTACGGCCTCTCCATTGTTGTTGCAACCGCAATGGGCAAGATGCCGTTAAAGGCTTCGCCGGCTGCTTGATGCCAATCAAGCAGCCGAGCGTGCTTTGCAAATTTTTGTTCTGCGCATCTGCGAATGCAACGATTGCCCGCATGCCGCGCATCGACCGCCTCATCTCCGGCGCCCAGACCGGCGCCGACCCAAACCACGCCGCGACCGGATGGGTCGTCCATCCGGCCCGGGAAACGGCGCTCAGGGCCGATACACTTCGCCGCGATCGAGTCGGCCCAGCGCGTCGTACGCAGCGTACTTGTAGAGGTCGGAGAGGCTCGGGTAGTTGAAGCAGGTATCGATGAACGTGGAGCAGGTCGCGCCGAGGGTCATCGCCACGAGCCCGGCCGCGATCACCTCGCAGGCGTTGTCGCCGATGACGTGGACGCCGAGCAGCTTTTCCTCCGGCCACGAGAAGATCAGCTTGAGCAATCCCCAGCGCTCGCCGATGAGCATGCCGCGCGGATTGGCGTCGTACCGCCAGCGCCCCACGATGTGAGGCACGCCCTGCGCGCGCAGGCCCTGCTCGGTCTGGCCGACCATCGAGATCTCCGGAATCGTCCAGACCCCGATCGGCAGGAGCGGACCGACGCCTGGTGCGTGCTTGAGATCGAAGGCGTGGCCCATGGCCTTGCGCCCCTCCTCCATCGCCGTGGATGCCAGGGCGCGTTCACTGACGACGTCGCCAGCGGCGTAGATGTGCGGGACATTGCTCTGGAAGTTCTCGTTCACCAGGAGCTGGCCGTGCGCGTCGAGCTCTACGCCCGCATTCTCGAGGGCGAGGGAGGCCACGTTGCTGCGACGGCCCACCGCGACGAGGAAGGCCTCGCTCTCGAATCGCTGGCCCGAGCGCAGCCGGACCGTCAAGGCAGACCCCGCGTCGACCTGCTCGACAGCGTCCGGTGCGTAGAATTCGATGCCCAGCGACTCCATCGCCTTGCGCAGCATGGCGCTGATTTCCTCGTCCGCGAAGCCCAGCATTCGCTCGCGATGATGAACGAGCCGCACCTCGTCAAGTCCCAGGACCTTGAACAGACACGCGTACTCGCAGCCGACCGCTCCGCCTCCCACGACCGTCAGCGATCGAGGCAACCGCTCCATGCGCAGGATCGTGTCAGAGTCGTACACGCCGGGCGCGCCGAACGGAATCATCGGTGGGCGGCGGGGCGCGGACCCGGTGGCGATGAGGATGACATCGCCCTCGAGCAACGTGGCCCCCGCCGCTCCTTCTACCCGGACCGTGTGGGCATCGACGAAGGATGCACGGCCGTGATGCACGTCGACGTGGTGGCGGTCGAGGTTTTCTCCCACCCAGTGATCGAGGGCCTGGCTCACCGCACGACCGCGATGCAGGAGCTCCTCGACGTTCAGCGTGCCATCGTACGCCAGGGTGAGACCATGGAGGTCACGCTGCCCGAATCCCGAGAGGAACAGCGCCGTCTCCCGCATCGCCTTGCCGGGAACCCCGCTGCTCGCCACCGCTCCGCCATAATTTCGCGCTTCTTCGACGAGCGCCACCTTCTTTTTATAGTAGGCCGCCTTCGCCGCGCCCTTTTCCCCGGCCGGGCCCGAGCCGATCACGATCAGGTCATACTTGGCGCGTTTCAATGGAGGGAGTTCCTTCCTCGTTGGAGCGGGCGTGAGCAGTGCGGGAAGTATAAATATTTTAGACGCCTTGCGCGCCGGGCTTGCAGCCGCGGCCACGATCGACCATCGCCCCACGCACCGTTCATCGACCCGAAACACGCCGCAGCCGGGGCGCATCGCGGCACGCAGGCGAAGCAATGTCCTATCCTTTCGCGACGATCGTCGTGCTCGCAATGATCAGCCGCGACGCGTCGTTCATTCGCGTAAACATGCCGGCTTCGCTCGACACGCCGTTTCACCCTGGGGTCCTGAGCGGAGCGTGGGCCGCTCTCCCTGGAATCGCGCGACAGGGCGCGACGCGCGACGGCGGGCGGTTGCCTGCGGCGTCCTTCCTCACATTGCCAGAAGGAGCTTCCGGATGATCGACCTGAACAAGCGCCGCGTGCTGACGCTGGCCAGCCTGAGCACGATCGCGGCCGCTGCGGCCCTCGTGGGCTGCGCCAACAAGGAACAGGCCGCGCCGACGGCCGCGGCGCCGGCTGCGCCGGCATCGGCACCCAAGCCCGAGCCGTTCAAGGCGGCGTGGGTCTATCTCGGCCCGGTCGGCGACGCGGGCTGGACCTTCGCGCACGACCAGGGACGCAAGGCCGTCGAGGCCGAGTTCGGCGACAAGGTCCAGACCAGCATCGTCGACAAGGTGCCCGAGGGCGCCGACGCCGAGCGCGTGATCCGCGACCTCGCGAGCCAGGGCAACAAGATCATCTTCGCGACCAGCTTCGGCTACATGGAGCCGATGGTCAAGGTGGCGGCCGAGTTCCCGGATGTGAAGTTCGAACACGTCACGGGTTACAAGACCAGCGACAACCTGCGCGTGTACGACGCGCGCTTCTATCACGGCAGCTACGTCAGCGGGATCATTGCCGGCGGCATGACGAAGACGAACGTGCTGGGCTTCGTCGGCAGCTTTCCGATCCCCGAAGTGCTGAGGAACGTCAACGCCTTCACGCTCGGCGCGCAGAGCGTGAATCCGAAGGTGCGCACCCAGGTGGTGTGGGTCAGCGCGTGGTTCGATCCGCCGAAGGAGGGCGACGCCGCGCAATCGCTGATCAACCAGGGCGCCGACGTCCTGCTGCAGAACACCGATTCGTCGGCCGTGCTGCAGACCGCGGAGAAGAACGGCAAGTACGCCTTCGGCTGGGACAGCGACATGAGCGCGATTGCACCGAAGGCGCACCTGGCCTCGAACGTCGTGTACTGGGGGCCCTACTACATCAAGTCCGTACGTGAGGCCTTGGAGGGCACCTGGAAGGGCGGCCAGCGCACGATCTGGGGCAAGCCCGAGGGCGCCAACGACGTCATCAAGTTCAACGATGCGATCCCGGAGCCGTTGCGCAAGAAGGCCCAGGAGGCGCTCGAGGCGCTGAAGTCCGGCAGCTTTGACCCCTTCACCGGCCCGATCGTCGACAACTCCGGCAAGGAGCGCCTGGCCAAGGGCACGGCGGCGACGCAGGCGTGGAAGGACAAGGTCGACTTTTACGTCAAGGGCGTCGAAGGCAACGTGCCTACCGGCAGGTGATGCCCTGCAAACGCCTCGCGCGCCGCCACTCCCGCGGCGGAACCGGATCAGGATGCGCCCGAGGTCGCCAACCGGACTCGGCCGGGATCAACGGGGCGGCTCGCGCACGATGTCCGTGCCCGCATCAATCGCGCGGCCGGAAGGGGTGCGGCGTATCAACCGAAGATGTAGCAGACGATGGGGTGCTGGTTTTGAAACTCCGGGTCGAGCTTGCACTCCCAAGCCGCAGCGCCCCCGAACTCCTCGCACAAGACGATTGCCAGAACGTGGTAAAACGCCGCCGCAATTAACAGCGCGACCACGAGCCATACTCTCACACCCTGCCGTACGTTCTTCGGCTTCGTCTCGGTTGTCGTTGTCGTTTCGTTCATGTCGCCCTCGCCAGCAGGTTGCGAACGTTTGAAGGATGCCAAACGGCCTTGCGCGCCGGCCGTCGCCACACCCACGACGGCACCGCGTCAGGATGCGCCCACAGTCCCCAGCCGCGCAAGCCAGCGCGAGATCGGGGGCCGACGTCGCAAGGGACCTCGGCAAAGCCGCCGACACGGCGGTCGTCACCTACAGAGCGACGGGCATGGTCGGGCTCATCGCGCAGACGAGCGAGTGCTACGCGAACAACCGGCAGAACCGTTTTTACTGCCTTTACCTCGACCTGGCATCGAGAAAGATCGATCAGATTTTTGTCGACGCCATGGGGTGGCCCGCGACGGAATTTTTCAGCGACGCGGAATTCGGCCCTCGCATCATCCCCGTCCTGGTCGAAGCCGGGATGGACATGGATGCCGCGAATGCCTACTTGAGAACGGTCACGCCGGTGATCAACAAGCTGGTTCTGGAAAGGATCGTCGGCAAAAAGTAGGCGCGGCCGCCGGCGCGGAGCGATCGGCGGGTGCAACAATTGCCGGCATGCCGCGCCCCACCCGCCTCATCTCCGGCGCCCAGAGCGGCGCCGACCGCGCCGCGCTGGACTTCGCGATCAGCCGCAATCTGCCCCACGGCGGCTGGTGCCCGAAAGGCCGGCGGGCCGAGGACGGCCGCATCCCGCCGCACTACCAGCTCACCGAGACGCCGTCGAAGGACTACGAGCAGCGCACGCGCTGGAACGTGCGCGACAGCGACGCAACGCTGATCATTTCCACATCGCCGGAGCTCACCGGCGGCTCGGCCTACACCCGGCGCTGCGCGGAGCAGCTCGACCAACCCTGCCTCCACGTCCACCCCGGCAACGACGACGCGGAGACGATCAAGGCATTCCTCGAGCGCCACCGCGTCAAGACCCTCAACATCGCAGGCCCGCGCGCCTCCAGCGCGCGCGGCATCTACGAATACGTCAGCGCAGTCCTCGAGCGCCTGTTCGCCGCATAATCGCGGCTCCAGCCAGGAGCCCGCGATGACCGACTCTCTCGCAAACAAAACCGCCCTCGTCACCGGCGCCTCGCGCGGCATCGGAAGATCGATCGCCATCGCCCTGGCGGAGGCCGGCGCCCACGTCGCGGTCAACTACCGCGAGCGCAAGAAGGAAGCCGACGAGACCGTCGCCGCGATCGAGAAGCTCGGCCGCAAGGCCGTCGCCATCCAGGCCGACGTCTCGCTATCGAAAGACGTCGCCAAGCTGATGAAAGTAGCCGAAGCAAGCCTCGGCCCGATCGACATCCTGGTCAACAACGCCGGCCACGCCTTGCGCAAGACCCTAGACGAGCTCACCGAAGCCGACTTCGACCACACCATCGCCACCAACCTCAAGTCCGCCTTCCTCTGCTCGCACGCGGTCTACAAGGGCATGCAACAACGCAAGTGGGGCCGCATCATCAACATCTCCTCCGGCGCGGCGCGCGGCGCGGGCGTGGTCGGCGCGCACTACAACGCCTCGAAGGCCGGCATGGAAGGCCTCACGCGCGGCTACGCGGCGCGCCTGGCGAAAGACAACGTTTTAGTCAACGCGGTGGCGCCCTCGCTCATCGCCACCGAAATGATCGCGCCGCACCGCACCGAAAGCATGGCGAAGATCCCGGTCGGACGCCTCGGCACCGGCGAGGAAGTCGCCGCGGTGGTCGTCACCGTCGCCCGCAACCCCTACATGACCGGCCAGACGATCGGCGTCAACGGCGGGCTGCACTTCAACTGAGCACGCGCGCGAGCCACTTGCCGACCGCGTCGATCTCCTCCGGGCACACCGCGTGCCCCATCGGGTAGGCGTGCCACTCGACTGAATAGCCGATCGCCTTCAGCGCGTCGCGCGAAGCCTCGGCGCGCGACACCGGAATGAGATCGTCCATCGCGCCGTGCGCCATGAAGATCGGCGTCTCGAAATTCGCCGGCGCGCGCTCGTCCGCCAGCGTCTGCGCCAAAGGCAGGTAGGTCGATAACGCCAGAATCCCCGCCAGCCGCTCCTCGAGCCGCAACCCGGTCTGCAGCGCGATCGCGCCGCCCTGCGAAAACCCCGCCAGCACCACCTTGCCCGCCGGCACGCCGCGTTCCGCCTCGCGCGCCACCAGCCCTTCGAGCAGCAGCTGCGACGAGCGGATGCCGTCGGCGTCCTCCGGCCCGCCGCCCAGCTGCAGGATGTCGTACCAGGCGCGCATCGCCATGCCCATGTTGATGGTCACCGGGCGCACCGGGGCGTGCGGAAAGACGAAGCGCAGCGGCAGATCCGCCGGCAGGCCGAGCATCGGCACCACCGGCTGGAAGTCGTGGCCGTCCGCCCCCAGGCCGTGCAGCCAGATCACCGCCGCGCCGGGGTTCGCGCCGGTCTCGACTTCCAGGGTTTCGGGCAGCTCGATCATCGTTCGCGGTCCTTTGCTCGCAACACGGCGTTACAGTTGGCCCACGCGGCGACATACGCGCGCAACGCCTCGAGCCCAGACTGTAGCCGTTCTTTTTCCAGCGGGGAAAAGCCCATGTACGGCATCACCGGAATCGTGCTCTTCTGTCTCGGTCTGCTGGTGGCGCGCGCGGCGATCGCCGGCGTGCGCATGGAGCCGCCGCCGCGCTGGACGAGCGACACCATGCAGTCCTACGTGCTGGTGCCGTTCATCGTCACTTCGATCGTCTTCGGCATCGGCGCCTTCGGCACCTGGCTGCTCGGCGGGCACTGGCGCAGCGAAACGCCGCTCGGCTGGGGCGGCATGGCGATCGCGCTCGCCGGCTACTTCCTCGCGCGCCGCGCGCTGCGCATCTGGACGGCGAGCCGGCCGCGCGCCGTGCCGGCGCAGCCCGCCGCCGTGGTCGGCGTCGTCCAGGGCGGCAAGCCGCAGGGCCCGAGCCGGCCGCCGCAGCGGCCGCCGCTGAAAAAAGCCGCTTAGGGAACGTGCGACCAAGGGGGGCGCCCTCCCTGAAGCCCCCCGAGGTCGAGCGAAACGCCGATCGAGTCGCGATGACTCGATCGGCGCCGCCCTAACGCTGCTGCTGCTGGCGCTGCAGCAGCTCGACGAGCAGCGCCTCGAGCTGGTCGATGCGCTCGTGCAGCGCGGAGACCTGGCCGCGCAGCGCGCCGACGTTGACGAACACTTCGTTTTTCGCCGGCGCGTCGAGCCGCGCGGCGTAGCCGAGCCAGGAGCTGTCGTACACCTTGACGTTGGCAAAGCCGAGCGCCGAGAGCACGGTGGCGGTCTCGGCGGCGCGCACGCCGCTCTGGCAGTAGACGATGGTCTCCTTGTTGGGATCGAGCCCGCTGTAGAGGCTCTTCAGTTCCGCCATCGGCTTGAGCGCCGCGCCGGCATTGCTGCGCACCGTGCCCTCGCGCAGCTTGCGCCCCACGTCGGGGTCGACCCAGTTCTGCTCGTAGGGGATGTTGACCGCGCCCGGGATGTGGCCGCCGCGGATGGCGCGCACGTCGTCGCCGGAGAATTCGTCGGCGCGGCGCACATCGAGCAGCTGCACGTCGCCGCGCCGGGCCGCGGCGATCACCTCCTCGGTGCTCGCCACCAGCGCGGCGCGCGGCGCGAGCCTGAGCGCCACGGCGGCGCGCTTGGCCGGCTCGGTCGAGACCGGCTTGCCGGCCTCGCGCCAGCCGTCGATGCCCTCGTGGTAGACGCGCACCTGGTCGGCGCCGAAATAGCGCAGCGTGTAGAGCGCGAAGTAGGCGCCCGGGTTGCCGCGCGTCGAGTAGACGACGATCTCCCGGGCCGGGTCGATGCCGGCGCCGCCGAGGATGGCCTCGATTTTCGCGCGCGGCAGGTAGTCCTCGCTGTTCGGGTTGCGCAGCACCTGGCCGGCGTTGCCGACGTTGACCGCGCCGGGGATGTGCCCCTTGCGGTAGGCGCCGCGCCCGCGCACGTCCCAGACGACGGCGCCGCGCGCGATCGCCGCCTCGAGCCCGGCAGTGTCGACGATCGCCTGCGGCGCCGCGGCGGCAGGATGCCGGGGCAACAGCAGGAGGAACAGGGCGGCGAGCAGGAACCTGGGCATGGGGGGTCTCCGCGGTGGACGGCTGGGGCGCGATACGCTACGCGAGCGCCGTACAAAACGCCACCGCGGCGAATCGGGGGCGCCGCCTGCGCCGGACGGTGCTACCCTGCGGGCGCACCGCGTACCTGGGAGGGGGACCGCCATGCTGCCCGAAAGACAGACTGCCGCCGGCATCAGCTACCGCGCGTCGGGGAAGAAGGACGCGCCCGCGCTCGTGCTGCTGCACGGCATCGGCTCGACCTCCGCCGCCTGGCGGCTGCAGTACGGCCCGCTCGGCGAGCACTTTCACGTCATTGCCTGGGACGCGCCGGGCTACGCCGACTCCAAGCCGCTGCCGGCGGAAGCGCCGAGCGCGGAGGCCTACGCGCACGCGCTCGCGCGATTGCTCGAAGCGCTGCACATCCAGAAGGCGTTCATCGGCACCAGCTCCTGGGGCACGCCGACCGGCGTGGCGTTCGCGCGCCTGTTCCCGGAACGGGTGCGCGGGCTGATCCTCGGCGGGCCGAGCGCCGGCTGGGGGTCGCTCGCCAAGGACGAGCGCGAAAAGCGCCTGCACGACCGCATCGAACGCGTGCGCAGCCTGGGCGTGCTGAAGATGCGCGAGGAGGATTCGCGGCAGCTGGTGCCGCCGGGCACGCGCGCCGAGGTCGTCGACGCGATCAAGGGCAACGACGGCGTCAGCGTCGAGGGCTACGCGCAGGCCGCGCGCATGATGGCTGCGGTCGACGTGCCGAGCGAGGCGGCGCTGGTCCACTGCCCGATCAGGGTGCTGGTCGGCGAAAAGGACAGCCGCACGCCGCCTGCCGCCAACGCGCAGCGCATCGCCGCGGCGGCGCCGCAGGCCACGCTCAGCGTGCTGCCGAACTGCGGCCACCTGCCGCACCTCGAGTTTCCGGAGCTCTGGAACGCCGCGGTGCTCGAGATGCTGAAGGAAGCGAGCGCGCCGGCGTGAGGAAGAACCGGGGGTCTGACCCCGTTCGGGGTCAGACCCCGAACGGCTAGGCGTGCCGCAGCACCTGGCGCAGCGTGTCGCCGAGGATTTCCTTGCTGTAGGGCTTGGTGATGTAGGCCTCGGCGCCGAGCGCGAGGCCCTTCTGGATGTCCCCGGCCTCGGTCTTGGCGGTGAGCATGATCACCGGGATGAGCGCGAACTTCGGGTGGCGGCGCATGCCGGCGAGGATCTGGAAGCCGTCGCCGTCGGGCAGCATGACGTCGAGCAGCACCGCGTCCGGCGCCGGCCGGGTGATCAGGTCGGTGAACATCTCGCGCCGCGTGCGCGCCAGGCGCACGTTGTAGCCCGCCATGCTGACGCGCAGGTCGGCGAGCGCCGCCTGGTCGGGATCGTCCTCCACCACCAGCACGGTGCACTGCGCCGCGGTCTTCGGCAGGCGCGGCCGGTTGCGCAGCCGCGCGGTCGACAGGTAGGCGCGCTTGCGCTGCAGGCTGGCGGTGACCTCCTTCGCCAGGTCGGCGGCGCGGCGCTGCTCCTCCTGCAGCTCGCCGAGGATGCGGAAGGCGACGCCATCGTTGAACAGCGCCTCCAGGCTCAGCGCGCGCGTGGTGTCGGCGTCGGCCGGCGCGATGAAGCCGAGCTCGAGCAGCTCGTTCAGCCAGTCGTCGATCAGCGCGTCGGAGTACTCGCGCAGCGCACCGCGGATGACGTCGACGTGCGCGCCGCCTTCGAGGTGGGCGAGGATGCGGCGGTAATCGGCCGGAATCGCGGTGTCGCCGCCGTGCAGCGCGGCTTCGCCGCTTACGGTGCGCTGATAGACCGCGTCGTCGAGGATCAAACCATGCGTCCCGCGAGGAGGTGCATGGACGGCGATGGTAGCGCGTCGCGCCGGCGCGCGCCATCGCGCCGCGCGCGCCTCAGGGCAGCAGCTGGATGCCGAAGTGGCGCAGCACGAGCGCGAGCAGGCCGAAGCAGACGATGGTGATCACCGCGCTCGCGGCGAGCGACCACCAGAAGCCGATGCGCGCGAGCAGCGCCGGGAAGACGAGGAACATCGGCAGCGTCGGCAGCACGTACCAGAAGGTGTACCAGGCGTGGTTGGCGAGCTTCGCCTGCGGCTGCTTCTCGACGTAGAGCCAGATCAGCGCCAGCACGGTGACCAGCGGCAGCGCGGCGATGAAGCCGCCCAGCTTGTCGCTGCGCTTCGCCGCTTCGCTCACCACGACGACCACCGCGGCGGTGAGCAGGTACTTGGTGACGAGCCAGGCCATGGCGCAATTATCCACAGGGGTCAGACCCCTGTGGATAAGTCGGCGGCTCAGCCGACCTTGGACAGGATCTTGTTCATCTCGTCCTTGCTGAAGGCGCGCATCGACTGCCCGGTCAGGTTGCCGGTCATGCCCACGGTCAGCGCAAAGGAAGAGATCGACTCGGCGTCCGCCGCCTCGAAGATGCCGACCAGGTCGTACATGCCCATCGTCCAGTACATGTCCTTCAGCGTCACGCCGTGCTTCTTCGCTGCCTCGCGCACCGCGTCGGCGCGCTTGGTCGTGTCCTTGATGTTGCGCATGCCCTGCTCGGTGAAGTTTCCAACCCAGATGAACGTTGCCATGCTGCTCTCCTCTCAGGCGTTCGAATGCGGGGCCGTGCCATCATCCGACGCCGCCGGCCCCGGCGCGGCGTCGGCCACCGCCGCAGCCTCAGGCGTCGACGAAGGGTTTTTCCTCGACTTCGATCCAGGTGGCGCGCGCCACGGCGACGGCCCGGCCGGATGCCCCGAACACGGCAGAGCCGGCGAAGCGCTTGCGGCCGTCGATGTAGTCGGCCAGCCGGCCGCAGACGCAGCCGCCGTTGCGCGAGCGCGGCGGACCGCAGTAGCGGCCGTCGATGCGCAGCGTGTCCGAGCTCATGCACGCTCCTCTTAGACAGACACGAGGCGATCAGCATAGCGCTTCGCGGCGCGCGCGTCGCGACTTATCCACAGGGGTCTGACCCCGGTGGATAACTTTGACGCCGCCGGAGGCGCGCACTAGCATCGCCCGCGGGAGGACGGCATGGACCTGAAGGGCAAGACGGCGCTCGTCACGGGCGCGACCAGCGGCATCGGGCTGGCGATCGCCGAATCACTCGCCGCGGCCGGCGTGCGGCTCGTCATCAGCGGGCGGCGCGCCGAGCTGCTGGCAAAGCACGCCGAGCGCCTGCCCGAGTGCCTCGCGATTCCCGGCGAGATCACCGAGGCCGAGTTTGCCAACGACCTCTTCGCGCGCGCGGTGAACGAAACCAGCGGCCTCGACATCGTGGTCAACAACGCCGGGCGCGTGGCGACCGGGCCGATCGAAGAGATCGACATCGACACCGTGTGCGCCATGGTGCGCGTCAACGTCGAGGCGGCGTTTCGCATCATGCACCTCGCGGTGAAGCACTTCCGCGGCCGCGGCCGCGGCCACCTCGTCAACACCGGCAGCGTACTCGGCACCAAGGTGCGCGCGCAGATCGGCGCCTACGCCGGCACCAAGCACGCGGTCGAGGCGCTCTCCGAGGCGCTGCGGCTGGAACTCGCCGGCAGCGGCATCCGCATCACCACCGTCGAGCCGGGACTGGTGCGCACCGACCTGCACCGCGACATCCCGAAAAAGCCGGGCGTGCTGCCCGACGTCGCCGAGCCGCTCACCCCGGCGGACGTGGCGCGCTGCGTCATGTTCGCGCTCGACCAGCCGCCGCACGTCAACCTGCCGCGCATCATGCTGCTGCCGCGCGACCAGGTGATCTGAGAACGGAGTACGCCGATGAGCAGCCTCACGCCGCGCTGCAATCTCGAGCGCCTCGCCCAGGCCATGCGCGCGCGCGACATCGAAGGGCTGGTCGTCACGCAGCCCTACAACGTCTACTACCTCAGCGGCTTCAACGCCACGGCGCACAAGTCCGACGAACCGCGCCCCTACGCGGTGCTGCTCTCGCGCCGCGCGCCGGACCAGCCGGTGCTGATCGTCGCCGACTACTACCTCGCCAGCTTGCTCACCCGGCCCAGCTGGATCGCCGACATCCGGCCGTTCCGCGCGGTGATGATGCCGCTCGACCTCGCGCCGAGCGCCGCCGACATCGAGCGCTTCATTCCGGAGCGCGGCGGCGACGCGGCCTGGGTCGGGAACGCACGCGGCAAGTACGCCTTCGACATGGGCACGTCGGTGAAGGGCGCGCTCGCCGATCTCGGACTGCAGGGTGCGAAGCTCGGCTTCGACGACGTCGGCTACGGGCTGCGGCTCGGCATCGGCAGCGACCGGCTGCGCGACGCCTACGACTGCCTGATGGACGCGCGCGCGATCAAGACGCCGGCCGAGCTGCGCGCGCTGGAGCAGGCCACGGCGCTAAACGAGAAAGCGATCCGCAAGACGATCGCCGGCTGGGACCCGGCGATGAGCTGGGCCGATCTCACCCGCGTCTACGGCGAGGCGGCGCTCTCGCTCGGCGGCTTCGTGCGCGACCCCGGCGGCATGGTGTGGGGCCACCCGCCGGGCGACGATCCGGCGATCATGCTGCAGACCGGCGCCGAGCAGCACAAGGTGGCGGCCGGCAGCAACGTCATGTTCGACTGCCACGGCACGCTCGAGCTGTACTGCTGGGACGGCGGCAAGACCTGGGTCGCCGGCGGCGAGCCGACCAAGCTCGCGCAGCGCCACGCCAAGGCGACCGCCGCGGTGGCCGAGGACCTGCTCGCGGCCATGCGCCCCGGCGCGCGCGTGAGCGCGCTGCAGGCGCGCGCGCGCGCCAGCTACCGCAAGGCCGGCCACCCGAATGCCGACGAGACGGTGATCTTCTTTCACGGCCTGGGCCTGTCGCACATGGACATCCCGATCGCGCAGGCCGACGGCCGGCCGAACGCCGACTGGGCGCTGGAAGAAAACATGGTGGTGCCGATGCACCTGCTCTGCCCCGGCGGCGCCGCCGAGCGCTGGTGGCTGGAGGAAGTGGTGCACGTCACCGCGAGCGGCGGGCGGCCGCTTTTTTCCTGGGGCTTCGACCCGCTCTAGCATGCGCGCGCACCCCGACGACAAGCTCGGCCACGCCGTCGACGCCTGGCTCGCCAAGTTCAACGCCGCGCTCGCCGCGCCGCAGGCGCAGACCATCGGCGCGCTGTTCGCGCCCGACGGCCACTGGCGCGACCTGCTCGCGCTGACCTGGCGCTTCGGCACGCTGAGCGGGCGCG
>JBFFEY010000056.1:0-20444 GCA_041558415.1 Burkholderiales bacterium | reverse complement strand
GCACGAATTCGTCATGGGCCTGCGCGACTGGAAGGGGCGCAGCGCCTACGCCGCGCACGTCGGCGAGCGCGGCGTCAAGCTCTCCGGCGGCCAGCGCCAGCGCATCGCGCTCGCGCGCGTCATCCTCAAGGACGCGCCGGTCCTGGTGCTCGACGAAGCGACCTCGGCGCTCGATTCGGAAGTCGAACTCGCCATCCAGGAGCAGCTGCTCGACCTGATGCAGGGCAAGACGGTGATCGCCATCGCGCATCGCCTCTCGACCGTGGCGCGCATGGACCGCCTGGTGGTGCTCGAGGCGGGACGCATCGTCGAGCAGGGCACGCACGCCGCGCTGCTCGCCGCCAACGGCCTCTACGCCAAGCTCTGGCGCCACCAGTCGGGCGGCTTCCTCGCCGAGGATCTCTCGCCCGACGAGCTCGCGGCGCTGTCCTGAAGCCGCGCTCGCGCGGTACCCGCGCCGGCCGGCGAGGCGTAGAATTTTCGGATCGCGTTCCGACCGCGCCAACGACACCGAGGAGGCGCCCATGGAATACCGCGTCGAGAAGCACGGCGAACAGGTCAACATCGAGATCAACGGCGTCGCCGGGCGGGAGCAGGCGGTGATCGACGCGATCCGCCGCTGCCGGCAGAGCGCCTGGGCCTGCCAGTCCGGCGAATGCATGAACATCGGCACGATGGAAGAGCACGCGCAAGACGGCAACCTGCGCCTCACCCTCGTCCCCCGGCCCGACGCGCAGATCAACCCTGCCGGAATCGAGATCTGCCTGCGCTATCTGCTCGCGGCCGAGGAACCGGTGCGCCGCTAGCGCGCGACGATCGGCCAGCGCGCCTGCAGCGCGCGCAGCAGCAGCACGCAGGCGGCCACGATCGCCATGAGCAGCGCCGCGAGCAGCACGGGCGAGCTTGCGCGGCCGGTCGCATCGCGCAGCGCGCCGGCGAGCGGCGGCACCAGCGTCATGCCGAGGTAGTACCAGGTATAGAAAATGCCGAGTCCCGGGCCGCGGTTTTCGCGGCGCACCGCCTGGGCCGACAGCGACATCAGCGCCCCGGCCGGGATCCCCGCGACGATCCCCAGCAGGACGAAACTCACCTCGGGCCAGAACCCGGAGATCGCGACGAGGAGAATCGCCGACATGCCCAGCAGACAGGCGAGGAGCGCGGGCGTGACCTGCCGCGTGGACTGCAGCAGGCGGCCACCGAACGGTACCGAGAACAGGGTCGTCCACATGAACAGGCTGGTGACCGAACTCGCGGCGCTGCGCGTGTAGCCCGCCGCCGCCAGCATGTCCGGCGCGAAGCTGACCACGAGGATGAACGCCGCGTTGTACAGCGACCAGCCGATCCCGACCACGCTGGTGTGCACCAGCTCGCGCCCCGGCAAGCCGTAGCGCAGCGGCTCGTCGGGCAGGTCGAGCGGCGACGGCGGCGCGCGGTAGAAAAGCGCGGTCAGTGCGAGCGCCGCCAGCGCCGCCGCCCCGGTGACGTACATCACCGTACCCCAGCCATAGGCGCTTGCCACCGGATCGTGCAGCAGCAGCCCGAGCGCGATGCCGCTCGGCCAGGCCGTCAGCATGATGGCCAGCGCGAGCACGATTTCTTTTTCGAAGAACCACTCGGTGACCATCTTGGTGAGGATCACGTTGAAGATCGCGCCGCCCACGCCGGTGACGAGCCGCCCGGCGTAGAGCATCGTCGGATCGCTTGCCGATCCCATCAGCCAGGCGCCGATCGCCATCGCCACCGCGCCAACCATCAGCAAATTCTTGTCGCTGACCGTGCGCGTCAGCGCGCCGCTCGGAATCGCGATGAACACGCCCGGCAACAGGAAAAAACCGATCAGCGTGCCGATATCGGCGTAGCTGAAGCCAAAGCGGTCGATGAGCTGCGTCGAGGTCGAGGCGACCGACTGGAACTGGAAGCCCATCGCCAGGCGCACGACGAACAGGATGAGCAGCATCAGCCAGCGCACGGGTGTTTCCTTCGCATCATTCGCACCACAGCGTCGCCGCTCGGGCCCGCGACGGCTGCAAGGCAATAGCGCTTGTCACGCGGCGAAACGTTCGCGCGCGTACGCCACGCGCGCCTCTGGATCGAGCGTGTTCGCGGCGTCGGCCACGACCGCCTCGAGCCGATGCCGCAATCCCGCGCGATTCGCGATCTGGATCGCCAGCCCCGGGCGCGCATTGAGCTCCAGCACCAGCGGCCCGAGGTCGCGGTCGAGCACGATGTCGATGCCCTGGTAGCCGAGACCGGTCAGCTCGTAGCTGCGCGCGGCGATCTCCAGCATGCGCTGCCAGTGCGGGATGGCGATCCCTTCCACCCGCGCGCCGGTATCGGGATGCGTTTCGACGATCGCGTTGCCCGACACCGCAGTGAGCGTGCACCCGCTGGCGAGGTCGACGCCGGCGCCGATCGCCCCCTGGTGCAGATTGGCGCGGCCGCCCGAACGCCGCGTCGGCAGCCGCACCATCGCCATCACCGGTACGCCGAGGAAAACGATGATGCGCAGGTCGGGCACGCCGCGGTAGGTCACCGCGTCGAACACCGGGGCGAAGCGCACGCGGTACTCCACCAGCGCCTTGTCGGTGGCGCCGCCGAGGCTGAAGATGCCCGACAGGATGTTGGAGACGTGGAAGGCGAATTCGGGCTCGCTCACCAGGTGTCCGTCGATGGTGCGGTAGCCGCCCGGCGCGCGTCCGGTGACGACCAGGATGCCGTCGCCCTGGCTGCCGCGCGCCGGCTTCACCACGAACTCGTCGCGCGCGGCGAGCCGCTTCGGCAGGTCGCGGATCTCGCGGTCGATCTCGACCGTCGCATAGAGCTCGGGCACCGCGACGCCGTGCTGCGCCGCGAGCGTCTTGGTAAGCGCCTTGTCGTCGACCAGCGGGTAGCGGCGACGCGGGTTGTAGACGAGCGTGTAGTCGGCGTTGCGGCGGTTGATGCCGAGTACGCCGCGTGCGTGCAGCCTGCGCGCGGTCGCGAAGAAGCCGCTCATTTGGCGAGCACCTGGAAGCGCAGCACCTCGAGCACGCGGTAGCCGGTGTAGCGCCCGAGCAGCAGCGTCGCCGCGAGCAGGACCAGCAGCAGCTCGGGGAACACGAAGAACAGGTGCTCGACCGTTTCGCGGCTGATGATGACGAAGCACAGCGCCGCGACCGCGAGGCTGCCCGCGGCCTGCTGCAGCGCCTCGGCCGCGCCGCGCTCCTCCCAGGTGACGGTCATGCGCTCGATGGTCATGGTGAGGATCACCATGGGGAAAAGGCCCACCGACAGCCCGACGTCGAGTCCCATGCGGTGGCTGACGATGGTGAGCGCGGCCATCAGGCCGATGACGACGATCAGCACCGCGCCCAGGCGCGGCACGAGCAGCAGCTGGAGGCGCTCGACGTACAGGCGCACCGCGAGGCCGAGCGCGAGGACGATGACGAAGAACACGATGCCGGCCGCAAGCCCGGTCTGGCGAAACGCCAGCGCGATCAGCACCGGCATGAAGGTGCCGAAGGTCTTGAAGCCGATCACGTTGCGCAGGACGACGAGCAGGAACACGCCGAGCGGGATGACGAGCAGCGTGCGGAACAGCGACTGCGACTGCAGCGGCAGGCCGAAGAGCGAAAACTCGATCAGCTGCCGCTCCTGCGCGCGCTGCTGCGCCACCGCGGCGCGCACGCCCAGCTCGTAGGAGCGGCTCACGGTGACCTCGGTTGCCAGGTTGGCGCCACCCTCCAGCTCGACCAGCGGCCCCTGACCGCGCCACCACGGCAGCAGCAGCCGCTGCGCGGCGCGCGAGGTCTCGCCCGGATACACGGCGAACCAGCGCACGCCGTCGTGCACCTCGAACCAGCGCGTGAACTGCGCGTTGCGCCGCTCGGGGTGCAGCGCGAGCCCGTTCACCACGCGCGCCGGCGTGCCCGCGAGGCGCAGCAGGTCGACGGCGACCGCGACCAGGCGCGCGGGCGACGGATCGCGGCCGAGCAGATACGCGGCAGGCTCGCCCGGCTTGGCGGCGAGCAGGCGCTTGATCAGGGTCGCGGCGAGCGAGCGCGCATCGGCCGACTCGGCCTGCGCCGCGTCGAGCAGGCTCTGCGCCGCGGGCAGCGCGTCGGCGCGAAAGCTCGGCGCGCGCGCCATCGGCTTCGTCTCCTCCGGCGCGCCGCCGGCGCGACCGATGTCGATCACCACGCGGTAATAGACGTCTTGCCGGCCGCGCGCATCGCGCCGCGCGTAGATCGCGCGCCGGTTGCTTTCGGCGCGCTCGGTGGTGACGCCGTAGCCGCGCGCCGAAAAGCCCTGATCGATCACCGTCGCGTAGCCGGTCTGCGTCGGCGTCTTGAGCGCGAGCTTCACCGGGCCGTCGTTCGCGTCGAAACGGGCGTGCACCTCGATGCGCCAGACCTCGGTCTGCGCCGCCGGCGTGAGCGGAAAGCCGAGGCGCAGCACCTTGTAGCCGAAGAACGCGAGCCCCGCCGCCGCGAGCAGCGCGGCGAGGATGACGAGGTGCAGGCGCCTCATTTCGCGGCACCCGCGCAGTTCGGCTCGGTGGTGCGGCTGCGCGCCGAATCGACCGCGAAGTGTCCCTCGAGAAAACTGCGCCCGATCAGCATCGGCGTCGACAGCTTGCTGCGGTCGACCAGATTCACCATGGTCAGGCGCTCGACGCCGTCGAGGCAGACCTTGAGCTGCACCACCGGCCGGTCCTGGCTGCCGCCCGAGGCCTTCTTGATCTCCATCATGCGCTCGAGCGGGCGCTCGATGCGCAGGCGCCGGCCCTTGCGGTCGGGCACCGCGAACGACACCCAGCTGCGGCCGTCGCGCTCGGCGATCCGGATGTCGCGTGCGTCGAGCGAAGAGACGTCGGCGCCGGTGTCGAGCTTCGCCTCGAGCGCGAGCTGCCCGCCGGCGAGCGTCACCGGCTCGATCCAGCCGACGATCTTCGGCGCTTCCGCCTGCGCGCAAAGCGCCAGCCCGAACAGCCCTGCGGCGAGCACGCGCATCCTAGTAGGTTCCTCGAAACGCGTCCTGCCCGCGCACGTAGCGGCTGTTGCTCTGCGCCGGGTTGCGGTTCACCAGCGGCCGTCCGTAGAGCGGATGCAGGAGGCTGCGCACCTCGTGCTCGATTTCGAACAGCGCCGCCCCGCCGTCCGGATCGACGATCTGCCGGAAGCGCCACTCGTGCGCGTCGGTCTCGAGCGTGATGAGGCCGCGCGCCTTGAGCTTTTCGTAGGGGCCGGAAAAGTCGGCGATGTAGACCTGCAGGTGATGGCCGTCGTAAGGCGGGATTGCCTGCGCCGTTTCGGTGAAGACCAGCGCCTGGCCGCGGCCCACCGGCACGCGTGCACTGCCCTTCTCCACCGTCGCCGGCGCGCCCATGATCTCGGTGTAAAAGCGGGCAATGCCCGCCGCGCTGCCCGGCGGCACGTCGAATTCGACGTAGGCCAGCGCCAGCTCGGCGTCGCCATACTCGGGCGCCGGCGCGTGGCAGCGCACGCGGTTGCCCCAGGGGCAGCTCGCCTCGACGTGCGTGCCGCAGTCGCGCCAGGCGAACTGCGTTCCCGCGAGGCGCGGCGCAACGCGCACGAGACGCGCCTTGAGCGCTTCCAGGTCGGGCACGACGAAGCCCATCGTGCCGCGCAGACGCTGCGGCTGCGGATCGCGGCTCGGCATGTGCAGCTGCTGGCGGCCGAAGTTGACCCACATGTTGTCGAGGCCGACCATCAGGTAGGGATCGCGCGTGCCGCCGAGCGCGACGATATAGAACAGGGTCGTCGGGCCCTGGTCGGGCTGCGTCAGGTTGACGTGCTCGAGCAGCGCGATGTTGCCGACGTCTTGCGTGGCGCGGTTGAAGCTCATGCCGCAATGCCCCAGACCTTGCTCGCGAACGCCGGATAGTTCGGCGCGATCTCGGCGGCCACCGGCCCGCGCAGCAGCGCCAGCTCTTCGGCCGTCGGCGCCGGCGTCGTCGGCACTCCCGCCGGCGCGTCGTAGTCGAAGCCGGTCGCCGCGCGCACCGCCTCGGCCGTCACACCCGGGTGCACGCTCTCCAGGCGAAAGCGTCTTTTGTCCGCCTGCCAGGCGAACAGCGCCTTGCCGGTGACGAGCGCCTGCGGCCCGCCGCGCCGCCACAGGCCCGGCGGGCTCCAGCCGGGCGCCGAGACGAACTCGACCTTTTTCACCAGCACGCGCGGCGAATGCTCCTCGCGAAACAGGATGGTGCGCCGCGCGGCGAAGTACATGAACGCCGAGCCGAAGGAGCCGGGAAAGCGGCGCCCCTCGGCCTCCACCAGGTTGATGTTCGCCTCGCCGTCGATCTGCGCGCCGCCGAGGAAGAAGACGTCGATCCGCCCCTGCCCGGCGAGGTCGAAGATCTCGCGCGAACCGTCGCTGAACGGGTTGCCGCGGCGCCGGTGCAGGAGCGACAGGCGCGGTTGAGAGCCATGCTGCGCGCGCAGCAGGTAGCACGCGGTTGCCGGAATCGGCGAGGCGGCGCCGACCGCGACGTGCGCCGCCTCGCCAATGAGGCGCGCAATCGCGCAGGCGAGCAGCTCCTCGATCGCGTAGCCCATCTAGCGTGCGGTGACGGCGAACTTCAGCACGTAGCTGTCGAGGTAGCGCTGGAAGCCTTCGGGCGTCCTCGCCAGGCGCGCATACTCGAGAACATGCGCGTCGTCGATCGGGTATTCGTCGAGCACGCCGAGCGGCCAGGCGCCGCGCGGCGCCGGCGCGACACCGGTGACGTACACCGCGGCGAGCACGCCCGGCGCGAGCAGCTCGTCTTCCAGCATGTCGCCGGCGCGCTTGTACTCGTAGCTGACATAGGTCGATTTCGCGGCGTGTGCGATGGTCACCAGCTCGCGCCGGCGACCGAGCCAGACGTTGCCGGCGTCGTCGGCCCAGCGCGCGTGGAACAGCGCGACGTCGGGCTGGATCGCCTTGGCGACGATCAGCGCGTCGTTCGCCGCGAAGGGATTGTCGAGCGTCTTCCAGTCGGCGCGACGCTGTGTGAGGTCCGAGCCGATCACGCCGCGCAACGGCATGAACGGCACACCCTTCTCCGCCGCCTGCAAACCCGCGTGCACCATCGGGCAGGTGGCGTCGATCACGCGCAGCCGTCCCTGCTCGACCGCCTCGGAAAAGCGCGGCGCGAGCCCCGCCTCGCCGAGTGAGACTGCGCTGGTCTCGACCTCGGCGACGCAGCCCGCGCCGATCAGCAGCTCGGCGCAGAAGCCGAGTACCGGCACGCCGAGCAGCCGCAGGTTCTTCGCCCGGCGGCGCACCAGCGCGCGCACCACCTCCATGGCGACGAGCGAGTAGTCCGGCGGCAGCGCGAGCTGCGCGCCGTCGGCGATGCGCGCCGCGATCGCCTCGGCGTCGGCGAGGAATTCGGTCTGGTTCGACGGCAGCGCGTTGTCGAGCACGGCGCGTTCGCTATCCGGTGCCGCCCACGGTCAGGCCGTCGATGCGCAGCGTCGGCTGGCCGACGCCCACCGGCACCGACTGGCCTTCCTTGCCGCAGGTGCCCACGCCGGTGTCGAGCTTCATGTCGCTGCCGACCATCGCCACGCGCGTCAGCGCATCCGGTCCGTTGCCGATCAGCATCGCGCCCTTCACCGGCCGCGTCACCTTGCCGTCCTCGATCAGGTAGGCCTCGGCGGTGGAGAACACGAACTTGCCGTTGGTGATGTCGACCTGGCCGCCGCCGAAGTTGCTGGCGTAGAGGCCCTTCTTCACGCTGGCGATGATCTCGCGCGGATCGTGCGGCCCGGCGAGCATGTAGGTATTGGTCATGCGCGGCAGCGTGACGTGAGCAAAGGACTCGCGTCGTCCGTTGCCGGTCGGCTTCATCTTCATGAGGCGCGCGTTCATGCGGTCCTGCAGGAAGCCGCGCAGCACGCCGTCCTCGATCAGCACGGTGCGCTGCGCCGGCGTGCCTTCGTCGTCGACGGTGAGCGAGCCGCGCCGCAGCGGGATCGTGCCGTCGTCGACCACCGTGACGCCGGGCGCGGCGACGCGCTCGCCGAGGCGCCCGGCGAAGGCCGAGCTGCCCTTGCGGTTGAAGTCGCCCTCCAGGCCGTGGCCGATCGCTTCGTGCAGCAGGATCCCCGGCCAGCCCGGCCCGAGCACGACGCTCATCGTGCCGGCCGGCGCCGGCACCGCCTCGAGGTTGGTGAGGGCCTGCGACACCGCGCGCTCGGCGTAATCGGCGAGCACGTCCTCGGTGAAGTGCGCGTAGTCGCTGCGCCCGCCGCCGCCGGCGCTGCCGGACTCGCGCCGGCCGTTGGCTTCGGCGATCACCTGCACCGACAGCCGCACCAGCGGCCGCACGTCGGCGGCGATCGAGCCGTCCGCGCGCGCGATCAGCACCACCTCGTGCTCGCCGCCGAGGTGCGCCATGACCTGGGTGATGCGCGGGTCGCGTGCGCGGCACAGCCGCTCGAGCCGCTCGAGCAGCGCCACCTTCTGCGCCGCCTCGAGCGAGGCGAGCGGATCGGCCTGCGGATAGAGCGGCACGGGTACCGCATGGCGCGGCACCACCTGCACGCGGCGGTTCTGCCCGGCGCGGGCGATGGCGCGCGTCGCGCGCGCCGCGTCGTCGAGCGCATTGAGGCTGATCTCGTCGGAGTAGGCGAAGGCGGTCTTCTCGCCCGCGATCGCGCGCACGCCGACGCCGCACTCGATCGAGAAGCTGCCCGACTTGACGATGCCCTCCTCCAGGCTCCAGCTCTCCGACTGGGTGGCCTGGAAGTACAGGTCGGCGTCGTCGATGCGGTGCGCGCCGAGCACGCCAAACACGCGCGCCAGCGCTGCGGACTCGAGGTCGAACGGCGCCAGCAGGCGCTGCTCGGCGATTTCGAGCAGCGGGTCGGCGGTCGCGGAAGCCTGTGTCATGGTCGGGGTCTCCTCGGCGGATAGCGTAACAAATTGGCCGCGCCGCCTGCGGCCGCGTTGCGCGGCGCTTCGCCGCCGCGCGCGGCAGCCGGCATCAGGGCTTCTCGACGAACGCGCCGCCGCCGGGTCGCGGCTCGACGCCGAGCTTTTTCACCTGCGGATCGGACCAGCTGCCGGTGATCTCGTATTCGAATGCCAGCATCTGTCCGAGCGGATTCTTCAGCACACGCTGCGCGAGCAGGGCCGCGGCGCCGAACGCCGGGTTGAGGATCGCGACCGCCGCGGAGGCGGTATCACTCACGCTCGGCACGATCTTGACGCGCAGTTCCTGCGTCTCGGCGGCGAGGTCGGTGCGCCCGCGCATGTCGATCTCGGCCGCCGGGCCGCGCATTGCGAAGTCCTCGGTCGACATGACGCCGCGCCGTGTCGCGATCGAGCTCGAGATGCGGTCGAACTTGAAGCCGTCGGAAAAGACGTCGCGGAAATCGAGCGTGATGCGCTTGGGCAGCGCCTGCAGGCTGATCAGCCCGACCAGCTTGCCGAGGCCGGGGTCCATCTCGAGGAACTGCCCGTCCTCGACGCTCAGCTTCAGCTCGCCCTCCAGCGTCGGATAGTCGATGCGCTGCGGCTCGCCCCGCCAGGCGAGCGAACCGTCGACGCGCGCGCGCGCGCCCTCGACCATGTTCGGGTAGCCGATGCGCGTGAGGTAATTGCCGACGTCGCTCACCCTGAGCGAGAAGGCAAGCGAGGTGCGTAGGCCGCTCTCGGTGAACTTGCGCGTGCCCTTGCCGTTCAGCTCGCCGTGCGGGTTGAGCACCACCAGCTTGTCGATCTCCCAGGCCCCCGGCACCGGCCGCGCGCCGATCTCGGCGCGACCGAGCTCGCGGCCGCCGACCTCGAAGCGCTCCGCGATCAGGTCGACCGCCGGCAGCGCGCGCCGCACCTCGCCGCGCGCCATCTCGGCACCGACCCCGGGCGCGTCCTCCGGGACGCGGAAACGCTTGAGCCGCGCGACCAGCAGGCCCTCGCCCTCCGAGCGGTAGGCAAGGTTGCCTTCGAGCTCGGCCGCGACGACATCGGCCGACCAGCCGCCGACGTCGCTGCCCGCGCGCACGTCCACCTGGCGCAGGCGCTTGCCGAAGAGGTCCAGCACGCCGACCTCGAGATCGATCTTCGACCGGCCGCCGCCGGGCGCGCCGCCGCTCGCCGCGCGCCAGGCGTCGAGGTCGAGCGCCCCGAGCTTGCCGCTCAGCGTCAGCCCCTCGTGCGTCGGCAGCGCGAGCGGCGGCGCATCGGCCGCCGGACCGAGCAGCACGCGCGCGCGCGCGCCGCGCGGCACATCGGCCGGCGCGGGCTGCGCCGCCGGCTTGGCATCTTCGCCGGGCGCCGGCCTGCGCAGCACTTCGGCGCGCGCAATGCTGCCAAGGCTCGCCGAAACGCGCCGCCAGTTGACGCCTTCGTGCGGCAGCACGCTCAGGTCGAGCGGCACCGCGTCCTCGGCACCCTTGGCGAGCGGTGCCGGCAGGCTGCTTTCCACGCCCTTCAGGTCGGAGCGCACGCGCAAGCTGGCCTCGTCGCGATTTGCGCTCAGCTCGGCGTCGTAGCGCGCGGCGCCGCGCAGGCCCGCCAGCCAGGGATGCGCGACCAGAGGGCGCAAGGCGTCGACCGTCGCTTCGCCCTGCGCCACCAGCCGCAGGCTGCCGTCGGTCACCGTGCCGCCTGACATCGCGAACGGTCCGCCCAACAGACGGCCGCGGAAATTCTGCAGCCGCAGCCCCGATTCGCTGAACGCGATCTGCGCCGCGACATCCTCGAGCAGCGGCAGCTCGCTGCTCACCGACAGCCGCCGCGTCGTGAAACCGAAGCTGCCCGAGACGCTCGACTGGCCGAGATCGGCGAGCGGCAGCTTGAGCTTGAGCTGCAGCTCGCCGTCGCCCTCGGCGCGCATGCCGACCGTAAAGCCGCGCGTCATGCGCCGTACCGGGCTGGACTCGATGAAGCGCAGGAAGGCGTTGGTCGGCCCCCTGGCGTCGCCCTCGATCAGCAGGTCGGTGCTCGGCGCGAGCAGGCTCGGAATCGCCACACGCACGTTCGCCAGCCGCACACCGAGGATGCGTGCGCTCTGCCCGGTGACCTCGAGGCGCTCGCGATTGAAGCGCAGCTCGCCGTCGATGGCCTCGATCCTCGGCCAGCCCTCCGCGTAGTCGATCACGCCGTCGCCGATCTTGGCAGCGACCAGGAATTGGCCTGCACCCGGCTCGGTGAAAGGGAAACGGCGCAGGTCGCCCTTGAGGTGGAAGCGCACGTTGCTCGCGCGTCCCGCGACGATCGCGCGCTCCAGCCAGGCACGCGTGTTCTCGCCCATGATGGTGGCGAGCGGCAGGTTGCTCGCCGTGCGCCGGCCGTCGGCGTGCGTCAGCTCGGCCGACAGATCGATCTCGCCGGGCCCGTCCTTGCCGAGCACGTAGGTGCCGAACGCCGTGCCGGCGAGATCCGCGTTGCCGAAGGCGAGCGAGGACAGGCGCACGCGCAGCGTGTCGGGCCCGGGAAACTGCCATTCGATCTGCCCGCTCAGCGCATCGAGCGCGATGCGCGGCTGCGGGAAGATCTTCGGCAGGTCGACCCCGGCATCGCGCGACAGCAGCTCGACGCGGCCCTGCCCGGACTGCGCCTCGAGCCGCCCGCTCATGCCGGCAAAACCGGGTACCGAGCGCCAGGCCCGCATGCCGAGATCCTCGAAGCGCAGGCGGGCGCGGTAGTCGCTCGCGCGCGGCAGTTCGCCGCGCCAGGAGAAGGCCACCTCGCGCAGGCTGCCGCGCGGCGCGAGCTCGGCAAGCCGCGTGCGCAGCTCGGCGGAGAACGGCAGGTACTCGGCGAGCCGCGCGAGCGGCGCGAGGTCGATGCGCAGCGCGTTCAGCTCGCCGCGCGCGGCCTCGGTGCCGGCGGCCGGCGTCCAGGCGAAGCGAAAGCTGGTCGGCGCGAGCGCCTCGCCGTCGGCCAGCGTCAGCGCGAGGTCACGCGCGTTGAGCTCGAAGTTGCCGCCTTCCGCGCGCCCCTCGAGGCGCCCGGCGAGGTGCGATAGCTCGAGGCGCGGCAGCGTCGGCGCGACACGCGCGGACACCTGCGAGAGCTGCAGGTCGAGCGTGGTACGCGCGCGCTGGCCGGCGCCGAGCGTCACCCACATGCGCAGCGCACCGCGACCGCGGCTCAGCTCGAAGGGATAGTCGACCCAGGGCTGCCAAGCCGAGAGGTCGGTGCCGCTGAATTCGGCGTACAGACGACCGCTCCACTTGGAGGGCACGGTGACGGTGCCGCCCTTGAGCTCGGCGCGCACGACGAGCGCGCTGCCGAAGCCTTCGGGCGGGCGCGCGTTCAGCCCCAGCGCGTGCACGCCGCCCACGTTGCGCAGGCGCAGGTTCAACGCGCTCAGCTTGAGCGGCGGCGCGCCGCGCTGCACGTCGACCCACTCGATCTCGGCGTTGCGCACCTGGATCTCGCGCTGGCCGAGGATCCATGCGGCGGCGCTGCCGCCGCGCTCGCCCTCGCCCGTCGCCGCGAGCTCCAGACCGGCGACGTAGAGCCGCCCCGCCGCGTCGCGCCGCACCGCGAGCCGCGGCGCGTCGATGATCAGCGAGCGCATGCGCAGCTGCAGCGAGAGCAGCGAGCGCCACGACACGACGTTGTGTACGGCGGGCAGCACCAGCGCCTCGCGTCCTTCCCGGTCGTAGACGCGAACGTCGATCAGGTTGACGCGCGGGTTGAGCCCCTGCCAGTCCGCCTCGATGCCGCCGACGCGTACCGGCAGGCCGAGACCTCGCGAAAACGCGCCGATGATGACCTCGCGATGCGCCTCGATGTTCGGCAGCACCCAGTAGCGCAGCGCGATCAGCGTGCAGGCGAACAGCAGCAGCGCGCTCCAGGCAAGCGTCTCGAGCACGCGCCACAGCGACAGCGGCAGGCCGCGCGCGCGGCGGCGCAGCGCATTGTGCGTCGCCGGCGGGGTCGAAGTCTCGGATTGCATCGTGCCCAGTGTTGCCCCACTATTCGCCGTACGTCGCGGACGCGGCACCTTGCGCGGTTCGACCGCCACGTGGCGTAGGGGCCCTGCGGCGAAGGAAGTTCAGCAAGGCGCGCCGCAAACCGTGGTTCCGCACCCGCATTTTAAGCCCGAATGCCCGCCCGAATACCGACTCTCACCGCGTGAACCCGCCCGCGCCTGACGCACCCGGCGTGCCTGCCGCGCTCGCACCCTCGCGCTACGCGGTCGGCCTGCTCGCCAGCCGGCGCGAGCTCGCCGAGGGCCTCGATGCCCCCGCGCCGTTCGCGCGCGCGGCGATTGACGCTGCGCTGGCCGAGGCCGCGGACGACGACGAAGCCGGGCTGCGCCGGCGGCTGCGTCGGCTGCGCCAACAGGTGCTGCTGCGCGTGATGGCGCGCGACCTTTCCGGCGCAGCGGATCTGGCAGAGGTCTGCGGCACGATGAGCGCGCTCGCCGACGCCACCATTGCCACCGCGCAGGCCTGGTGCGAGACGCAGCTCCTGCGCGCGCACGGCGTACCGCGCGATGCGAGCGGTGCGGCGCAGCCGTTCGTGGTCGTCGGCATGGGCAAGCTCGGCGGCGGCGAGCTCAATGTGTCCTCGGACATCGACCTGGTGTTCCTCTACCCCGAGGAGGGCGACAGCGACGGCGAGCGGCCGCTGTCCAACCACGAGTACTTCACGCGCCTCGGCCGACGGCTGATCGCGCTGCTCGCCGAGATCACCGAGGACGGCTTCGCGTTCCGCGTCGACATGCGGCTGCGGCCCTACGGCGAGTCCGGACCGCTGGTGTGCAGCTTCGAGGCGCTGGAGAACTACTTCATCACCCAGGGCCGCGAATGGGAGCGTTATGCCTGGATCAAGGCGCGGCCGGTCACCGGTGACCTGAACGGCGCGCACACCGCGTTGGCGCAGATCGTGCATCCCTTCGTATTTCGCAAATACCTCGATTACGCCTCGCTCGGTGCGATGCGCCGACTGCACGCCGAGGTGCGGCGCGAGGTCGCGCGCCGCGAGCTGGCCGATCACATCAAGCTCGGCCCGGGCGGCATCCGCGAGATCGAGTTCATCGCGCAGGCGCTGCAGCTGATCCGCGGCGGGCGCGACGCCGCGCTCGCGGTGCGGCCGACGCTCACCGTGCTCGAGCGGCTCGGCAAGCGCAACCTGATCTCGTCGCAGGCGGCCGAGGAACTGGCGCAGGCCTATGATTTTCTGCGCCGGCTCGAGCACCGCCTGCAGTACCTCGACGACCGTCAGACGCACCGCCTGCCGGTCGACGCCGATGACCGCGCACGCGTCGCGACGATGTCGGGCGCGCCCGACTGGGCGACGCTGGAACCGCGCATCGAGTCGGTGCGCACGACCGTGACGCGGCACTTCCAGGCGGCGTTCGCCGAATCGGAGGAGAGTGCCGGCCCCGCCGTCTGGCAGGACGACCGCGATGCGGTGGCACGCGCGCTCGCCGCGCTCGGCTATCGCGATGCCGACGCTGCGGCGGCGCGGCTGCTGTCGATCCGCAGCAGCCAGCGCTACGCGTTGCTGCCGACCGATTCGCGCCGCCGCTTCGACGCGCTGGTCCCGGCGCTCGCATCGGTCGCCGCCGACACCGCTGACCCGGACACCACCCTCGCCCGCGGACTCGACCTGATCGAGGCGATCGCGCGCCGCGCGGCCTACCTCGCGCTGCTGGCCGAGCACCGCGTCGCCCTCGAGCGCGTCGCGCGCATCGTCGGTGCCTCGAGCTGGGCGGCGCAGTTCGTCACGCGCCACCCGCTGCTGCTCGACGAGCTGCTCGACGACCGCGTGCTCTACGCCCCGCCCGACTGGGCGGCGTTCGGCCGCACGCTGCGCGCCCAGGTCACCGCCCATGCCGGCGATACCGAGGCGCAGATGAACGTGCTGCGCGAGCAGCACCAAGCGCAGGTGTTCCGCCTGCTGGCGCAGGACCTCGCCGGCCAGCTCACCGTCGAGCACCTCGCCGACCACCTCTCGGCTGCGGCCGACGCGGTGCTCGAGGTCTGCCTGGAGGCCGCCTGGACGGAGCTGCGCAACCGCCATCGCGAGGACGCGCCGCGCTTCGCCATCATCAGCTACGGCAAGCAGGGCGGCAAGGAACTCGGCTACGCCTCCGACCTCGACATCATCTTCCTCTACGACGACGACGACGCGCTTGCGCCCGAGGTTTACGCGCGGCTCGCGCAGCGCCTCAACAACTGGCTCACCACGCACACCGCGGCGGGTGTGCTGTTCGCCACCGACCTGCGCCTGCGGCCGAGCGGCGCTTCGGGGCTGCTGGTGTCGTCGCTCGCCGCCTTCCAGGAGTACCAGGAGCAGGCCGCCTGGACCTGGGAGCACCAGGCGCTGACACGCGCGCGCTACTGCGCGGGCGACGCCGCCGTGGGGGCCGCGTTCGAGGCGATCCGCGAGCGCATCCTGCGCCGCGCACGCGACCCGCAGAAGCTCGCGCAGGACGTGCTCGCGATGCGCGAGAAGATGCACGCCGCGCACCCCAACCGCTCGCAGCTGTTCGACCTCAAGCACGACCGCGGCGGCATGATCGACCTCGAATTCATCGTCCAGTACCTGGTGCTGGCGCATGCCCATGCGCATCCCGAACTGGTCGGCAACCTCGGCAACATTGCGCTGCTCGGCATCGCCGGCAAGCTCGGCCACATCCCCGCCGCGCTGGCCGGCGAATGCCAGGACGCCTACCGCGAGTTCCGCCGCCGGCAGCACGCGCTGCGCCTGGAAGGCGCGCAGTACGCGCGCGTCGAGCCCGCGACGGTGCAAGACCGGGTGCGCGCCGTGCGCGCGCTGTGGGACGCGGTGTTCGGCGGCTACGCGTCCGCCGCGCGCCAGTAACGAAACAGCGGCCCGCCCGCGCCGTACACCGGATCGGCCGCGGGCAGCGGCACGCGCGCGATGCTGCGCGCCGCGCGCGCCGGGTCCGCGGTCGTGGCGACGCACAGGTCCGGATGGCGGCCCTCGGGATAGGCGCCGACCACGCCGAGGCTGCCCTTCGAAGCCAGCTTCTTGTGGCCGGTACCGGCGGGCAACACGATCACGTCCCCCGGGCGCGCGGTGATCTCGATGCCGTCCTCGCCGCCGAACAGCACCGTCACCTCGCCGCTGTAGACGCCGAGCGCCTCGTGGCCGTCGCTGTGGTAGTGGTGAAAGGGGTAGACGCCGTTCCTCCAGGCGGCCGGCCAGCGGTTGCGCGCGAACAGGCGCTCGAAGGCCGCGGCCGGGTCGGGGCCCTCGATCGGAACCGCCTGCGGATAGACCAGCAGCGGCCAGCGCGGGTGGTTCGGCACGCGAGCGCCGGCCGGCAGCCGATGGGCGACGAGCGGCTTCACGGTGCCTCGCGCAGCACGATGTCGCCGTAGTACGCGCGCGCCCGGCTGCGCGTGTTGTCGCTGTCGGTCATCACGCCGATTGCCACCACGTCCCAGGGCTCCTCGCCGAACGCGCGGCGGTAATCCTCCAGCAGGTTGCGGCGCACGGTGACCCATTCGCCGAGGCGCTGCGCGCCGCTCGCCACCACGATCATGCGCACGCGGCCGGTATGCGGGTTGCGCACCAGCGTTTCGGGCGGCAGGTCGTTCGCCCAGACGTACATCAGCGTCGCGTAGGGCAGCGCCTGGCCGGAAAGCGCCCTGGCGAAGCGCAGCTGCGCGCGGTCGGCGAAGTCGAGATTTTCCCGGTCACCATGAAACGAGACGACCAGCCGCGCCGGCGAGTCCTCGCGCACGGCGATGCGCGGGTCGGCGCCCGGCAGCAGCGCGGGCACCCGCCACGCCCATTCCAGCAGCGGGTGGCGGCGCGGATCGACGCGGATGATGCGTACCAGCCCCGAGGCGGCGCGCTCGGCGCGGGCCTCAAGCGCCACCCGACCGCCGACCTCGACCAGGCGATACTCGGTCTGCGGCTTCGAGGGCAGGATGATCCAGGGCTGCCACTCCGCCGGCAGCGGATCGCCGGGCCGCGCCGCGGAAAAACGCGCCACCTCGACCCGCGGCCCGCGCTCGCGTTCCCGGCTCGCCACCACCGCGCTCGAGGCGAGCAGACCGTCGTCCTCCACGGTCGGCAGTCCTGCGCAGCCGCCAGCCAGCGCCAGCGCCAGGAGTGCCGCGCGCCGCACCGTGCAGAGGGTTGTCGACCAACTGGGAATCACCCTCGCTAGAATAGCGGCTTTTCCCACCTCTTCGGAGACTGTATGTCCGCCTCGATGGCCGACCGCGACGGCTGGATCTGGCATGACGGCAAGCTCGTGCCCTGGCGATCCGCCACCACCCACGTGCTGACGCACTCGCTGCACTACGGGCTCGCGGTGTTCGAGGGCGTGCGCGCCTACAAGACCGTCGACGGCACCGCGATCTTCCGCCTCAAGGAGCACACCGAGCGGATGTTCACGTCGGCGCATATCTACATGATGAAGATCCCGTACACGCGCGAGCAGCTGATGCGTGCGCAGATCGAGGTCGTGCAGGCCAACGGTCACGAATCCTGCTACATCCGGCCGATCGCGTTCTACGGCTCGGAGAAGATGGGCGTCTCGCCGATCGGCGCGCGGGTGCACGTGGCGATCGCGGCCTGGCCCTGGGGCGCCTACCTCGGCCCCGACGCGCTCGAGAAGGGCATCCGCGTGAAGACCTCGTCGTACCAGCGTCACCACGTCAACGTGACGATGGCGCGCGCCAAGATGTCGGGCACCTATCCAAACTCGGTGCTGGCGACGCTCGAGGCAACGCAGCACGGCTACGACGAGGGCCTGCTGCTCGACGTCGAGGGCTATGTCGCGGAGGGCGCGGGCGAGAACCTGTTCATCGTCAAGAACGGCAAGATCTACGAGCCGGAGATCACCTCGGCGCTGGTCGGCATCACGCGCAGCTCGGTGATCGAGCTCGCGGCGGGCCTGGGCATGGAAGTCACCTCGCGGCGCCTGACGCGCGACGACGTCTACATCGCCGACGAGGCGTTCTTCACCGGCACGGCGGCCGAAGTCACCCCGATCCGCGAGCTCGACGGTCGCCAGATCGGCGCCGGTCACGCCGGCCCGATCACCAAGAAGCTGCAAAAGGCCTTCTTCGACGTGGTCACCGGCAAGGACAAGAAGCACCGTCACTGGCTGACCCTGGTCGACATGAAAAAGGGCGTCCGGGGCAAGACGGCGAAAGGCAAGAAGAAATGAGCATCCAGGGCGCAGACACCGCGCGCCGGGTCGAGGTCGACGCCACCGACCTGCCGCTGCACTGCCCCACGCCGGCCGCGCCGCTGTGGGCACGCCATCCGCGCGTGTTCCTCGACGTCGCCAGGGCGGGCGAGATCCAGTGCCCGTACTGCGGCACGACCTTCGTCTACAAGGGCCCGGCGCCGAAGGGGCACTGAGCACGACCGCGCGGATTCTCGTCGTCGCGCCGAACTGGATCGGCGACGCCTTGATGGCGCAGCCGCTGCTGGCGCGGCTGCGCGAAAAGCGCCCGGACGCGCGCATCGAGGTGCTCGCGCCGCCCTGGGTCGTCCCGCTGCTCGCCTACATGCCCGAAGTCGACGAGGCGATCGCGGCACCGTTCGCGCACGGCGCCCTGGCGCTCGGCGCGCGCTGGCGCCTCGGCCGCCGCCTGCGCGCACGGCGCTACGACCAGGCCGTCGTGCTGCCGAACAGCTGGAAGTCCGCGCTGGTGCCGCTGTTCGCCGACATCGGGCTGCGTTCGGGCTATGTCGGCGAGTCGCGCTACGGCCTGCTCAACCTGCTCTACCGCGTGCCGCGCGCGGCACGCCGCAGGCGCTCGATGGTCGAGCACTACCTCGAGCTCGCCGCGGCTCCTGGCCGGGCGCCGGACGCGCCGCCGCCCGCGCCGCGCCTGCAGGTCGATCGCGGCGCGGCCGCCGCGACCGCCCGCGGCTTCGGCTTCGCACCGCCGCCGCAGCGCAACCTGGTGCTGTGCCCCGGCGCAGAGTACGGCCCGGCCAAGCGCTGGCCGGCGGAGCGCTTCGGCGCGCTCGCCGCGGCGCTCGCCGCGCGGGGCGCGCGCGTCTTCCTGCTCGGCTCGGCAAACGACGCCGCGGTGCGCGACGCGGTCCTGCGCGCGAGCGGCGGCACGGCGCAGAGCCTGGCCGGGCGCACGCGCCTCGACCAGGCAATCGAGCTGATCGCCGCAGCGGACGCGGTGGTGACCAACGATTCCGGCCTGATGCACGTCGCCGCCGCGCTCGACCGGCCGCAGGTGGCGCTGTTCGGCGCCTCCAGCCCGGAGCACACGCCGCCGCACTCGCCGCGCGCGCGCGTGGTCTGGCTGCGGCCCGCGTGCAGCCCCTGCTTCGAGCGGGTCTGCCCGCTGGGTCATTTCCGCTGCATGACCGAGCTCGCGCCCGAGCGCGTGGCCGCGGAAGTGGAGCAACTCGGTGTGCTAGGCTCCGCAGCGAGTTCCTGACGAGCTGCGGGCGCCGCGTGTCCACCAAGATCTTTCCGACCGCGCAGGACGCGGAAACCGCGTTTTACGAAGCGCTCGAGCAGAGCGACTACGAAACGATGGTCGCCGTGTGGGCCGAGGACGAAGAGGTGATCTGCGTGCACCCGGGCGGTCCGCGTCTGCGCGGCAGCGAGGAGGTGCTGGCGCAGTGGAAGCGCATCTTCGAAGGCGGCCAGCGCCTGCAGCTGCGCATCACGCACCAGGTGGTGATCTCCGGCATGATGATTGCGATGCACAGCGTGCAGGAAAACATCGTCGTCGAGGGCGAAGGGCCCACGCCGCATCCGGTGATCGCGACCAACGTCTACCAGCGCATCGGTCCGGGCTGGCGCATGGTGGCGCACCACGCCTCGCCGGCGCCGACGCCGTCGGCCCCGCCGCCGACGGAGAACCGGCTCCCCGGCAGCGCAACGCTCCATTGAGCCTGCGCGCCTCGTATCGAGCGCCGTGGTGGCTGCCGGGCGGGCACCTGCAGACCATCGTCGCCGCGCTGCGACCGCCGCCGCGTGCCAAGACGACGCGCGAGCGCTGGGACACGCCCGACGGCGACTTCATCGACGTCGACTTCGCCGGGCCGGCCAGCGCGTCGCGCCGGCTGGTGCTGTTTCACGGCCTCGAGGGCAGCGCCGACAGCAGCTACGCGCGCGGGCTGGCGCGCGACGCGGCGCGCGAGGGCTGGCGCGTCGCGCTGCCGCACTTCCGCGGCTGCTCCGGCGAGCCGAACCGGCTCGGCCGCGCCTACCACTCCGGCGACAGCGAGGAGCTCGACTGGATCCTGCGCCGCCTGGCCGGCGACGGCCCGCTGTGCGCGGTCGGCGTCTCGCTCGGTGGCAACGTGCTGCTGAAATGGCTCGGCGAGCAGGGCAGGAAGGCCGCCGCCGTGGTCGCGCGCGCCGCCGCGGTCAGCGCGCCGCTCGACCTGCGGGCGGCCGGCGACGCGCTCGATCGCGGTCTCAACCGCCTGCTCTACACGCGCATGTTCCTCAAGTCGATGAAGGCGAGCGCGCGCGCCAAGATCGCGGCCCACGCGCTGGCGGTGGACGCGGCGCG
>JBFFEY010000055.1:0-20765 GCA_041558415.1 Burkholderiales bacterium | reverse complement strand
GGGTCGTTAGCGGCCGGATTTCCGCTGCGCCAATTCCACTTCTAAGCCCACCGTTGCGCGTTGGCACACGCACCACCCCGCGCCCCCGGTCTGCCCGATAATCCCGCCGCTATGCCGAACCCGGGTCAATCCGCGCGCGTTCTCGTCATCCTCGTCTGCGCCGCGCAGGTGCTGGTGCAGATCGGCGCTTACACCTGGCCGGCGCTGCTGCCCCAGTTCGTAGAGGCCTGGCAGCTCACGAACAGCGAGGCCGGCATCGTCACCGGCGCGTTCTACGCCGCCTACGTCTGCGCGGTGCCGATCCTGGTGACGCTCACCGACCGTGTCGACCCCAAGCGCATCTACCTCGTCGGCGTCGCCCTCACCGTGGCGAGTCATCTCGCCTTCGCCGCGCTCGCGGATGGCTTCTGGAGCGCGCTGCTGCTGCGCATGCTCGCCGGCGTCGGCTGGGCCGGCACCTACATGACCGGCCTCAAGCTGCTCGCCGACCGCGTCGACGCAGCGCTGATGTCGCGCGCGGTGGCCGGTCACGCGGCAAGCATCGGCGTTGCCGGCGCGCTGTCGTTCGTCTTCGCCGCGGGCCTGGCCGGGATCTGGGGCTGGCAGGGGGCGTTCGTCGCCGCCGGCGTCTGCGCCGCGCTCGGCTGGACGCTGGTGGCGTTCGGCGCGCCGCGCGCCGCGCCTCCGGCGAAGGCCACGAGCGCGCTGTTCGATTTCCGCCCGGTGCTCGCCAACCGCCCGGCGATGGCCTACGCGGTGGCCTACGGCGTGCACACCTTCGAGATGAGCGCGCTGCGCGGCTGGGTGGTCGCGTTCCTCGGCTGGGTGGCGGCGACGACGCCTGCATCGAGCGCGGCCTGGCTCGCGCCCGCGACCGTGGCCACCGCCATGGCGCTCGCCGGCACCTGGGCGAGCGTCGCCGGCAACGAATGGTCGATCCGCTGGGGACGCAAAAGGCTCATCACCGTGGCGATGCTCGGCGCGGGCCTGCTCGCGCTCGCCGTCGGCTTCGTCGGCCCGAGCGGCTACGGCGCCGCGACGCTGCTCGTGCTCGCCTGGGCGGTGTTCGTCTGGCTCGACTCGTCCTCGCTCACCGCCGGCGCGGCGGGCAGCGCGGCGCCGGAGCGGCGCGGCGCAACGCTCGCGCTGCACTCGATGCTCGGCTACCTGGGCGGCTTCGCCGGCCCGTTCGTGGTCGGCGCGATGCTCGACCTGGCGGGCGGCATGTCGCGGCTCGGCTGGACGCTCGCCTTCGGCGCGGTGGCGCTGGTGGTCGTGGCGGGATACCTCGCGCACCGCTGGCTGGGGCCGCGCGCGTTGCCGGGGGATCGCCGCTGAACGGCGCGCGCGCGTCGTGAGGCGATGTCGACGGACGGACGCCCTGCCCGGACCGGCGGCGCACCGCGTGGCTGTCGCGCGTGACGGAATTGACGGCGCGCTGCCGCGCGGGCGCCTATAGTGTGGCGACCGCTTCGCACCCCACAGCGCCCATGAAAACGCTATTCGCCCTTGCTGTCACCGCCGCCCTGGCCGGCTGCGGCGTCGAGTCCGCCAGCACCGCGGCCACCGCCGCCAAGCTCAAGAAGCAGGAGCTGCAGCAGGGCCAGCAATCGATGCAGCAGGCGCAGCAGAGAATCGACGCCGCGATGCAGCAGTCGCAGCAGCGCGCGGCGAGCGCCGACCGGTAAATCGATTCCCATCGTCGCGGCGCCCGCGCGCCGGGCGCACGACGCTCAGTCGCAGACGAACTCGAGCAGCTCGCTGGCGATCTCGCGCGGCTGGCCGAGCGCGATGACGCCGCGCCCGTGCAGCACGCACTCCTCGCGCCGCAGCACCAGCTCGCGGTCGCCGCGCATGGTGACGTAGGTGCCGTTCGCGCTATGGTCGATGAGCACGAACTTGCCCGAGCGGTGCTCGATGCGGCCGTGCTCGCGCGAGGCCATGCGCTCGGGCACCACCACGTCCGAGGCCTGATCCCGGCCGAGCGTGATCGTCGAGCGCGTGTCGTCGAGCACGATCTCGCGGTTGCGGTAGATGAGGTGCAGCACCACCGGCCGGCCGGCCACCGCGCCGAGCGTCGGCATCATCGCCGTGGCGTCGCCGCTCGCCTTCCAGGTGAGCTCGCAGATCGCGATGTCGTCGTTCTTGCCCTTCACCGGGATCGAGTAGAGCGGGCGGCAGGCGGCGCGCAGGCCCATGGCGAGGCGCTGGGTGGTGTCCTGCGACAGGATGATCTGGCCGCGCGTGGCGACGTCGGCCAGCCGCGAGGCGAGGTTGACGGTGTCGCCGAACAGGTCGTCGCCGCGCTCCATCGCCGGGCCGTAATGAAAGCCGATGCGCACGCCGAGCTTGTTGCCGGAGACCGGCTCGAGCGTGTCGACCTGCAACTGGATCGCCATCGCCGTGTGCGCCGCGTCGTCGGCGCTGCTGAAAGCCGACATCACTTCGTCGCCGATCGTCTTGATGACGCGCCCGCCGCTGGCTTCGGTTCGCTCACGGAAGATCTCGAGGCACTGGCCGATAGCGGCCATCGCCGCGGTGTCGCCCACCGTGTCGTACAGCCGCGTGCTGCCCGAGACGTCCGCGAACAGCACCGCGAACGAGGTGGGCAGCAAGGTATCGTCGATCGAAGCCAATTCCGGTCCCGTGCCCCTAACGTTTGAAGCGCTTCTCGAAGTCGTTTTCCACGCCGAGCACCAGGCGCGCCAGGTCGTCGGCCATCTCGTGGACGAACTCCTTGCCCGGCAGCGTGGCGCGCGCCATGCCGATCTCGCCGATGTTCATGACCTCGACCGTCACGGCCGGATTGTCGTAGTCCGCGCGCAGCACCAGCTCGCAGCGGATCGGACCGCTGAGCGCGTAGCTGCCCGCAGTCGGCTTGCCGAAGTCGTCGACCTTGGTTTCCTTGAACTCGAAGATCACCCGGTGGCGCTTGAGGAAGTCGCCGCTGCGCTGCACCTCGCCGCCCACGGAGTCGAACGACGCCGGCTTGAGGTAGCGCGCCTGGTAGCGCAGCTGGACGTTGTCGATCACGTCCCGGCCGTTCACCTTGGTCGGCCGGTAGTCGATGAAGGCGTCCGACAAGACCACCTGCGACGGCGACTTGAGGTAGACGCAGGCGAGCGGACGCCCGGTCGTCGGCGTGACGCCGTTCAGCTCGGTGGAGAACTCGGCGAGGTACTGGAAGGCGGCCTGCAGGTTCTTGTGGATGTGGTCGATGGTCTCGGCCTTGGTGCGCGACTTGTCCTCGACGGGCCCGCGCGTGGCGGCCTGCTGCTTGAGCATGTCGAGCGCGCCGCGCCGCGACGCGGTGGCGTCCGGCGAGCCGGCGCTTGCCTGGCGCGCGCGCTCGAAGGCCTCGCGCTTCATCGCCTCGGTGCGCGACCAGGCTTCGAGCGCGTCCTTTTTCTTGCGCTGCTCGTCCGCCTCGCGCTCGACGCGCTCGCGCTCCTGCGCCTCGAAGCCGGCCGAGAAGGCGTCGAGGTCCGACAGCAGCTTTTCGCGCACCTTTTCCTCGAGCGGCGCGCGCACGATGGTGGAATCGGGGTCCGCGGCGAGCGGGATGGTGCGCGCGACGGTGCTGGTGGAGCTGCCGAACGGCTGCGTGGCTTCGTAGGGATCGGCGTCCGCCTGCGTGCCCAGCGTGCGGTAGTTGCGCAGGTCACGCGCCATCTCGCCGGCGCTCTGGTAGCGCCCTTCCGGGGTCTTGGCGAGCGCACGGTTGAGGACGATGTCGAAGCCGGGCGGAATCTCGGGATTGATCTCGCTCACCGGCTGATGCGGATCGCGCGCGATGCGCTGCATCAGGGTGAGCACCGTGGAGTCGGTCTTGCTTTCGAACGGCGTGCGCTGCACGAGCAGCTCGTAGAGCACGACGCCGAGCGAAAAGATGTCCGAGCGCGGATCGACCGGCTGGCCGAGGACCTGCTCGGGCGACATGTACTTGGGCGAGCCGAGCGCCATGCCGGTCTGGGTCATGGTCGAGGACTGCAGGTGCGCAACGCCGAAGTCGGTCAGCTTGGCGCGCCCGGAGGGCGAGACCATGACGTTCGCCGGCTTGACGTCGCGGTGCACGATCGAATAGCCGCGTGCATGGTCGAGCCCGTCGGCGATCTGCGCGACCAGCTCGGCGGCCTGCTCGAAGGGCAGGCGCTCGCCCGCCTTCGTGATCTGCTGCAGCGAGCGGCCTTCGAGGAACTCCATCGCGATGTAGGCGATGCCCTCCTGCTCGCCGACGTCGTAGATGGTGACGACGTTCGGGTGGTTCAGGCGTCCCGCGGATTTCGCCTCGCGCAGAAAACGCTCGCGCACTTCGTCGAGCGCCTCCGGCGGCAGCGCGGGGTTAAGCGTCTTGATGGCGACCTCGCGCTCGATCAATGGATCGACGGCGCGATAGACCATTCCCATCGCGCCGCGTCCCAGTTCCCCTGTGATCCGATAGCGTCCGAGCGTTTTTTCTGACACGCAAGTCGGGGGGGCGAAAAGCGCCCCGAATTCAAGGCGTTCCGATGATAAACCAATCCGGCTTCTAAGTCGTCGTGATCGAGCGTCGGATTGCGGCGAAAGCCGCAGGACAAAACGCCAAAAGCGGCACGCGCAGCTCAGCGCGGCAGGCTCAGCTGTGCAGTTATCCCTTTGTGCTGAGGTCTGTTCTGTAGTATCAGGTCCCCGCCGTGCCAGCGCGCGATATTGCGCGCGATGCTAAGGCCCAGCCCGGCGCCGCCGCTGGCGCGGTTGCGCGAGGCCTCCAGCCGGTAGAACGGCTCGAACACGCGCTGCAGCGCGTCCTCGGGGATGCCGGGGCCGTCGTCCTCGACGCGAATGCGCAGGCAACGGTCGTCGTCCTCGACGAAGATCCGCGCGCGCTCGCCGTAGCGGATGGCGTTGCCCACCAGGTTGTCGAGGCAGCGGCGCAGCGCCTCGGCATGTCCGACATAGGGCCGCTGCGGCGCGCCGTGCACCTCGACGGCGCAGCCGGTGGCGCGCCAATCCTCGGCCAGGCTCTCGACCAGGGCGCCGATGTCGACCGGCGCGCGCCGCGGCTCGTTGCCCAGGCTGCGAAAGAACTCGAGCGTCGCATCGACCATGCGCGCCATCTCGTCCAGATCGCGCAGGAACTTGTCGCGCTGCGCCGCGTCCTCGAGCATCTCGCTGCGCAGCCGCATGCGCGTGATCGGCGTCTTGAGGTCGTGCGAAACGGCGCGCAGCAGCTCGGCGCGCTCCAGCAGGTAGCTTTGCACGCGCGTCTGCATCCGGTTGAAGGCGCGGATCACGCTGCGCGTCTCCTCCGGGCCCTCTTCGGCGAGCGGCGCCGCCTCCGGGTGCGCGCCGATGGCTTCGGCGCCGCGCGCGAGCCGCGCCAGCGGCCGCGTCACCATGCGCACCACGAGCACCGCGAGCAGGAAGAAAATGCCCAGCCACAGGGCGAGGCGCGGCACCAGCGTCTCGAGCCGCGCGAGCCGCTCCTGGGGCACGCGCGCCACGAACACCGCGACCGTGCCGTCCTCGAGCGCGATCTGCACCACCACCGAGAAGGGCGCGGGCTGCAGGAAGTAGAAATGCCGTCCCAGCCACAGGTCGAAGGCGCTGGCCGCCGGCTGCGCCCCGCGCGCCGGACGCGTGCGCGTCAGCCGCGTGATCTCGACCGTCGTTTCGAGCGGCGCGCCCAGGCTGCGCCGGACCGCGCGGGCAAAGGCGGCTTCGTAGACGTCGAGCTCGGCATAGCCCTTGGTGACCTTGACGGGCTGCGTGCTGAGCAGGATCTGCAGATCGGTGCCGGCCAGCTCGTCGACCAGCGTGTTGCGCGCGGCCGGCGCGAGGCGGTTTAGCACGCGCGCGGTGTGGGCGATGCGGATCGCGACCTGCTGCGCCGAGAGGCGGTAAACCGCGCTGCCGCGGTCGAACAGGTTGACCACCAAGCTCGCCAGCTGCGCGAGCAGCAGGCCGATGGCGAGGACCAGCACGGTGCGCCCGAACAGCGAGCGCGGCACAAGGCGCATCAGGCGGCCTTCTCGACCTGCGCCGCGAGCACGTAGCCGCCGTTGCGGACCGTCTTGATGATGCGCGGCTCGCGCGCGTCGTCGCGCAGGCGCTGGCGCAGGCGGCTGACCTGCACGTCGATCGCGCGATCGAACGGCGTCGCTTCGCGCCCCAGCGCGAGGTCCATCAGCTGATTGCGATCGAGCACCCGGTTGGGGTGCGTGACGAAGATCTGCAGCAGGCGGAATTCGGTGCCCGAGAGCGGCACCACGACGCCGTCGGCCGCGATCAGGTGGCGCGCAGCCAGGTCGAGCGTCCAGCCGGCGAAGCGCAGGCGGTGGCTTTCGGTGCGTGTGGGCGGCAGGCTGCGCGTGCGGCGCAGGATGCCCTTCATGCGCGCCAGCAGCTCGCGCGGATTGAACGGCTTGCTGAGGTAGTCGTCGGCACCCATCTCGATGCCGATGATGCGATCGAGCTCCTCGCCGCGCGCGGTGAGCATGATGACCGGCAGGTTGGAGTGCGCGCGCAGGTCGCGGCACAGCGCGAGGCCGTCCTCGCCCGGCAGCATGACGTCGAGCACGACGATGTCGGGGCTCATGCTCTCCAGCAGCTGGCGCATCTCGCGCCCGTCGCGCGCGACGCTGACGCGAAAGCCGTTGCGGCCGAGGTACTCGGACAGCAGCTCGCGCAGTTCGGCGTCGTCGTCGACGACCAGGACGTGATCTTGGCGTTGCATGCGGGCGCTATTTATACCCCCGAACGGCCCCCCCGCGGCCGCCCGTGTAACGCACTGTAACGCGCGGCAGGCCTGTCACCCGCCGTTACGCCATCGGCCGGTCCTGATACCAAGGCAGCGCAATCGGCCATCGCGGCGTTACACCGCTCGGCTTCAATGCGAGGCGTCGGGCAGGCGCTGTGCCGGCCCGCGAAACCTGAGGAGGATTCGATCGATGTCCACGCTCCGACTGGCCGCCATGCTCGCCGTCCTCGGCGTCGCGGCGTGCAGCCCGGAACGGGACGCGACCAGCAGCCTGCCGCTGCCGATCCTGTCGAACCCCCTCGGCGTCGCTCCGAGCGCGTCGGCCACGGCCGAAGTGCGCGGAGTGGCGCAGCTGAAGGAAGAAGGCGGGAAGCGGTCGGACTGACCGACGCTCGCCGACGACCGCTTGCCCGCGTGCCCGCACGCATTTCACGACCCGAAAGGAAACTCAAATGAAGACCCTCTTTGCTGCCCTGTTTGCTGCCCTGTTCGCCCTCACCCACAGCGTCGCCTTCGCCAGCCCGGTGACCGGCATCGTCGCGCAAGCGTCGAACGACGAGAAGAAGACCGAAGAAGAGAAGAAGCAAGACAACAAGGAAGAGCAGAAAGAAGAAGGCAAGGAAGACAAGAAGGACAACAAAGAAGAGCAGAAGGAAGAGAGCGAGAAGAAGTCCGACTAACGGACGGCTTCCTGCGCAAGGAAAAACGGGGGCTGCGGCCCCCGTTTCGTTTTGGGGTCTGACCCCGTACGGGGTCAGACCCCATGGCCTTTCCGCGTCGGCAGCGTGATCCAGCGCTCGAGCCGTGCCGCGCGCGTCGCGCTCGCGGTCCACAGGTAGACGTAGCTGCCGGCCTCGGTCGCCGGGTCGAAGACCTCGACCTCGAGCACCGTGGCGTCGGGACGCGCTTGGCCGAAGCGGGCGAGAAAGTCCCGCCCGTAGCCGCGATAGTGGCCGTGGGCGCGCGCATCGGGATAGCCCCAGTCGCGCGTCGTCGCCCGCGTGTAGGGCGAGGGCACGGTGAGCTGCACGAAACCGTCGGCGCGCGTCACGCGCAGCAGCTCGCGCAGGCCCTGCCGGTCGTCGGCGACGTGCTCGAGCACATGGTTGCAGATGACCAGGTCGTAGGCGGCGTCGGGCCGCGCGATGGCCTGCAGGTCGAGCGAATTGTCGCCGCCGTACTCGGACACCTCGTAGCTGCGGAACCACGACGGCTCGACGCCGATGTCGGGACTGAGCTGCAGCACGTCTAGCCCGGCGAGGTAGTCCGCGGGCAGCAGGGCGTAGACGCGGCGCAGCTGGCGGTGGCGCTCGAGCGAGCGGCAGCCGCTGCAGCGCGGCGCGCGCCCGGTGCTGCTTACGCGCCCGTTTGGCCCCGGTTCGAAGCGGGTGCCGCCGCAGATGTTGCAGGCGCCGGGCAAGGGCTGCGCCGGCGCGCTCATGCGGCCTGGCCCGCGGCGAGGGGCGCATACACCGCGGTCGGCTGGCTGCGCCCGCGCACCGTGAGCTCCGCCACGCGCTCGAAGGCGAAGGCCGCGCCGGCCGCCTGCACGGTGCTTTCGGTGGCGAGCACGTAGGTGCCGGTTTTCTTGTTGAGCTGCTCGAGGCGCGCCGCGACGTTTACCTCGTCGCCGTGCACGGTGTAGAGCAGGCGCTCCCCCGTGCCGACGGCACCCGCGACGATGCGGCCGGTGTTGATGCCGCAGCGGGTGCGCATGCGCAGGCCCTCACCGAAGCTGCGTTCGCGCGTCGCGTCCTGGATGGCGAGCGCGGTGCGTACGGCGTTTGCCGCATGGTCGGGATCGTCCTTCACCGTGTTGAAGGTGATCAGCATGGCGTCGCCCTGGTACTGCGTGATGACGCCGCCGTGGCGCTCGATGGCGTCCGAGACGGCGGCGAAATAGGCGTTCAGCATCGCCATCAGGCGTTCCGGCGGCAGGCGCTCGGCGATGGTCGAAAAGCCCTCGATGTCGGTGAACAGCACCGAGGCGGTGCGCACCTCGCCGTCGCCCGGTCTGAGCTCGCGCGCCGCCGTGGTGATGCGCGCGGCGACCTCCGGCGAGACGAAGCGCGACAGGTCGCGCGCGATGACGCTCTCGGCGACCGCGCGGTACAGGATCCGCCGCGCGCGCACCAGGCCGAGGGCGAGCACCGCGGTGACCAGCAGGATCGAGAGGATCTTGTCCACCTCGGCGCCCACCAGCACGCTGTTCGAGGTCATGTAGTGCACGTAATTGCGCGTGATCGCCATCTCGCCCGACGCTGCCGCATAGACCAGCAGCGCGACCCAGCCCGCCGCGCCGGCGAGCCCCGCGGCGACGACGTAGAGCGGCTCGAAGCGCAGCGCGCGCAGGGCGATGAAGATGAAGACATACAACAGGGTCGGCGCCTTGAGGTAGAACGGCGCGGGCTGCTCGTATTGCAGGTGAAAGCTCCAGATCAGCCCCATCAGCAGCGCCATGTCGAGCAGCACGCCGGCGACGAGCAGCGGCGGGGTGAGGCGGTGACGGTGGGCGAGCGCCAGGCGCAGCACGCTCACCAGCAGGAAGGCGCCCAGCACCCAGGGCACCGGCAGGAAGCGCGTGCCGGCCGAGGTCTTCGGCGCCACCGCGTAGAGCACGATCCAGAACAGGATCAGGGCGAACTGCACCCAGCCGATGAGGATCTCGCTCTGCAGCTGCTGCGCGGCGATCAGCCCGCGCACCCGCTCGGGCGGTGCTGCGCGGCGCGGCTCGCCGAGGGCGGCCTCGAGCGCAGGCAGGCGCATGGCGGTTGCTCGGCCGGCCTACTTGGTGTGGCGGCTGAGCTGGGCGGTGGTGTTGACGAGCCGCGCGGCGAGGATCTTGATCAGCTCGAGCGCCGCATCCGGGTTCTCACGGATCACGTTGGCGAACATGTCCTTCGAGATGCGCAGCGCCTCCATGCGCGTGACCGCGGTGGCGGTCGCGGTGCGCCCCACGTCGCCGAAGATCGCGATCTCGCCGATGATGTCGTTGCGCTTCAGCGAGTTGACCAGGATCGAGCCGGTCGAGGTCGGCACCGTGATGTCGACACGGCCCTCGATGATGATGTAGGCGGCGTCGGCCGCGTCGCCGGCGCGGAACATCACCTGGCCCGCCTCGAAGGTCAGGCGCTCGCTGCTGAAACACAGCAGCTTCTGCATGCCGGGCTGGATCTTGCTGAAGATCGGGAACTGCCGGATCAGTTCGACTTCCTGCTCGAGTGACATGACTGTCCTCCTCGTTCAGCGACGTTCAGGCCGGGGTGAGCAGCTTTTGCAGCGCACCGCCGCCGCCCTTAAGGCTGTCGTACGCGCCCTGCTCGGCGAGCTTGCCGCGCTCGAGGACCAGCACCTGCGCGAAGCGATCGGCGAACTCGGCGCGCGACAGCGCCCACAACACGCCCTCGCCCTTGCGGTACTCGAGAATGCGGGTCAGCACGCGACCCTGCGTGCCCGGGTCGAGCAGCGCCGCGGCATTGTCCAGCACCAGCAACGCCGGTCGCTTGAGCAGCGCGCGGGCCATGGCCACCTTCTGCCGGTCGGCCGCCGCCAGGCGCGCGCCGGCCGTGCCGACCGGGTAGTCGAGGCCGATGCCGGTGACCAGCGGGCGCAGGCCCAGCTCCTCCAGCACCTGGCGCATCAGCGCACCGATGCGGGTCGCCGCCTCGGCCTGGCCGGTGACGATCTTGCCGAACAGGATGTTGTCCTGCAGCGAGGCCGCCATGTTGTAGCGCGCGGGGTCGAAAAACTCGACCGCGCCGCGCAGCGGCTCGGGCAGGTGCTGCGCGAAGTAGCGGCGTGCCTCGAGCACGCGCGCCTGCAGATCGTCGTCGATCAGGCCGAGACGGTGGCGGGCCGGCGAGAGCTTGAAGGGCAGGCCGAGCAGCTGGCCGCGGTCGGCGTCGTTGATGCCCTTGAGCCCGGCCTCCGTCACGCGACTGAGCAGCGCCTTGTAGTTCGGCAGGTCCTCGTGGCGGATGAACGAGAAGCGCTCGAAGAATTCGTGCCCGGGCGGCAGGCCGCTGAACAGCTCGACCATGGTCTCCGCGAGCTTGTGCCCGATGCGCAGCACGTCATCGGTCAGGCCGGTTTCGTCGAGCACGCGCCGCACGTAGTCGTTGGCAGCCAGGTTGTCGATGTCGAAGGTGCGGCCCACCGGCGTGCCGAACAGCAGGTTCTCGGCGAGCGTCGCGTTGCGGTTGTAATGCGCCGGATCGAAGCGCTCGACCCAGTCCTGGATGCCGAGCGACGCGAGCCGCTCGCGCATCGCCGCGCGCGCGGCGAGCATGTGATCGCGCAGTTCGTCGCCGTGACTGGCATCCATCGCGCTGCGCAGTCCGAGCTCGAAGATCGCTTCGTCAAGGTCGACCGCGTGCAGCACCTCGAGGATGCGCGCGTCCATTTCGTCCGCCCCGGAGACGCCGGCGGCCGAGTAGTCGATCCACTCGGCGTTGATGTCGTAGTTCGGCGTGCCGGTGCGCTCGGCCTCGTGTACCTGGAAGCGGCGCTCGGTGAGTGCGTCGCCCTCGTAGGTCGGCTCCTGTACCGGGCGCAGCTTGAGGCCGTAGAGCAGGTTTTCGCGCACGCTGAGCGGAAACAGGTAGGCCGGCGTGCCGACGTAGGCGAAGGTGCGTCCGGTGATTGCCTCGGGGGCGCGCGTCATGTCGACGCCGCCGGCCTCAATCGAGCCGTTGGTCGGAAACTGCAGCCGCGCGATGAGCTGCGCCAGCTCGCTGGTGCCGGAACTGGGGCCGCCGACGACCGCAACATGCTCCTGCAGCCCGATCTCGAACGACACCCCGTCGACGGCCTTGGTGCCGGCCTCGTCGACCAGCGTCATGTTCGAGGCGCGCAGCTTGCCTTCGCGCGGCATGTCGACGTCCTCGACCATGCCCTGCACCGCCGCCGGCATGAGGTCTTCCACCGTGAACTGCTCGATCACCTGGTTGTACTTGATCGACACGTCGAGCCGGCGCTGGTCCCAGTCGATCAGCTCCTTGATCGGGCTGGGCAGGTCCTTGTAGGCGGCAACCACCGCCACCAGCGCGCCGATGTCGAGCCGCCCCACGATCACCAGGTAGCCGCCGATCGAATAGAAGATGAACGGCGAGACCTGGGCGAGGAAGTTGTTGATGAACTTGATGAAGAACTTGCGCTGGTAGAACTCGAAGCGGATGCGGAACAGCTTGCCGAGCCGGTCGGAGATTTCGGCGCGCTCGTAGTTCGAGGTGCCGTGGGCGTGGATCTCGGCGACGCCGTCGACGCATTCGGCGATGCGACCCGCGAGCTGGCGTGCGCCGAGCTGGCGCGCCTTGGCGAGCACCAGCAGCCGGCGCCGCATCTTGGGGATGATGGCCGTCTGCACGGTGACGATGCCGAGCGCCACCAAGCCGAGCGCGAGGTGCTGGTAGACGATGAAAAACAGCGCGGTCAGGGCCTGGCCGCCGAGGAACAGCGGCGTGATGATGGAATCGCCGATGAAGCCGCCGAGCGGCTCGATCTCGTCCTTGATCATGGTCGCCATCTCGGCGGACTTGACGCGCCGGAAGCGCGGCAGCGGAAAGCGCAGGATGTGATCGAACAGCTGGTAGCGCAGCCGGCGCAGCATGCGCTCGCCGAGCACGCCCTTCATGGTGTTGATGCGCAGCTTGAGCAGGCCGTTGATGACGATGAGTGCGAGGAAGGTCACGCACAGCGCGAACAGGTACGGCAGGCGCTCCATCTCGAAGCCGGCGAAGGGCACGAACGTCGCGCCGCCGAGCACCTCGGGCAGCGTGAACTTCAAGCGCAGAAAGGCGGCGACCGAATCGGGGTCAGGGAAGCTCTGGCCCTGGATTGCCTTGTTGATGATGGTCTTGGGCAGATCGAGGGACAGGAAATAGATCACCATCGACGCGACGACGAACGGGACGATGAGCCACTGCTCCCGCTTGCTGAAGCGAAGGATGAATCCGAATAGCGTGCGTTCCATGCCCGTGCCTTCCGTGCCCGTGCCTTCCGTGCCCGTGCGTTCCATCCAGTTGCGTTCGGCGCCAGCGGCGCGCGACCGATATCCTACCTTACCCCGCGCGTCGCACCACGATCCGCTATAGTCTGGCGCTCGACATGGGGCGTGACGATTTCACCATCCGGTTCTGGGGTGTGCGCGGCAGCATCGCCTGTTCGGGGCCCGGGACGCTGCGCTACGGCGGCAACACCTCGTCGCTCGAGGTGCGCTGCGGCGAGCGTCTGCTGCTGTTCGACGCCGGCTCGGGGATCCGCTACCTGGGCAACGCGCTCGCCGGCCAGGCGCCGATCGACGCCGACCTTTACCTGACGCACACGCATTTCGACCATGTCTGCGGGCTGCCCTTCTTCCGCCCGTTCTTCCAGTCGCAGAACACGTTCCGTGTCTGGGCCGGCCATCTCGGCGGGCGCGTTTCGCTGCACCGCGTGCTCTGCGAGTTCATGATCTCGCCGCTGTTTCCGGTGCCGCCGGAGGTGTTCCGCGCGAACCTCAGCTACCGCGAATTCAGCGCCGGCGAGACGCTCTCGCCGGGCCCTGGCATTCGGCTTCGCACCACCGCGCTAAACCATCCGGATGGCGCGACCGGCTACCGCATCGAGTACGCCGGCCGTGCCGTCTGCTACCTCACCGATACCGAGCACGTGCCGGACGCGCCGGACCGCAACATCCTCGAACTGATCGAGGGTGCCGATCTGGTGATCTACGACTGCATGTACACCGACGCGGAGTACGCGCAGGGCCATGCGGGCTGGGGTCATTCGACCTGGCAGGAAGGCGTGCGCCTGTGCCAGGCGGCGGGGGCCAAGCGGCTGGTGGTGTTCCACCACGACCCCGACCACGACGACCTCGCGCTCGACGCGATCGCGCGCGAGGTCGAGCAGGCCATGCCCGGGTCGCTGCTCGCTTACGAAGGCCTGGTGCTCAGTCCCTGAGTCTTCCCGAGATTCGTCTGGAATTGGGGCGTGATAAGGGGGGACGGCGTCCCCCCTTGGCCGACCACTAGCGGTAGGGGTCGGCCGCGTCGCGCAGGCCGTCGCCGAAGAAATTGAACGCCAGCACGATGATGAACACGGGCAGCACCGTGATCATCAGCCAGGGGTAGAGCGCCACCACGTTGATGTTCTGCGCTTCGTTCAGCAGCACCCCCCAGCTGGTGATCGGCGGGCGCAGACCCAGTCCGAGGAAGGACAGCGCCGTCTCGCCGAGGATCATGCCCGGAACGGCGAGCGTCGCCGAGGCGATGAGGTGGCTGGCGAAGCTCGGCAGCAGGTGGCGCGCGATGACGCGGCCCGGCCCCGCGCCCATCAGCACCGCCGCCGCGGCGAAGTCCTCCTCGCGCAGCGCCAGCAGCTTGGAGCGCACCGCGCGCGCCAGCCCCGGCCAATCGAGCAGTCCGAGAATGATGGTGATGCCGAAGTAGACCAGGATCGGGCTCCAGGTGACCGGCAGCGCGGCCGACAGGGCCATCCACAGCGGCAGTTCGGGGAAGGCGCGCACCATCTCGATGAAGCGCTGGATGACGTTGTCGACCCAGCCGCCGTAGTAACCGGAAATGCCGCCCAGCACGATGCCGATCATGAAGCTGACCAGGATGCCGAACAGGCCGACGGTGAGCGAGATGCGCGTGCCGTAGATGATGCGCGAAAGCAGGTCGCGCCCGAGCCGGTCGGTGCCGAGCAGGAATACGGTACCGCCCTCGGCCGGGCAGAACAGGTGGAAGTTCCAGTCGACCAGATTCCAGAACTTGTACTCGTCGCCGCGGCAGAAGAAGCGCAGCGGCTGCAGCTTCGAGCTGTCGACCCGGTACTCGCGCTTGAGCGTCGTCATGTTGAGCTGCATGCGGTAGGGGTAGACGAAGGGTCCGACGAACTTGCCCTCGTGGAACAGGTGCAGTGCCTGCGGCGGCGCGTAGATATGGCGTGAATCGCGCGTGTGCAGCTCGTAGGGCGCGATCACCTCGCTCACCAGCGTCGAGGCGTAGAACAGCAGCAGGATGACGCCGGAAATGACGGCGATGCGGTGGCGGCGGAACTTCCACCACATGATCTGCCACTGCGAGGCGCGGTAGAAGCGCTCCTGTTCGGGCGTGAGCTGCTCGGCCGCGAGCGGCTCGAACGGCGCACTCGAGACGTAGTGCGGCAGGCGTCCCGGCGGCGGCGCGGCGGCGCTCACTTGGCCATGCCCCCACTCAGGCGGATGCGCGGGTCGAGCGCGGCGAGCAGCAGGTCGGAGATGAAGGTGCCGATCACCGCGAGCAGCGACAGGAACATGAGGAACGAGCCGGCGAGGTACTGGTCCTGGCTCTGCAGCGCGTCGAGCAGCATCGGGCCCGAGGTCTGCAGCGACAGCACCACCGCGACGATCGCCGATCCGGAGATGATGCTCGGCAGCAGGTTGCCGATGTCGGCGATGAACGGGTTGAGCGCCATGCGCAGCGGATATTTCACCAGCAGCCGGGTGGGCGGCATGCCCTTGGCGCGCGCCGTGACCACGTACTGCTTCTGCAGCTCGTCGAGCAGGTTCGCGCGCAGCCGCCGGATCATGCCCGCAGTGCCCGAAGTGCCGATGACGATCACCGGAATCCAGAGATGATCGAGCACCGAGCGGGCCTTGTCCCAGCTCCACGGCTGGCCGAGGTACTCCGGATCCATGATGCCGCCGATCGACAAGCCGAACTGCACGTTGGCGAAGTACATCAGCACCAGCGCGAGCAGGAAGTTCGGCGTGGCGAGGCCGACGTAGCCGAACAGAGTGAGCCCGTGATCGCCCCAGCTGTACTGGTGCGTGGCGGCATAAACGCCGATCGGAAAGGCGACCGCCCAGGTGAACAGGATGGTCGAGAAATTGAGGACGAACGAAAGCAGCAGCCGGTCGCCGACCACTTTGTCGACCGGCAGGTCGTGCTCGAACGACCAGCCCCAGTCGCCCTGCAGCAGTCCGGAGAAGCCCTTTTCGCCGGGCCACAGGCCGAGCCACACGCCGTACTGCTCCATGAAGGGCTTGTCCAGGCCGTACTCCTTGCGCAGGAACTCGACGCGCTCGAGCGCCGCGCTGTCGCCGCTCGATTTCAGCTCCTGGATCTGGTTGGAAAGGTAGTCGCCGGGCGGCAGCTGGATGATCACGAACGTGACGAAGCTGATCACGAGCAGCGTCGGGATCATGATCAGGATGCGGTGGATCGTGTAATTCAGCATGCGCGCAGCCAAGCGCCGTCGGCGCAGCGGACGGGCTGGGCCGACGGCGACAGGGCGATTGTAGAGGCTCTGCGGCGCCTGTGGTGCCGTCTAGCGAACCGGGGCGCCGCGCAACAGGGCGGCGCCCGGCGGGCGGCTTACCGCAGCCAGAAGGTGTCCGGGCGGTAGATGCCGAAGAAGGCGCCGGGATCCCAGTTGTAGATGCCCTTTTCCGGCACCCCCTGGACTTGGTTGCGCACCACCACGGGCTGCGGCACGCCGCTCACCACGCCGATGACGAACTGCTGCTCGGCATGGATCTCGAGCATGCGGTGCCAGATGGCCTCGCGTGCCTGGGCGGTGTCGGCCGCGTTCCAGGCCGCCAGATCCTTCAGCAGCTGCGCCGCCTCCGGAATGTCGGGCGCGTCGCCCGACTTGCCGCTGGTCTCGTAGTGCTGGCCGAACTTGGGCCACTGCAGCTGCTGCTGGTTGGTCGGCGCGAGTTCCTCGGGGCTCATCTCCGCGGTGGGGATGCCGTTCTCGAAGCCGCTCCACACCGACATCAGCGCCTCGCCCGAGAAGATGCGGTTGCGGAACACCTCGCGCTGCGAGGGCTTGCTGTAGAGCTTGATGCCGACCTCGCGCCACATTTCGCGAATCAGCTCGAGGATGTCGGTCTGCTCGGTGCTCTCGCCCGCCGTCTCGACGATGATCTCCATCGGCCGACCGTCGGGCAGCTGGCGGACGCCGTCCGCGCCGCGCTTCAGGCCGATCGCGTCGAGCAGCTTGTTGGCCGCGCTGCGGTCGAAATTGGCCCAGCGCTTCTGGTACTTCTCCTTGAACAGCGGACTGTCGGGCAGCACGCTGTTGTTGCCCTCGAGAGCGAGCCCGAAGTACAGGACGTTGTTGACCAGCGAGCGGTCGATCGCCATCGACAGGGCGCGCCGGAAGCGCGCGTCGCGCAGCAGCTTGCGCCACGCCGGGTCGTTCACGTTGAGGTTGGGAAACAGCGCAAAATGCGCGCCCTTGGCGGTGCGCCAGAGCAGGGTGCGGAAGTCGTTCTGCTTTTCGCTCTTCTTGAGGAAGGTGTAGTTGTTGAACTGGATGTCGCGCGCCTGCAGGTCGGCTTCGCCGGCGCCGGCCTTGGCCGCGATCAGCTTGCCGTCGGCGACCAGCATCTCGACGCGGTCGATGTAGGGCAACTGGTTGCCCTGCGCGTCGACGCGGTGAAAGAAGGGGTTGCGCGCCGCGATGAAACGGTCCGCGGGCGGCTTCGTCGTGTTCATCCAGGGCTGCAGCGTCGGCAGATCCGGGTTGTCGAAGCGGTACATGTTGTCCTGCTTGTTGTGGGTACGCGCCCAGCCGCGCTTGGCCGTGCCTTCCTTCTCCGCCTTGGCGATCTTCGCGTTGTGCTTCTTGTGAAACTTCTTCAGGTAGTGGGCCGGGCGGTAGATGAACAGCGGCGAAGTGCCGGCGATGCGCGGCAGGAAGTCGCGGTTCGGCTTCGCCCAGCTGTAGCGCACCGTGGTCTTGTCGATGAACTCGACCTTCGGCGGCTGGCCGTCGACCAGCAGTTCGCGCGGCGGCCCGCTCGGACTGAGCTCCGGGTTGTTGGCGACGTCTTCCCAGTAATAGCGGAAGTCGTCCGTGGTGAACGGCTGGCCGTCGGACCACTTGTGACCGGGCCGCAGCTTGATGGTGAAGATGCGGCCCTCCTGGACCTCGATGCTCTGCGCGATGTCGGGCACGATGTTGAAGCGCGTGTCGTAGCCGGCGAGCCGGGCATAGCCGTAGACCACCATCAGGCGCACGTCGCGCGTGCGCCCGATCAGCGTGCGCAGCATGCCGCCCGGCTTGCCCGCGGTCTGGACCACGAGCGGCATCTGCGGCACGCGCGCGCTCACCGGCGGCAGTTTCTTGGCGGCCACCGCGTCCGCGAGCATCGGCGTCTCGACCAGGTTCGCGGCGTGGCCGCCTGCGGGCAGCGCGAGCGTGCCGGCGAGCAGCCACGCGGCGAGCCGCAGGCCGCCGGCAGGGTGCAATGAAAAGTTCAGGCGTCGGGTTGGGGTTTTCATGCAGTGAGCTCCGAGCTGTCGGCAGAGGTGTGGGCGCGTACCAGGTGACCGTTGCCGATGTCGATCATACTGGTCCTCGCGTTTGCATCCAATCGGAAAGGCCGCGGCCATGCGCTGGGATCCGACGCCTTGCCTTCCATCAGCAATTCGAAATTCAGCAGTCGGTCGAGGTCGGGGTCCGGAACGGCGGCGAGCAGCGCCTTGGTGTAGGGGTGCACCGGCTTGCGGAACAGTTCGCGGGTTTCCGCGGTCTCGACGATGCGCCCGGCGCACATCACGGCGATGCGGTCGGACAGATAGTGCACCACGGCCAGGTTGTGCGAGATGAAGATGTAGGTCAGTCCGAGCGTCGCGCGCAGGTCGCGCAGCAGGTTCAACACCTGCGCCTGCACCGACACGTCGAGCGCGGAGACCGGCTCGTCGAGCAGCAGCAGGTCGGGACTGAGCGCCAGCGCGCGCGCGATGCCGAGACGCTGGCGCTGGCCGCCGGAGAAGCTGTGCGGGTAGCGCCTGAGGTAGCGCACGTCGAGCCCGACCAGCAGCATCAGTTCCTTGACGCGCTCGAAATGCTCGTCCTCGTCGCCGATGCCGTGGATGACGAGCGGCTCGGCGATGATGTCGAGCGCCGTCATGCGCGGATTGAGCGAACCGAAGGGATCCTGAAACACGAACTGGACCTTGCGCCGGTAATCGAACAGCGCGTCGTTCTTCAGCGCCAGCACGTCGCGCAGCGTGCCGTGGTCGTTGAAGACGATCTCGCCGGAATCCGGCTTGAGCGAGCGCATGATCAGCTTCGCGCTGGTCGTCTTGCCGCAGCCCGACTCGCCCACCAGGCCGAGGCACTCGCCCGCCCGCACGTGAAAGCTCACGTCATCGACCGCCAGCACCTCGCCGGCGAGCTTGCTGCCGAGGATCGAAGTCTTGCGGGTGGCGAAGTGCTTCGTCACGTGGCGCACCGTGAGCAGCGGTGCCTCGCTTGCCGTCATCACCGGCCGATCGCGCGGCGCGAGCAGGCGGTGCTCGGTGCCGACCTGCACCTCGCGAATCGGCGTCAGCCGTTCACCCTCGGCCATGCCAAAGCGCGGCACCGCCCGCATCAGCGCCTTGAGGTAGGGGTGGCGCGAATCGCGGAAGACGTCCTCCACGGTGCCCGCCTCGGTGACGCGGCCGTGGTACATGACGACGACTTCCTCGGCCATGTTGGCGACGACGCCGAGATCGTGCGTGATCATCAGCACCGCCATGCCGAGGTCGCGCTGCAGCTCGCGGATCAGGTGCAGGATCTGCGCCTGGATGGTGACGTCGAGCGCCGTGGTGGGTTCGTCGGCGATCAGCAGCGCCGGCCGGCAGACGAGCGCCATCGCGATCATCGCGCGCTGGCGCAGCCCGCCCGAGAGCTCGAACGGGTAGGTGTGCTCGGCGGCGACCGGGTCGGGAAAGCCCACCCGGCGCAGCATCTCGACCGCGGCGTCGCGCCGCTCGCGCTTGCCGAGGTGCGAGCGGTGCAGCGAAAGCGCCTCGCCGATCTGGTTGCCGATGGTGTGCAGCGGCGACAGCGCCGTCATCGGCTCCTGAAAGATGATGGAGATGCGCCCGCCGCGGATCGCGCGCATCGCCCTGCTGTCGCGCTCGAGGCGGGCGATGTCGACGACGCTGCCCGGCTGGCTCGGGTCGGCGAACAGGATCTCGCCGCCTTCGATGCGCGCGATGCGCGGCAGGATGCCCATGATCGCCTGCGCGACGATCGATTTGCCGGAGCCCGACTCGCCCACCAGCGCCACCGTGCGGCCTTCGGGCACGCGGAACGACACGCCGTCGGCCGCCTTGACCGTGCCGGCATCGACGTCCAGGTAGACCTTGAGATCGTTGACGCGCAGCAGATCCGGCATCGTTCGCTCTATCGCGTCGCGCTCAGAGCGTGATGCCGAGCGCGCGCAGGTTCGCCCGCGTGCGCTCGTCGATCTCCAGGCCGCGCGCCTGCGCCTGCCCGATGCTTTCGCGCACCAGCTCGGCGAAGCCGTCGAGCGTCGACTCGACGCGGAGCGCGCGCCGCGGGCCCTGCAAGATGAACTCCATCCATCCCCCCGAACGGTCCGGCCGCGTCGAGTAATAATTGAGCCGCACCGCGCGCAGCGCATCCCAGGGGATGGCGGCGCCCAGCGGGCCGTGCACGCTGATCCCGGTCGCATCGAGCTCGATCCAGGTCAGCTGGCGGGTGACCGTGCGCAGGAAGTATACGAGGAAAAGCACGCCCATAGCGCCGAGCAGCCAGCGAAACAGCGGCGCCGGCCGCGCCAGGAGCAGGGGGCCGAAGCCGATCAGCATGCCGACCACGGCCAGCCCGTACGCCGAGCGCAGCGCCGCGGTGGGGTAGCGAAAGCGGCGCGGGGTCATGCCGTCTGCGGCGCGAACAGGGTGCGCGCGTGCAGCCAGCGCAGCGCGCCGTTTTCGCGCGTGCGCTCAAACAACCGTTCGAGAAAGCGCCAGGTCGCGGCGTCGTGCTGCCGGTGGTGCGTGAGCCAGCCGGTCGGCTCGTCGGCGTCGGCGCGGCCGCTGCGGCGCGCCGCGAGGTGGCGCAGCGCCTGTTCGAGCGCGGCCTGCTCGCCGACGAAGCCGCGCTCGCCCCGCCAGGCGATGAGGTCGACGTGGGTGTTGACCTGCACGAGCCCCGGCGCCGGCCGCGCGCGCGCGCGCGGACCGAACTGGCTGAGTCCGCGCAGGCCGGCTTCCGGCAGCCGGGCGACGAGGGCCTGCGGCAGCCGGTTCCAGGG
>JBFFEY010000054.1:0-20779 GCA_041558415.1 Burkholderiales bacterium | reverse complement strand
TCCACAGGGGTCTGACCCCTCACTGCGCTGCGCGCGCCGCATCGAGCGCTCTCTGCGCGTTCTCGACAGCCTGCTGATTCGCCTTCTGCCGCTGCCAGTACGCGTCGCTCAGGCGGGACTGCCCGCCGGCAGTGCCCCTGCGCTCGCCGGGCAGAGGTTCCTTGCCCTCCGCGAGCGCACGCTTGGCGGCCTCGAGCTTGGCTTCCGCGGCGGCAATGCGCTCGCGCGATGCCTTGCGCTCCTCGATGCGCTGCTCGGCGGACTTGACGTCCTTCGCGTCGCGTTGCGCCGATGACTTGGCCGCCGAGCGGTCGGCGGGCGTGACCTTGGGCGGCGGCGCGACCTCGCCGACCTCTTTCGCGCCGGGAATCGGCCGGTCCGAATAGACGGTCTTGCCGTCGGGGGTGACGTATTTCTTCAGCGCTTGTGCCTGCGCCGGGCCGGCGAATCCCAGGCAGACCGCGGCCGCGGTCAGGATCGTCTTTGCGGTGATGTTCATGGCTGCGCTCCTCTGCACGCGATTGTAACGGCTGACTATTCGACAGCGGCGCTGTCGTGCGCGTTCTGCGTGCCGCTACAGGCGGTAGAAGCGCGCGGCGTTGTCGTGGAACAGCAGCAGGCGCTCGGCCGCCGTGAAATCGGCGGTCATGCGCTTGAAGTCGTCGAACATCTGCGCGAACGACACGCGCAGGCCGTCGACCGGAAAGTTCGACGCGAACATGCAGCGTTCGACGCCGAACAGCTCGATCGTCTCGAGCACGATGCGGCGGTTGTCTGCGTAGTCCCAGGCGCCGGCGGGCAGGCACAGACAGGACAGCTTGCAATAGCAGTGCGCGCTGTCGGCGAGCGCGCGCATGCCGCGGCGCCACAGCTCGAGACCTTCCGCGCTGCGATCCCAGGGAAAGCCGCTGTGGTTGAGCACCACCGGGATGTCGGGATTGGCGCGCACCACCGCCGCCGCTTCCGCGAGGTGCCAGGCCGGCACGCGCAGGTCCCAGGAAAAGCCGAACTTGGCGAGCAGGCGGTAGCCGGCGATCCAATTGAGGTCCTGCATCGAGCCCGGACCGTCGGGCCGCGCATCGCCGGGCGCATTCGCGGTCACCGGCTTGGAGCGGATGCCGCGCACCAGGGGGTACTCGGCGTGCCGCGCGAGAATCGCCTCGGCCTCCGGCGTGTGGAACCAGGCGTGCGCAACGATCGCGTCCGGCATGCCGTGCCGGGCGTTGATCTCGGTGAGCCAGCGCGTTTCCTCGACCTGCTGGCTGCGCGCGCACTCGGCCTCGACGTGCACCGTCTTGACGACCCGGTGATGTGCCGCGTCGCGCCGGTAATCCTCGGGCAGGTAGCTGCGCCTGAGCGCGCGAGAGTCGCCGAGGAAAAAGGCGTGCGGCTCCGGATCCTGCAGCCAGGGGTAATGCAACGGACCCTGGTCGAGATCCCAGAGGTGGTGGTGCGCGTCGACGATCGGGATCGTCTGCATGTCACTCATCGTCGCTCATCGTCCGGCGCCGAAGAAGTGCGCGTCCTGTTCGGCGCGCAGTTGCCAGAGCACGGCGTCCTCCGGTACCTCGACCATGGCGCGCGTGATCGCGGCGCCGGCGGCCACGTCGACGCGCAAGCGGCAGCCCGCCGCCAGGTAATACGGCAGCGCGCCCGCGTCGGCGAGCGGTGCCGCGCCGGCGAGCTCGGGCATGAGGCCGTCGATCGCGTGGCGCGTGCCGATGGCGAGCCGCGTGCCGGCAGCGAGATGGCGATTCGCACGCGCGACGAGGTCGCAGCGCGGCTGCAGCGCCGCGGCGGGCGCATGCAGCAGCGCGGCGCTGAGCAGCGACATCGGCGCTTCGATGCCGAGCAGGTGCACCGGGTTGTGCAGCAGCGCGGTGGCGCCGTCGGCGCTTACCGGAATGCCCTTGTCTTTCAGCACCTGCCAGGTCGGCGCATCGTCGCAGCGCACCACGACGAACACGCCGCCGGCGAAGGACAGCTCGTCCGCTCGGCGCAGGCAGACGAACATGTCGACGCGGCCCTCGCCGGCAAGCAGTCCGCCGGCCGCACGCGGGCGAAACAGCTCGGGCAGCTCGAGGGTGCGCGCGATCGGCGCGTGCAGCGCCGGCGTGTCGGGGGCGAGGCCGGTGGCATTCGCCACGATCGCGAGTTCGCAGTAATCGGGCACCGTCGCGCGCGGCAACTGCGGCAGCTGGGCGGCGCGCGCCGCGACGCAGCCCGCGAGCCGTTCGGGCGGGGACGACCAGAGCCGCGCGAAGTCGGGCGCGGGAAGCGCCTCGCCGGTGGCGGTGCTGGTCACCGTGCCGGCTGCCGCGTCGAGCACACAGTCGTACTCGCCAGACTTGCCGGCGCAGACGACCTCGAGCCCGAGCATGCGTGCCCAGCTGACGAGCGCCACCATCAGGCTCGGCTGATCGCCGTCGACCGGCGTGTAGACAAGACCCGCGGCGTTGGCCTTCGCCTGCAGCACGGGGCCGGCGACGACGTCCGCTTCCTTGCTCACCATGGCGACGTGGCGGCCGGCGGCCAGCGCGGCGAGCGCGCTGCGCGCGGCGGCCTCGGGATGGCCGGTGGCTTCGACGACGAAGTCGAGCGGCAGCTGCACGAGCAGTTCGACGTCCTCGACGATGACGCAGGCGCCACGCGCGTGCGCGTCGAGTGCCGCGGCGCGGTCGCCGCAGACCTGTGCCGCTGCGATGCCGGCGCGGCGCGCGGCGGCCAGGGCGCGCGCCGTGTCGGGGTCGGCGACGGCCTCGACCGAAAGCCCCGGGGCGCGCGCCGAGCGGTAGATGAACGAGGCACCGAACGCGCCCGCGCCGACGATGCCGGCGCGCAGGCGGCGGCCGGCGTGGGGCGCAAAGAGGATCTCGTGATTCATGGGGCGAGCCTACCCGAGTGCCCGGCCGGGCGGGTGCGACTACAATATGTAGCGTTTCGGGCCCGTCAGGGCACTAGCATTTGGGTTTTTCGGCAACTCGCCAGCGCAGGACGGTCATGGCACGACGGCAGGTCTACGACGCATCCGCAATCCAGGCCCTCAAGGGGCTCGAGCCCGTGCGCCGCATGCCGGGCATGTACACCCATACGGTGCACCCGCTGCACATCGTGCAGGAAGTGATCGACAACGCCATCGACGAGGCGCTCGCGGGCTACGGCAAGCGCATCAGTGTGACACTTCACAAGGACGGCTCGGTCGAGGTGGCCGACGAGGGCCGCGGCATTCCGGTCGACATGCACCCGGTGGAGAAGAAACCCGCGGTCGAGGTGGCGTTCTCGATGCTGCATGCCGGCGGCAAGTTCGCCAAGTCCGGCGAGGGCGTGTACCACATCTCCGGCGGCCTGCACGGCGTCGGCGTCGCGGTCTCCAACGCGCTGTCCAGGCGCCTCGAGGTGACCGTGTTCCGCGACGGCCGCAAGCACAGCCTCGCCTTCGAGGGTGGCGAGCTCAAGCAGAAGCTCAAGAGCGAGCCTGCCAAGGACAAGCGCGCCACCGGCACCGTGGTGCGCCTGTGGCCCGATCCCAAGTACTTCGACTCGGCGAGCATTCCGATGGCCGAACTCGAGCATCTCATTCGCTCGAAGGCCTACCTGTTGCCGGGCCTGACGACCGTCCTTCGCGTGGAAGGCAAGCAGGACAAGACCTGGAAGTACGAGCGCGGCATGGCGCAGTACTTCGAGTTCATGCTGGCCGGGCGCGAGCTGGTCGCCCCGCTGTTTGCCGGCGAGCGCACTTTCGACGACAAGGCGGCAGCCGAATTCAGCGAGATCGAGGCCGGCGAGGGCGCCGCCTGGGCGCTCGGCTGGGTGAGCGAGGGCGAGACCTTCGCCGATTCGCACGTCAACCTCATTCCGACGCGCTCGGGCGGCACGCACGAGGCGGGCTTTCGCGCCGGCATCTTCGACGCGGTGGTCGCGTTCATGGAAACCCGCGGCCTGGCGCAGAAGGGCGTCAAGCTGATCGCCGACGACGTCTGGAGCCGGGCCTGCTTCACGCTCTCGGCGCGCATCGTGCGCACCCAGTTCCACGGCCAGACCAAGGAGAAGCTCACCACGCGTCACGCCGCCAGGCTGCTCGAAGCCTGCGTGCAGGACGCCTTCGAGCTGTGGCTCAACCAGCATCCCGACGACGGCAAGAAGATCGTCGAGCTCGCCATCGAGCAGGCCATGAACCGGCTGTCGCGCGGCAAGAAGGTCGAGCGCAAGAAATCGAGCGGCATCGCGACGCTGCCCGGCAAGCTGGTCGACTGCGCCTCGGGCGAGGTGGCGCGCAACGAGCTGTTCCTGGTGGAGGGCGACTCGGCGGGCGGCTCGGCGAAGGAGGCGCGCGACAAGGAGTCGCAGGCGGTCCTGCCGCTGCGCGGCAAGGTGCTCAACTCGATGTCGAAGGACAGCCGCACGGTGCTCGCCAACAAGGAGCTGCAGGCGATCGCCACGGCGATCGGCGTCGACCCGCACGGTGCGGGTGATTCCGCCGACCTGTCCGGGCTGCGCTACGGCAAGGTGGTCATCATGACCGATGCCGACGTCGACGGCGGTCACATCCAGGCGCTGCTGCTGACGTTTTTCTTCACGCACTGCCCGAAGCTGGTCGAGACCGGGCATCTCTACGTCGCGCAGCCGCCGCTCTACAAGGTCGAGGTGCCGGGGCAGGGCAAGGGCAAGCCTGCGCGCAGGCTTTACTGCCTCGACGACGACGAGCTGGAGGAAGTGCTCGAGCAGCTGAAGAAGGAGAAGGTGCGCGAGGGCAGCTGGGAGATCTCGCGCTTCAAGGGCCTCGGCGAGATGAGCCCGGAGCAGCTGTGGGAAACGACCATGAACCCGGACACCCGGCGCCTGGTGCGCATGCAGCTCGACGCCGCGCGCATCAAGAAGGCGCGCGAAACCTTCGAGCTGCTGATGGACGCGGGCGAGGCCGAGGGCCGGCGCAACTGGATGCGCGAGCACTGGAAGACGGTCGAGGCCGATGTTTGAACGACATCGGGGTCAGACCCTTGTGGATAACTTCAACAGCCCGCCCCGCATATCGTCGACCTCGTGGAAGTTATCCACAAGGGTCTGACCCCTTGGCCATGCCGAAGAAAAGAAAAACAAAACGCGCGCCGAAGCCGTACTGGGAACGCGCCTTCCGCGGCCACGCCTATTGGCAGGGTAAGGCGAAGCTCGGGCGCGTGACGCTCGAGGCCGGGCATGCCGGCGCGCACGGCCGCTACCGTTGGGAGGCGGCGGGCAGGATGGGGCGCGCCGAGACTCTGCACAAGGCGAGGGCGGCGGTGGAACTCGCCGTCGCGCTGTCCGACAAACAACTACCGCTGTTCGACTGAACGATGGATACCCACACGCTGGATCTCTTTGCGCCCGACAACGGCGACGATGCCGCGCCGATCGAGCGGCACGCCTCGCAGGCCTATCTCGGTTACGCCGTGTCGACGGTCAAGGCGCGCGCGCTGCCGGAGATTGCTGACGGCCTCAAGCCGGTGCAGCGCCGCATCCTGTACGCGATGGGCGAGACCGGCGCGAACGCGTTCACCAAGTGCGCGCGCTACGTCGGCGAGGTGCTCGGCAAGTACCACCCGCACGGCGACAGCTCGACCTACGACGCGATGGTGCACCTGGCGCAACCGTTCTCGATGCGCTACCCGCTGATCGAGGGACAGGGCAACTTCGGCTCGCGCGATGGCGACGCGGCCGCGGCCTACCGCTACACCGAGGCGCGGCTGTCGCGCTACGCGGCGTTGATGCTCGCCGAGATCGGCGAGGGCACGGTCGACTTCGTCAGGAACTACGACGGCAAGTTCGACGAGCCGCAGCTGCTGCCGGCGCGCATGCCGTTCGGCCTGCTGAACGGCTCCTTCGGCATCCCGGTCGGTTTCTCGACGCGCATTCCGTCGCACAACCTGAGGGAGGTCGCGGCCGCGGCGGCGCATGTCATCCGCCACCCGCGCGCCACGCTTAACGACGTCCTCGAGCGGCTGCCGGGGCCGGATTTTCCGGGCGGCGGACAGGTCATCTCGCCCGCCGAGGAGTTGCGCCAGGCCTACGAGACCGGGCGCGGTTCGATCGCGCTGCGCGCGCGCTGGACGGTCGAGCCGCTGGCGCGCGGGCAGTGGCGCATCGTGGTCAACGAGCTGCCGCAGGGCGTGTCCTGCCGCCAGGTGCTCGAAGAGATCGAGGCGCTGGTCAATCCGCGGCCCTCGACCGGCAAGAAGGAGGTCTCGCAGGAGCAGAAGCGCCTGCGCCAGTTCATCCTCGACCTGGTCGAAACGGTGCGCGACGAGTCCGACCGCAAGTCGAAGCTGCGGCTGGTGATCGAGCCGCGCTCCTCGCGGCAGAACCCGGAGGAGACCATGGCGGCGCTGCTCGTGCACACCTCGCTCGAGACGCGCAGCGCGATCAACCTCACCTGGCTGGGGCTCGACGGCCTGCCGGAAACCAAGGGCATCGTCGAGATCCTCAAGGAGTGGGGCGCGTTTCGCGTGCAGACGGTGCGCCGCCGCAGCGAGCACCGCCTGGAAAAGTGCGAGGAGCGGCTGCACATCGTCATGGGCCGGCTGCTGGCCTACGCCCGCATCGAGGACATCATCAAGCTGATCCGCGCCTGCGACGACCAGGCCGAGGCGCGCGAGAAGCTGCGCGCCAAATGGAAGTTCAGCGAGCGCCAGGCCGAGGACATCGTCAACCTGCGGCTCGGCCAGCTCACCAAGCTCGACGGCGTGAAGCTGAACGAAGAGCGCAAGCGGCTGGAAGCCGAGCGCAAGGGCTACAAGACGATTCTCGGCAGCGACAAGGAGCTGAAAAAGCTCGTCGTCGCCGAGCTCGCCGAGGACGCCAAGAACTACGGCGACGCGCGTCGCACGCTGATCAAGCCGGCCGAGCGCGCCACCATCGAACGCGCGGTGCTCGAGGAGCCGATCACCGTCATCCTCTCGAGGAAGGGCTGGTTGCGCGCGCGCAACGGTCACGGCATCGACGTTTCGACACTCGCCTTCAAGGACGGCGACGCGCTGGCGACCACCGTTGAATGCAAGACCACCGACGCGGTGATCCTGCTCGGCGCCTCGGGCAAGACCTGGACGCTCGACGCGGCAAACGTCCCGGCGGGGCGCGGCGACGGCGCACCGGTCGACACGCTGGTGCACGCCGGCGGCGATGCCATCGTCTGGATGGCGGCGGTGTCGACCCCGGAGGACGCGGCGCGGGCGCTGGTGATGAGCTCGAGCGCCGGCCAGGGATTCCTCTGCAAGCTGGGCGACCTGGTCACCAAGACGCGCGCGGGCAAGGAGTTCATGAACCTGGCCGAGGGCGCGCGCGCCAACGCCCCGGTCGCGTTTGCCGGCGATGCGGCAAAACTGAGCCTCGCGGCGTTGTCGTCCGACGCGCGCCTGCTGCTGTTCCCGCTCGACGAGCTGCCGCTGCGCCCGAACGGCGGCGTCGGCGTACAGATCATCGCGCTGCCCGACAAGATCACGCTCGCGGCGCTCGCAGTCAGCGACGGCAAATCGCTCGCCGTGTCAGGCCTCAAGCGCGCGCGCAAGCACGCCGTGCTGGACGCGAAGGCGCTGAAGGACTACGCCGGCAAGCGCGCCCAGCGCGGACGGGTGTGCGACGTCGGCTTCCGGCCCGACCGCCTCGGCGAGTGACGGGCGCCGCGTAGTGCGGCGACAATAGCGGCTGTGATCCGATCGATTCCCGAGTGGGCCCGGCCGCTGCTCGTGCCGGGCGGCATCCTTGTCGCCGCGGCGCTGCTGGCGGGCGCCGATCCTTCCCTGCCGCCCTCGCTTGCCGGCCTGCGCACGCTCGCGCCCTACACCGTGCTCGGCCTCGCCGGCGCGGTGACGTTGTGGTTCAACCGCGGACGCGCCTTCGTCGTCGCGCTCTCGCTGCTCGCGGCCTATGGCGGCCAGCGCTTCGCGACCGATTTCGGCTATACCAGCTTCGCCGCGAACGTCTATTACGTCGCCGCCGTGGTGTTGGTGCCGTTAAACGTCTTCGCCGCCCTGGTGCTGCCGGAGCGCGGCGCGGTGCACGGCGGCAGCCTGCGCTGGATCGTGCTCATCGTCGCCGAGGTCGTCCTGGTGGCGTGGCTCGTGTCCTGGGGGCAGCGCGAATTCGGCGTCGAGAACGACAGCTGGATCCGAACCTTCAACCATTGGGCGCTGCGTTCGCCGCCCGTGCCGCTGGTGGGGCGCATCGCCTTCGCCGCGGCCGTCGCCGCCGCGGTGTGGCGCGCGTATCCGCGCTTTCTCGCACTCGACGTCGGCAAGGCCGGTGCGCTGGTCGCGTTCTATATCGCCTGCTCCTGGATCGACCGCTACGGCGCGTTCGCCATCTTCATGACCGCGGCCGGCCTGATCCTGCTGGTCGCGGTGCTGCAGGAATCGTACCGCCTCGCGTTCCGCGACGAGCTCACCGGCCTGCCGAGCCGGCGCGCGCTGGAGGAGCGCATGCGTGCGCTCGGCACCCGCTATGTCGTGGCGATGGGCGATGTCGATCACTTCAAGAAGTTCAACGACACCCACGGCCACGACGTCGGCGACCAGGTGCTGCGCCTGGTGGCGGCGCGGCTCGCGGAGGTCGGCGGCGGCGGGCGCGCCTTTCGCTATGGCGGCGAGGAGTTCACGGTGCTCTTTCCGGACACCACGCTGAAGGAGGCGCTGCCGCACCTCGACACGGTGCGCAAGGAAATCGAGGAATACCGCATGGCCCTCCGTGGGGAGGACCGTCCGAAGAGCCCCCGCAAGGGCTCCAAGCTGCGCGGCGAGGGTACGGCGGATGAAATGCTGTCGGTGACCATCTCCATGGGCGCTGCCGAGCCGAAGTCCGGCGTGAAGCCGGCGGCGGTGATCAAGGCGGCCGACGAGGCGCTCTACCGCGCGAAGCAGGCCGGGCGCAACCGCGTCAGCACCTGAGGTCGCGCTAACCCAACGAGGCTGACGAGGCGGCGTGGAACGGCTCGAGCGCTTCTACCGCATCGACCGGCTGCTGAAGGAGCGGCCGCCGGTGCCGTTTGCCGAACTGCAGCGCGCGCTGGAGGTTTCGCGCGCGACGCTCAAGCGCGACCTTGATTACATGCGCGACCGCTTCAACGCGCCGATCGAGTACGACCGCGCCGCGCGCGGCTACCGTTTCGGCGTGCACCGCACCGGTCCGCGCTACGAACTGCCGGGGCTGTGGTTCTCGGCCGATGAGGTGCGCGCGCTGTTGACGATGCGGCAACTGCTCGTCGAGCTCGACCCCGGCGTCCTCGGGCCGCAGGTCGACGCGCTGCTCGGGCGGCTGCGCGCGATCCTCGGCAGCGGCGCGCATTCCTGGCAGGAGGTCGAGAGCCGCATTCGCATTCTGCAGCCCGGGCGGCGCGGCAGCGGTAGCGCCCATTTCGGCGTCGTCGCCACCGCGCTGCTGCGCCGGCGGCGCTTGCGCATCCGGCACTACCACCGCGCCGAGGACCGCGAAACCGAGCGCGAGCTGTCGCCGCAGCGCCTGGTGCACTACCGCGACAACTGGTATCTCGACGCCTGGTGCCACCTGCGCAAGGATTTGCGCAGCTTCGCGGTCGATGCGATCCGCGACGCGGTGCTGCTCGAGGCGCGCGCCAGGGAAGTCGGGCGCGCCGCGCTCGACGCGGTCCTAGCCGGCGGCTACGGCATCTTCGCCGGGGAGCCGGTCGCCTGGGCACGGCTGCGCTTTGCACCACAGGCGGCGCGTTGGGCGGCGGCGCAGACCTGGCATCCGCAGCAGCGCGCGCAGGCCGAGGCCGACGGCCATTGGATCCTGGAGCTGCCTTACGCTGACGATCGCGAGCTGCTCATGGACATCCTGCGCTACGGCGCGGATGTCGAGGTGCTCGGCCCGCCGGCGCTCAGACGCCGCGTCGTCGAGACGCTTGCACGGGCGGCGGCGCGCTATCGCTGAACAGGTCGCCGGTGCGCGGCAGGTCCGCGGCCACGGAGGCGGCGCCGCGCGGCGCCGGACGGCGGCGCGCGGGCGTGCGGCTGCGCGCGGGCAAGCCCGCGCCGCCGGCCTGCGCCGCGTAGCTGCAGAATTCGCAGTCGCGCGGCGGGGGCGGGGCGTCGGGCAGCATCAGCGTGGCGCGAATCGCCGCCAGCGTGCCTGCGATCCAGCCGTCGTCGCCGTCGTAGGGAATCATGCGGATGGTGAATTCGAGCCGGCCGTCGAAGCTCGGCCGGTCGCGCCGGCCGTTGGCGTAGACGAACCAGCCGCGATGCGCCACCTCCAGGCCCTGACGGCGCAGCAGCCACTGGTAGAACTCCATCTGGCGCGTGTAGGAAATCTGCCAGTCGGCATCGAGCGAGACCTCGCCCGCCTTGGATGTGGCCTTGTAGTCGGCGACGATCAGGGCGCCGCTGTCGAGGTCGCGCCACAGGTCGTCGATGGCGCCGAACAGCTCGAACCCGGTCTCCCGGTGCAGGCTGCGCACGCCCTTGAAGTTCTCGCGCCAGGCGGCAAGCTGGGGATGCGCGTGCGGCACGGCATGCAATCCTGCGGCGGTCATCAGCGGATGGGGCTGCTGCGCGGCGCGGTAGCGGTCGAACTCGTTCTTCAGCAGCTGATCGACCGCCGAGTTGAGGTTGAACGGCGGTCCCGAGGGCCGCAGGATGCCCCGGCGCCGATCGAGCCAGAAGCAGCGTGGGCAGTCGAGGAACAGCTCGACCTTGGAGCGGCTGAGCGCGAAGGGCTTGGACGAGGCGGGGTCGAAGAGCCTGGGCGGCATGGGGCATTCTAGCCGCCGCGCGGCGCCCCTGCGGGGTGGCTCATCCCCTGAGCCTGCGGCGCGCGCACACTGGGGCCGCCATGAAAACCGGAGCCCTGCATGATCCCGCTCGACCTGCTCATCGCGCTGACGCCCGCGTTCATCCTGTTCGCGCTGCGGGTGCTGGAACCCTGAGCCGGGCGGCGCAGCCTGGCGCATACTCGGGACGGAGGATCCTGCGCCCGATGAGCACCGACGCTGCCGACCCGCTCGCCCTGTTTCTCAGAGTCGCGGCCTTCGCGGCCGAGAAGCACCGCATGCAGCGCCGCCGCGACGTCGAAGCCTCGCCGTACATCAACCACCCGATCGCGCTCGCCAATGTGCTGAAGAACGAGGGCGGCATCTCCGACCCGATCGTGCTGTGCGCGGCACTGCTGCACGACACCATCGAGGACACGGAGACCACCTACGAGGAACTGCGGCGCGCCTTCGGTCCCGAGATCGCGGACGTGGTGGCCGAGGTGACCGACGACACCAGCCTGCAAAAGGAGGCGCGCAAGCGCGCGCAGGTCGAGCGCGCGCACCTCAAGAGCCCGCGCGCAAAACTCGTCAAGCTGGCCGACAAGATCTGCAACCTGCGCGACATGGTCGACCGCCCGCCCGCCGAATGGTCGCTGGGGCGCAAGCAGGAGTACTTCGACTGGGCCAAGGCGGTGGTCGACGGCCTGCGCGGGGCGCACGGCACGCTCGAGCGGCTGTTCGACGAGGCCTACGCGCGGCGCCCAAGGTGAACAAAGGGGGCTACGCCCCCCTTGTGACCCCCTACATCAGACGAAACGCTGATCAAGTCTGCGACCTGACCAGCGTTTCCCAGGTTGGTCTCGGTGGACGCCGCTGCTCAGCTGCGCAGTGCTGCGACGTGCTGGTGCAGGAACCAGCGCCGCGTCACCACTTCGCGCGTGAACCAGTGCGTGCCGAGCAGCCAGCCGCCGAGCGCACGCTTGAATGCATTGGGCGGTGCCGCCACCTGGCCGGTGCGCCAACGGCGCGGGCCGAAGCGCGCCTCGATCGCCCGCGCGTAGGGCGCGAGCGCGGCTGCGCTGAAATCGCCGCCGCGGGCGTGGATCTCGCGCAGCGTGCGCGCCGCGAGGATGGCCGACTCGACCGCGGGGCGGATGCCTTCGCCGCTCTGCGGGTAGGCGAGCCCGGCGCTGTCGCCGATCAGGATCGCGTTCTCGGCGAGCAGCGGCCGCGCCGAATGGTTGTAGAGCAGGTAGGCGTGTCCCTTCGGCTTGGTGCGCGCCACGGGCTCGGGCAGCACGCCGTCGCGCACCAGCGTGGCGAGGAAGCGCTCGGCGTGCTCGGCGAGCGCGTGCGGGTTCTCGCGCCCGATGCCGACATTCACCCAGTCGCCCTTGCGGAACACCCAGGCATAGCCGGTGAGGTCCTCGCAGAAGTAGAGCTGCGGCGTATCGTTGCGTGCCGTGCACTGTGCCGCCTGCTCGGGCGTCATCTGCACTTCGAACTCCTGCGCGCCGACCACGGTCTCGCCCTTGCCCGGTCGCGCACCGAGCGCGCGCGCCACCGGGCAAAAGTGACCGCCGGCGCCGACCAGCAGCCGCGCGCGCAGCGCGTCGTTGACGACCCAGTGCCCCTGCTCGCGGCGCAGCGACTCGACCGCCGTGCCGGTGTGCAGCTCGGCGCCGCAGCGCGCGAGCAGGTAGTGATCGAACTCGAAGCGGCGGATGCCGTAGCTGACCGGCGCCGCGCCGTGCGCGTTGACCACGCGGGGCGCGCCCATGCGCGCAATCTCGAAGGCGTGGATCGGCTGCAGCACGTGCTGCCGCGCGTAGTCGGCGAGATCGAGCTCGAGGTCGCTGACCACCGCGGGCGTGATCCAGCCGGCGCAGGTCTTGTCGCGCGGGAAGTCGCGCTTGTCGAGCAGGGCGATGCGCAGGCCGCTCGCGCGCAGCGCTCGCGCGAGCGTCGAGCCGGCGGGCCCGCCGCCGACGATCACCACATCGAATGACTGCATCGGCTGCGGCCGCGCCCGCCTCAGGCGTAGAGGTCGGCGCGCGTTGCCGGCACCGCGTTGTTGCTGCCGCGCGCGAACACCACCTGGTAGAGCTGCAGCGATCCGGTGGTGAACGCGGCGGTCGAGCCGGCGAGGTAAAGGTCCCAGGCGCGCGTGAAGGCTTCGTCGTACGTTTCGCGCACGGTGTCGAGGTTCGCCCTGAAGCGCGTGCGCCAGTCGCGCAGCGTCTGCGCGTAGTGCAGGCGCAGGTTTTCCACGTCGAGCACCGAAAAGCGCCTCGGCTCGAAGATGCCCATCATCTCGCCGAGCGACGGCGGATAGGCGCCGGGAAAGATGCGCCGTTCGATCCAGCCGTTCATGCGGCCGGGGGCGTTGCGCCCGATGCTGTGGATCAGGCCGAGACCGTTCGCCGACAGGCAGCGATCGATGACTTCTCCCAGCCCCGCATAGTGGTCGACGCCGACGTGCTCGAGCATGCCAACCGAGACGAAGGCATCGCAGTGGCCGCGGATGTTGCGGTAGTCGTCCTCGACGAACTCGACGCGCTCCGCGAGCCCCTCGCGCGCGGCCCAGTCGCGCGCGTGGCGCACCTGCTCGCCGGCGATGTTGTAGGCGCGCACGCTCACGCCGTAGTGCCGCGCCATGTGCAGCGCGAAACCGCCCCAGCCGAAGCCGGCCTCGATGACGCGCTGGCCGGGCCGCAGCCGCAGCTTGCGGCAGACGTGGTCCATCTTGGTGCGCTGCGCGGCCTCCAGCGTCATGCCGGGGGCCGGGTAGTAGGCGCAGGTGTACTGCATGGCCGCGCTGTCCAGCCACAGGCGATAAAAGTCGTTGCCGAGGTCGTAGTGGTGGTGGATGTTTTCGCGCGCGCGGCCGATCGAGCCCGCGCGCGGACGCGGGTCCTGCCACAGCCACCACCAGACCGAGCGCTTGCCGCCGCGGCCGGCCGCCATCGCGCGGTACAGGCGCTCGAGAAACTCCACCAGGTCGCCCTCGACCTCGATGCGCCCGACGCTGTACAGGTCGCCGAACTGCAGCAGGGGATTGCGCGCCAGCTGCCACAGCGCGGCGCGGTCGCGGAAGATGACGCGCAGGCCGGTCTGCTCGCCGAGGGTGGTGCCGTCCCACAGCATCGCCGCGAACCCGGCGCGCGGCAGGGCGCCCATGATGGTGGACAGCAGCCAGCGGTCGGCCGCGGTCGCGCCGCCGATGGGTCGCGACTGCGCGGCCGTCGAACGTCGGTCGGACAGTCCAAGGCTGCGATTGGCGGGTCTCGTCATCGTCACCTCCCCCGGATTCGATGTCGCTTGCAGCGCCGTAATGCGACATTTTAGCCAGCTGTGCCCCGGCCGCCAGCGGTCGGGCGGCGGGGCCTTGCGTTGACGTGCCTGCGCCGCACGGCGACACTGCCCGCGCCGCGCGCGGGCGCGGGAAACGGGAGGGCGGCGAGACGATGACGGGCGGGCGGCCTATCGGGCGGCGACGGGTGGTCGCGACGGCGGTGCTGCAGCGCATCGCCATCCCGGCGAACGAGTTCGAGATCTCCGCCGTTCGCGCCGGCGGTCCCGGTGGGCAGAACGTCAACAAGGTGTCGAGCGCAGTGCACCTGAGGTTCGACGTGCGCGCCTCGTCGCTGCCGGCGGCCGTCAAGCAGCGCCTGCTCGCACTCGGCGATGCGCGCGTGACGCGCAGCGGCATCATCGTCATCAAGGCGCAGCGCCATCGCAGCCTCGAGCTGAACCGCGCCGAGGCGATCGCGCGGCTCGAGGCGCTGGTCGCCGCGGCGGCACGCGTGCCGAAGAAACGCCGGCCGACGCGTCCGTCGAAGGCGGCCAAGGCGCGCCGGCGCGAGGCCAAGACGCGGCACAGCCAGCGCAAGGCATTACGCGCTAAAGTGCCGGTATAGGAATCGCAATGTCGCGCCAGATCCTCGACGAGCCCCGCATCCATGCCGCGATCCGCGAGAAGATCGCGACGCACCACGCCGATCTGGTGCACGAGGTCGAGGCGGCGATCGCGGCGAACGACATCGTGCTGATCGGCATGGCGCAAAATCCGCACGTGCGCCGCGCGCAGCGCATGCTCGAATCCGCCAAGCTGACCTACAAATACCTCGAGTACGGCAGCTACCTGAACAAGTGGCGGCGGCGCAACGCGCTCAAGATGTGGAGCGGCTGGCCGACCTTTCCGATGGTGTTCGTCAAGGGCATGCTGATCGGCGGCGCCGACGAGCTCAACCGCCTCATCCACAGCGGCGAGCTCGGCGGCAGGCGCTAGGCCGCCGCCGGCTTGCGCCGCGTGCGCGGCTAGCGGTCCTCGATCGGCACGGTGACGACGACGAACACCAGGTCGACGAGCCCCGAGTTGTAGATCGCGTGCTTCACGCCGGGCGGAATGAAGATGACGTCGTGCCGGCGCACGACCTGGCGCCTGCCGCCGATTTCCATCAGGCCCTCGCCCTCGAGCACGTGGTAGACCTGCTCCTGCACCTTGTGCGCGTGCGGCTCGACGTAGGCGCGCGGCTGGTAACAGGAGATGCGGTAGTCGATCTGCCGTGAACCGGTGGTCTCCGGGCGCACCAGGAATTTCGAGAACGCGCCGCCGAAATGCCCGGCCAGGTCCTCCCAGTCGACTTCGGCGATGTTGTGGATCTTCGCTCTTCGCGCTACCGGCTTGCGCGGCTTGGTCTTGGCTGCCTTGGCCATGGCTGTCCTCCCTCGCGTCTGTCTAGTCCGTGACGATGTGCTTCGTGCCGAACACCGGCTCCTTCGGCGGGATCGGCGGCAGCGCCCAGGTGCCGGTTGCCGGCGGGCGGATGTTGGCGTCGACGTGCACGTCGATGAGGCAGGGCTTGCCGAGCTTGACGGCGTGCTCCAGCGCACCCTTGAAGTCCTCCGACTTGGTCACCGTGTGGCCTTCGACCCCGGAGGCGCGCGCCCAGGCGGCGAAGTCGGGGTTGTAGGGCTTGCCCTCGGGCCCTTCGTAGAACGCGGTGCCGTACTCGCGGCCGTCGAACAGGCCGTACTGGATGTCGCGGATCGCGGCCCAGGAGAAGTTGTTCCACACCACCCACACCGCGGGGATGTTGTATTCCACCGCGGTGCACAGCACATGCGGCACCATGGTGAAGCCGCCGTCGCCGCAGATCGAGATGCAGGGCCGCTCGGGTGCCGCGAGCTTGGCGCCGAGGATGCTCGACGGGCCGAAGCCCATGCCCGAGTAGCCCCAGGTGTTGAGCATGGCCTGCGGGCGGCGCGCGTTCCAGAACTGCATGTACCAGTTGTGGTGCACGCCCGAGTCGAGCGAAATGATGACGTCGTCGGGCAGCACCGCGCGGCAGTCCGCGACCACGCGCTCGGGTCGCATCGGCGAGGCGTGCACCTCGAAGTTGGGACGTACGTAGGCTTGCCACTCCTTTTTCCAGGCGTCGAGCTGCGCCTGCCAGGCCGCAAGGCGCGGCGATCCGTCGAGCTTGCGTCGCGCAAGCCCCGCCAGCAACTGCTGCAGGAAGGCGCGCGCATCGGCGAGGATGCCGAGGTCGGGCGGGTAGTTGCGGCCCAGCTCGGCGTGGTCGACGTCGACGTGGATCAGCTTGGTGTGCGGGAAGTTCCACGAGTAGCCCGGCAGCCAGGAGGAGGACGAGCGATCGTCGAAGCGCGCGCCGATGGCGAGCACGAGGTCGGCGTGGCGCCCGGCCTGGTTCGCCGGGTAGGCGCCGTTCCTGCCGATGAAGCCGAGCGACAGGGGGTCCTCCATGTCGAGGCAGCCCATGCCGTTCGGCGAGCTGATCACCGGGATGTTGAGCCGGTGCGCGAACTCGCTGAGCTCGAGCGAGGCCTCCGACAGCGTCACGCCATGGCCGATGAAGAGCGCCGGCTGCCTGGCGGCCAGGATCATGTCGAGCGCGCGCTCGACGTCGTCGAGCGAGGCGCCGCTGCGCCGCGCAAGGTAACCGTCCCAGGGTGCTTCCAGCGGCGCGTCGGTCTCCTCGCGGAAGAGATTGAACGGCACGTCGAGGTTCACCGGCCCCGGCCGGCCGCTGGTCATCGTCGTCACCGCCTGGCGCATGGCGAGCGGCAGCATCTCGGCGCGCGTCGGCTGGAAGCTGCGCTTCACCACCGGGCGCACGACGTTCGGATAGTCGGCCTGGTGGTGACGGTTCAGTTCCTGGAACGGGCCGCGGTTGAACTGCGAGGTCGGCACGTTGGCGGTGATCGCGAGCAGCGCCGAGGAATCGGTCTGCGCCACCGCCAGCGCCATGATCAGGTTGGCCGAGCCGGGCCCGGTCGAGGTCAGCGTGGCCGCGGGCCGGTGTGCAACGCGGAAAAAGCCGTCGGCCATGTGCCCGGCGACCTGCTCGTGGCGCGGCGAGACGTACTTCACCTTGTCGGCGACCTCGTACAGCGCATCGAGCAGGCCGACGTTGCCGTGCCCGCAGAGGCCGAAGACGTAGGGAATCTTCTCCTGGACGAGGAATTCGGCGATGAGTTCGGCGCCTTTTTTCTTTGCCATATGCGATCCTGCCCTCAGGATTGTGCGGCGTGCGACGCGGCACCGGTGCCGGCGATCTTGCCGAACACCGCGCCGTTGGTGAGGCCGGTGCCGCCCGGGTAGTTGAAATAGAAGATGCCGCCGACCAGCTCGCCGGCGGCGTACAGGCCCGGAATCGGCTCGCCGTCGGTCGACAGCACACGCGCGTCGCTGTCGATGCGCAGCCCGCCGAAGGTGAAGGTGATGCCGCAGGTCACGGCGTAGGCTTCGAACGGCGGCGTGTCGAGCGTATTGGCCCAGTTCGACTTCGGGATCGCCAGCCCCTCGGTCCCGCGCCCGTCCTTGACGTTCGGGTTGAACGGTACGTCGGTCTTCACCGCGGCGTTGTAGGCCTTCAGCTCGGCGAGCGCGGCCTGGGGGTCGACGTCGTCGAGCTTCTGCACCAGCTCTTCCAGCGTGTCGGCCGTCACCTTGGTGACCTGGCGGATCTTGTACTCGTCGCGCAGCTGCGCCTTCACCTTGGCGTCGAAGATCTGCCAGGCGAACTGCAGGGGCTGGTTCAGGATCACGCGGCCGTACTTGGCGTAGGTGTAGTTGCGGAAGTCGGCGCCCTCGTCGACGAAGCGCTTGCCCGCGGCGTTCAGGTACACGCCCCAGGGGTAGGAGTGCTTCTGGAACTGGTCGCCCACCGCCAGGTCGCCGAACTCGGGCGCGTTGCGCTCCCAGGCCACCGCGTGGCAGCCCGACCAGTTGCCGACCGGGGCGGCGCCGATGTCGAGCGCCATCTTCAGTACGTCGCCCGTGTTGAAGCGCGTGCCGCGCACCTTGGCGAGCTCCCAGCCCGGCCCGAGATAGCGCGCGCGCCACTCCGGGTTGGCCTGGAAGCCGCCGCCGGCGAGCACCACGCTCTTGGCGCGCAGGTCGAGCGTCTTGCCCGCGCGGCGCACGCGCACGCCGTTCACGCCGTCGTCGTCGGCGATCAGCGCCGTGGCGCGCGCCGTGTACCAGACCTCGATGCCGTTCTTTTTCGCCGCCGCGGTGAGCGAATCGACCAGCCCGGGTCCGCCGCCGACCGCTTCCACCGTCAGCCCGCCCCAGAACTTGAACTTGCCGCCGATGTTGAACGCCTGCCGGCCCCAGGCGGCGGTGAAGCGCACGCCCTTCGCGCGCATCCACACCAGCGTGTCGAGGCTGCGTTTCACCAGGATCTCGGTGAGGTCCGGGTCGCAGCGGTACTCCGTCACCCGCGCCATGTCGTCTAGGAACTGGTCCGCGCTGTAGCTGCCGAAGTCGGTGCGCGCGATCTCGTCCGCGGTGAGATCGGGGATCACGCGCTTCAGATCGTCGACGCCGTCGTAGGCGACGCGCATCAGCCCGGCGGTAAAGCGCGAGTTGCCGCCGGATTCGTCCTCCGGCGCGCGCTCGAGCACCAGCACGCGCTCGCAGGTCTCGCGCGCGGCGAGCGCGGCGCAGAACGCGGCGTTGCCCGCGCCGATGACAACGACATCCCAGCTCATGATCGTCGTGCTCCGATTGCCCTGCCCAGAATTTACTAGAACTGCGCGGCGTTCCGCGCCGGATCGATTATCGCGTCCGCCACCAGCGGCCGCTCGGCCGGGCGCTGCGCGCCGAGTACCGGCTAGTGCGCGGCGCCGATTCTGTACGATGTGGCACGTTCTGTCATTCCATGTATCGCATCGCACGCTGCGCGTGCTGAGGTAAGGGGCGCGCAGCGAAGCACCGGCCAAGCTGTCACGGACGTTGGAATAGAACCTTGCGCGACCTCCAGCACCGGCAGACGGCAACGTCATTCTCGGTCTCGCGACGCATCGAGGTTCGGCTGCAGAGGGGGCTCCCGCGTTCGTCTAATGCCCCACCGCTCATCGCGTGGCCCACAAAACTTTGCCGATATTCTGACAAAGATCTTTAAAGCGGGTGTTCTTGGCGGGCAGTTGCCGCGGCGACCACCTACAATCGAGTCGTAATGCAAGCCCCCGTCCGCGCGGCCGGGCGTTCGATCGAGAGGCTCTGCCGCGCGGGTGCTTTCAACGATTAGCGAGGAAGAGAAAATGACGACACAGCAGCTCTTTTACGAATCCGCGGTTCCCGTCTCGCCGCAGCGGCACGGCAACTGGTCCCTCGAGCCGGCCAACGACTACGGCTTCAGCAAGCGCGTGAATTCGGTGCCGCTCATGGCGGTCGAATTCCCCAACGCGGCGGCGGACTACGCGATCGTGTTCAGTGGCACGAAGGAAGCGGTGATTCCCGCGGTGATCCTCGGCATGCGCAGCAATGAGAATCTCTATCTCGCTGAAGATAACGGCTGGCGGGCGAAATACGTGCCCGCGTTCGTGCGGCGCTACCCATTCGTCTTCTCGAGTTCGCCGGACGGCAGGACGTTCACCCTGTGCGTCGACGAGTCCTACCCGCGCCTGAACCAGGAGGGCCGCGGCGAGCGGCTGTTCAACGAAGAGCAAAAGCCGACGCCATACGTCGAGCGCGCGCTCAAGTTCCTCGAGCAGTACCAGATCGAGTTCCGCCGCACGCAGGCGTTCTGCAAGCAACTGGTCGAGCTCGATCTGCTCGAGCCGATGCGGGCCGAGGCGAACGTCGGCGGCGGCCGGAAACTTTCGCTGCTCGGCTTCATGGCGGTGAGCCGCGACAAGGTCAAGGCGCTGCCGGCCGAGAAGCTCGCCGAGCTCGCCAAGAGCGATGCGCTCGAGCTGCTCTACCTGCACCTGGCGTCGATGCGCAATTTCGCTGCGATGGCCGAGCGCGTCGGCGCAGCGGCCGCGCGTGCAGCGGCCGAGGGCGACGGGGTGCAGGCGCCGGAACCCGAACTCGCAGAGGCGTAAGCGGCCGGCAATGTGATCCTGCGCCGGCGCGCGTCCTGCCGCGTCGGCGCCGGAAGAGGTAACATCAACGCCTTGGGTGCGGCACGGCGCGTCCACGTGGCACGCTGGTGCCCGCACCGCCTGCAGACGATCAACGGGAGAAAGACAGCACTATGGCCACCAAGAATCCGGATCCGGCGGGCGCAGCCGGCATGAAAATCAAGTGGGATGACTCGAACATGAAGAGCGCCTACGCCAACGTCGCCAACGTCACGAGCACGCGCGAGGAAGTGGTGATGCTGTTCGGCATCAACCAGGCCTGGAACCGCGGGCAGAAGGAAGTGACCATCCAGCTCACCGATCGCATCATCATCAGTCCTTACGCGGCGAAGCGCCTCAGTGTGCTGCTCGGCAACGTCGTAAAGGAGTACGAGAGCCGGTTCGGCGCGCTCAACATCGAGGCTGCGCCGGGCGTCGAAGCGAAGACCTAAGCCGCCGGATTCTCGGCCGCCGTCCAAGCGGCGGAGCCTCGGGTGCCCGAAAAATGCCGGGCGCCGACCCGATTATTTGCGCTGCCCGAGCTGCGCGACGAACGCCGCCACCGCGGCGTCGTGCTCGGGCGTGTGGTGCGCGAGCGCCTGCATCGCCGCCGCCATTTCGAGCGACTCGTCGAGGCGCGCGCTTTGCGCCTGGCGCAGCAGGCGC
>JBFFEY010000053.1:0-21042 GCA_041558415.1 Burkholderiales bacterium | reverse complement strand
CAAGTTGAAGAACTGAAGGGAAGAGCGACCGTGGCAAGCAACTACGGCCGAAGAATCGTTCGCGCTCAGGACGAGATCTCGCGCCTGCTGGATCGGGCCGGCATTCGCGACGCGTACGAGGACGTGCGCTACGCGGAATACGGATACCGGCGCATGGGCATGCGCAGGCTCTTCTTTGGCATTGCCGACGTGAATGTTCGCAAGCGCCTGATCGGCCTGACGCGGGAGATCGAAGCGCTCACGCTGCTGCTGATCGAGGACGAGCGTGGCACGGCCATGAAAATGCTGCAGGCGGCGCAGCGCAAGGCGGTGATGGGGTCGTGGGGAATTGCCGCGGCCATCGCCGCTGCGAGCGTGGCGATCGGCCACCTCGTCTTCGCGCTGCCGGGCGCAATTGGTGGCGCGCTGGTCGGCTACTTTCTCGGGCGCGGCTATATCGAGGCCTCGAAGGTCAAGGCCGCGTCCGACGTGCAATGGGCGAAGGCGCGGCTCGATGAGATCGAGCGCCATAGCGAAGGCCTGCCGCACAAGCCGGAGCTGTTCTCCAAGTCGGAGGCGGAAACGGGCGAGGAGGACAAGGGCTTCTTTTCAGAAATCCTCGCGCAGAAGCAGCGCGCTTCCGCGGGTTGAGCACGGCCCATAAGAACGTGCTCCTGTCGGGCCGTGGTGACGCAAGCGAGCGCTGCGCCGTTCCGAGTGTGAATTAGTTCTGCTTGCGCGTGAAAAAGCCGCTGGCGAGACTTGTGCGCGCGTCCTGCGCCGTTAACATAATTTTGCTGTGTGGTGACGGAACTGAAGGGGGATAGGCATGATCTTTGTGACCACGTTGCTGTTGGTCGTCGGTGTGACGGTGGCGATTGGCGCGGGCGCGCTCGGTTTCTCCTACGCACTCGGCCAGCTGCTCTATGCGCAGGAGGCGGGCGGACCGGTCTTTCGTCGTTCGGTCGATTGCGCACGCTGCACGGAGGACGCCGAGTGGTACGCGGCCCTGCCCGCTTGGAAGCAGGCGCTTGCGTCAGGCTGGTGGCTGACGAACCGCGTCCTTTACGCAGCAAAGGGCTGCCGCTGAGCGGCTGATCGGCATGCCGGGCTGGGTTCCCGGCGGCTTCGGCTGTAGGAAACTGGTGGGTGGTACTGGGATCGAACCAGTGGCCCCTGCCGTGTGAAGGCAGTGCTCTACCGCTGAGCTAACCACCCCGGAGAGGGGCGGATTCTACGCGCCCCGCTGCCCGCCGGGCAAATGGCCGTCAGCCGAACTTGGCGAGCAGCGCGGCGGCCTGCTTGACGCGCTCGTTGACCGCGGCCTTGCCGGCCGGCCCGGTGGCAGCCTCCGACTGCAGCGCGCAGGCCAGCACATTGTAGAAAGCCTTGTCGAGGGCGCGGCGCGCGGCCGAGAGCTGCTGCGTGATGCGCTCGCATTCGGCGTCGGATTCGATCATCGACTGGATGCCGCGCAACTGCCCCTCGATGCGCTTCAGGCGCATCACCAGGTCCTGCTTGTGTTTCGCGTCGCGGATGACCGACATGGTTTGGCTGCCTGATTGATCTGCGTCAAGCCGCGATTCTATACCCTACGCAGTATACAAAGGCAATAGTAACGCAGCGGTTGACTTACTATACCCCCTAGGGTATGATGCCTGCTCCCTTTTCATGAGCACCCGAAGGAGACTGTCATGACCGTCGAACGCACTCTGCGCATCATTGCCGGCGCTTTTGTCCTCATTTCGCTCGCCCTGGGCGTGGAGGGCAGCCCGATCTTCCTCAGCCAGCACGCGCTGTGGTTTACCGCTTTCGTCGGCCTGAACCTGTTCCAAAGCGGCTTCACGAACTGGTGCCCGATGATCACCTTCCTGCGCAAGCTCGGCCTGAAGAGCGGTGACGTCGCGCACGCCTGAGGCCATGACCACCACGGTCGCGGCCGTCCAGCTCGCCTGCCCGGACTGCCTCACGCCGAACCGCGTGCCGGCAGACCGGCTGGGCGACGCGCCGAAATGCGGCAAGTGCGGCGCGCTGTTGACCGGCGGCGCGCCGGTGGCGCTGGACGAGAACAGCTTCGACGCCTATGTCGGGCGCACGCAGCTGCCGGTGCTGGTCGATTTCTGGGCGCCGTGGTGCGGTCCCTGCCGCGGCATGGCCCCGGGGTTCGAGCGCGTCGCGGCCGAGCTGGCGACGCAGGTGCGCCTGGCGAAAGTCAATACGGACATCGCGCAGGGGCTCGCGCGCCGCATGGGCATCCGCAGCATTCCGACGCTCATACTCTTCAAGGACGGCCGCGAAACCGACCGCGTGTCGGGCGCGATGGACGCCGCCGGACTGCGCCGCTGGATCGCGCAGCACCCCTGAGGTGAGCCGATGAGATCCGTTGCTGCCATTGCCGCATGCCTGATCGCGAGCGGCGCTGCCGCGGCCGAACTGGCGAGCGCGCCGGTCGAGTTGCGCGAGATCGAGCTGACCTACTCGGCGGAGGCGGTCATCGAGGCGGTGCGCCAGTCGACGGTTTCGGCGCAGATTCAGGGGCGCATCGTCGACATCCGCTTCGACGTCGGCGACTTCGTCAAGCAGGGCGACGTGATCGTGCGCATCGACGAGCGCCAGGTCGGCCAGGCCGCCGCGGCGAGCGCAGCGCAGGTCAGCGAGGCGCAGGCGGCGCTCGCCAATGCGCGCGCGCAGTACGAGCGCACCAAGCAGCTGCTGGCGCAGAAGTTCGTCAGTCGCGCGGCACTCGACCGTGCCGAGTCCGAATACCGTGCGGCGCAGGCGCGCGTCACGGCGCTGCTCGCCGGCGCCGCGGCCGCCGCGACCGAGAAGAGCTTCGCCACCGTCGTCGCGCCGTACAGCGGCGTGGTCTCGGCGCGCCACGTCGAGCTCGGCGAGATGGCGACGCCGGGCAAGCCACTGATGACCGGGTTCGATCCGTCCACGCTGCGCGTGGTGGCGAACGTGCCGGCCACCCAGATCGGCGCGGTGCGCGCCATCGGGCGGGCGCGCATCGAAGTGCCTTCGCTCGGCAAGTGGCTCGACGTGAAGAGCATGACGGTGGTGCCCACCGCGGATCCGCGCACGCAGACCACGCGCGTGCGCCTCGACCTGCCCGAGGACGCGGGCGGCATTTACCCGGGGGTTTACGCACGGGCGCATTTCGTCACCGGACGCGCGCCACGCCTGCTGGTACCGCGTAGCGCGGTGTTCCGTCGCAGCGAGCTGACCGCGGTGTACGTGATCGGCGCGGACGGGCAGCCCCAGCTGCGCCAGATCCGCGTCGGCAGCGCGGGCGACGAGACGGCGGTCGAGGTGCTCGCCGGCCTCAAGCCCGGCGAACGCGTTGCGCTCGAGCCGATGAAGGCCGGCATGCAGACGCCGGTCGGCGGCACGCGCTAGGCCCGACGGAGCGCTGGCCATGGGCGTCTCCGGTCGCATCGCGCGCTTTTTCCAGACCTCGCAGCTCACGCCGCTGATCGCGCTGGTCGCGCTGCTGCTCGGCGTTTTCGCGGTCGGCGTCACGCCGCGCGAGGAAGAGCCGCAGATCAACGTGACGATGGCCAACGTCTTCGTGCCGTTTCCGGGCGCGTCGGCGAAGGACGTCGAGGCGCTGGTGGCGACGCCGGCCGAGCAGGTGCTGGCGCAGATGCTCGGCGTCGAGCACGTGTACTCGGTGTCCCGCCCGGGGCTCGCCGTGCTGACGGTGCAGTTCGAGGTCGGGGTGCCGCGCACCGAGGCGCTGGTGCGCCTGTACAACACCATCCAGTCGAACCGCGATTGGGTATCGCCCGATCTCGGCATTCTCGAGCCGATCATCAAGCCGAAGGGCATCGACGACGTGCCGGTGGTCGCGCTTACGCTCTCGAGCCAGGATCCGCAGACCGGTGGCTACGAACTGGAGCGCGTTGCGCATGCCGCCGAAATCGAACTGAAGCGGGTTGCCGGCACGCGCGAAGTGCAGACCCTCGGTGGGCCGGGGCGCGCGCTGCGCGTGCTGCTCGACCCCGACCGGCTGAACGCGCACAACGTGACCGCGCTCGACGTCAGCCGCGCCCTGCAGCTGGCCAGCGTCGCGCTGCCGGCCGGGCGGCTGGTGCGCGACAACCGTGAGATCGTGGTGGAGACCGGCAACTTTCTCGCCTCGGCCGAGGAGGTGCGCGAGCTGGTGGTGGGCGTGTTCGAACAACGTCCGGTGTACCTCGGCGAGGTCGCCCGCGTGGTCGACGGCCCCGAGCCGCCGCAGCGCTACGTCTGGACCGGAACGGGCCCAGCCGCCGCGAAGAAGGGCCTGCCGCGGCACGGCGAACGGCCGGCGGTCACCCTGCAGATCACCAAGAAAGCGGGTGAAAACGCCGTCGATGTCGCCGCGCGGGTGATCGAGCGGGTGGCGCAGCTACGCGGCACGGTGATCCCGAGCGACGTGCACGTCAACGTGACGCGCAACTACGGCGAGACCGCGAACGACAAGGCGATGAAGCTTATCCAGAAGCTGATCTTCGCCACGCTGTCGGTGGTCGTGCTGGTGTTCGCGACGCTCGGGCGGCGCGAGGCGCTGATCGTCGGCGTCGCCGTGCTGCTGACGCTGGCGACGACGCTGTTCGCCTCCTGGGCCTGGGGCTTCACGCTGAACCGGGTGTCGCTGTTCGCGCTGATCTTCTCGATCGGCATCCTGGTGGACGACGCGATCGTCGTGGTCGAGAACATCCACCGCCGCATGACGCTGGAGCGCAAGCCGCTCGCGGAGGTGATCCCGCTGGCGGTCGACGAGGTGGGCGGTCCGACGATCATCGCCACCTTCACCGTGATCGCCGCGCTGCTGCCGATGGCCTTCGTCACCGGACTGATGGGGCCGTACATGAGCCCGATTCCGATCAACGCCAGCATGGGCATGCTGATCTCGCTGGCGATCGCGTTCGTCGTCACGCCGTGGCTCGCGCTGAAGCTGCTGAAACACGTCGCGGCGCATGCTGCACCGCAGGCCGAGGGCGGGCGGCTGGAAGGCTTTTTCACGCGCCTGCTCGGTCCCTTCGTCAGCGCGGCGCAGGCGGCACGCAACCGCCGCCTGCTGACGGTCGCCGTGCTGGCGCTGATCGTCGGCTCGGTGTCGCTCGCCGGCGTGAAGCTGGTGGTGCTGAAGATGCTGCCCTTCGACAACAAGTCGGAGTTCCAGGTGGTGGTCGACATGCCGGCCGGCACACCCGTCGAGGCGACCGCGGCGGTGCTGCACGAGATGGGTGCGGTACTGTCGAAGGTGGAGGAGGTCACCGACTACCAGGCCTATGCGGGACTCTCGGCACCGATCAACTTCAACGGACTGGTGCGGCAGTACTACCTGCGGGCGAACTCGGAGATGGGCGATCTGCAGGTGAACCTGGTCGGCAAGGACGACCGCAGGCGCAAGAGTCACGAGATCGCGCAGGCGGTGCGCCCGGCGCTCGAGGCCGTGGCGCGGCGCTGGCATGCGCGTGTCAAGGTGGTCGAAGTGCCGCCGGGGCCGCCGGTGCTGTCGCCGATCGTCGCCGAGGTCTACGGCCCGGAGGAGGCGGGACGCATCCGCGTCGCCAAGCAGCTGCGCGCCGCGCTCGCGGCGACGCCCGACATCGTCGGCATCGACGATTCGGTCGAGGACAGCGCGCCGCGCATCGTGGTGCGCGTCGACCAGGCCAAGGCGGCGGTGTTCGGCGTCAGCCGGCGCGATGTCGTCGAGACCATGCGCATGGGCCTTGCCGGCAGCAATGTCACGCCGCTGCACGACGGGCACTCCAAGTACGAGGTGCCGGTGAAGGTCACGCTGCCCGACACCGCGCGCGGCGCGCTCGACGAATTCCTCAAGCTTTCGATTCGCACGCCGGACGGCACGCTGGTGCCGCTCTCCGAGGTCGTCACGCCGATCGAAAACGAACGCGATCGGCCGATCTATCACAAGGACCTGCTGCCGGTGGTCTACGTCGTCGGCGACCAGTCCGGCCCGATCGACAGCCCGCTCTACGGCATGTTCGCGGCGCGCGGCAAGGTGGTTGGCCAAGCGCTCGCGGATGGCGGCACGCTCGGCGAGCGCTTCATCAGCCAGCCCGAGGATCCCTATCGCCAGTACGCCATCAAATGGGACGGCGAATGGCAGGTGACCTACGAAACCTTCCGCGACATGGGCATCGCCTACGCGGTCGGGCTGATCCTCATCTACATCCTGGTGGTCGCCGAGTTCCGCTCCTATCTGGTGCCGCTCATCATCATGGCGCCGATCCCGCTCACCGTCATTGGCGTGATGCCCGGGCATGCGCTGCTCGGTGCCAATTTCACCGCAACCTCGATGATCGGCATGATCGCGCTCGCCGGGATCATCGTGCGCAACTCGATCCTGCTCGTCGACTTCGTCAACCTCAAGGTCGCCGAAGGCATGGCGTTCCGCGATGCGATCATTGCGTCGGCGGCGGCGCGTGCCAAACCGATCGCGCTCACGGCGGCGGCGGCGATGCTCGGCGCGCTGTTCATCCTCGACGATCCGATCTTCAACGGGCTGGCGATCTCGCTCATCTTCGGCATCCTGGTGTCGACGCTGCTGACGCTGGTCGTGATTCCGGTACTGTATTACGCGGCCTATCGTGCTAGGTTCGAGGCATCGTCCGTGCGCGCCTCGGAGCCTGCATGATCTTTCGCCAGCTCTTCGATCCCCAGTCGTCCACCTACAGCTACCTGCTGGCGGATGCGGCCACGCGCGAGGCGGTGCTGATCGATCCGGTGTTCGAGCAAACGCGGCGCGATGCCGCGTTGATCCGCGAGCTCGACCTAAAACTGGGCTGGACGCTGGAGTCGCATGTGCACGCGGACCATGTGACGGGCGCCTGGCTGCTGCGTCAGCAGCTCGGCAGCCGCATCGCGCTGTCGGCGGCGAGCGGCGCCGAGGGTGCGGACCGCCTGCTCGAGCCGGGCGCACGCCTGAGTTTCGGCCGGCGCAATCTGGAGGTGCGCGCGACGCCCGGGCACACCGAAGGCTGCGTGAGTTACGTGCTCGACGACCAGTCGATGGCCTTTACCGGCGATGCGCTGCTGATCCGCGGCTGCGGGCGGACGGATTTCCAGAAGGGCGATGCGCGGCGCCTGTTTCGCGCGGTGCACGAACAGATCTTCAGCTTGCCGGACGACTGCGTGCTGTTCCCGGCGCACGACTATCGCGGGCTGACGGCCTCCAGCGTCGGCGAGGAGCGCCGCTACAACCCGCGTCTCGGCGGCGGCGTGCTGGAGGACGACTTCGTCGGCTACATGCAGCACCTCGGACTGCCGCATCCAAAGCAGATCGCCGTCGCGGTGCCGGCGAACCTGCGCTGCGGGCGGCCGGAGGACGGTGCCGTTCCCGCCGATGCACCGAGCTGGGCGCCGCTCACCTTCACCTTCGCCGGGCTCTGGGAGCTGCAGCCCGACTGGCTCGAGGAAAACCTCGGGCGGGTGCAGCTCGTCGACGTGCGCGAGCCCGCCGAGTTCGATGGCCCGCTCGGCCATCTGCGCGGGTCACGCTGCCTGCCGCTCGGCGTGCTCGAGGCGCAGAGCGCAGCGCTGGACCGTGCGCGACCGATCGTGACGATCTGCCGTTCCGGTGCCCGCTCCGCGCAGGCGACGGTGCTGCTGCGCAAAGCCGGCTTTGACCGCGTCGCGAACCTCGCCGGCGGCATGCTGCGCTGGCGCGCGCTGCGCCTGCCGGTCGAGGGCGGCGAGGACTGAGGCGCCGCCGGATGCCGTCCTTCCGGTTTGCCCACGCGCACGGCGCCGACTGGCGCGTCTGCGTCGCGGCCTGCGCCGAACAGCTCGGCTCGATCGGCACCGGCCTCGGCTTCATGTATTTCACCGAGCCGCTCATGCCGCATGCCGGGGAGTTGCTCGCGGCGCTGCGCGAACGCACTGGCGTGCGCGACTGGATCGGCACGGTGGGCATCGGCGTGCTGGCGACCGGTACCGAATACTTGGACGAGCCGGCGCTGGCGACCATGGTCGCCGATTTGCCGGCCGACGCCTACCAGCTGTTCTCCGGCTGCCGTGCGCCGGCACGCGACCGGCAGGCGTACTTCGGTGTGGTGCATGCAGACCCGAATACCCCCGACGTCGCCGGGCTGATCGCGGACATGTCGACGAAGGTGGAAAGCGGCTACCTCGTCGGCGGCCTGTCGAGCGCGCGCGACAGGACCGTGCAAGTGGCGAACGACGTGCTGTCAGGCGGCCTGTCGGGCGCGCTGCTGGCGTCCTCGGTCGAGGTGCGCACGCGCCTGACCCAGGGCTACGCGGCGCTGCCCGGCCGCTATCGCGTCACGGCGAGCGAGGCGAACATCATCGCCACGCTCGATGGCAGGCCGGCACTCCAGGTGATGAAGGCGGCGATCGGCGAAGTGCTGGCGCGCGACCTGCGGCGCGCCGCGCAGTTCATCCAGGTCGGCCTGCCCGTTGCCGGGTCCGACACCGGTGACTACCTGGTGCGCAATCTGATCGGCATCGACCCGCAGAACGGCCTGATCGCGATCGGCGATACGGTCGATCCGGGTGCAGAGCTGATCTTCTGCAAGCGCGACGCGGCGAGCGCGCGCAGCGACCTAGAAAGAATCGCCGCCGCGCTGAAAGTCGACGTGCCGGCGCCGCGTGGCGCGCTCTACTTTTCCTGCATCGGGCGCGGCGAGCACATGTTTGGTGCGCGCGGCGCCGAGCTCGGCATCGTGCGCGACGTGCTTGGGGAGGTGCCGCTGGTCGGTTTCTTCTGTGGCGGTGAGATTTCGCACGACCGGCTCTACGGCTACACCGGCGTGCTGACCGTGTTCAGCTGAGCACGCGCGCGCGGGCCAAAGAAAAAGGCCCGGCGGCTTCGCCACCGGACCTTTGCCTGCGGGACGGCTCAGACTACTTGGCGTAATCGTACTTGCCGTCCTTCCAGACGTAGAACACGTAGCCGGGTGCGGTCACGTCGCCCTTCTTGTCGAAGCCGATCTTGCCGAGCACGGTGTCGAACTTGCCCTTGCGCAGCGTGTCGGCGACCTTCTTCCAGTTGGTCGACTTGGCCTTGGTGACCGCGTCCGCCCAGGCCTGGATCGCACCGTAGGTGTACAGCGTGTAGCCCTCGGGCTCGTAATTCCCCGCGCGGAACTTCTTCACCACGCCCGCGGCGGCCGGGTTCTTGCGCGGGTCGGGGCTGAAGGTCATCAGCGTGCCTTCGCCCGCCTTGCCGGTGATCTTCCAGTACTCGTCGGTGACCAGTGCGTCGCCCGACACGAGCTGCACGTTGTAGCCCTGCTCACGCGACTGACGCACGATCAGGCCGGCCTCGGTGTGGTAGCCGCCGACGTAGACCACGTCGACGCCGGCGCCCTTCATTTTCGAGACCAGCGCCGAATAATCCTTCTCGCCCGCCGTATAGGCCTCGTACATCGCTTCCTTGACGCCGCGCTTGTTGAGCTGCTTCTTGGTTTCGTCGGCGAGTCCTTTGCCGTAGGCCGTCTTGTCGTGAATGATGCCGATCTTCTTGCCCTTGAACTTGTCGGCCAGGTAGTTGCCCGCGACGGTGCCCTGCTGGTCGTCACGCCCGCAGACGCGGAACACGTTCGGGCCGCCTTCCTCGGTCAGTTTCGGGTTGGTCGAGGCCGGCGAGATCTGCAGGATGCCTTCCTCGGTATAGACCTTGGAGGCGGGGATCGACGAGCCGGAGCAGAAGTGCCCGGCGACGAACACGACTTTTTCGCTGACGAACTTGTTCGCCACCGCGACCGCCTGCTTCGGATCGCAGGCGTCGTCGCCGATCTTGAGCACCAGTTTCTGGCCCATCACGCCGCCCTTGGCATTGAGGTCGGCGACGGCCATCTCGGCCCCGCGCCGCATCTGTTCGCCGAAGGACGCGTACTGGCCGGTCATCGGGCCGGCGGTGGAAATGACGATGTCCGCCCAGGCGGCGGTTGCGCAGCCCGCCATGAGCGCGGCCGCGACGAATCTCGGTTTCAGGTTGTTCGGCATGGTTGCCTCCTCCAAAAAAGGCGCGCTAACTTTATCACAGGCCCCCGCGCAACCGCGCGACGCGGCTCAGTGTTTCCCGGTCGCCGACGGGGACTTCTCGCGCCAGGAAAACGGGCCGCTGCGTGCGTACAGCCACGGATACTGCTGCACCATCTTGCGCGCTTGCGCGATGCGGAACGCCAGCAGGGCGATGGCCGTGAGCACGGCCGTGTCCAGGACGTAGCCGGCGGGCGACAGCAGTTCGCCGTCGAACAGCGCATAGGCTAGGAAGCGGTCGGCGCAGCCGAGCAGCAGCGCGTAGGCGATTGCATGCCACGCCGGCTTCCAGGTGTTGGCCACGGCCTGGCCCGTCATGTAGGCGGCGAAGCCCATGACGCAGAGCGTTACGCCGATGAATACGCCGAGGCCGCCACCGTACAGGGTTTCCATCAGCGTCCCCCTTCCAGGTAGGCCTTGCGGATCTCCTCGTTCGCCAGCAGGTCCTGGCCCGCGCCGGAGAGCACGATCCTGCCGTTCGCCATCACGTAGCCGCGGTGCGCGAGCCGCAGCGCGTGGTAGGCGTTCTGCTCGACCAGGAACACGGTGACCCGGTCGCGCTCGTTGATTTCGCGGATGACGTTGAAGATCTGGCGCACCAGCAGCGGCGCGAGGCCGAGCGAAGGCTCGTCGAGCAGCAGCAGCTTGGGCCGGCTCATCAACGCGCGGCCGATGGCGAGCATCTGCTGCTCGCCGCCCGAGAGCGTACCGGCGCGCTGCTGGCGACGCTCGCGCAGGATGGGGTAGAGCGTGAAGACGCGCTCGAGATCGTCGTCGAAGTGGCGCGGGTCGGTGGTCGTCGCGCCCATCTGCAGGTTCTCGAGCACGCTCATGAACGGGAAAATGCGCCGTCCCTCGGGCGACTGCGCGAGCCCGCGGCGCACGATGGCATGCGTCGGCAGCCGCGTGATGTCCTCGCCGAGGAACTCGATACGCCCCCGTGTGGCGCGCGGATTGCCGCAGATCGACATCAGCAGCGTCGACTTGCCCGCGCCGTTGGCGCCGATGAGGGTGACGATCTCGCCCTCGGCGACTTCGACGTCAACGCCGTGCAGCGCCTCGATGTGGCCGTAACCCGCGTGCAGATCCTCGACGCGCAGCACGCTCACGGCTGAGCCGCCTCCTCCGGTTCGCCGAGGTAGGCGCGGATCACCGCCGGGTCGTTGCGCACCGCCTCCGGCGTGCCGTCGGCGATCTTGCGACCGTAGTCCAGCACCACGACGTGGTCCGAGATCTCCATGACCACGCTCATGTCGTGCTCGATCAGCAGCAGCGTGACCTTGTGCTCGTCGCGGATGAAGGTAAGCAGTGCGTTGAGTTCGGCCGATTCGCGCGGGTTGAGGCCGGCCGCCGGTTCGTCGAGGCAGAGCAGCACCGGTTCGATGCACATGGCGCGCACGATCTCGAGGCGGCGCTGCGCGCCGTAGGGCAGGTTGCCGGCGTTCCAGTCGGCGCGCTCCACCAGGCCGACGCGCTCCAGCCAGTAGCGCGCCCGCTCGACGGCGCGCCGTTCGGCGCTGGCGTAGCTGCCCAGCCCCAGCAGCGCGCCGAAGGTGTAGCCCGAGGCACGCATCAGCGCATTGTGCTGCGCGATGAGCAGGTTCTCGAGTACCGACATGCCGGGGAACAGGCGGATGTTCTGGAAGGTGCGCGCCACGCCGGCGGTGGCGGGAATGGCGTGCCCTTCCATGCGCTCGAGCAGGAATTCGCCGCGTCGCGGGTGGCGCAGCGCCAGGCGCCCCGCGGTGGGTTTGTAGAACCCGGTGAGGCAGTTGAATACGGTGGTCTTGCCGGCGCCGTTCGGCCCAATGATGGCGGTGATCTTGGCCTGCGGCGCGTCGAAGGAGACGTCGTCGATCGCCACCAGACCGCCGAAGCGCATCGTCAGATGCTCGACCGAGAGCAGCGGCGTTGAGGCATTCATGCGCGCTGCTCCGGGACGCCGCCGCCGGACGCCGGACGATCGGCGAGGCGCACCGTCGGCTCGCGGTGCGCCAGCAGGCCGCGCGGTCGCCACACCATGATGGTGACCATCGCCAGGCCGAAGGCCAGCATGCGGTACTGGTTCAGGTCGCGGAACACCTCGGGCAGGCCGATGAGCAGGATCGCGGCGAACACGACCCCGATCTGGCTGCCCATGCCACCGAGCACGACGATCGCGAGGATGATCGCCGACTCGAGGAAGCTGAAGCTCTCGGGACTGATGAAGCCCTGGCGCGTGGCGAAGAACGAGCCACCGAAGCCACCGAACATGGCGCCGATCGCGAACGCGGTGAGCTTGGTGTTGCGCGGGTGGACGCCGAGGCTGCGGCAGGCGATTTCGTCCTCGCGCAGGGCCTCCCAGGTCCGGCCCACGGGCAGCTTGCGGATGCGCAGCGTGAACAGGTTGGTAACCAGCGCCAGTCCGAGAATCAGGTAATAGAGGAACACGATGCGATCGAGCGGCGAGTATGCGAGCCCGAAAAAGCTGTGGAAGGAGGCCTCGCCCTCCGGCGGGTTGGCGGTGAACGGCAGGCCGAAGAAGGTCGGGCGCGGAATGCCCGAGATGCCGTCCGGGCCATTGGTGAAGGTGTACCAGTTCAGCAGGATGACGCGAATGATCTCGCCGAAGCCGAGGGTGACGATGGCGAGATAGTCGCCGCGCAGGCGCAGCACCGGAAAGCCGAGCAGGACGCCGGCGAATGCCGCCATGATCCCGGCGAGCGGCAGACAGACCCAGAAGCCGAGGTCGAAGTACATCGCGAGCAGGGCGTAGCTGTACGCGCCCACGGCGTAGAAGGCGACGTAGCCCAGGTCGAGCAGCCCGGCGAGGCCGACGACGATGTTCAGGCCCCAGCCGAGCATGACGTAGGTGACGACCAGGATCGCGATGTCGAGCAGGCGCCGGTCGATCCCCGGCAGGAACGGCAGCGCGACGGCGACGCCGAGCAGCAAGGGGCCGACGAAGCGCGCCCAGTGCTGGATGCGGGCGCCGAGGCGGTCCATGCGCGCCTCGCGCGCCTCGGCGTCGAGCGGGCTCGCTGCGTGCCACAGCAGCCACCCGGCGCGCGCGCTCAGGGCCCAGGCGGCGATCGCCAGGGTCCAGTTCACCACTGCGCTGGCGAAGGGCAGGATGCGGCCGGCGCCCTCGGCAACCGCGCCGTACAGCAGGACGCCCGTCAGTCCGATGGCGAAGGCGAGCGCGACGATCAGCACCGGCAGCGGGCGCTGCGCGCGCAGCAATGCGATGCCGAGCCGGCCGACGAAGGCGATCACCGCCGCAGCGGCGACGTCATCGAATCGGAAGCGCAGCGGCGGGCCGCCCGAGGCATCCTCGACGCGTGCGCCGACCAGCGCCACGGTGAGCAGCACGACGATCCCGGCCACCAGGCCGGCGTCCTTCAGCGCGCCAGCCAGGTCGAACGGCGCAGCGGGAGCCTGGTGCGCGCGCATCACACCTTTTCGACGTCGGGTTTGCCGAGCAGCCCGGTGGGACGGAAGATCAGCACCAGCACGAGGATGGCGAAGGCGGCGACGTCCTTGTACTCCACCGAGAAATAGGCCGACCAGAAGGCCTCGATCAGGCCGATCAGCAGACCGCCGAGCATGGCGCCCGGCACCGAGCCGATGCCACCCAGCACGGCCGCGGTGAACGCCTTCACGCCGGCAAGGAAGCCGATGTAGAAGTCGATCACGCCGTAGTTGAGCAGGAACATGAGCCCGGCGACCGCCGCCAGGCTCGCGCCCATGACGAAGGTCAGCGAAATGGTGCGGTCGACGTCGATGCCGACCAGCGCCGCCATGCCGAGGTCCTGTTGGCAGGCACGCTGCGCACGGCCCAGCGCGGTGCGGTTGATGAGAATGGTGAAGCCCACCATCAGCGCAATGGTCAGGACGATGATCAGCATCTGCAGGAAGCTGAAGGTGACCGTGAACTCGCCGCCTTCAAGGAACCTGGCGCCACCGGTGATCACCGGCTGCAGCGGCTTGTTGCGCGCGCCCTGCAGCAGCTGGACGTAGTTTTGCAGGAAGATCGACATGCCGATCGCGGTGATCAGCGCGGCGAGTCGCGGCGAATTGCGCAGCGGCCGGTAGGCGACGCGTTCGAGCGCCCAGCCGTAGACCGAGGTGAGCAGCATGGTCGCGACGAGCACGATCAACAGGGCGAGCGGCACCCAGCCGACGCCGACCAGGCCGAGGGCGAGGAAGGTGATGATCGAGATGAACGCGCCGATCATGAAGATCTCGCCGTGCGCGAAATTGATCATGCCGATGATGCCGTACACCATCGTGTAGCCGATCGCGATCAGGCCGTAGATCATGCCGAGCGTCAGCCCGTTGATCAGCTGCTGCAGGAAGTAGCCCATGACGGGCGCAAGGTTAGGCGAGATTTCGCAGTTCGCGCAACGCGACCGAAAGCATCGACTGATCGGGCGACGGTCCGGCGCGCAGCTCGCCAATCAGGCGCTGCGCACGGCCCAGGACGGTTGCGCGGTCTTTGCACCAGGCGGCGATCAGTTCCTGCGGGGTGGCCGCGGCGTGCGCACCATCGACCACCTGTGCGGTGAGCGCGCGCTGCAGGCCGGCGAGATCGTCGCGCATCGCGGCGCGCGCCAGCCCGGGCCAGTGGCCTTCGCCGGGCAGCTTGCCGATGCAGCCCCGCAGCCAGGGCAGATGCAGCGCCTCGGCGAGCCCGAAGTAGACGCCCGCCACACTCGTCTCCCGCATGCGGGCACGGTCGGCGACCTCCAGGATGTCGAGCGCGGCGAAGAGGAACTCGCTCGAGGCAACGGCGTGGGCAAGCGACGCCGGCACGCCGCGCGTCTGGAAGCCTTTTGCGAGTGACGCGGTCTGCGCGCGGCTGTCGGCGTCGAGCAGCGCGTCAAGGTTCTGGCGCAGGGTATCGACGCCCTTTGCGAAGTGCGCGATCGTCGCCGCCATGTCTTCGCCGAGCCGCGTGGAACGCAGAAACCAGCCGGTGGCGCGCACCGTGAGCCGCCCGCCGAGGATCAGCATTTCCGCCTGTACCTCGTCCGCGACATGGTTGTCGAGCGCCTCGATCGCTTGCCACTGCGGCACCAGGTCGAAGATCTCGCGCTGCAGCAGATAGGCGCGCACCACCTCGGCCGGGCGCGCGCCCGTGGCGTCGACGAAGCCGTGCACGAACGAGCTGCCGACGCGGTTGACCATGCTGTTCAATACGTGCGAGACGATGATTTCGCGGCGCAGCGGATGGCGCGACATGTAGGCCGCGAAGCCCTGCCGCAGGCGCGACGGAAAATAGCGCGCCAGCGCGGTCGCGACCCAGGGGTCGTCTGGTAGCCGGGAGGTGAGCAACTCGTCGTAGAGCCAGAGCTTGGCGTAGGCCAGCAGCACCGCGGCCTCGGGCGCAGCCAGACCTTCGCCGCGCGCGCGACGGCTATCGAGCTCCTCGTCGTCGGGCAGGTACTCGATTGCACGACTCAGGCGGCCGGTCTTTTCGAGCGCGCGCATGAAACGCGTCTGCGCGTCGAGCAGGCGTACGCCCATGCGGCGCGTGATCGACAGCGACTGCGTCTGGAAGTAGTTGTCGCGCAGCACCAGCGTGGCGACGTCACCGGTCATCTCGGCGAGCACCTTGTCGCGCTGCTTCAGCGTCAGCTCGCCGTCGGCGATGGCCAGGCCCAGCAGAACCTTGATGTTGACCTCATGATCGGAGGTGGCCACCCCCGCCGAGTTGTCGATGGCGTCGGTGTTGATGCGACCTCCGGCGCGCGCGAATTCGATCCGCCCGCGCTGAGTCACCCCGAGGTTGCCGCCCTCGGCGAAGACCTTGCAGCGCAGCGTTGCGCCGTCCACCCGCAGCGGGTCGTTCGTGCGGTCGCCGACCTCGGCGTGCGATTCGCTGCTCGCCTTGACGTAGGTGCCGATGCCGCCGTTGTAGACGAGGTCGACCGGCGCACGCAGGATGGCGCCGATGAGCTCGTTGGGCGAGAGGCGGCTGGCCTCGACGCCAAGCACGCGGCGCGCCGAGTCCGACAGCGCGATCGACTTCGCGCTGCGCGGCCACACCCCGCCGCCCGGCGAGATGAGCCCGGCATCGTAGTCCGCCCAGCTCGAGCGCGGCAGCCCGAACAGCCTGTTGCGCTCTTCCCAGCTGCGTGCCGGATCCGGGTCGGGATCGATGAAGATGTGGCGGTGATCGAACGCGGCGAGCAGGCGGATGTATTTCGACAGCAGCATGCCGTTGCCGAACACGTCGCCCGACATGTCGCCGACGCCGATGACGCTGAACGGCGTGGTCTGCGTGTCGACGCCGAGCTCGCGGAAGTGGCGCTTCACCGACTCCCAGGCGCCGCGCGCCGTGATGCCCATCTTCTTGTGGTCGTAGCCCGCCGAGCCGCCCGAGGCGAAGGCGTCGCCGAGCCAGAAGCCGTATTCCGCGGACACCGCATTGGCGATGTCGGAGAAGGTGGCCGTGCCCTTGTCCGCGGCGACCACCAAGTAAGGATCATCTTCGTCGTGGCGTCGCACGTCGGGCGGTGGCACGATGGCTTCGCCGGCGCGGTTGTCGGTGACGTCCAACAGCGCGCGCAGGTAGTCCTGGTAGCAGGCCACGCCCTCGGCGAGGTAGGCCTCGCGCTCGCTCGCCGGCGGCGCTTTCTTGAGGACGAAGCCGCCCTTCGAGCCGACCGGCACGATCACGGTGTTCTTCACCATCTGCGCCTTCACCAGGCCGAGAATCTCGGTGCGGAAGTCCTCGTGTCGGTCGGACCAGCGCAGGCCGCCGCGTGCGACCTTGCCGCCGCGCAGGTGGATGCCCTCGAAGCGCGGCGAATAGACGAAGATCTCGACGTGCGGCTTGGGCTCGGGCAGGTCCGGCACCTGTTTCGAATCGAGCTTGAACGACAGGAACGGCCGGCGGCGTCCCGCCGCATCGCGTCGAAACCAGTTCGTTCGCAGCGTGGCCCGGATCAGCGCCAGGTACTGGCGCAGGACGCGATCCTCGTTCAACTGTTCCACGCTGTCGATCTGCACTTCGATCGCGGCCGCGCGCTGCGCGCCGTCCGCGCCTGCCGGTCCGCCGGGATCGAAGCGCTCGCGAAACAGCTCGACCAGCGCGCGGGCAATCGGCGCATGCACGGCGAGCGTGCGTTCGATGTAGGCCTGTGACAGGCTGAAGTTGATCTGCTGCAGGTAGCGCGCGTAGGCGCGCAGCACCGCAACCTCGTCGGCGTCGAGCCGGGCGCGTACCACGAGCTGGTTGAAGCCGTCGCTCTCCAGCGAGCCCTCGAAGATGCGGGCGAAGGCGTCCTCGAAAATCCCGTCGAGCGCATCGATGTCGACCTCGGTTTCGCCCAGCACGCGCAGCACGAAATCGTGGATCCACCGCGCGCTGCCGGCGGCCGGGGCGATGCGGTACGGGCGCTCCTCGAGCACCCGCAGGCCCATGCGCTCGAGCATGGGCAGCGAATCAGAGGGCGTCACCGCGGTGCCGTAATGAAACAGCTTGAAGCGCAGCGTGTCGTGCGCCGACTCCGGCGGGCGGTACAGGCGCAAGGCGAGGGGTTTCTGCGCCGACAGCGACTCGAGCAGGTCGATGTCGGGCACCGCCGCGCGCGCGCTGAAATCATCGCGGTAACCTGCCGGAAACGCCGTGGCGAAGCGGTCGTGCAGTTCGAGGCCGCGCGCCTCGCCGTGCGCTTCGATGAGCGCATCGGCCAGGTCGTCTTCCCAGCGTCGCATCGCCATCGCCAGGCGCGCCTCGAGCGCCTCGACGTCGACGGGCGGAATGGCGCCCGGCGTGGTCCGCACGGTGACCAGCACCCGGGCGAGCACCGATTCCGACAGCGAAACGTCGAAATCGGAGTTGGTGCCCTGGAACGCCGATTCGAGCATCGCCTGCCAGCTGCGCCGCAACGCCGTGTCGTAGCGTTCGCGCGGCGCGTAGATCAGGCAGGCGACGAAGCGCTCGTAGGGGTCACGCCGCACGAACAGGCGCAGCCGCTGGCGTTCGCCGAGCTGCAGAATGCCCATCGCCGTTTCGTACAGCGTGCCGACGTCGCTCTGGATGAGCTCGTCGCGCGGATGGACGTTTAGGATGTTGGTGAGCGCTTTGCCGGCGTGGCTGTGCGGCTCGAGTCCCGCGCGCCCGATGACCTGCGCTACCTTGCGTCGCAGGAGCGGAATCTGCTCCGGCAGCGCCATGTAGGCGGTCGAGGTGTACAGGCCGAGGAAACGGTGCTCGCCGCAGACCTCGCCTTCGGCATCGAAACGCTTGATGCCGACGTAATCCAGATAACCGGGCCGATGCACCGTCGAGCGGGTGTTCGACTTCGTGATGACGAGCAGCTCGCGTGCGCGGGCGCGCTCGCGAACCTTGGGCGGCAGCGCGGCGAAGCTCGCCGACAGATCGGTGCCCGGCGGCACGCGCAGCAAGCCGAGCCCGGAATCCGGCACCACGCGCAGGCCGTCCTCGCCCCGCACCCTGACCAGGTCGTGGTTGCGGTAGCCGAGGAAGGTGAAGTGGTCGTTCGCCAGCCAGTCGAGAAAGGCGCGCGCCTCGCCGCGCTCGTCCTCCGGCAGCGGCGGCGGCGCCGCGTCGAGCTGCGCCGTGATGTCGAGGATCTTGCTGCGCATCGCCTGCCAGTCCGCGACGGCCGTGCGCACGTCCGCCAGCGCCCGCGCGAGCTCGTCGGCCAGCGCCTGCCGGGCGGCCGGGTCGACCAGGCGGTCGACCTCGACGTGCATCAGCGATTCGCGCAGTACCCGGCCATCCGCGTCTGCGCAGCGGCGGCCCTGCGCGGCGCGCGCGACGTCCATGATCGGATGAACGAACAGGTGCAGCGTCAGGCCACGCCGGTTCACCGCCATGGTTACCGTGTCGACGAGGAACGGCATGTCGTCGTTGACGATCTCGATCACCGTGTGCGTCGACTGCCAGCCGTGCTCGTCCATGTCGGGGTTGAAGACGCGCAGGCGCGCGCTGCCCGGCGTGCGCGTGCGTGCGAAGTCCCAATGCGACAGCGCCGCGCCGAACAGATCCTCGACCGCGTGCTCGGCGAGATCCTCTGCTGCGACGCGCCGAAAGTAATGCCGCACGAAGGCCTCCACCTCGGCGCGCGCGCTCTTCGGCACGCGCTTGCGTACCAGCGCGACGATCGCCTCGAGGCGTTCGGCGTGCGTTTGCTCGGACCTGCGCGACATCGTCTGGACTCTTCCGCTCAACCGTGCGACACGAAGGCTGCGCGCACCGGAGAGGCTACTTTACCGCCATCGGCGCGGCCCACGCTCAGGGCAGTCCCGTGGCATCGGCCGGCGGCGTGCGCGGCGCCGGCGTCGTCGGCTGCGGGACAGTCCAGAAATAGACCGCCGTGTCGCCGATCGTCAACGTCTTGTCGGGCTGCCAGTTGCCCATGTCGAAGCGGTGCGAGACGATGCGCGTACCCGGCTTGAGCGTCGCCAGCAGGCGCGGCCGCAGCTTCAGGTTGAGATCCGGAAACAGGTACAGCGTGACGACCGTCGCATCGCTGAAATCGGCCGCGAACAGGTCTTCCTGGCGGAATGCCACGAGGTGCGCGACGCCTTGTTCGCGCGCATTGGCCTCGGCCTCGTCGATGCGCACCGGGTCGATGTCGATGCCAACGGCGCGGATGCCGTAGCGCCGCGCGGCGGTGATCGGGATGCGGCCGTCGCCCGAACCGAGGTCGTAGAGCGTGTCGCCCGGGCGCAGGTCGACCAGGCGCAGCATGTCGTCGACCACGTGCTGCGGCGTCGGGATGTAGTTGACGTCGGGCTCGCGCTCCGCCGCATGCGCTGCCGACGCGATGGCGACCCCTGCGTGCAGCGCAGCGGCGACGAGGAGCGGGAAATGACGGCGCACGTCGATGGAAGCACTCGGAACCCACCGGTAGAATACGCGCTCCGACGCCGCAGGTCGCGTCGCCTCCGCCACCGTCTTCAGCGCCCGTGATCCGCACCCGCTTTGCGCCCAGCCCGACCGGCTACCTGCACATCGGCGGTGCGCGCACCGCATTGTTCTCTTGGGCCTACGCGCGGCGCCATGGCGGCGCTTTCGTGCTGCGCATCGAAGACACCGACCTCGAGCGCTCGACGCGGGAATCGGTGGACGCCATCCTCGAGGGGCTCGCCTGGCTCGGCATCGACTGGGATGAAGGGCCGTTCTTCCAGATGAAGCGACTCGAGCGCTACACCGAGGTTGCCGAGCAGCTCATCGCCGCCGGGCATGCGTACTACTGCTGGGCGACCCGGGAAGCCCTCGACGAACTGCGCGAGGCGCAGCGCGCGCGCGGTGAAAAACCGCGCTACGACGGACGCTGGCGTCCCGAGCGCGCCAAGGCCGCAGGCCTGGTGCCGCCGAAGGACCGGCCGCCGGTGGTGCGCTTTCGCACGCCGCAGGAAGGCGACGTCGGCTGGCACGACCTGGTCAAGGGCCCGATCAGCTTCCCCAACGCGGAGCTCGACGACCTCGTCATCCTGCGTGCCGACGGCGTGCCGACCTACAACTTCGGCGTGGTGGTCGACGATCTCGACATGCAGATCACCCATGTCATCCGCGGTGACGATCACGTCAACAACACGCCGCGCCAGATCCACATTTTCAATGCGCTGGGTGCCAAACTGCCGGCCTTCGGGCACGTGCCGATGATTCTCGGTGCCGATGGCGAGCGTTTGTCGAAGCGCCACGGCGCGGTGAGCGTCACGCAGTACCGCGATGATGGCACTCTGCCCGAGGCGCTGGTCAACGCGCTCGCTCGGCTGGGCTGGTCGCATGGCGATGACGAGGTGTTCTCGATGGCGCAGCTGGTCGAGTGGTTCGATCTCGCCAGCGTGAGCCGTTCCGCGGCGCAGTTCGATCCGGACAAGCTGAACTGGCTCAATCACGAGTACATCAAGCGCGCGGACGACGCGCGCCTGGCCGCGCTGGTCGAGCCCGAGCTGCGCCGGCTGGGCGCGATGCCGGAGCATGGCCCGGCGCTGGCATCGGTGGTCGCGCTGCTCAAGGATCGCGCGACCTCGATTCTGCATCTCGCCGAGGCGGCGACGCTGTTCTATCTCGAGCCGCAT
>JBFFEY010000052.1:0-21111 GCA_041558415.1 Burkholderiales bacterium | reverse complement strand
TGGATAAGTCACGATCGCCGAGACACATGAGCGCGAGGCAAGACTTATCCACAGGGGTCTGACCCCGGGGGCGCCGCGCCGCTATTTCAGCGCCAGGGCGATTCCGCTCAAGACGAGCAGCACGGCAACGACCTTCTGGAAACGCACCTCGGACAGGCGATGGTGCAGCCGCTCGCCGGCCACCATGCCGACGACCATGACCGGCATCAGCACGACGAGCAGGGCGCCGACGCGCGCATCGTAGAGACCGAGCCCGCCGTAGCCGGCGACGCGCACGATCGACAGCAGGAAGAGCACCGTCGACATGGTCGCCCGGAAGCGCGCCCGGCCGAGCCGCAGCGCATCCAGGTAAACGGCGAAAAACGGCCCTGCCATGCCGCCGAAAAGGGTAGCGACGATCGAGCCGCTGATGCCGGAGGCGGCGATCACGCCCCGCCGCGGCGCAGCCCGCGGCGGGGCGTGCGGGCGCAGGCTCCAGAGCGCGTAAGCGGCGAGGAAGACGCCGAACAGGTTGAGCAGCAGGCGCGAGGCCAACACCGCGAACAGCATGAGCCCCAGCGCGACCCCGACCATCGACCAGCCGAGCAGCGCGACGAGGGCTTTGCGTGAAGTCGCGTCGAGATGGCGGCGCTGGTGCCAGGCCTGTCCCGAGGACGCGAAGATTCCCATCGCGCTGAGCAGCGGCACCACCACTTCGAACGGCATGACGAAGGCGAGCGCCGGAACGATGATGAGACCCGCGCCGAAGCCCGTGGCACCGCGAAGCGCGTAACCCGCGAACACGCCCAGCACGCTCCAGGCGAACCCCCAAGACCCCGAGGCGGTCTCGAGGATCACGGGGTCAGACCCCTGTGGATAAGTGGCGCTGGCCTCGCGTTACCTATGCTCACGAGACTTATCCACAGGGGTCTGACCCCTGTTGTGGACCCCTCCTGTGCGCCTGCGCCATCAGGGCGAGTGCATAAAGCGCGTCGAGCCGTGGCACGGCGACGCCGAGGCGGCGCGCGATGCGGACCACGTTGCCGAGGATCGGCTCGATCTCCAGCGGCCGTCCGGCGAGCCAGTCCTGGCCCATGCTCGATACGATGTCGGGCAGAGCGCGCGTGCCCGAGAGCTGCTTGTCGACCGTGTCCGGCGCGAGTGGATGGCCGTCCGCGGCGGCGACGGCGCACACCTCTTCAATCGCGCCGCGCACGAACGCGGTCTGCGCCTCGCCCGACAGGATGGCCTTGGTGCCGAGTCCACCGAGCGCCGAGATCGGGTTGTAGACGGTGTTCCAGGCGCATTTCTTCCAGCGCTCGCCGGTAATGTCGCCGGTCACGACCGCGCTCGCGCCACCGGCCTTGAGCAGGTCTGCGAGCCGATCGGCCGCCACGCGCGTTGCGCCCTGTGGCCAGGGGCCGAGGATCAGCCGCGTGAATTTCGAGTTGTGCAGGATCTGCGTGGGCGATGCGCGGCTGGCCGCCGCGTAGGCGACGCAGGAAATGAGCGCCTGGTCCGGATAAGCCTGGGCGACCTCGTCCTCGATCGCGATGCCGTTCTGGATGAGCACGATCGCGGGCCGTGCCTGCCGGTAGGGCCGCAACAGCGCGATGCGGTCGGTGTCCGGCACGAGCTTCAGCGCGAGCAGCACGTAGTCGAGCGGCGCATCGAGTGCTTCGCCCGCGGCCAGCACGCGCTGAGGCTTGAACGACAGGTCCCCGAGCGGGCTGTCGATGCGGTAACCGTGGCGGCGAATCTCGTCGATGCCGGAGCGGGCGACGACCGAGACCGCGCAGCCCGCGCGCGCGAGCACCGCACCGTATAAGGCGCCGAGCGCGCCAGCGCCCAGCACCAGGACGCGGCACTGCGGATCAGGCATCGCCAACGGTGACCACCACCTTGCCTTTCACCTTGCGCGCCGCCATCAGGGCGATCGCCTCGGGCGCGCGCTCGAGCGGGTAGCGGTCGGTGACGTGCGGCTTGAGCTTGCCTTGCACGAACCACGCCATGAGCTCGCGCACCGAGGCGGCGAACTCCTCGGGCGTGCGCCGCGTCCACTCGCCCCAGTACACGCCGACGATCGAACGCTCCATGAGTAGCGGCAGGTTGAGCGGGATCTTCGGGATCTCGCCCGCGGCGAAGCCGATTACCAGGAAGCGCGCACGCCAGGTGGAGGAGCGCAGCGCCGCCTCGGCATAGGGGCCGCCCACCGGGTCATAGATGATGTCCACGCCCTTGCCGCCGGTCAGTGCCTTGATGCGCTCGCGCAGGTCCTCGTGTGCATAGTCGATGGTTTCGTCGGCGCCGTGCGCGCGGCAGGCCGCGAGCTTGTCCTCGCTCGAGGCGCAGGCGATCACGCGCAGCCCGAGGACCTTGCCGATTTCGATGGCGGCGATGCCGACGCCGCCCGCGGCGCCGAGCACCAGCAGCGTTTCGCCGGGCTTCGGCGCGGCGCGGTTGACCAGCGCGTGATGCGAGGTGCCATAGGTGAGGAGAAAGGCTGCGCCGGTCACGAAATCCATCGCGTCCGGCATCGGCACGAGGCGCGCGGCCTGCACCAGGCACTCCTCGGCGAAGGCGCCGTAGCTGCTGAAGGCGATCACGCGGTCGCCCGGCTTGACGTTCTTCACGCCGTCACCCACCGACTTGACGATGCCCGCCATCTCGCTGCCGGGCGAGAACGGCAGCGTCGGCTTGACCTGGTACTTGTTCTGGATCACCAGCACGTCGGGAAAATTGACGCTCGCGGCCTTGACCGTCACGACGACTTCCCCTGCGCCCGCTTTGGGCGCGGGCAGCTCATCGATGACCAGCGACTCGGGTGGCCCGAAGGCCTTGCAGACAACGGCTTTCATGACGCGCCTTCAGCTCGAAACGGAAGAGGGCGGATGATAGCCCGCGCGCGTAGAATGCGTCCCGTTTCAGCGCGAAAGTCCCGTCATGAACGATCTCATCCTGCACCACTATCCCGCCTCACCCTACGCGGAAAAGATCCGCCTCATGCTCGGCTTCAAGGGCGCGGCGTGGAAGTCAGTGATCATCCCGGTGGTGATGCCGAAGCCGGACGTGGTCGCGCTCACCGGCGGCTACCGGCGCACGCCGATCCTGCAGATCGGTGCGGACGTGTACTGCGACACCGCGCGCATCGCGCTCGAGCTCGAGCGGCGCGTACCCTCGCCCACGCTCTACCCGTTCGGCGACACGTTTGCGGTGCAGGCGATGTCGTATCTCGGCGAAAACGTGCTCTTCAACACTGCGGTCCCGATCGCGTTCCAGCCGGACAACATCAAGGTCTTCTTTCCGGATGCGAAGCCCGATTTTCTTCCCACCTTCGGCGCCGACCGCGCGGCGATGCGCAAGGGAGGCACCGTGCGTCGCGGCCCGCTCGGCGAGTCAAAAGCGGTGTTCGCCTTTCTCGCGCAGAAGCTGGACAGCCAGTTCGCCGACGGACGGGTCTTTCTGCTCGGCAATGCGCCCTGTGCAGCCGATTTCTCCGTCTATCACACAGTGTGGCCGATCGGGCGTGTGGCCGCGCTGGCCTCGTTGCTGAAGCCGTTGCCCAGGCTTGCCGCGTGGATGGCGCGTATGCAGGCGATCGGTCACGGCAAACCCGGCAATTTTTCGAGCGCGAAGGCGCTCGAAATTGCGAGGGCCGCGGGGCCCGGGGCGATCAAGGACGCGCAGACCTACGAGACCGATGGCGTCGCGCTGGGCGATACGGTCGAGGTCATGCCGGTCGACTACGCGCTCGATCCTGTGCGCGGCGAGCTGCTCAATGCCTCGACCGAGGAAATTGCGGTGCGACGCAGTGACGCGCGCGCGGGAACCGTGGTGATCCACTTCCCGCGCATGGGCTTCCAGCTGAGGAAGGCGGAATAGTTTTCCGGGTCAGCGGTTGACCTGCCCGCCGTCGATGGTGAGCATGCAGCCGCTGGTGTAGGACGAGCGCGGCGAGGCGAAGAAAGCCACCGTCCAGGCAACTTCCTCGGGCTTGCCGGGGCGGTCGAACGACATGCCCTTGAACAGCTCCTCGTAGCGCGCCGCGTCGCCGAGCTGCGTCTGCGCCATCTGCTTGTACAGTCCCACGAGCCGGTCGGTGGCGATCGGACCGGGATTGACGCCCAGCACGCGCACGCCGTCGGCGTGCGATGCGCCGCCGAGCGCGCGGGTAAAGGCGCCGAGCGCGGCGTTGCCGGTGCTGCCGGTGATGTAGGCGGCGTTCATCTTTACGCCGGCGCTGCCGACCACGTTGACGATCACGCCGTTGCGGCGCGCCGCCATGCGTGCGTAGACCAGTCGCGACAGGTTGATGTAGCCGAATACCTTGAGGTCCCAGGCGCGCCGCCAGGTGTCCTCGTCCACCCGCAGCAGGTCGCCGCCCGGGATGGCGCCGGCATTGTTGACGAGGATGTCGAGTTCGCCCGCCCAGGCGGCGACGTCTTCCGCGGCGCCGCGCTGCGACAGGTCGGCTGCCTTCCACTGCGCGTCGACGGCGTGGCGGCTGCGGATCTCGCCGGCGGCCTTTTCCAGGGCCTCGGCCGTGCGCGAGACGAGGCGCAGGTCGCAGCCCTCCTGTGCGAGAACCTCGGCGCAGGCTCGGCCGATCCCCTTCGACGCGCCGGTGATCAGTGCGCGCTTTCCCTTCAACTCCAGATCCATGAAACGGGCCTCCTTCAGGCAGTGATTCTTGCTAGTCTTGCAGGCCCGCGGCGCTGTCCGCAGGCCCCCTCGATCATCGATTTCGCAACGACGGAAAGATACCGCATGTCCCACGTCACCACCGACGACGGCGTCAAGCTGTATTACGAAGAAACCGGCAGCGGCACGCCGATCGTGTTCGTGCACGAGTTCGCCGGCGACTGCCGCAGCTGGGAGCCGCAGGTAAGGCATTTCTCGCGGCGTTACCGCTGCATCACCTACAACGCGCGCGGCTATCCGCCCTCCGACGTGCCCAAAGACTTCGAGCGCTACTCGCAGGCGCGCGCCTGCGACGACATCCGCAGCGTGCTCGATGGCCTCAAGCTCGAGCGCGCGCACATCGTTGGACTGTCGATGGGCGCCTTCGCGACGCTGCACTTCGGCATCCGCTACGGGAAGCGGGCGCTGTCGCTGACCATCGCCGGCGGCGCCTACGGCGCGCATCCGGGGCACTACCGCGATTTCCAGAAGGCGAGCACCGAGAACGCCGCGGTCATCATGGAAAAGGGGATGGACCATTTCGCTGCGACCTACGGCCATGGTCCGACGCGGGTGCAGCTGCAGAACAAGGACCCGCGCGGCTTCGCCGAATACATCCAGCAGTTCAAAGAGCACTCGGCGCTCGGCTCGGCGAACACCATGCGCGGCTACCAGGGCCGTCGGCCGTCGATCTACGACCTCACCGCCGAAATGCAGGCCATCGAGGTGCCGACGCTGATCATGCTCGGCGACGAGGAGGAGCCGGCGCTCGAAGCCAACCTGCTGATGAAGCGCTGCATCCGCAGCGCCGGGCTGGCGCTGCTGCCGATGAGCGGCCATGGCATCAACCTCGAGGAGCCGGCGCTGTTCAACCTGCTGCTCGACAACTTCCTGCACCAGGTTGGCGCCGGACGCTGGATGCCGCGCGACGCGCGTGCGGCGCCGGCGTCGATCTGGGGGCCTTCGGGCAAGCCCGCGGGCGTCAAATGAAGCTCGACAAGCTGAAGATTCGCGGCCTGCGCGCACGCGCCGTGGCGGTGCCGATGAAGCGGCCGCTCGCGACTGCGACCGGTGCGATTACGACGGCGCCGCTACTGCTGCTCGATCTGGAGACCGACGGCGGTGTCACGGGCCGCGCCTACCTGTTCGGCGTCGGCCAACACCATCTCAAGCCGATGGCGGCGCTGATCGAGGCCATGGCACCCATGGTGAAGGGCGATGCCGTGGCGCCGTTCGATCTCGAGCGCAAGCTGCATGCGAAGTACACGCTGCTCGGCGTGCACAACATCGTGCTGTTCGCCATGTCGGGTATCGACATGGCGGCCTGGGATGCGCTCGGTCAGGCGCTCGGTCGGTCGCTGGTGCGGCTGCTCGGCGGCACGCCGCGCCCGGTCGCGGCCTACAACTCCAAGGGCCTCGGCATCCAGCCGCTCAAGCCGCTGGTGAAGGAGGCCGAAGCGCTGGTCGCCGAGGGCTTCTCCGCGATCAAGCTGCGCCTCGGCCGCGCGACGGCGAAGGAAGACATCGAGGCGCTGCGCGCGGTGAAGAAGGCCATCGGGCCGAAGATCACGCTGATGACCGACTTCAACCAGGGCTTGAGCGTGGCCGAGGCAATCAGGCGCGGGCGCATGATCGACGACGAGGGCGGCGTGACCTGGATCGAGGAGCCCGTACGGGCCGACGACTTCGCCGGCAACGCCAAGGTCGCGCGCGAAGTCGCCACGCCGATCCAGATTGGCGAGAACTTCATGGGCCCCGAGCAGATGGCGCAGGCGCTCGCCGCCGGCGCCTGTGACTACGTCATGCCGGATGCGCAGCGCATCGGCGGCGTGACCGGCTGGATGCGCGCCGCCGCGCTCGCACAGGCCGCCGGCGTCGAGATGTCGAGCCATCTGTTCCCGGAGGCGAGCGGCCACCTGCTCGCCGTGACGCCGACCGGCCACTGGCTCGAGTACGTCGACTGGGCCGATCCGGTGCTGGAAGAGCCGGCACGGCTGAAGAACAGCCACGTCGTGGTTCCCGAGCGTCCCGGCCTCGGCATGCGCTGGAACGAGCGCGCGGTGAAGAAATACCTTCTGCGCTGAGGCAGCGGAGGGCGCACAGCATGGCGACGTTCACGCGCCACTTCCCGTACTGGCCGCCGTTCGTGCCGAAGTCGCTGTCGGTGCCGCGTACCAGCATCTATTACAACCTCGAGGTCAGCGCGACGCGCTACCCCGACAAGGCGGCGATCGACTACTACGGGCGCGAGCTGTCGTATACGGAGCTGCGACAGGCGGCCGATGCGCTGGCCGGCTGGCTGCAGCAACGCTGCGGCGTGCGGAAGGGCGATCGCGTTCTGCTCTTTGCGCAGAACGGGGTGCATTTCATTGCCGGCTACTACGGCATCCTGCGCGCCGACGCGGTCGTCGTGCCGGTCAACCCGATGAACCTCACCGAGGAACTCGAGCATTACGTCGAGGATGCCGGTGCGCGGGTGATGATCACCACGCAGGAGCTCGCACCGCGCATGACGCCGCTCATCCGGCCCGGCATGCTCGCGCACCTCATCGTCGGCGCGCACGCCGAATACCTGCCGCCGCGGCTGGAGCTGCCGGTGCCCGATTTCGTGCACGCGCCGGCCGCGATTGTCGAAGCGCGCGGCGTGACGCCCTGGGCGAAGGTCATGGCCGCGGCGCTCGCGCCGGGCGTGCACCGGGCGGAGTCGGACGACCTCGCGGTGATGCCGTATACCTCGGGCACCACCGGCAAGCCGAAAGGCTGCATGCACACGCACTCGACGGTGCTCGCGACGAGCACGGCATCGTCGCACTGGCGCGGCGCGTCGAGCGGCACGGTGGCACTCTCGGTGCTGCCGATGTTCCATGTCACCGGCATGCAGACGGGCATGAACACGCCGATTCAGGCCGGCGGCAAGCTGGTGGTCATGACGCGCTGGGACCGCGAGTGCGCGGCGATGCAGATCGCGCGTGCGCGGGTAACGGCGTTTACGGCGATCACCACGATGATGGTCGACTTCCTCGGCAACCCGAACCTCGAGAACTACGACCTCTCGTCGCTCAACATGCTGGGCGGCGGTGGCGCGGCGATGCCCGAGGGCCTTGCCGGGAAGCTGGTCGAGCGGCTCGGCCTCGAATTCATCGAGGGCTACGGCCTGTCGGAGACCATGGCGCCGACGCACACCAATCCGCCGCACCGGCCGAAGCGGCAGTGCGCGGGCATCCCGATCTTCGACACCGACGCGCGCGTCATCGATCCGGAGACACGGCGCGAGCTCGGGCCGAACGAGATCGGCGAGCTGGTGATGCACGGGCCGCAGATCTTCAAGGGCTACTGGAACCAACCGGAAGCAACCGCGGAGGCCTTCCTCGAGCACGACGGCAAAACGTTCTTCCGCTCCGGCGACCTCGGCTACTACGATGAGGAGGGCTATTTCTTCATCACCGACCGCCTCAAGCGCATGATCAACGCTTCGGGCTTCAAGGTGTGGCCGGCGGAAGTCGAGGCGATCCTCTATGCGCACCCCGACATCCGCGAAGCCTGCGTCATCGGCACGCGCGACCCGTACCGCGGCGAGACCGTCAAGGCGCTCATCGTGCTGGAGCCGGCGGCGCGCGGCCGCGTCAAGGCGAAAGACATCACCGCCTGGGCGCACGATCACATGGCGGCGTTCAAGGTGCCGCGGGTGGTCGAATTCGTGGATGAGCTGCCGAAGACGGCGACCGGCAAGGTGTTCTGGCGCCAGCTGCAGGAGGCGGAAAACCGCGCGCTTGCGGCGCGCGCTTGATGTGGCGCAAGGCCGCGGCATTCTGTCGGACCCAGAATGCCGCGCATGAGAAGGCTGCTGTTTGCACTCGCATTGGTCGCGAGCCCCGCGCTGGCGCAGGTCAGCGTCGATCAACCGTGGATGCGCGCTACCGCCCCTGGCGCCAAGGTTGCCGGCGGCTTCATGACACTCGTCAATCAGGGCTCGGCGCCTGACCGGCTCGTCGGCGCCGCCTCGCCGGTGGCCGAGCGCGTCGAGCTCCACGTCCACAAGGAAGAAGACGGCGTGATGAAGATGCGCCGGGTGCCTGGGCTCGATATCCCCGCCAACGGGCGCTTCGTGCTCAAGCCCGGCGGCGCACATCTGATGTTCTTCAACGTCAAGCGCCCGATTAAAGAGGGCGAAAAGGTGCCCGTCACGCTCAGTTTCGGAAAAGCGGGTGAGCTTACGATCGACTACGCGGTGGGTGGGCTGGGCGCCATGGGACCGGGCGGCACCCACGGCCACGGCACGAAGCACTGAGATGGCGCGGTCCGTTTCGCCCGGACCGCGCGCTTCAGTCAGCGAAGCCGATGCCGAGTTTCTGCAGGTTTTCGATGTCGGCCGCGCCCAACCCCCAGTCGGCGAGCGCGGCACGTCCGCCTTCGCCACGTTCCGGCGGCGTGCGCGAGACCGCGCCCGGCGTACGCGAGAAGCGTGGCGCCGGCGCCGGCTGCGGAATGCCGCCGACCTCGACGGTGCCGCGCCGCGCGACGTTGTGCGGGTGGCTGCGTGCCTCGCTGAAGGTGAGCACCGGGGCGAAGCAGGCGTCAGAATCCGCGAACACCGTGCACCACTCGTCGCGCGTCTTCGTGCGGAATACCGCGCTGAAGCGCTTGCGCAGCGTCGGCCATCCCGCCACGTCCATCTGCGCGGGCAGCGGTTCCTGGTCGAGACCGAGGCGCAGCAGCAGGTCGGCGTAGAACTTCGGCTCGATCGAACCGATCGAGACGTACTTGCCGTCCTTGGTCTCGTAGGCGTCGTACCAGGGCGCACCGGAATCGAGCAGGTTCACGCCGCGCGCCTGCTCGTTCCAGCGCTTGGATGCGAGCAATCCGGAGAACATCGCGCCGAGCAGCCCGGCGCCCTCGACCATCGCCGCATCAACCACCTGGCCCTTGCCCGAACGGCTCGTCTCCACCAGCGCGCAGGCGATGCCGAGCGCGAGCAGCATGCCGCCGCCGCCGAAATCGCCGATCAAGTTGAGCGGCGGCGCCGGCGGCTGCCCCGCGCGGCCGATGGCGTGCAGCATGCCGGAGAGCGCGATGTAGTTGATGTCGTGGCCGGCGCGCGCGGCCATCGGCCCGTCCTGGCCCCAGCCGGTCATGCGGCCGTAGACCAGCTTTGGATTCTTCTTCAGCAACACATCGGGGCCGAGTCCGAGGCGCTCCATCACGCCCGGCCGGAAGCCCTCGATCAGGGCGTCGGCGCGCGCTGCGAGCTCGATCGCCGCGGCGACACCGTCCTTCGATTTCAGATCGAGCGTCAGCGAGCGCTTGCCGCGCATCATGATTTCGACGTTGCGGCCACGGCCTAGGCCAAGGCCCGGGTCGCTCGGGCGATCGACGACCAGCACGTCGGCGCCGAGATCCGCGAGCACCATGCCGCAGAACGGCCCCGGTCCGATCGCCTCGAACTCGAGGACTTTGATGCCTTGCAGGGGTCCCATGCGGCGAATGATATCCTGAGGCCGTCCTCCGCTTTCGAAACATGCCGGCCTGCTTTCCGGAGCGCATCGTCTGCCTTACCGAGGAGACGACCGAAACCCTGTATCTGCTGGGCGAGGCGCGCCGCATCGTCGGCGTTTCGGGCTACACGGTGCGTCCGCCCGAAGCGCGGCGCGACAAGCCGCGCGTCTCGGCCTTTCTCTCGGCGAAGACCGACAAGATCCTCGCGCTCCAGCCGGACCTGGTGCTCGGCTTTTCCGACCTGCAAGCCGACATCGCGCGCGAGTTGGTGAAGGCCGGCCTAAATGTGGTGATCTTCAACCAGCGCTCGGTCGACGAGATCCTGTCGATGATCCTGACGCTTGCGGCCATGGTCGGTGCCGGCGCCAAGGGCAAGCGCCTGGTCGGGCGGCTGGAGCGCGGGCTCGAGCGCATCCGCGAGGCGTCGGCGCGCTTTGCGCGCCGGCCGCGGGTCTATTTCGAAGAGTGGGACGAACCGATGATCAGCGGCATCCGCTGGGTAAGCGAGCTGGTCGCCATCGCGGGCGGCGAGGACATCTTTCCCGAGCTTGCCCGCTCGCCCGGCGCGGCCGGCCGCACCATCGCCGACGGCGCCGAGGTCGTGCGCCGCGCGCCCGATGTCATTCTGGGCTCCTGGTGCGGCAAGAAATTCCGGCCGGAACGCGTGCGCGCGCGGCCCGGCTGGGAGGCGATTCCCGCCGTGCGCGAAGGCGAGCTGCACGAGATCAAGTCGGCGGAGATCCTGCAGCCCGGGCCCGCGGCGCTGACCGACGGGTTGGCGCGCATCCACACCATTCTTGCGGCGTGGGATACGAAGCAGAGAGGCGGACGCTAAAACTCGCGAAAGCGGTAGCAATCGGATATCGATCTCGTGTTTTTGCCTCATTGCGGGTGCCTTGTCCGCAATGAAGCAAAAACACGAGACAAAGCGGCCTCCGATCAGCGATATCGCTGGTCGAGCGCCGCGATGTCCCCGGATGCTGCAACGCGGCCAAAAGCGGCCGCATTTCAGCATCAGGAGATTGTCATCCGCTGGCGAGCGTGGTCGTCAGGCCTGACCTCGCCGTCGCTACTGCTGCGGCAGCAACCCGCTCACCCGGAACGCCGGCGCGCTGCCGTCCTTGAGCTCGCCGGCGTACACGGTCAGGTGGGGGAAGGGAATCTCGATGCCGCGCGCGTCGAAAGCCTTCTTCAGGCGCTTCAAGTACTCGCGCCGCATGGTCCACTGCTGGATCGGCGGCACGATCTTGAGGCGCGCCACCAGGTTGACCGAGGAATCGCCCCACTCGTCGACGCCGATAATCTCGATGTCATCGGCGAGATTCTGTCCGAGCGCCGCATCGGCGCGCAGCTCGCGACCCACCTCGCGCATCACCTCGAAGGCCTCTTCGACGTCCTCGCGGTAGGCGATGCCGATGCGGATGACGGCCTGCGCGAAATCGCGCGTGCGGTTGGTCACGGCCGTGATTTCGCCGTTGGGCACGAAATGCACGTGGCCGTCGAAATCGCGCAGTCGCACATAGCGCAGCGTCAACGATTCCACCACGCCGCCGATGCCGGCGATCTGGACCACTTCGCCCTGCCGGATCTGGTCCTCGAGCAGAAAGAAAAAGCCGTGGAAGTAATCCTTGATCAGGCTCTGCGCGGCAAAGCCGACAGCGATGCCGGCGACGCCGGCGGCGGCGAGGATCGGTGCCACCGAGATGCCGAGCTCGCCGAGGATGAGCGATCCGGCAACGACCGCAATGACGACCGTGGTGATGTAGCGGAACGTCTTGCCGAGGGTCTCGATGCGCTGTGCACGCCCCGGATCTTCGGCGCGGCGTTGCACGGCTTCGCGAAAGCTTCGGATCAGGCGGTGCGCGATCGCGCGCACGATTGCCGCGAGGATCAGGATCAGGATGACGCTCGAGGCGGTGGAGAGAAAGGTTTTCCATTCCGCCGCTTCGAACATGCTTACGAATGAGCGCAGCTCGTCCATCGTCTGTTCTCCAATCGCTGAAATTTATGAAACGAAGGCACGGCGCGAGACTGCGCGCCGCGAGGCCTCGATGATATCAATCCGCTGCGTGCGGCGTGCGCGGTGCGCCGTCCGCGCGTGCGGCGAGGCTGCGCGCGGCGAGCCAGACCCACACCGCGAATGCGGCGGCGAGCAGGCCGTAGAAGGGAATCGTGCCGAGGCGTTTCAGACCTTCGTAGGGCAACACCCCGAACACGACCGGGGCAATCGTGATCATGCCGAGGAACAGCGCGCCCAGCACGTCCAGCAGCAGACGCAATGCGTGCAGCCATCGCATAGGGTTCTCCGTGCCCCGACTTTAGTCGCGCCCCTGCAGCGACGGGTCGGCGTCGATCTTCGCCTTCATGCGACGCATGCCGCCCAGCCAGCGGTCGCGATCCGCGGTCTTGCGCCGCTCGTAGTCGGCGACCTCGGGATGGGGCAGGACGAGAAAGGTCTCCGCCTCGATCGCCTTGACGCAGCAATCGGCTGCGTACTCGGCCGACACCGAGCCCTCGAGCAGAAACGATTTGCGGTCGCCGCTGGGGCCGAGCAGCATCGCGGTGCGTACGCCCTGCGGACAGAGGCACGACACGCGAACGCCGCGCTCGTGGTAGTTGACCGACAGCCATTCCGCGAAGGCGACCGCGGCATGCTTCGATACGGTGTAGGTCGCGGAGTCGACCTGCATCAGAAGGCCCGCGGCGGACGCGGTCTGCAGCAGATAGCCACCGCCCTGCGCGAGCATGTGCGGGATCACGGCGCGCGCGGCGTACAGGTGCGCCATGAAATTGACCTCCATGGTGCGGCGCCAGGCCTCGAGCGGCGCCTCGAGGCCGCTGCGCTCGATGATGCCGGCGTTGGAGCAGAACAGGTCGATGCGGCCATGCCGGCTGATCACCGTCTCGACGAGCCGGACGATCTCGTCCTCCTTCGAGACATCGCAGGCAAAGCCCTGGTCCTGTGGCAGCTCGAGGTCGGCCACGATCACCGCGCGCGCGCCTTCGGCGGCGAAGCGCTCGGCGAGCGCCTTGCCGATGCCGCGACCGCCGCCCGTGACGACGCAGACCTTATCGGCGATTTTCATGCGCTTTCCTCCGGGATGGTGTCTGCGCGCCACTATACGGCAGGATGCACTGCGCGCGCCTGGACGATCGCGGAGCGAACGGTTATCGTCGGCCTCCACTCTTCGATCGCGGCACTCCATGGCCGAGCTCTATGTCGTGCGGCACGCGCAGGCCGCGTTCGGCACCGACGACTACGATCGCCTCACCGCGCTCGGCCACCAGCAGTCGCGCTGGCTGGGCGAGTATTTCGCCGAGCGCGGCATGGCCTTCGATCGCGTATTGAGCGGCACGCTGCGCCGGCACCGGGAAACCCTCGCAGGGATCGCCGAGACGGATGCGGCGCTGCCGCAGGCCGAGGCATTCGAGGGGCTGAACGAGTACCGCGCCGACGCATTGATTACCGCCTACCAGGCAGCACGCGACCTGCCCCCGGTGGACCATGGCGCCGACCGGCGCACCCACTTTCGCCTGCTGCGCGAGGTGCTCTACGCCTGGGCGGAGGGCAACCTGCAGACCGACGCGCATCCTTCGTTCGAGCATTTCGCCGCGGGCGTGCGCGCGACGCTCGATCGCTTGCGCGAGGGCGCGGCGCGGCGCGTGCTGGTGGTCAGCTCGGGCGGTCCGATCTCGACGCTGCTCGGCGCCGTGCTCGGGCTTTCGCCGCGCATGATGATGAATCTCAACCTGCAGACGCGGAATTCGGCGATCAGCGAGCTCGCCTTCAACGCGCGCGCCGTGCACTTCGTGAGCTTCAACGGCGTGCCGCACCTCGACCGCCCGGAGCGGCGGGCGTCGATCACCTAGTCCTAGGCCTCGACCGACCGGGTCGCAGATTCAGATGGCGCCCGCGGCGCGCAGCCGCTCGACTTCGTCTGCCGATAGCCCGAGCAGGCCGCGATAGACCTCGTCGTTGTGCGTGCCGGGTTCCGGTCCGCTCGCGCGAATCTCGCCGGGCGTTGCCGAAAAGCGCGGCACCAGCCCAGGCATGCGCACGCTGCCGAAGTCGGCGTCGGGCACCGTGGCGATGGCGCCGCGCGCGGCAAAGTGCGGGTCTTCGAGGATCTGGCGCGCATCGTAGACGGGCGCAGCCGACACGCCGGCCTCCATCAGCGTGGAGACGACCTCTTGCACCGGCCGCGCCGCGACCCAGTCACCGAGGATTGCGTTCAGTTCCTGACGGTGGCGTAGGCGTACGGCGTTGCTCGCGAAGCGCGCATCGCTGATCATTTCGGGCCGGCCGATCAGCGTGCAGAAGCGCTCGAAGATCGATTGCGCGGCGCAGGTCACGGTGACCCAGTGGCCGTCAGCCGCGCGAAAAACGCCCGCCGGCGCGACAAAAGCGTTTTCGTTGCCGCTGCGCGCGTGCGCCTCGCCGAGCTGATCCGCCTTGATAGCGAGCACTTCGAGGATCTTGAGCATCGCCTCGGTGAGCGACAGGTCGATCTCCTGTCCGGGCGCGTCGGGGTGCTGCGCGCGGTGATACAGCGCGGCGACCACGCCGAGCGCGCCAAATGCGCCGCCGATCGGGTCGCCGATCGGATAGCCAGGGTGCAGCGGCGGGCCGTCGGCCTCGCCGGTGATGAAGGTCAGGCCGCCGTAGGCCTCGAACAGGCGCGCGAAACCGGGGTGGTTGCGGTAGGGCCCGTCCTGGCCGAAGCCGGTGACGCGCAGGATCACGAGCCCGGGCTGTGCCTGCCACAGCGTCGCCTTGTCGAGCCCCCAGCGATCCAGCGTCCCAGGACGGAAGTTCTCGATCAGCACTGCGCAGTGCGCGACCAGACGCAGGAAGAGCTGCCGCCCTTCCGCCTTGCGCAGGTCGAGCGTGATCGAGCGCTTGTTGCGGTTCGTCACCTTCCAGATGAGCGGCTTGCCGTCCTTGTGCGGCGGCATGCCGCGCAGCGGATCCTCCGCCTGGCCGCCGCCGCGCGGCAGTGAAACCTTGATGACGTCGGCGCCGAAATCGGCGAGCAGCGAGGCCGCGAACGGACCCGCGATCACGGTCGACAGCTCGAGCACGCGCAGTCCTGCGAGCGGACCGCGTCCCGTCGGGGTCATCGGCCGCTGTGCTAGCGATGAAACTGTGCGCGGCGCTTTTCGAGAAAGGCGCCGATGCCTTCGCCGGCCTCGTCTCCGAACAGCGCGTCAACGAACATCGCGCGCTCCAGATCGAGGTGGCGGTTGTAGTCGTTGGTCTGCGCCTCCACCAGCTCGCGCTTGATGCGCGCGATCGCGCGCGTCGCGCCGTTGGCGAGCTGCGCTGCCCAAGCGAGCGCTTCCGTCATCGCGGCTCCGTTCGGCGCGATGCGGTTCACTACGCCGAGGTCGGCGAGCCGGCGTGCGCCGACGGCCGTGCCGGTCATGGCGAGCTCGGCGGCCAGCTGCGGCGGCAGCGCGCGTGCCAGAGAAAAGGTGCCGTTGCCGTCCGGGTTGAGGCCGACCTTGACGTAGGCCATGGTGAACTGCGCTTCCTCGGCAGCGACCATCAGATCGCAGGCGAGTGCGATCGAGAACCCGGCGCCCGCGGCATGTCCCTCGACGGCGGCGATCACCGGCTTGGCGCACTGGCGAATGGCGCGGATGAATTCGTTCAGGTTGGTGATGCGCTCGAACAGGGCCTGGCGCGGCTGCTCGCGGCGCATTTCGTAGAGCGTCCGCAGGTCACCGCCGGCGCAGAAGTGCGGTCCGGCGCCCGAGAGGACCACGGCACCGATGCTCTCGTCGTCCGAGGCGAGGCGCAGCTCGCGCGCCAGCGTCCTGGAAAAGTCCGGGCGCAGCGCGTTGCGCTGCGCCGGGTTGTTCATCACCAGCGCGAGCACCCGCTCGTGCCGACTCACGTCAATGCGAGGTTCAACCTCAGACATGGTTCAAGGGTGGCGAGGCATCCAGCCGTGGCGGGGAAGGGGGGCCGGGGGAGGGAACCGGTTGCGGTTCCCTCACGCGGTTTTAGTGCATGCCGAGTCCGGCTTCGATGTTGCGCACCATGGCGACCAGGCGTGGGCCGAGATCCTCCTCGAGCTGGCCCTTCTTCAGCAGGAAGGACGGCACGCTGCAGTTGAAGGCGACGATCTCGCCGTCGACCGTACGGCGCATCGGCACGCCGACCGAGTGGATTTCGCGCCGCAGCTCGCCGTAGGACACGCAGAAGCCGCGCATGCGGATGTCCTCGATCGACTTGTCGATCTGCGCGCGGTACTTGCGGTGCAGCTCGGGATCCTTGACCTTCATCTGGTTGAGGATGGCCTCGCGCTCGGGCGGCGTGCAGGCGGCGAGGAAGGCACGGCCGATGCAGGCCTGCGCGATCGGCACCGAGGTGCCGATGTCGGGCAGGGTGATGACCGCGTTGCCGTTGCGGCTGGTCTCGATGTAGACCATGTTGAGACGGTCGCGAATGCCCATCGACACGGAGCCCTTGCAATGGTCGGCAAGCTCCTTCATGTGCGGGCGCGCCGCCTGACGCAGGTTCATCGAGGCGAGCAGGGGGTAGCCGATCGACAGCACGGCCGAGCCCAGCTGGTACTTGCCCAGGCGCATGTTGTGACGCAGATAACCGAGCTTGGTCAGCGTATAGGTCAGCCGCGAAACGGTCGGCTTGGGCAGACCGGTGCGTACGGATATTTCCTTGTTGCCGAGCATCGGCTCGACGGGGGTGAAGCAGCGCAGTACTTCCAGGCCGCGTGCCAGCGTGGTGGCGAATTGCCTGTCACCTTCGTGCTCGTAGCTGAAGTTGCCGGCGGGAACGGAAAGGGGGGCTGCGGACTCAGATGCGCCCATGGGTCGTCTCCTCGATCTCCTCGAATTGGGACCCGGCTCTGAGAGGTGTTGTTGTCGCCGGGTGACAGTGCGAACGAAGTCGCGTTTCGATATTCGTATCGGCGGGTTCGCTTGTCAATTTATTCATACGAAATTTCGCCATGCGGAACGGCGAGCTCTTTTGCCGCCCGCTCCGCCGCACTGCGAAACCCCGGCCCTGCCCCGAGCCGGGCCCGACAGGGATGGATTACGCTTTGCGCCCCTTCCCCGTCCGCCGGAGACCCGCGATGCCGTCCACCCTTTTCGATCTGAGCGGGCAGGTCGCGCTCGTCACCGGCTCGACCAAGGGGATCGGCAAATCGATCGCGCAGGAGCTGGCGCGCGCCGGCGCCAAGGTGGTGATCTCGAGCCGCAAGGCCGACGCCTGCGAGGCCGTGCGCGCCGAGTTCGAGCGTGAGGGTCTCAGCGCGATCGCCAAGCCCTGCAACGTTTCGCGCAAGGACGAAGTGCAGGCGCTGGTCGAGCACACGCTGGCGAGCTGGGGCAGGATCGACATCCTCGTGTGCAACGCCGCGATCAATCCCTACTACGGACCGATCGCCGGACTGCCGGACGAGACCTTCGCCAAGGTGATGACCGCAAACGTGCAGTCGAGCATCTGGTTGAGCGGATTGGTCGTGCCCGGCATGGCGGAGCGCGGCGGCGGCTGCGTGATCCTGGTCGGCTCGATCGGCGGCATCCTCGGCAACGGCATCATCGGCATCTATGGCATGTCGAAGGCGGCCGACCACGCGCTGGCGCGCAACCTGGCGGTCGAATGGGGGCCGAAGAACGTGCGCGTGAACGCCATCGCACCCGGTCTGATCAAGACCGATTTCGCCCGTGCGCTGTGGGAGGACGAGAAGCTGCGCAGTGCGCGCGAGGCGATCACGCCGCTGCGCCGCATCGGCGCGCCGCAGGAGATCGGCGGCATTGCGGTGTTCCTCGCCTCCAAGGCGGGGTCGTTCATCACCGGCCAGACGATCGTCGCGGACGGCGGCGTGACCATCGTATAAGCGGGGAAAACCAGCCTGCGGTCTCGCCTGTCGCGATCGCTGTCACCGATCGCGGCTCTCCGTCGATGAGCGCCACATCGCCGATAGTCCTGTCAGGACCACGTCGGGCGATGTCGACCATCTCGCCGCCCGGCAGACGAGCCCGGAGAAGAATCTCCCCCGACTCGATTAGGTACATGCCGTCTGCCACGGCGCCCTGCGAGAAGAGCACCTCGTTCTGGCCCAGCTTGAAGGGCGTGCAGGCGCGCCGCGCCGGCCAGCTCAGCCGCTTCGAGTCCTTCGAAGAAGGCCGTCGTCGCCAGGAATCCAATCCGCTCTTCGAGCATCGCGGAGCAATCGTCCCCGTCCTACCCGACCTTGAGCTTCGGGCGGTCGAAGCTGGAGAACCTCCCGCCGTCGATCGAGAGGCGAACGATGCGCGGCGCTTGTTCGATCCTAGCCGCGGCTGCTAGCCCGGCGCATAAGCAACTCAACGGCAAATAAAGCACGATTCGGATCCGAATCTCTCCCAGCCAGCTTCCTACGTCGAATACCTAGTAACGACGGCAACGATGGCACATGGGGGTGAGAATGTGCTCACCATTTTCTCGTGATCCCTACCCACGCGCTTGACGCCAATGCATACTCACCCATGCTGCACAGGGGCCATGTGGCTCCCTTACTCCAACATCTTGTCAATGTCTGCCTTAAATGCAGCGAGCGGGAGCGCGCCTGTTTTAACGATGACCTCACCTGTGCGATTGTTCAACAGAATGCTTGCGGGGGTGCCTGTTACGCCTATTTGAGCGCCTTCGGTAACATCCTCCTTGACGCGAGCCGCGAATTTTCCACTATCGAAGCACTGCTTAAATTGAGTCCCATCCAGCCCGATCTCCTTTGCCAGTGGGACTAGGTTGTTCACAGGGAAGCCATTGCCATTGGATTTCGTGCGTTCGTAGATCAAATCGGTGTATTTCCAGAAGGAATCCTTTCCTCCTAGCGCATTGGCGCACTCAGACGCTTCGGCTTGCTTTGTTGCGCCAGGATTATGGAAGCTCAAGGGAAAATGCCGATAAACCCAGTTAACCTTGCCCTTGTACGCGTCCACGATTTGTTTGGGCGTTGAGTGAAATCGTTTACAGAACGGGCATTCGAAGTCCGAATATTCAATCAGGGACACGGCGGCGTCGGGGTTGCCATAGATGTGATCCCGAGCAGGCGAGACGCGGCGAACGTTCTTTGCCTTTTCGTTCGCTAGCCGGGCCTGTTCGGCACGCGCGGCCACCTGGGCTTGTCGTTGTCTCGCTACGTGCGCCTGGATGCCCAATTCAATCTGCTCACGGAGAAAGTCACCTTCTTTGAGTTCTTTCATGACCTCTTGTTTGATCTTTTGGACGAGGCGTTGCTCTTCCGTCGAGGACATTTTGTCTGAGGGCTGTTGTGCGGCGGCTGAAGCAAAGTAAAACAATGCTGTGACCACGAGCGGGGTCACGAGCGTGATTCGCCCGCATTTTGTCACTTGATTCATGCCGTTCTCCCAAGTCCAAATTTCGATATCAAACAAGGCGGGTACTGCAGACGTTTCGTCAATAGACAAGCCTCTTGCTTGTTAGTTTAGGATATTCCCCGACAAACCGCCGCGACGCTCGGCGCCGCTACGTGCGGCCGGTATGGTCGAGTGTGCGCTAGCGCTCCGTTTGCGCAAAACGGATGCAGCGATGGATGTCTCCACAAGTTCCGCGCACAGAACGGAGAACAGGTCTAGAGCCTTTATCTGGGGCGGCGCAACTTCGCCGGGCGCACGTTTCCCGGGAGCAGACCGTTACCCGATGCGCGCGCCAATCCGACATGGTTCCTCAAGCTGTCTAGCCCGATGCTGGCGACGCCGGCTATCGCATTGCGGTCGCGGCGGACGAGCGCTATTTCTACATCATCAAGGACCAGTGACGACGTCCTCTGCCGTGAACCGGCGGAACGGACCGTACTGTCCGATTAGAAAACGTACAGCAAGGTGACCCAGAACTTCCTGACATCGACTTTGTTGGTGGCTGCGTCACCAGCCTGGTAGTCGGCGTACTCGAGTTTGCCGACCAGTTTGTTCACCAGCGGGTAAGCAACACTGAAATCGAGTTCCTCGCCGAAATCGAGGCTGCCGTAATCGGCTTTGAACTGGTGGTATTCCGCCTGCACTGTCGCCTTTTCGATCTTCGCGCTGCCAGTCAAAAATGTGTCTTGTATTCCGACCGCGGGCGTGACCAGAAACTGATCTGCCCAGCCCTGATACAAGTGGTTGGTGCCTAGCGGCGTCTGGAAGGCGTACACGCCGTTGTTGGAGCCTAGCTGTTCATAGTCGATCCGCAGCATGAAATTGTTCCACTGGCCGCCGCCGCCCACACGCAGGTAGTCGGCGTCGATGCGGCCGTCGCCAGCGGCGTAATTTTCTTGGGTGGCGTACTCGGCGGTGTAGAGCAGTTTCCACGTGCCGCCGAACGGTTGCGCCCCGTTGAGACGCAGACCGGTGATCTGGTTAGAGGTGTCAGCCGGAGCGCCACCCTGAAATGCCGCAGCCGATATCGCGTTCTTCTGATCCTGGAAATAGCCGTAGCCGATGATGTTGTGGCCCTCGGCCAATTGGTAATTCACGTTCAACAGCACGGTGTCGGTATCGTATTGCCTGGTGTTGATGGTCTTCACGCGGCCCAGATATCCGGCAAAAATGCGTGTGTTTGGCAGGCTTTTGTTTTCCACTGTCACGCCATTGAACACCTGCATTACTTGCCGGAATTCAACGTTGCCGATCATCCGCACCTTGTCGAGCTTGATCGACTGGCGACCGCCGCGAATCAAGGTGTCGGGAAGACCCGTGTAGTCCACGTAGAGCTGGTTGACATCGGTGTTGTCAGGATCGGCAATGACGGGATACTGGGTCTTGCCGTTCAGGGAGTCGTTGTAGTCGTTATTGGCGCGCCCGACGTCGATCAACTCCAGCGTCCCGGACAGGTTGTTCCACGTGCCCGTTCGCCAGCCGACCAGCGAACGCAGGGTCACCGCCTCGCCTTTCTCCGCAATGTTGGCCTGATCGACGTTTTCATAGCGCAGCCGGAAGTTC
>JBFFEY010000051.1:0-21794 GCA_041558415.1 Burkholderiales bacterium | reverse complement strand
TGGGCGAGCAGCCACAAGCGATGACGAAAACCATCTCGATCAACCGCGCGCCGGTGCTGACGCTCTGGGCCGCGGTGGTGGCCGAGCGCCTCGGCTTCAAGCGCGAAGAGGCGTTGACGCTCGGGCGCGCGGTGGCGGGGCTGAACGCCTACTCGAAGGGCGTCTCGCTCGGGCTTTTCACCCCGGCGCCGAAGGAAGTGAAGGAAAAGCGCAAGAAATTGCGCCCCAAGGAGACGATCACCGTCGACTTGCTGCACCGCGCGGTGCCGGCGGTGCACACCAAGGACGGCCTGCGCGCGCTCTCCAAGGACAAGCCGGACAACCCGGCCGCGGTCGAGCGCTACCTCGAATCCAAGTTCGGCGACGCGCTGAAGGACGTGCGCGCCGCGATGCAGGCGCTGGCCAAGTCGCGCCCGCCGACCAAGCTCGCAGGCGAGGCCTACCACCTCTACGAACAATTCCGCCCCTCGGTACCCGCCGGCACGCGCGGCTGGGGCGCGAAGGGCACGCTCGACCTGGCGGCGATCCGCAAGCTCGCGAAGAAATCCTAGTTTTCGTCGGCGACGCTGTTTAGCGCTCGGACCGGAATCGGATATCGAAAGCCCGGCCAGGCGGGGATCTCTTTGCTCTCCGCATCGCCATCGAAGAGCGTGGCCATGGGATTTTCCGGGTTGAACGCGTCGCGCCAGAGAACGAAGTACCCATCCGGCTGGGTCGCTTCGATCACGTCGTCCAGCCATTTCGCGACGCCGGACGCGTCTTCGCCGCGCGCGGCCATGGCGAGCGCGCGGTACTTCCGGATGAACGCGCTCGCCAGCTGCGCCGGCGTGTCGTCGGCCGGCTTTTGCCAGGGCAGCGGCCGTTCGTCGAAGCCCAGCGACTCCCAGACGGTGAGCGTGCGGGACGCGGGCAGGCTGGGCATGCGCGGCATTGCCTCGACCGTGAGGATGTAGCGAAACGCGCCGGGACCGCCGATGTGCGGGTAGTCGCGAAGCCTTCCGTGCCCGCGGCGGCAAAGCTGCTAGACCATGAGCCTCAACGGCCGGGGCTGGTTGGTCTGGGTCATCCTGGGTTCCGCTGTAGTGCGCCGCGCTCCCGCACCGCTGGCGGCCCGCTACGCGAGCGCCTACTGCCGGGGCAAGCGCGAGCCTATTGCTCTTCTTCCACCTCCTCGAAGTTCGAGATCCTGACCTCCCCGTCGGGAAACCGGGCGACGATCTCCGGCTCGCTGCCCATCGCGCGGATGTGCGAGCGCAGCGTGCTGATGTACATGTCGGTGCGCCGCTCGAGCTTGGAAATGCTTGCCTGGCGTACCTTGAGGGTCGCGGCGAGCGCTTCCTGGGAAAGGCCGCGCGCCAGGCGCAGCTCCTGCAGCGGCATCTCGGCGAGCATGGCGAGCGCGCGCCCGGTTGCGGCCTGTTTCGGGTCGATCAACGGCGCTTGGCGCCAAGATCGATCCCGGCCGCGGCTGCAAGCGCGCCGCACAAGGGCCTTACGGTAAATAATATCAGGCGGGAAAAGAGGCCATGTGGCGCTCTCTGCCTGCCGATTGTCCGCAATCCACCGCGGTCATTCGAGCGGCCCGTGATCAAGACCATCAGCGTGAGGAATCAAAAGTCATGTCAGAGACGTCAAGCATCAGGTACCGCATGCTTTTATTGCTCGAGAAAAGCGAAGTCGGCGATTTTAAAGGCAGGCTCGTCGATATCTCGATATTGACTTTGGTCCTGCTCAATATCGTCGCGGTGGTCCTGGAATCCGTGGGGACGGTTTACAGCCACTACCGGGCCTGGTTCGATAATTTCGAGTTGATTAGCGTGGCTATTTTCACCGTTGAGTATGGACTTCGCCTTTGGGCAAACGGGGCATTGCGCTACGACGGCAGAATGGGGCTGAGGAATGGCAGTGTGCGCTATGCCCTGAGTTTCCATGGCATCGTCGACCTTGTCGCCATCCTGCCGTTTTACCTTCAGGTGCTTTTCCCCGGGCTCGATCTGCGGGTACTGCGCATCCTCAGGCTGATGCGCGTGTTCAAGCTCTCGCATTACTCAACCGCGCTCGAGGACCTCTTCAGCGCCATATGGCAAGAGCGCAGATCGTTCGCGGCCGCCTCCTATCTACTCCTGCTGGCCCTGGTGCTCACTTCATCAATCATGTTCTATGCCGAGAACGAATACCAACCTGAAAAGTTCTCCTCAATTCCCCATGCAATGTACTGGGCATTCATTACGCTTACGACGGTCGGTTATGGGGACGTATCACCCGTCACATCGATCGGAAAAGTGATCTCGGTCTTTACCGCCTTTCTCGGCGTGAGCATCGTGGCGATGTTGACAGGCATCGTGGCCAGTGCGTTCACCAACCAGATGGCTCGCAAGAAGGTCATATTTGAAGACGAGATCCGCAAGGCACTCTCCGACGGCAAGATTGACGAGAAAGAACGACGAATCCTCGACAGGCTCAGAGAAGAGTTCGGGTTATCAGACGAACAGACGAAGCACTTGTTCGATCAGGTCAGGAGGGAGAAGGCGAGAGACGCCTAGTCGGCGGCGCGGTTTCACGCTCCCGAAGACGCTAGGCTGCGCGGATGCAGCCGTCCAGGTTCGGCGACGCGCTGGAGGAGGTGCGCGCCGCGATGCAGGCGCTCGCCCAGTCGCGCCCGCCCGGCACGCTCGCCGCCGAGGCCGACCAGCTGTACGAACAGTTTCGCCCATCGGTCCTGCCCGGCACGCGCGGCTGGGGCGCAAAGGGTAAGCTCGACCTGGCGGCGATCAGGAAGCTCGCCAGGTAACCCAGGAGTAGACCCTCATGCCCAAAACCGTACTCATCACCGGCGCCGGCAGCGGCTTCGGCCTCGGCGCCGCCATCGAGCTCGCCAAGCGCGGCCACAGCGTGATCGCCACCACCGAGACCGACCGCCAGGCCGCCGAGCTCGCCAAGGCCCACCCCGAGCTGACGGTCGCCAAGCTCGACATCACCGACCCGAAGGACCTCGCCAAGCTCGACCTGTACGAGCTCGACGTGTTCATCGCCAACGCGGCGATGGGGCAGACCGGCCCCTTGAGCGTCATTCCGCTCGAGCGGCTGCGCAAGGTGTTCGAGGTCAACGTCTTCGGCACCTTCGCCGTGACGCAGCGCGTGGCGCAGCAGATGCGCAAGAAGAAGTCCGGCCGCATCCTCATCGTCTCGTCGATCGCCGGCGGGCGCGCCGGCGTCGGCTCGGGCCCCTACGCCATGACCAAGCACGCGCTGCAGGCCTTCGGCACCGCGCTGCGCGCCGAGCTCTCGGCCTTCGACGTCGACGTCGCGCTCATCAACCCGGGCCCCTTCGCCACCGGCTTCAACGACCGCATGGCGAACGACCCCGGCCCCTGGTTCGACCGCAAGACCGCCGACCCGGAGGACGTCAAGGCGATGGACGCGCTGGTGCAGCGCATCACCGTCGGCCAGTTCGACCCGGTCGATGTCGTCAAGCGCTACGTCGAGCTGGTCGAGGCCGACAAGACCGAGCTGGTGAACTTCATTCCGCCCGACATCGTCGAGCGCATGAGCCGGCCCAAATAGACATCGGCCGGCCCGAATCGGCCCGCGCGGCTCAGATCGCGGGCTCGTCGGGCTCGACGATCTTCAGCCCGACCCCGGTCTGCTTGCCGCGCGGCTCCACGCGCACGATCTCGCCCTGGCACTTGGGGCGGATCTTGCGCCCGGAGCGCACGATTTCCAGCGTGATGCTGACGCGGTCGCCGACCTCGAACGCCGGCGAGCTGTCGGTCCAGAAGAACATGCCCGAGGCCGACAGGTTGCGCGTGACGCCCTTGCCGTCCTCGAAGGCGAGCGGGAGCTCGATCACGCTGCGTTCTTCTTTTCTTTTTTCCTCGGTCGACATGGCCGTCCCCGTCGCGTGCTGCCGCTATTGTGCACCACAGCCCGGGGGGCGGTTCAATAGCTGCCCTTGAGCGGGATGACGTGGCGCACGCCGCCTTTCGGAAACGGCGTATCGCCGGCGAAGCGCGGGATGACGTGGATGTGCGCGTGCCACACCGACTGCCCGGCGGCCTCGCCGCAGTTGACGCCGACGTTGAAGCCGTCGGGCCGGAAGCGCGCCTCGAGGACGGGCTTGAGCTCGCGCACCAGCGCGTAGCAGGCCAGGTACTCGGCCTCCGAAAGGTCCCACACCGTGACCACGTGGCGACGCGGCAGGATGAGCGCATGCCCCGGCGAGACCGGGTAGGAATCGAACACCGCGATGGCCTGCGCGTTCTCGGCGAGCACCTCGCGCTCGGGGGCGCAGAAGATGCAGTCCTTCGGCGCCTCGCTCACGCCAGCACCTCGAGCGACTCCAGCGTGGTCGGGATGAGCTCGCTCACCGTGGGGTGGATGCGCACGTGGCGCTGCAGCTCGGTGTACGGCGTGCGCGCGTAGATGGCGTCCACCAGCGAGTGCACCGCCTCGTCGGCGCCGGTGCCGAGCAGCGAGGCGCCGAGGATGCGCTTCGACGCGGCCTCGACGTAGATCTTGAGAAAGCCGCGCGTCTCGCCCTTTTCCACCGCGCGCGAGACGCGCGTCATGGGGCGCTTGCCGACCAGCGCCTGGAGGCCGGCGCGCTTGATCTCGGCGGCGTTCATGCCGACGCGCCCGAGCGGCGGATCGACGAACAGGCCGTAGATGGCGATGCGATCGCGCCAGGAGCGCTCGGCGCCGGCGAGCAGGTTGTCGGCGACGATCTCGTAGTCGTTGTAGGCGGTGTGGGTGAAGGCGCCCTTGCCGTTGCAGTCGCCCAGCGCCCAGACCTGCGCGTTCGTGGTGCGCAAGGCATCGTCGACGGCGATGGTGCCGCGCTCGTCCGTCTCGATGCCGGCGGCCTCCAGGCCGAGCTCGTCGGTGTTCGGCACGCGGCCCACCGCGAGCAGCAGGTGCGAGCCGGCCACGCGCGGCGCGCCTTCCTTGCAATCGAGGCCGAGGGCGATGCCCTTGCCGTCCCTCGCCGCCGAGAGGCACTCGGCGCCGGTGCGGAATTCGACGCCTTCGGCCTCCAGCGCCTCGCGCACCGCCTGCGACACGTCCTCGTCCTCGCGCGCGATGATGCGCGGCGCCAGCTCGACGATCGTCACCTTCGCGCCGAAGCGGCGGTACATCTGGCCGAACTCCAGGCCGATGTAGCTGCCGCCGACGATCACCAGGTGCTCGGGCAGGAAGTCGATGTCCATCATCGACTCGTTGGTGAGGAACGGCACCTGGTCGATGCCGGGCAGCTGCGGTACCAGCGGCCGCGCGCCGACGTTTAGGAAGATCTTCTCCGCGCTGATCTCTTCGTCGCCGACGCGCAGCGTGCGCGGCCCGGTGAAGCGCGCGTGGCCCTGGATGACCGTCGCGTTCTGCAGGCCGCGCATCCACTTCTCGACGCCCTGGCTGGAGCGCCCGGCCACCGCGTCCTTCCTCGCCTTCACCTTCTGCATGTCGACGCGCACCGCGCCGCCGGTGTCGACGCCGTACTCGGCGGCGCGCCGCGCGAGCTGCGCGGCGTAGGCGCTCGCCACCAGCGTCTTGGTGGGGGTGCAGCCGTTGTTGACGCAGGTGCCGCCGAACTTGGCACGCTCCACGACGGCGACGGACAGGCCGGCGCCCGACAGGCGCGCGGCGAGCGCCGGACCGGCCTGGCCGGTGCCGACCACGATGGCATCGAAGTTTTTCGGCATGACGCGACTATAGCGCCGTCAGTGCCACAGTCCGAGCCAGTGCCAGCGCGGGGCGCGCGGGCGTTTGCGGCAGGATCTAGGGCGCCTCGCGCCAGGTCACCGTGTCGATGGTGTGATGCCGGTGGCCGCGGCGCGAATTGAACCGCACGACGACGTCGGCCTCGCCGAGCTCGATGAGGCCCCAGTTCCTGCGGTTGCCGATGCCGAAGGGCAGCCCCAGCTTGTTGACCGCCGCGCCCGAGGAAGTGCACTCGTAGAGGATCGACGGACCGTTGTGCATGCGGAAGCTGTTCTCGTGGGTGTCGCCGGAGAGGAACAGCACGTGCTGGCGCAGCGCCAGCAGCTTGCGCAGGCGCGCGAGCTCGCGTGGGTAGTGCGACCAGTTTTCCATGCCCTGGTCGATCGTCATGCCCGAGCAGACGATGGTGTAGGCGCGGTCGTGGTGCAGTGCCTTCTCGAGGAAGCGCCACTGCGCGGCGCCGAGCAGCTCGGCCTCGGGCCCCGGGTCCTCGGCGTAGAAGCGCGTGTCGAGCAGGATGACGCGCGCCAGCGGAAAGTCGACGCTGCGGTAGATCTCGGCGTCGACCTCGCGACCGTAGACCCAGCGGTTGAAGAGCTTGCGCGACACCTGGCGCGTCTCGCTCGGCACGGTGCGGCCGCAGGCGCCGTTCCAGGCGAAGTCGTGGTCGCCCCAGGTGGCGAAAACGCCATGCTTGGCGCGCATCGCCTCGACCAGCCGGCGGAAGTCGGGCTCGTCCCACTGCGCGCGGTACTTGGCCTCCATGATCTGGCGGAACTTGACCAGGCTGTACTCGCGCGGCGTGCCCGGCGGCTCGCGCGAGAGCAGCGGCAGGCCGTAATCCATGTAGATCAAGTCGCCGAGCAGCAACAGGCAGTCGGGCTCGGCGGCGAGCACGTCGCGCCACACCGTCTGCTGCGGGATGGCCTCCCGTCGCATGCAAGCGGCAAAAGCGATCTTCAAGCCTTGGTCCATGCAGGTAAAAGTCGCGGTTACGGCGCGCGGCCCGGGGCACGCGCGAACGGCGACTCTATCCCCGACTAGGACAAAGGTATTTCGCCCATACGGGTGAGGAGCTCACCCGTATGGGTGAGGCGGGACGGCGACGCCGCCTCAGCTCGCCATCGTTTTGCGACTTATGCCCGCTTCGACGTACTCAACGGCGACTTCCAGCGCGGCGAGAACCCGTTTCACCTTGCGAACGTCGGCCTTCGGCGAGCGGATGACGTACAGGCGCCTGAGTGCCGGGCGCGTCTGGCGCGGGAACATCTGGTCGGCCTTGAGGCCTTCGTCGGCGAGCGCGTCGAGCGCGCGCGCGACGTTCTTCTTGCTGGCGCGCGGCGCGAGCTTGAATTTCACCGACATGGGAAAAATTATACGAGCGCGCGCGCGACGCTCACCAGGCCGTGGCCGTAGGCGCTGCTGAATTTCCTGCGGCGCATCGCCGGCAGGCGCCGCGCCGTGTTCTGCAGCCGCCGGCCGAGCCAGGCGCCGCGCTTGGCCGGGTTTTGCGCCTTGAGCAGCGCGGCGACGCCGGCGACGTGCGGCGCGGCCATCGAGGTGCCGTCCCAGGCATCGTAGTCGGTGGCGCGTTCGGCGAAGCCGTAGCGCGGCAGGGTGGAGAGGATGTGCTCGCCCGGCGCCACCAGGTTGATGTGCCGCCCGGTACAGGAGAACGCCGCGCGGCGGCGCGCCTCGCTGATGGCGCCGACGGCGAGCACGTCGGCGTAGGCGGCGGGGTACTCGACCGGGTTGCCTTCCTCGTACTCGTTGCCCATCGCCGCGATCACCAGCACGCCCTCGGCGACCAGCGCGGCGAGCAGCTCCTGCTCGGTGCGCGAGGAGGCCGTGCCGCCGAGGCTCAGGTTGACGATGCGCGCGGGCGAATCGAGCACCGCGCCGAGCGCGCGGTTGTAGGCCTCGTCGTCGAATTCCTCGTAGCCGCGCGCGCCGGCGGGGTCGCTGAACACCTTCCACAGGTGCAGCCGGCAGTCGGCGACGCCGGCGATACCGACGCCGTTGTTGGCCAGCGCGGCGATGATGCCGGCGACGTGCGTGCCGTGGCCGGGCAGGTCCTTCGCCGAATGGCCGCCGCGGTGGTAGGCCTCGATCGCGCCCTTCAGATCCGGGTGCTTGGCATCGACGCCGGTGTCGAGCACGGCGACGTGCACCTGCGCCGCGCTCGGACGTTTCGCGGCGGCGAACCAGTCGATCGCGCGCAGGCCCCACTGCAGGTTGAGGGAGGGATCGGCGATCGCCTTCCTGCGTCGGGCCGATACCCAGCGGTTCGGCACGCGCTCGACGAACGCCACCGCGCGCGACGCCTGGATGCGCCGCAGCGTTTCCGCCGAAACCTGCTTTTCCTCGAGCTCGATGACGTTGTAGCCGGCGAGCCGGTCGCGCGGCGGCGACGCGACCGAGGCGGCGAGGCTCAGCACGCCGCGCGTCATGCGCGTCATGCCGGCCGCCGTCGCGCCGCGCGGCGGCGGTGCGAGCAGCGGGTCGATGCGCTTGACGCCGCACTGGCGCTTGAGCATCTCGAGCGGGGCGCTGACCTGCTCGGGCAGCGCGCTGGCGAGGTCGCGCACTCTGCGCACCGTGCGCAGGCCGCCTTCCACGATGGCACGCGCGGGTGCGAGCGCGTCCTCGCGAAAGCGAACGATCAGCTTGCCGGGAACGAATTCCGGCGCGCGCGTCCGGCGCCCGGGGCGCCCCTGCGTGACGCCGTCGGTTCTCTTCGCTGGCTTCGGCATGCGGGTTCCTTTGTTCAATGCGCGAGCGCCCGGCGCAGCGCGTTCGACGCGCCCGAGAACGCCGGGCGCCGGCGTGCCCCGCGCGCAGCGCGCACCCCGGGCAGGCGCGCGGCGATCGCCGCGCGCAGCTTCGGATCGGTGGCGACGTGGAACACGATCTCGTCGAGCAGCGGCTCGAGCCGGCGCGTGGCGCGGCGCGCACTCGGCGCGAAGGCGGCGAGCAGCGCACCTTGCACTGCGGCAGCGTCGGCCTGCGGAAAGAACGACGCGATGCGCGTCCAGGCCTCGGGCGCGGCGACGCGGCTCGCCGCCCGCGCACCGCGCGCCGGCGCGCGTGCCGGCATACGCCGCGCGAGCAGCGCGTGGGCGTCGAGAATGCCGGCGCCGAAACGCTGCGACGCCCAGCCGGGCGGGGAGTCTGCGCTCGCCTGCAGTGCTTCGCGCGCCAGGCCGGCGAGGTTCGCCGCACCGTACTGGTTGCGCAGCGCACGCCAGCCGCCGTGCTTCGCCAGCCACAGTGCGCAGGCCGCGGCGGCGTGCGCGGTGGCGTACGAGCTGCCCGAGCTGCGCTCGACCGTATAGCGGCCGTCCTTCCTCGCGAGCGCGCGCCACACCGACTCGCCCGGCGCGCTGAGGTCGACCTCGAGGCCATGGCTCGAGCCCGACCACGGTTCGCGCGCGGCGTTGCAGGCGGCGATCGCGATCACCTCGGGATAGCAGGCGGGATAGACGACGCAGGGCCAGTGGTTGCCCGCCGCCGAAACCAGGATCAGGCCGTGATCGGTGGCGTGGCGCACCGCCGCCTGCAGCGCGCCGAAGCCGCCCCAGGGTCCGCCGAGGCTCATCGAGGCGAGGTGGCAGTTGCGCGCCACCGCCCAGTAGAGCGCCTCGCACAGCCGGCGCCAGGAAAAGTGCACCACGCTGTCGGAGACGCGCAGCGGCACCAGCGCCGCGCGCGGCGCGAAGCCGACGACGTGGGCATCGTCCCTGCTGACGATCACGCTGCCGGTGGCGGTGCCGTGCCCCGGGCTGAAGCCGACGAGCAGATCGAGCGGGTCGGGATCGTTGTCGAGGAAGTCGTAGCCGAGCTCGGGGCGCAGCGCGTGCGCGTCGAGCTCGGGATGGCCGGTGTAGCCGGTGTCGGGATGCGCGATGCGCACGCCCTTGCCGGGCGGCGCGCCGGCGAGCCGCCAGGCGCGGCGCAGCTTGCACATCTTCGCCGCCCAGTCGTGCGGCGCGGAGGCGGGCAGATGACGCTCGAAGGTGATGCTGCCGCGCCGGACGCGCCTGCCAGCCCCGGCGATCGGCATGGCGTCGACGCCGATCGTTTCGAAGGCCGGCTCGGCGCGCGCGATGTCGCGGTCGGCGCGCAGGGCGTAGCTGAGCTGCCAGGCGGCGGCGACGCCGACGTGCGTGCCGGCGGGCGGCGAGGCGAACAGGTCGGCGGCACCGGGACCGAGCGGGCGCAGCTGCCAGCGCAGTCCGGCACGCGCCAGCGCGCGGCGGGCGCGCGCGAGGTCGGCCTGCGCGCCGCTGGACAGCACCAGTCCCTCGAAGCGGCGATGCGCCTGCAGGCCTGCGTTCGACTTCGGCATGTGTTCCCTGGACGCCTGGACCGCACGATAAACGCGCGCGCCGCGCCTGCTCCATCATTCGCGCGCCTGAGCAGAAACGCAATACGCCGTACGGTCGAACGCGGCGACTGTCGGGCCGCCGCGACTCAGGCGAGAAAGGCGAGCAGCCGTTCGGTGACCTCGTCCGGCGCTTCCTCGGCGAGGTAATGACCGCTCGGCACGGCGCCACCGCTCACCGTGGCGGCGCAGTAGCTGCGCCAGATCGCGAGCGCGTCGTACCAGACCTCGATCTTGCCCTTGGCGCCCCACAGCACGAGCAGCGGGCAGTGGATCTTCTCGCCCAGCGTGCGGCTGGCGCGGTCGTGCTCGAGATCGATCGTCGCCGCGGCGCGGTAGTCCTCGCACATGCCGCGGATCGTCTCCGGGTCGCGCGCCCAGCGCAGGTAGTCGGCGAGCGCCTCGGGCGCGAAAAAATCGGGCGGCTTCGGCTCGCGCGCCGTGTGGGCGCGAAACCAGGCTTCGGGCGCGGCGTTGATCACCGATTCGGGAAACGGGTGCGGCTGCGCGAACCAGAACCAGTGGTAGTAGCCCATGGCGAAGGCCATGTCGGTGCGCTCGAAGTGCTCGAGCGTGGGAATGATGTCCATCACGGCGAGCTTCTCGACGCGCGCCGGATGGTCGAGCGCGAGGCGGTGCGCGACGCGCGCGCCGCGGTCGTGCGCGGCGACGCGGAAGCGGCCGTGGCCGAAGTGCTGCATCAGCTCGGCCATGTCGCGCGCCATCTCGCGCTTGGCGTAGGGCGCGTGGTCGGCGCTGGCCGGCGGCTTGAACGAGCCGCCGTAGCCGCGCAGGTCGGGGCAGTAGACCGTGTAATGCTTTGCCAGTGCCGGCGCCACCAGGTGCCACATGGCGTGCGTCTGCGGGTTGCCGTGCAGCAGCAGCAGCGGCGGCCCCGAGCCGCCGTGGCGCAGGCGCAGCCTGCCGTCGCGCACCGCGACGTGCTCGAGCGTGAAGCCTTCGAAGAACATGGCTGGCGTTCGGAGCGAGGGAGCCGCATTCTAGGCCGACGCCGTAGAATCGCGCGATGGATGCCGATTCGCGGCGCATGACGCGCAGCCGGTTGCGCGATGCGCTCGGCCTGGCCGGCTTTCTCGCGCTGTGCTTTGCGGTGGCCGGCGCGGGCGGCGCCATCACGGCGACGAGCGTGGGCGGCTGGTACCAGGCGCTCGCCAAGCCGCCGTTCAATCCGCCCGACTGGCTGTTCGGCCCGGTGTGGAGCGTGCTCTACGCGATGATCGCGCTCGCCGGCTGGCGCGTCTGGCGCCTGCGCGGCTGGACCACGGACGGCGCGCTGAACGCCGAGCTCGTCGCCTGGGCGGTGCAGCTCGGCCTCAACCTGTGCTGGTCGTTCGTCTTCTTCGGCGCGCGCATGATCGGTGCGGCGCTCGTCGAGATCCTGGTGCTGCTCGCCGCGATCGTGGTCACCGGGCACCTCTTCCGGCGCGTCGACCGCGTCGCAGCCTGGCTGCTCGTGCCGTACGCCGCGTGGGTGGCGTTCGCGACGCTGCTAAACGCCGCGCTCTGGCGGCTGAACTAGCTAGTTGCCGGATTCTTCCGCCGGGCCGAGCACCGGCTCGGTGGGCGGCTCCTCGCCCGGGTAGAGTGCTTCGAGGGCCTCGTCCTCGGCGTCGTCCCAGGCCTGCGCCGCGCGGCGATCGAAGCGCTCGCGGTTGCTGCGCTTCATCACCGCGTCGTAGGCCTGCTCGACGCTCAGCCCGCGGCCCTCGATGAGTGCCGCGGCGGCGCCGCAGGCGGCCTCGATGTCCTGCTCGGATGCTTCGCAGTCGAACAACCACAGCTTCATTCCGGTTTCCTCTTGTTGCGTGATGCCGTCGTGGCGCGCGCCCGAATATAGCCCGGCTGCGCGAAATCGGGCAGGCGAGGGGCCGCGCCCGGTAAAATCAAGCCTCCTGCCGCCGTTCGGCGGCGCCTTCTTTCCGTTAGCACATTCCATGCCGCTTTCCACCCCCGCCCCCCGCCGCCACCTGCACACGCGCACCATCGCCTGCGAAGGCTACATGCGCGAGGACGGCCTGTTCGACATCGAGGCGAGCATCGTCGACACCAAGACCTACCCGGTGGAGGAGCCCTACCGCGGGCTGCGCCAGCCGGGCGAGCACGTGCACGACATGCAGCTGCGCCTGACCATCGACCGCGCGCTGCGCGTGCGCGATATCGAGGTGACCACCAACGACGCGCCGTATCCCGCCTGCTACACGGTGGCCGAGGCCTACAAGAAGCTCGTCGGCGCGAAGATCGGCGGCGGCTGGCGCCGCGCGGTGAACGAGGCGGTGGGCGGCACCAAGGGCTGCACCCACCTCAAGGAGCTGCTCATGCCGGCGGCGACGGTGGCCTTCCAGACGCTGTCCAGCTGGCCGAAGGACGGCGAGGTGGCGAGCTGGGCGAAGCCGAGCATGAGCGAGAAGAAGCCGCACTTCCTAGACGGCTGCAGGGCCTGGGCCGCCGACGGCCCGGTGGTCGAGCGGCTCTATCCGCTGCACTACAAGCCGAAAGCCGCCTGAGCGGCGTTGCCTCGAGGGCGCGGCACTCCGTGAGCCAGAATCCGGCGGCGCACCGCAGGGGCGTGCTGCTCATGATCGTCGCCGGCCTGTGCTGGTCGACCGGCGGCATCTTCGTGCGCCACGTCGAGACGAGCGACGGCTTCGAGGTGGTGTTCTGGCGCTCGTTCTTCATGGTGGCGTTCCTCTTCGCCACGCTGCTGTGGTGGCATCGCGGGCGGGTGTGGTCGCAGATCGCCGCGGTGGGGCGTCCGGGGGTGCTCGCCGGCGCATTGCTCGCCTCGACCTTCTTCTTTTTCATCCTTTCGCTGATGCGCAACACCGCGGCCAACACCTACGTGCTGATGAGCACCGGGCCGTTCTTCGTCGCGCTGTTCGGCTGGTTCCTGCTGCGCGAGCGCGTGCCGCTGCGCACCTGGATCGCGATCGCGGTGGCGCTCGCCGGCATCACGCTGATGTTCGCCGCCGGCATCGACCGCGGCCGCACGCTCGGCAACCTGCTCGCGCTCGGCGTGCCCACCGCCTTCGCGCTCAACATCATCGTGCTGCGCAAAATGCACGCGCAGGTCGACATGGTGCCGGCGGTGATGATCGCCGGGCTGATCTCGCTCGTCGTCGCGCTGCCCTTCGCGCTGCCGTTCGAGGCGAGCCTGAGCGACATCGGCGTGCTCGCGCCGATGGGCATGCTGCAGCTCGGCCTCGGCTGCCTGCTGATGACGCGCGCGACGCGCTACCTGACCGCAGGCGAGCTCGGCCTGCTGTCGCTCGTTGAAACGATCCTCGCGCCGCTCTGGGTCTGGCTGGCCGTCGGCGAGCGCCCGAGCAACCTCGCGCTGGTCGGCGCGCTGGTCGTGTTCGGCGCGCTCGTCGCGAACGAGTGGGTCGGCCTGCACCGGGCGAAGACGCGCGCGCAGGCGGTCGAGGCGCCGATTCAGTAGCAACCGCTAGCCGACGCCGAGCAGCTCCACTTCGAAGATCAGCGTCGCGTTCGGCGGGATGACGCCGCCTGCGCCGCGCGCGCCGTAGCCGAGCTCGGGCGGGATCGTGAGGCGGCGGTTGCCGCCGACCTTCATGCCGGCGACGCCCTCGTCCCAGCCGCGAATGACCTGCCCCGCGCCGAGCGGGAACTGGAACGGCTCGTTGCGGTCGCGGCTCGAGTCGAACTTCTTGCCCTTCTCGCCGCCGTACAGCAGCCAGCCGGTGTAGTGCACGCTGACCTGCTGGCCGGCGCTCGCCGTGTCGCCGTCGCCGACGTTTAGCTCCTCGATGACGAGGCCGCTCGGCGTGGTGGTCTTGGACATCGCGTTCTCCGCTGCTTGAAAGCGTGCAATGCTATCGCAGATGACCGATTGCAGATGACCCGGCGCCTCGTCCTCGACACCAACGTCTGGCTCGACTGGCTGGTGTTCGACGATGCTGCGCTCGCGCCGCTCGCCGCGGCGCAGGCCGAAGGCGCGGTCGAACTGTGCATCGACGCGGACTGCGAAGCGGAGCTCGCGCGCGCGCTCGGCTACCCCTTCGGCAGGCGTTCGCTCGACGCGGGCGCGCAGGCCGCCTGCCTGGAGCGCTGCCGCGCGCTCGCCAGGCGCGACTGGACGCCGCAGCGCGTGGCGCTGCGGCTGCCGGACTGCCGCGACCCGGACGACCGGAAGTTTCTCGCGCTGGCGCTCGCCTGCGGCGCGCAGGCGCTCGTGACGCGTGACCGCGCGCTGCTCGAAATCGGGCGGCGCTGGAAGAAATCGCTGCCGTTCGCGATTCTGACGCCGCGCGCCTGGGCGGCGCGGCGTGCAGGCTGAGCGGATCTAGCGGGCGTTTGCCTCGCGCCCGTGCTCGGCGTGCCAGCGCTGCAGGCAGGCGTCGCTGCAGAGGTAGACGCTGTGCTGCGGCGTTTCGGCCTGCTTGGCGACGTCCCTGCCCATGCGCTTGGCGCACACCGCGCAGGCCACCAGCGGCACCGTGGTGTCGTCGATGCGGCTGCCCGTCCGACCTGATGTACCCATGCTCACCCGCCGTTGTTCTGCGTGATCGGGCTGGAGTGTAACGGCGTTGCTACCGCGAGGAAGGGCATTGGTGCACCATTGGGACAAGATGACAAAAAGTTCACGCGGCGGCACGCCGCCGCGCGCGAAAAAGACGCCTGATCCCGACAGGCTCGAGCGCCTGGTCGCCGAAGCGAACCGCGCCCGCGCCGCGCGCGAGCAGGGCTACCGCGAGCGCGCGCTGAAGATCCTGCCCTGGGTCTGCGGCCGCTGCGCACGCAGCTTCGATCGCGCGCGGCTGCGCGAGCTGACGGTGCACCACCGCGACGGCAACCACGACAACAATCCGCCCGACGGCGCGAACTGGGAGCTGCTCTGCATCTACTGCCACGAGAACGAGCATGCGCGCGAAGTCGACGCGGCGACGGGCGGCGGCGCAGCGGCGGCGCCGCAGGGCGCCACCCACCGGCCGCTCGAGGCGCTCGCCGACCTCCTCAAGAAAAAGCCGCGCGGCTAGAATCCGCGCCGCAGGTTTTCATCCATCACGGGATTGCAGGCCATGACGTCCAAACCGCTTCTGTTCCAGCCCATCGAGCTGCGCGGCGTTCGCGCGCGCAACCGCTGCGTGCTCTCGCCGATGTGCCAGTACTCGGCGAAGGACGGCTTCGTCAACGACTGGCACCTGGTGCACCTGGGCAAGTTCGCGCAGGGCGGGGCGGGCATCGTGTTCACCGAAGCGACCGCGGTCGAGGCGATCGGCCGCATCACGCACGGCGACATCGGCATCTGGTCGGACGACCAGGTGCCGGGCCTCGCGCGCATCGCCGCGTTCATAAGATCGCAGGGCGCGGTGCCCGCGATCCAGCTCGCGCACGCCGGACGCAAGGCCAGCATGCAGCGGCCCTGGTACGGCAACGCGGCGCTCGACGCCGCCGACCGCGCGCGCGGCGACGAGCCCTGGCCGGTGGTGGCGCCCTCCAGCCTGCCGCTCGACGAGGGCTGGCTCATGCCGCAGGCGCTCACGCGCGAGGACATTCGCGAGCTGAAGGATTCCTGGCGCGCGGCGGCGAAGCGCGCGCTCGCCGCCGGCTTCGAGGTCATCGAGCTTCACTCGGCGCACGGCTACCTCGGCCACGAGTTCCTCTCGCCGCTCGCTAACAAGCGCGACGACGAATACGGCGGCAGCCGCGAAAACCGCATGCGCTTCACGCTCGAAGTCGCCGAGGCGGTGCGCGCGGTGTGGCCGCAGGACCGGCCGATGTTCGTGCGCGTCTCCTCGGTCGACGGCGTCGAGGGCGGCTGGACGATCGAGGACAGCGTGCTGCTTGCGCGCGAGCTGAAGGCGCGCGGCGTCGACGTCGTCGACTGCTCCTCGGGCGGGATTTCCGGGCCGGCGACGGCCGCCGGCGTGAAGCGCGGGCCCGGCTTCCAGGTGCCGTTCGCGGCGCAGCTGCGGCGCGAAGCGGGCGTGAAGACCATGGCGGTCGGTCTGATTCTCGACGGCCCGCAGGCGGAAAGCATCCTGCAGGCGGGCGAGGCCGACCTGATCGCGATCGGCCGCGAGGCGCTCTACGACCCGAACTGGTTCCTGCACGCCGAGGCCGCGCTCGGCGCGACCGGCGAGTTCGAGTCCTGGCCGCAGCAGTATGGCTGGTGGCTGACGCGGCGCGCCAAGGCCATGGCGAAGGCATGATGTTGGGGTCAGACCCCGAGCTCGCGTTGGCTGACGTTATCGTTCATTGAGGAGGACACCATGAAAACGAAATGGAACTTCGTGCACGACGAGGCCGCGCAGGCCGCGTGGTCGCCGGGGCTGCGCGAGATCTTCGATTACCGCGACCTCGGCATCAAGCAGGGCACGGGCGGCGACTACGTCGCGCATGTGATCCGCAAGAACGGCAAGCAGGCGAAGGACGAGGTGCAGCAGTGGCACGTGCACGACTGCGCCTTCCAGATGGTCTATGTGCTGAACGGCTGGGCGACCTTCGAGTACGAGGGGCGCGGCGTGCGCACCATCCGCAAGGGCGACTGCATCCTGCAGCCGCCGCGGCTCAAGCACCGCGAGATCGAGTGCTCGGACGACCTCGAGCTGCTCGAGATCGTCTCGCCGGCGAACTTCGCGACGCAGATCGTCGACGGGCCGAAGTGAGCCGCGCGGGATGAGGCGGCGATGAAGATTCCGAAGAAATTCTTCCCCGTCGTCTTCGCCTTCTTCCTCACGCTCATCATGGTGTTCATCGTCACCGGCGTCGGCACGGCGGTGAACGTCGGCTTTCCGCCGAACTTCTTCCTGCTGTGGATGAAAGCCTGGGGCGCCGCTTGGTTGATCGCGTTCCCCGCGGCGATCTTGGTCGCGCCGCTGGCGCGGCGAATGACCGAAGCGGTACTGCGCTGATGGGGTCAGACCCCTGTGGATAAGTCCGGTGCCAGGCCCGCGCGGTCGAGGGACTTATCCACAGGGGTCTGACCCCAAACTACTTGCCGAAGCTGCGCACCAGGCTCGCCTGCGCGCTGGCGGCCTTCATCAGCATGGAGAAGTCCGAGCCGGAGAGGACGAGCTGCACGCCCATGCCGACGTAGCGCTCGAAGTACTCGGCGCTGTAGAGCCCGCCCATGCCGGCGTACTTGCCGTGCTTCTTGCAGGCGGCGATGACCTTGCCGTAGGCGTCGCTAACCTTCGGGTCGTCGAATTTTCCCGGGATGCCCAGCTCCATGCACAGGTCGTTGGTGCCGATGAGCAGGGCGTCGATGCCCGGCGTCGCCGCGATGGCCTCGGCGTTGGCCACGCCCTGCGGCGATTCGATCATCACCACCACCAGCGTCTCCTCGTTCACCACGCGCGCGGCTTCGCCCACCGGCATCGGCGCGAAGCCGAGCTGCTGCAGCCCGCCGCCCATCGAGCGGTGGCCGAGCGGCGGAAAGCGGCAGTGGTCCGCGACGCGCTTCGCCATCTCGGCGCTGTCGACGTGCGGCACCACCACGCCCTGCGCGCCGTTGTCGAGCACGCGCGTGGCGTGGTGATGCTCGTAGCCGGGCACGCGCACCACCGGCGTGATGCCGACGGCGAGCGAGGCGGCCGAGATCTGCGCCGCGGTGTCGAGGTCCATCGAGCTGTGCTCGCAGTCGATGAACATCCAGTCGAAGCCGGCGGTCTTGAGGATCTGCGCGATGTCGACGGTGCGCGCCTGGCGCAGGCCGAGGCCGACGGCGAGCCTGCCCTCGCGCAGCTGACGCTTGGCGTGGTTGACGACGACGCTCATGACGGGCTCCCCGGGTGCGCGGCCTGCGGCAGGCGAAGGCGCGAGCATACCCGAGCCGACGGCGCCGCGGTCCTCGCGTATCATCGTGGCGGAGACGCCGCCGCGGGGAGAGCCGTCATGCCGATCAGCCACCTCGAGCATTTCCTCATCCAGACCGACGACATCGAGCGCACCTGCGACTGGTACGTGCGCGTGCTCGGCTTTCGCATCGGACCGTCGCCCGATTTCCGCTTCCCGGTGAAGTGGCTCTACCTCGGCGAGCAGGACGTGATCCACGTCTGCGAGGGCGGCGCCGCGGTGTCGGAAGCGCGCCAGCGCTACCTCGGCCAGCAGTCGCAGGCGCTGCGCGGCAGCGGCGTGATCGACCACGTCGCGTTCCGCTGCACCGGGCTCGACGAGACGATCGCGCGCCTGAAGGCGGCCGGCGTCGAGTTCAACGAGCGCCAGGTCGACGACCAGGCGCTCTACCAGCTGTTCCTGTTCGACCCGAACGGCGTCAAGGTCGAGCTGAACTTCGCCGCGGCGGAAGCCGCCGGGCGGCGCGCCGAAGTGAGCGCCGCCGACCTGGCAACGTGAAAAAGTTCCGCATTGCAGCGGACGCGCGGGACGCGAATGCGGAATTTTCGCTACTGACGTGGCGGCACGACGGCGCACAGTAGGCCTATTGTCATAGGACGCCCGGGCGTCGGATAGGAGACCGAACATGCTGCACAAGGTATTCAAGCCGGAAATCCTCGTTGCGCTGGCCACCGCGGCGGCGCTCGGTCTGGGGTCGGCGCCGGCTTTCGCCGGCAAGCCGGACTGGGCCGGCAACGGCAACGGCAAGTCGCACAAGGCGAAGAGCGACAAGAAGGCGAAGCACGACAACGACGATCGCGTCGAGTGGCAGGCCAAGCACGGCAAGTACTTCGGCGATCACGACCGCGACGTCGTGCGCCGCTACTACGGCGACGAGTTCCGCAAGGGCAAGGGCTGCCCGCCGGGGCTGGCGAAGAAGAACAACGGCTGCCTGCCGCCGGGCCAGGCCAAGAAGTGGCGCTACGGCCAGCCGCTGCCGCGCGACGTCGTGTGGTACCCGGTGCCGCGGGAGCTGACGATCCGGCTGCCGGCCCCGCCGCTCGACCACAAGTACGTGCGCGTCGCCTCCGACATCCTGCTGATCGCGGTCGGCTCGAGCATGGTGGTCGACGCGATCAGCGACCTGGGCTCGATCTAGCGCAGCGCATGCCGCAGCGGTCGCCGGGAAAAAAGGCGTGAAACCGGCGGCCGGCACGGTGGGCCTGCTGGGCCTGGGGATCATGGGCTCGGCGATGAGCGCGAACCTGCTGCGCGCAGGCTTCGCGGTTTCCGGTTACGACATCGTTCCCGCGCTGCGCGCGCGGCTGCGGCGCGCGGGCGGCCACGCCGCGCGCTCGGTGGCCGAGGTCGCGCGGCGCGCGCCGATCATCGTCACCTCGCTGCCCTCTGCGGCGGCGCTGATGGAGGTCGCCGAGGCGATCGCCGGCCTGCGCCGCCGCGGGCAGGTCGTGGTCGAGACCAGCACGCTGCCGCTCGCCGACAAGCAGGCAGCGCAGCGCGTGCTCGCGCGCGCCGGCGTGATCCTGCTCGACTGCCCGCTCTCGGGCACCGGCGCGCAGGCGCGTACGAAGGATCTGGTGGTGTTCGCCAGCGGACCGCGCGCCGCGCAGCGGCGCTGCCGCGCGGTGTTCGACGGCTTCGCGCGCGCACAGCACGATCTCGGTGCCTTCGGCAACGGCTCGAAGATGAAGTTCGTCGCCAACCTGCTGGTGGCGATACACAACGTCTCGGCGGCCGAAGCGTTCACCCTCGCGCGCAAGGCGGGGCTGGATGCGGCGCAGGTGCTCCGCGTGGTCGGCGACGGTGCCGGCGGCTCGCGCATGTTCAGCGTGCGCGGGCCGATGATGGTGGCCGGGGACTACTCGGACGCGACCATGAAGGTCGAGGTCTGGCAGAAGGACATGAAGATCATCGCCGAGTTCGCCGCCGCGCTCGATTGCCCGACGCCGCTGTTCGCGGCGAGCGCGCCGCTGTACGCCGCGGCGATGGCCGCCGGCCGCGCGCGCGAGGACACCGCCGCGGTGTGCGCCGTGCTCGGCGAAATGGCCGGCCTCGGGCCGCGCAAGCAACGCCCTCGGCGCAAGACGACGAGGCGCCGCGCGCGGCGCTAGCCCTGCGCCGGCGCCACCGCTTCCACCTTGCCGCTGCGCGTCGAGCGCACCACCGCTTCGAGCGCGCAGATGTTGGCGATCATCTGTTGCTGCGGCACCGGGTAGGGCGCGCCGCCGCAAGCCGCCTCGGCGAAGGCCTCGAGGTTGGCGAGCACCGCGGCCGCGGGCGGAAACGCGCGCTGCTCGGGCCGGCCGCCGCGGCGGCAGACGATGAACTCCCAGCCTTCGGGCGCCTCGGGATGGTTCTTGTCGCGCACCTCGATCCAGCCGTGGCTGCCGTACAGCGCGAAGCGCCCGACGAAGGGCGTGGCGAGCATCGCGCTGATCAGCGCGTGGCCGCCGCGGCGGAAGCCGAGCAGCACCGCGAGCGTGTCGCCGTTCACCAGCGGACTGCCGAGCTGGCGCACGCTGGCGTAGGCCTGCTCGGCCTCGCCGAACACGCCGATCGACAGGTCGAGCAGGTGGATGCCGGTCGCGGTGAGCGGGCCGGCCGGCGCCTCGCCGGGCGACAGGCGCCAGTTCTGCGGGTCGATGCCGAGGAACTTGTCCTGGCTGAAGTTGGCCTCGACCTGCAGCGGCGTGCCGATCTCGCCGGCCTGCAGCATGCGCATGAGCTCGCGGATCGGCGGCTCGAAGCGGCGCTCGTGGCCCACCGCGAGCGCGACGCGGTGGGCGTTGCAGGCCGCGACCGCCTCGAGCACGTCGGCGCGCGACAGCGCGAGCGGCTTTTCGCAGAACACGTGCTTGCCGGCGCCCGCCGCGGCGACGATCTGCGCGCGGTGCAGCGAGTGCGGCGTGCACAGCACCACCGCCGCCACGGCCGGATCGGCCAACGCGTCCTCGAGGCGCGGCCGCAGGGCGATGCCCTGCTCGCGCGCGAACGCGGCGCAGGCGTCCGTGTCCGGGTCGACCGCGGCCACCACGCGCAGGGCGGCGTGGCCGCGCAGCAGCCCGACGATGATCCTGCCCCACCAGCCGAGTCCGACCACCGCCACGTTCAGCATGCCAGCACTCCTTTCACTATTTACCCTGCCGCACTTTACGGATTCGCGCCGCGGGGGGCATCATTGGGCCTGAACCGAGAGGCGTCAAATGAATCCCACCCTACTCGACGCGCTGTGGAACGAGCACCGCTCGATCGCGGTCGTGCTGCATGCCATGGAATACCTCGTGCGCGACCAGCGCGACCACGGCACCAAGATCAACCCGGCGGTGTTCCGCGCCATCCTCTACTACCTCGATGTCTTTCCCGAGCGCATGCACCACCCGAAGGAGGAGGACTTCCTGTTCGCCGCGGTGCGGCGCAAGACCTCGGAAGCCGACGCCATCCTCGACGAACTGCGCCAGGAACACGACAGCGGTGCGCACTCGATCCGCGAGCTGGAGCAGGACCTGCTGCGCTACGAAGAGGGCGGCGACAGGGAATTCGAGCGCTTCGCCAAGGCGGTCGAGGAATTCGTCGCAGGCTACCGCCAGCACATGCGCAAGGAAGAGGACGGCGTCATGCCGATCGCGCGCCGCGTGCTGAACGCGCAGGACTGGGCCGACATCAATCGCGCCTGGGCCGAGAACCGCGACCCGCTCACCGGCGTCGAGAGCGAGAAGGAGTACGAGCAGGTGCTCGACCGCATCGTCAAGCTCGCGCCGCCGCCGATCGGGATTGCGCGATAAGTCGGGAGGCGACGGCCGCCCCTAGCAGACCGGCGCGGTTCGCAATCGGAAATCGATCTCGTGTTTTCGTATGT
>JBFFEY010000050.1:0-22406 GCA_041558415.1 Burkholderiales bacterium | reverse complement strand
GTGTAGAGTCGCTGCGCCCCTGCCATGCCGACCCCGCCCGCGAACGATCCCGACGCAGAACGCGCCGGCACGCTGACCGTTTCGGCGCTGCTGCGCAGCGTGCGTGACGTCCTGGAGCGACGCTTCCCGCTCGCCTGGGTACGCGGCGAGATCTCGAACTTCACGCGCGCAGCCTCCGGCCACTGCTATTTCACGTTGAAGGACGACGCGGCGCAGGTCGACTGCGTGATGTTTCAGGGTCGCGCGGCGCTGCTCGACTGGGCGCCGCGCGAAGGCATGCGGGTCGAGGTGCGCGCCCTGGTGACCCTGTACGAGCCGCGCGGCCGCTTTCAGCTGCGCGTCGAGACGATGCGCGAGGCCGGCCTCGGGCCCCTGTATGAGCGCTTCCTGAAGCTAAAACAGGCGCTTGAACGGGAAGGACTTTTCGATCCAGCCGGCAAGCGCGCGCTGCCGGCCTATCCGCGCTGCGTAGGCGTGGTGACCTCGCTCGCCGCGGCGGCGCTGCGCGATGTCCTGACCACGCTCGCGCGCCGCAATCCTGCGGTCGCCGTGGTGGTGTATCCGGTTCCGGTGCAGGGCGCCGGCGCTGCCTCGCGCATCGCCGACATGCTCGCGCGCGCCAGCGCGCGAGCCGAGTGCGACGTGCTGCTGCTGGTGCGGGGCGGCGGCTCGATCGAAGACCTCTGGCAGTTCAACGAGGCCGCCGTGGCCCATGCCATACGCGCCTCGTCCATCCCGGTGGTGGTCGGTGTCGGACACGAAACCGACGTGACAATCGCCGATTTCGCTGCCGACCGCCGCGCTGCGACGCCGACCGCGGCTGCCGAGCTCGCCGTGCCGCAGCGCGCCGAGCTCGTCGCGCGCATCGCCGAGCTGGCACGTCGTGCGGGACGCGAAACGCGCCGCCGCATCGAAACCGTGGCGCAATCGGTCGACGTGCTCGCACGGCGCCTGGTGCATCCGGCCGAACGGCTGCGCAGTGGACGCACGCTGCTCGCGCAGCTCGGCGCGCGGCTCGCCGCCGCCGCGGCACGGCGCCTCGACGCGGCGCACTATGCGCTCGGCACGCTGCTGCCGCGCCTCGCCGCGGCCGACGCACGCCGTCGCGAACTTGCCGCCGCGCGCATTGCCGAGCTGCGTGCGCGGCTCGGCGTGCTTGATCCGCAGGCGGTGCTGGCGCGCGGCTACAGCATCACGCGCAACGCCGCCGGCGAAGTGCTGCGTGACGCCACGCGCGTCGCCGAGGGCGAGCGCTTGCACACGACGCTTGCGCGCGGCTCGCTCGAAAGCGAGGTCCGGCGCAAGCGCTAGCGGCAGGCCGCCTCAGCCGGCCTTCAACAAGCGCGTCGTGCGCGCGACGTCCTTTTTCTTGACCCAGAACATCGCGCCGTAGCGCCCACCGCCCGCGACCACGGCGTCGAGCGCCGTCAAGCTGATGCGCGCGGCGGCCAGCTTGCCGAGCACGCCGGTGAGCGCGCCGACCCGGTCATCGCCCAGCAAGAGAAACACCGCCTTGCGCTCGGACACTTTCCAGCCGGCGCGCTTCGCGGCACGGCGAAACGCCGCGCCGTTCTGCGGCACAAAGTCGACCTGCACGCCGCCGCGCACCGGAAAGCCGGTGAACGCGAGAAGACCGACCCCTTCGGCCTTGAGCGCGTCCAGCATCTTCGCCCCCGCACCGGGCCGGTTCGGCACCTTCATGGAGTAGTACTCCGCCTTGCGTACGCGTGTAGCCATGCTCGCCTCCTCCATCGCTTCCCCGCACGACGCGGGGTCTTTATGCTAACGCGATCCAAGCAACGTAAGATACGTGGCCAGACAGCGCCACGCGCAGACAGACGCGACATGGGACACAGGCTCACCAAAATCACCACCCGCACCGGCGACGCCGGGGAGACGGGGCTCGGCGACGGCGCACGCGTCGGCAAGGACACGCCGCGCGTGCAGGCACTGGGCGACGTGGACGAGCTCAACTCCGCGCTCGGCGTGCTGCTCGCGGAAGAGGTGCCGGAGGCGATGCGCGCGGTGCTGCAGGCCGTGCAGCAGGACCTGTTCGACGTGGGCGGCGAGCTCAGCATACCGGGGCACGCGATGCTGAGCGCGGCACAGGTCGAGCGGCTCGACAGCATGCTCGAGCAGTGGAATGCGACGCTCACGCCGCTCAAGGAGTTCATCCTGCCGGGCGGCTCGCGCGCCGCCGCCGCGGCACACCTCGCGCGCGCCGTGTGCCGCCGCGCCGAGCGCAGCGTGGTCGCGCTCGGGCGCAGCGAAGGCGTGAGCGAGCACGCGCGGCAGTATCTGAATCGGCTCTCGGACCTGCTGTTCGTCGCTGGCCGCACCCTGAATCGACATGCTGGACGTGGCGACGTGCTGTGGCGGCACGAAAGGAAACCAGCGTGACACAGCCTCTGCGCGCCGTCAGGGCCCTCATCTTCGACGTATTCGGCACGGTGGTCGACTGGCGCGGCTCGCTGATCGCCGAAGGCCGTCGTCTGGGGCGCGCAAAACGCCTGCAGGTCGACTGGGAGGCGTTTGCCGATGCCTGGCGCGCCGGCTACCGCCCGGCCATGGCGCGCGTGCGCTCGGGTGCGCTCGGCTGGACCTCGATCGACACGCTGCACCGCATGATTCTCGACGAGCTGCTCGGGCGTTTCGGCATCGAGGGGCTCGCGGAACAGGAGATCGATCATCTCAACCGCGTCTGGCACCGGCTCAAGCCGTGGCCGGACGCACGCGCCGGCCTTCGGCGCCTCAAGCGCGGCCACACCATCGCCACGCTGTCGAACGGCAACGTCGCGCTGCTCACCAACATGGCGAAGCACGCCGGGCTGCCCTGGGACTGCATCCTCTCGGCGGAGCTCTTCCAGCATTACAAGCCGGATCCCGAAACCTACCTCGGCGCGGCGCGCCTCCTGGGCCTTGCGCCGCAGGAGGTGATGATGGTGGCGGCGCACAAGGACGACCTGCGCGCAGCGCGCGCTTGCGGCCTGGCCACCGCCTTCGTCGTCCGCCCGCTCGAGTATGGGCCCGGCGCGCGCGTCGACCGCCGGCCGGAAAAGGACTTCGACATCAACGCGCGCGATTTCAACGATCTCGCGGCGAAGCTCGCGCGCGCGCGGCGTCCGGCGCGATGAGCGCACAGGCCGTCGACGCCGCACCGCGCCACCGCATCCTGATCGTCGACGACGAGGAATCGACGCGCCTGCTGCTCGCGCACCAGCTGACGCGCGCGCTGCGCGTCGAGACGCAGCTCGCCGGCACCTGCGAGGAAGCGCTGCGCCTGGCCGGCAACTACGCCTACGATGCGATCCTGCTCGATCTGATGATGCCCGGCATCGGCGGCATCGAGGTGCTGAAGGACATTCGCAGCGCGTCGCCCAACACGCAGACGCCGGTGGTGGTGGTCACCGTGCTGGCGGACCGCGAGTCGATCGACGCCTGCCTGCGCGCGGGCGCCGACGGCTACCTCGTCAAGCCGGTCGACGGCAAGCTGCTCGCCAGCACCGTGACTGCCCAGCTGCAGGCGCGTCGCACTGCCCGCCGCAGCGCGCTGCCGGCCGCGACGGCCTGAGCATCGGTCACCTGAGAGGAGAACTGCCATGCCGGACATCCGCATACAGAATCCCGAAACCCTCGGCAAACCGCTCGGCCAGTACTCGCACATGACGCGGGTCAAGGCGAACGAGTTCCTGTTCATCGCCGGCATGCTGTCGGCAGACCGGGACGGCAAGATCGTCGGTGACGGAGACTTCGACGCACAATGCACCCAGGTCTTTGCCAACATTTCCGCCGCGCTCAACTCGGCCGGCGCCGGCTGGGGCAACGTCGTGCAGTTCACCACCTACATGGTGCACTCGCAGGACATCGCCCGTTTCATGGCCTGGCGCCTGCGCGAGTTTCCGCGCATGTTCCCCGACGGGAAGTACCCACCCAATACGCTGCTGGTGGTCGACCGGCTGGTACAGGAACCGTTCCTCGTCGAGGTGCAGACGGTCGCCGTGCTGTAGCGCACCGACCCGCGCCACCGGCATGCGGTCGTCTGCAGCGCTGCACCGGCTGTGGCGCGCAGCGCAGCTGGCGCTGTGCGTCGCCGTACTGGCGGCCTGCGGTCGATCACCGCAGCTCGCGCCGCTCGCGCCCGACGCGGTGGTGCTCGCCTTCGGTGACAGCCTGACGCACGGCACCGGGGCCGCCGAGACCGAAAGCTACCCGGCACAGCTCGAGCGCCTCATCGGGCGACGCGTGGTGCGCGCCGGCGTGCCGGGCGAAGTCACCGCCAGCGCGCTGGCGCGGCTGCCGAATTCGCTCGACCTGCACGCGCCGAAGCTGCTGATCCTGTGCATCGGCGGAAACGATTTTCTGCGTAACCTCAGCAAGTCCGCCGCCGAGCGCAACGTACGCGAAATGGTGCGCCTGGCGCGCGAACGCGGCGTTCAGGTGGTGTTGATCGGCACGCCCGAAAAAAGCATCACGGTTACCCCGCCTGGCTTCTACGCCGAAATCGCCGAGGCCTTCGGCATCCCCTACGAGGGCAAGGTCGTCGGCAAGGTGCTGCGCGACAACGCGTTGAAGTCGGATCCGATCCACCCGAATGCGCGGGGCTACCGCCTGATCGCCGAGCAGGTCGCCGAACTGCTGCGCGACGCGGGCGCGATCTAGCCCCGCGGCAGCGCGCGGAAGCTGGCGTCGCCGAAAAACGCCTCGGCGCGTTCGCCGGTGTTGTCGGTATCGCTCGACACGACCAGGGCATTCACCGGCGGCACGGGGCGGCGCATCACGTCCGGGGCGTCGCCGGCGAACGCCCGCCGGTAGTCCTCGACGACGTTGCGCTGCACGCGTAGCCAGCGGCCGAGCCGTGCAGCGCCGCTCTCGACGACCACCATGCGTACCCGGTCGCTGTAGGCGTTCGGCACCATCGTGTTCACCGGCGCGCGCCCGTCCCACACGTAGCACAGCGCCGCGAGCGGCAGCGCATCGCCCCACAGCGAACGTGCAAGCGCGAGAAACACGCGCTGCAGCGGGTTGAACTGCTCGAGCGGCACATCGAAAGTCACGTACAGGCGCGCCGGGAAGTCGTCGCCCGCGCGCGTCGCGATGTCGCTGCCCTCGACCAGATTGCTCACTTTCCAGTCCCATTCGAGCACGGGAACCGCGTTCGGATCGATGCTGAGCCGGCGGATCAGACCGGCGGTCGAGGCGTTGGCACGCGCGCGCAGCGCGGTGCGCCCGGCGTCGCGCACCAGCGCGAATTCGGTGCGCCGCGGCCGATCCTGGAAGGCGTAGGGCTCGAGCCAGGCCGGGAGCGGATCGCCCGGCGAGAGTTTCGAGATCGGCAGTGCGGGCAGGCGCACCGCTGCGTCCGACGCCCAGGCCCGCGCCAGCGGCCACGCCGCCGCCGCGGCCAACAGCCGCCGCCGGCTTCGGTTCGGCGGCGCATCAGGCATCACCGCCCCGTACCCGTGCGCGCAGCGCCAGGCGACGCTCGAGATCCTCAGGCCGGTCGAGGTCCCAGAGGGTGCGCTGCACGCGCAGCCGCCAGCCGAGCGCTTCGATGCGCTCGCGCGTCTTCGCGAAAACCGCCGGCGTGCCCCAGGCGATGCCCGCGAATGCGCGCCGATCGGCGCGCCGCAGCCCGATCAGCGCGTAGCCGCCATCCTCGGCGGGCGTCAGCACCGCGTCCGCACCACCCTGCAGGGCGCGTGCCGCACGCCGCAGATCGCGCGCCGAGAGCGCCGGGCAATCGGTGCCGATGAGCAGTGCCGCGCGCGCGCCGCGCAGCGCGCGCGCCAGCGCGCGCTGCATGCGCTCACCCAAGTCGCGGCCGCGCTGCGCGTACAGCGTCGCCCGGAAACGGCGTGCGCATCCCAGGAAAAACGCCGCGCGCGCGCGCGGCGCCGCGTGCAGCTCCACGCGCCCGATGCGCGCTGCCCGCGCCGTGCGCAGCGTGCGCTCCACAAGCCGTGCCTGCAGGCGCGCCGCGCCCCAGTGGCCGAGACGCGGCGCGAGGCGCGTTTTCGTGCGTCCCGGCAGGGGTGCGCGTGCCAGCACCACGACGCGCAGCGGGTCGCGCATCAGCGGTAGCGTTCGGCGAGTCGCACCGGATCGGCACCGAACCAGTAGGCCAGTCTCAGGCGCCACATCAGGCCGATGGTGCGCAACACGCCGCGCGACTCCCAGCGCCGCCCCGAGGTTTCGACACGCCTGCGCAGGCAACGCGGCCAGTCGAGGCGCCGCAGCCTGCGCGAAAGTTCGACGTCCTCCATGAGCGGAATCGCCGCATAGCCGCCGAGCATCTCGAAGACGTCGCGGCGCACGAAGATCGCCTGGTCGCCAGTGGCAATGCCGGTCAGCCGCGAACGCAGGTTCATCATTGCGGCCACAACGCGCAGCAGTGGATGGCGGCCCGCGATGCGCACGTCGAAGCGCCCCCAGGGCGCACGCCTAAGCGCCGCGGCAATGTCGGCGTCGGCATCCTGCGCAAGCAGCGTGTCGGCATGCACGAACACCAGACCCTCGCCGCGCGCCGCCGCGGCGCCCGCATTCATCTGCGCCGCGCGGCCGCGCGCGGCAGGCAATACCCGGTCGGCGAGCGGCCGCGCGAGTGCCGGCGTCGCGGCGCGGCTGTCGCCGGCGACGACGATCACCGCGTGTCCGCGCGCCCGCGCGTCCTGCAGGCAGGCCAGGCAGCGCTCGATGGCAGCCGCCTCGTTCAGCGCGGGCACGACAAACGTCAGTCTCAACGCCTCACCCCGTCAGCGTTTAGCGTCGTTCAGCGACCAGTCGTACTCGAGGAAGTCGAGCGACGCCTTGCCTGCAGCGATGTGCGCGCGCGCCTCCGGCGCATCGGCGAGCAGCTTCGCATAGCGCGCGAAATACGCCTCGCGCGAGGTGACCGGCGGTGTCTTGCCGTCGAACCCGCGGTAGCCGCTTTGCCAGTCCTCCTTAAACCAGTCGAAGATTTTCGACACCTCGAGCCGCTCGCGTGACGGGTCATAGCGATTGCGCGAGCGATCGGCAAGAAAGCGCAGCGCCTGCGCCTCGAGCTGCGTCTCGAGGCGCTCGGCGACGTAGGCCTCTTCGCGCAGCATCGGACAGCCGATCGATGCGCAGTTCACCGCGAAATGTACGCGCGGTTCGTCGTAGGCGCCGGGCTTGCGCAGCGTCTCGTGTTCGATCTTGTCGAGCGTGAACGCACGGCCAAACAACGTGAAGAATTCGTCCTTGAACGGGTTGCCGAAAACCTTGCCGAAATCCCAGATCGAGCCGATGTCCGGATAGCGCGTCAGGATCTTCTCGACCGTGAAGGCGTTGTAGGCGTTGATCAGGAATGCCATGCGCTGCGCCTTGGACCAGCCCTGGAACGCGGCCTCGGGTACGCCGGACAATGTCCGCAGGTAGGCCTGCAGCGCGGCACGCTCCCGCGCCATGCCGGCATAGTCGAGCTGCGAGGCCTTGCCCCCCGCGATCAGGACGACGTGCTTTTTCAGCAGCAGCGACCAGGCCGAGTGCTTGTGGTCGAATGCCTGCGCCGACGCCGTCGCGGCGCAGACCGCGAGCAGCAAACCCGTCAACCATTTCATTTGTCACCTCGCATCCAGGCGTGAAAGCGCGCCAGCCCGCGCAGCACCCCCTCCGGTGCGTGCGCCTTCTTCCAGGCGCCCGCCGCGTACTTGTTGGCCTCGGCGAGCGTCGGATAGATGTGGATCGTGCCAAGGATCTTGTTCAGCCCGAGCCCGTGGCGCATCGCCGCAACGAACTCCGCGATCAGATCGCCCGCGTGCACCCCGACGATCGTCACGCCGAGGATGCGATCCTTGCCGGGCACGGTCAGCACCTTGACCATGCCTTGCGCCTCACCGTCCGCGATCGCCCGATCGAGATCATCGATGCCGTAAACCGTGACCTCGTACGCGATGTTCCGTTCCCGGGCCTCGGTTTCGTTTAGGCCAACACGCGCCACCTCGGGATCGACGAAGGTCGCCCAGGGAATGACCGAATAGTCGGCGCGGAACTTCTTGAACGTGCCGAACAGCGCATTCACCGAGGCATACCAGGCCTGATGCGCGCCGACGTGCGTGAACTGGTAAGGACCGGCGACATCACCGCAGGCATAAATGTTGGGGTAAAGCGTCTGCAGGTAGTCGTTGGTCTCCACGGTGCCTGCGCGCGTGGTCGGGATGCCGAGCGTTTCCAGGCCATAGCCCTCGGTGTTCGGCACGCGGCCCACGGCGCACAGCAGCTCGTCGAACTCGATCCGCACCTCGTTGCCCGCATGTTCGGCAACGAGCAGCTTGCGGCCATCCGCCACGGCGAAGCGCTGCGCCTTGTGATTTACGCGCACGTCGATGCCCTCAGCGGCGAAGCGCCGCATGACCATTTCCGAAACCTCGGGATCCTCGCGCATCAGGATGCGCGGCAGCATCTCCACCTGCGTCACCTTGGCGCCGAAGCGCGCGAACGCCTGCGTGAGCTCGCAGCCGATCGGCCCGCCGCCCAGCACCACGAGGCGCTGCGGCAAGGACCGCAGCCCCCACACCGTGTCGGAGGTGAGCACGCCTACGTCCTCGATGCCGGGGATCGGCGGCAGCAACGGGCGCGCGCCCGCCGCAATCACGATCGCGCGCGTCGACAGGCGCCGCCTCGTGCCGTCGGCCAACACCACGTCCACCTCCCAGGGGGTGACGATCTTCGCTTCGCCCTGCAGACACTCGACGCCAAGTTCGGTATAGCGCTCCACCGAGTCGTGCGGCGCTATGGTCTTCACGACACGCTGCACGCGCTCCATCACCTCGGCGAAGTCGAACTCCGCCTGCGCCGACTTCAAGCCGTAGTCCGGCGCCCGCCGAATCTGGTCGAGCACGCGCGCCGATTTGATGAGCGCCTTGGACGGCACGCAGCCGGTGTTCAGGCAGTCGCCGCCCATCCTGTGCTTCTCGACGAGCGTCACCTTGGCGCGCACCGCGGCTGCGATGTACGCGCTCACCAGGCCGGCCGACCCGGCTCCGATGACCACCACGTTGCGATCGAAGCGCGCCGGGCGACGCCAGCGGGCGTAGGCGCGGCGAGCCTTGACCAACGCGATCGCCCGCTTGGCGAGCAGCGGGAAGATGCCGAGCAGCACGAATGCGCCAATCAGCCCCGGCGAGAGAATGCCGCCCGGAGTCTCGATTGCCGCGAGCTGCGTGCCTGCGTTGACGTAGACGAGCGTGCCCGCCAGCATGCCGACCTGGCTCACCCAGTAAAAGGTCCAGGTGCGCAGCGGTGTGAGTCCCATCGCCAGGTTGATGACGAAAAACGGGATCGCCGGGATCAGGCGCAGCGTGAAGAGGTAAAAGCCGCCCTCCCGGGCGACGCCGTCGTTGATCGCCCGCAGCGGATGGCCGAAGCGTGCCTGCACCCAGTCGCGCAGCAGGAAGCGGCTCACCACGAAAGCCAGCGTCGCGCCGACGCTCGAGGCGAAGGACACGATCACGGTGCCCCACAGCAGGCCGAAGATCGCCCCCGCGATGAGCGTCATCAGCGCCGCACCGGGCAGCGACAGCCCCGTGACCGTGACATAAGCGAGGAAAAACAGCAGCGCAGTCGTCCACGGATGCGACCCGAACAGCGCCTGGATCGAGGCCTGTTGCGCCTTGATGTTCTCGAAGCTTAGATAACGGTGACCGCCGAAGGCGAAGAACGCGCCGATCAGCACGGCGAGGACCGCGACGACAACGATCTTGCTTCTTTTCATGCCAGCCCCCGACACCCGCGCATTATGACCCAGCCCGTTTCCCGCTTGGTCGCGCCGCCCAAGGCGCTGTTACGCCGCGACGGACTGGATGTCCCAATGCGGTCGCAGCGCCTGCCCGATCCGGTAGTTCGGCCCGCTCACGATGCGCGCGTGGTACGAGGCGTGTGCCTCCGAACCCGGCGGCCACTGTTGCAGAAATCGACGCCTCCAGCGCTCCGCGTCGAATGCAATCGCCACCGCCTCGACATGCAGCGCGCCGAGTCGCATGCGGTAGAGCGCGGTCGCACTCGGCACCACCGAGATGCGCGTCGCAACGCCGTAGCGGGTTGCCGTGAAGTTCGGCATGCCGGCGGCACCGTTGTTGATCACGGCGCGCTCGCCGGCAAAGCCCTGCAGCACCGGCAGGCAGCTGTGGCTCGAGGCCATCACGCGCACCCCGGCGGCATCGATTGCGCGTGCTGCGGCGTGCAGGCCCTCGGGCGTTGCCAGCGCTTCCTGCGAGAAGCCCCATCCGGCGAGCGATTCGGCGTCGCCGTGCACCACGGCAACACGCTCGCCGCCCACCTCCGCAACGATGTACATCGGCAGCGCGGCGAGCCGTGCACAGGCACCCGGCACCGTTCGCGCGGTGCGCTGCAGTCGCTCGAGCATGCGGTTCGAGCGCTCGACGGTCGCGTCATCCACCCAGTCCGGGTAGGCGCAGCCGCAACCGGCCTGCGCCTGCGGCCGCGCGAGCTCGCTTTCCACGTTGCCGCGCGTCGCACGATGCGCCAGCACGCCTTCGTCGACGCGCCGGAATTCCTCCTGCGCCACATCGAACCAGTGAAAATCGCCGTTGAAGACGAGCCGCTTGTCCCCCGGCTCGGCATCGAAGTCGGCAAGGACGCGCTCGAGTGCCGCGCTGTTGCCGTACAGGCCGCCGACGACCCACAGCGTGTCGGTGTGCAGGCTCGCCGGCGCGCCGAGCGCGGCCACGCCGTAGCGGTAGGCGAGCGGGCAGCTGCGGCCGGGGCGGGATGCTTCGGACACCGCGCCTTCAGTCGCCCAGGGCGCCGCCGCAGGACGAGCCCTGGCCCGCGGTGCAGCCGTAGCAGTGATCGCGCACCGCGATCGGATTGCCGGCGAGGTCGCGCCCGATGAGTTCCGAGAGCTGCGTGCGGGCACGACCATCGACTACCAGCGGCAGCCCGAGCATCTGGTTGAAGTCGCAGTCGTAGACAGCGCCCTGCCAGTCGACCGAGATGAGCGAGCGGCACATCACGCCGGCGAGGTTCTCGTCGCGGTGCGCGCCCTTGAGCAGCGTCATGTACGCATCGAAGCACCCCTTCGACACGAGCGTCGAGCCGAAGCGCTGGATCGGCATGTTCGCCAGCGTATAGAGGCGGTTGAAGCGCAGGCCGTATTCGTCGGCGAGAATGCGCTTGTACTCGGCCTCGAGCAGGTCCTGCGCCGGCGGCAGGCTCGGCCCCTGCGGGTTGTAGACCAAATTCAGCTCCAGGCCGCTGCCCGCCTCGCCGTAACCGAGGGCATTGAGCTGGGCGATCCCCCGCAGGCTGCCCGCGAACACACCCTTGCCGCGCTGGCGATCGACGTTGTCTTCCAGGTAGCAAGGCAGCGAGGCGACGACTTCGACCCGCTGGCGGGCGAGGAACTCCGCGAGCCCTTCCTGTCCGGGCGCCTCCAAGATCGTCAGATTGCAGCGGTCCATCACGTGCGCGCCCAGCTCGCGCGCGCGCAGCACGAGCTCGCGGAAATACGGATTAAGTTCGGGGGCGCCGCCGGTCAGGTCGAGCGTACGCACCCCTGCGACGCCGACGAATGCGAGCACATCCGTGATCGTCTCGCGCGACATCATCTCGGTACGGTTCGGTCCCGCGTTGACGTGACAATGCAGACAACTCTGATTGCAGCGGTAGCCGAGATTGACTTGCAGGGTCTCGAGCCGATTGCGCCGGATCTGCGGAAAGCCGTACCGTCGCATGAGGGGAAGCGTCGCGTGCACCCAGTCCTCCTTGTTAATTTGGCCACCCGAGTCTTGGTCGCCACGCCGGGCCATGCATTACAGCCCGATGTCGGCTTGGCCCGCAGCCTCGCCGCCGGGTTCAGTCCTCGCTCAGACCCGATTCCCGCCTGGCCTGGGCGTCGAGCATCTGGACCAGCCGGGCGCTTGTCGCGCGCAGACGCTGCGACAGCATGAGCACGAGCTCCATCAGGATCTTGGCACCCAGCAGCGGCTGCTCGACGATGATGCGCGCGAGCGCCTCGCGCTGCATGACGGCGATGATGACCGGCTCCGCCGCCACGCAGGTCGCGAAGCGCGGCTCGCCATCGATCATCGACATCTCGCCGAGCGTGCGACCGGGTCCGACTTCGGCAATCGCCTGCAACTGGTTCCAGCGGTTGCGCTTGCGCACCTCGACGCGACCCTCGAGGATCATCACCATGAAATCGCCGCCATCGCCCTCACGGATGATCTCGCGGCCGGGTGGCACGCGGTAAACGTCCATGAATTGCGCGAGCAACCGTACTTCGGGAGGCGAGAAGTTCTCCAACAGGGTGCACTTCGGAATCAGCGCGCGCATCTGCTCGGAGTACTGCGACGCATCGCCGACATAGGTCAGCTGCGCAAGCTCGGGTGGGCGATTGGACATGATGCGAAACGGCGGGATGCTGCGCCGCATTATGCCCAAACCCGGGGACCGGTACTACGTTTCACCCCAGACCCTGAGCAGGATCGACGCGCCGGCCACCAGCAGCACCACGTGCACCATGCGCACGACGAGCGCCGCCGGGACCTGCGCGTGCAGCCGATGGCCGGCGGCCACGCCGAGCGCGAGCGCCGGCAGCAGCAGCGCGAACAGCGTCCACAGGCCGTCCTGCGCCAGCAGCCCGGTCAGGCCGAACAGCACCAGGCGCGCGACCGAGGACAGCGCGATCATCGCCGCGTTGCTCGCCCGCAGCTCACCCTTGTCGCGAATGCGACCCGCATTGTAGATGGCGAACAGCACGCCGCCGGTGCCGAACAGCGCGGAAAACGCCCCGCCGGCGAGCCCGATCGGCACACCGCTCCAGCGCGGCAGGCGCAGCGGCACGCCGCGCCGCGACAGACCGTAGGCCGCATAGCTCAGCACGAACACGCCGAGCAGGCCGAGCAACCAAAATTCGGCAACGCGGATCAGCAGCGTGAGCCCGATCACCATGCCGACGAGCGCGGTCGGCACGAGCCAACCGATCTCGTCGACGCGGATGCCGCGCCGCACACGCAGACCGAAGGCGAGGAAGGCCGCGAGATCGAGCAGCATGAGCAGTGCCACCGCGAGCTTGAGCGGCAACAGGTGCACGAGCAGCGGCAGCGAGATGACCGTCGACCCGAAGCCGGTGAGGCCGAACACCAGGTAGGCACCCGCCACCACGGCCGCGGCGATGAGGACGATCTCCGGCGTCAGCGCCACCGAGGCCTCCGGCGCCGCGGCGGCGCCGCGGCCTTCACAGCGGCGCGCCGACCTATGCCTTCGCCGGCACGGGCGGCGTACGCGCCTCGCGCCGCCGCGCCACCGCCTCGGCGAGGGCCGCGAGCAGCTTCGACGAATCGTCCCAGCCGAGGCAGGCATCGGTGATGCTTTGCCCGAAGCTGAGCGCCTTGCCCGGCACCAGATCCTGTCGTCCTTCCATCAGCTGCGACTCGATCATCACCCCAATGACGCGATCCTCGCCCTGCGCGACCTGCTCGCAGACGTTGGCGCAGACCTCGCGCTGACGGCGGTAGTCCTTGCGGCTGTTGGCATGCGAGCAGTCGATCATCAGGCGCTGCGCGAGCCCGGCGCCGGCGAGCTCGCGGCAGGCCGCCTCGACACTGGCGGCGTCGTAGTTCGGCTGGCTGCCGCCACGCAGGATGACGTGGCAGTCATCGTTGCCGCGCGTCTCGACGATCGCCACCTGACCGCTCTTGTGGACCGAGAGGAAGTGGTGCTTCTGGCGCGCCGCGAGAATCGCGTCGACCGCGATGCGCACGTCGCCGTCGGTACCGTTCTTGAAGCCGACCGCCGCCGACAACCCCGAGGCGAGCTCGCGATGCACCTGCGACTCGGTCGTGCGTGCGCCAATCGCGCCCCAGGACACCAGGTCGCCGACGTACTGCGGCGAGATCACGTCGAGGAACTCGCAGCCGGCGGGCACGCCAAGCTGGTTGATGCGCACGAGCAGGTCGCGCGCGATGCGCAGCCCCTCGTTGATGCGGAAGCTGCCGTTCAGGTAGGGATCGTTGATCAGCCCCTTCCAGCCGACGGTGGTGCGCGGTTTTTCGAAGTACACGCGCATCAGCACTTCCAGCTGCGCCGCGTGCTTGCGACGCTCTTCGACGAGGCGCTCCGCATATTCGAGCGCCGCCACCGGGTCATGAATGGAGCACGGCCCGATCACCACCAGCATGCGGTCGGACTGCCCGTGCAGGATCTCGCGCACCCGGCGTCGCGTGTCCGCGATCAGCACCTCGACCGGCGTGCCCTGGATCGGGAAGAAGCGGATCAGGTGCTCCGGCGGCGGCAACGGAACGATGTTCTCGATGCGCTCGTCGTCGGTGAGCGAAGTCTTGTCGGCCGGGACAAGGGAGAGGTAGGCGTCGGTCGGTGTCGTCATAGCAGGTCCTGGAAATAAAAAAACCGCCAGGCTTGCGGCGCTGGCGGTTTCATCGGGTTCCCTGCGGGTAAGGTCAGCCGCTTCCCTCCGCCAGCCGGCGCAGGAAGTTGAAGTAAAAGCCGAAAAACCCGTGTTGCACTGCGTACATGGGAACCTCTGGATCAGGATTCAATCACGAACGCCGGCGCCGTGGCAAGCTGCCGGCGCTGGCCGCCGTACGCCATCAGCAGACCGGCAAGGGGGCTGCCAGTGCCAACTTCGCCCGCCGCCAGTCGGAAGTTTGACGTTCCGCGACGTGCATCGTGCGTTGCTCGGGCGCAGCATGATGGGCACATGTATTGCTTCGTCAGGAAGCGGCGTGCTAGCGTCCTCGCGCGGGTCTCGCCGCCTGACAAGGAGAAAAATTATGACGGCCAGTGTCGCGAAGCAGAACTCCGGCAACGAATCGAACACCGCGTGCATCCCGATTGCGGGCTTCAAGGACGTCTATGACGTGTCCGACGTCGAGAAGGCGCTGCAGGAGCTTGCGCCCGGAAGCAACGAGGCGCTGCGCGCGGTATACGAAAAAATGCTTCGCGTCGGCGGTCAGCGCTTTACGGTCAAGCCTTCGACGATGCCGCCGATGGAGGCGCTGTTCGACGAGCTGCCGAACTTCGGCCAGGTGCTCGAAGACATCCGCAAGCAGCTCGCGCTGTGCCTCGATTCGAGCGATCCGGTCGAGCTGCCGCCGATGCTGCTGCTTGGCGAGCCGGGCATCGGCAAGACGCACTTCGCGCGGCGCATCGCGCAATTGCTCGGCACCGGCTTCGGCTTCGTGCCGATGAGCTCGCTCACCGCGGGCTGGATCCTGTCCGGCGCCTCCTCGCAGTGGAAGAACGCCAAGCCAGGCAAGGTGTTCGACACCTTCCTGCACGGCGATTACGCCAACCCCGTGATGGTGGTCGACGAGCTCGACAAGACCTCGGCCGACGGCCAGTACGATCCGCTGGGCGCGCTGTACAGCCTGCTCGAGAGTCAGACCGCGACGCGCTTCGTTGACGAGTTTGTCGAGCTGCCGATCGATGCCTCGGGCGCGGTCTGGTTCGCCACCGCGAACGACGCGGCACAGATTCCGGAGCCGATCCTCAACCGAATGAACGTCTACGAAATCGAGCCGCCCGACACGGAGGGCGCCGCGCGCATCGCGGGCGCCATCTATCGGGAGATCCGCGGCGCGCATGAATGGGGCCGACCGTTCCCCGAAATGCCGTCCGCCGCGGTGCTCGAGAAGCTCGCAACGCTCTCGCCGCGCGAGATGCGCCGTGCCGTGCAGTCCGGCTTCGGCAACGCTAAGCTCGCCGGCCGCAGCGAGATGCAGCCCGAGGACGTGCAGGACCCGCGCGCCGGCAAGCGCCAGCGCATCGGGTTCTGATCGGTTACGGTCGCCGGCGCGCGGCGCGCGGCGGCTAGCCGCCGCCCAGCCGCTGCGCGACCCAGGCCTGCACCGACTGCAGTGCGGCGGGCAGCCCCGTCGGATCGCTGCCCCCGGCCTGCGCCATATCGGGGCGTCCGCCACCCTTGCCGCCCACTTGCTGGGCAACGTGATTCACCAGCTCGCCTGCCTTGAGCTTGGCGGTGAGTTCGCTCGTCACCCCCGCCACCAGCGAAACCTTGCCGTCCGTGACGCTGCCGAGCACGATCGCGGCCGGCTTGAGCTTGTCCTTGAGGCGGTCAATCGCCTCGCGCAGCGTCTTGGCGTCCGCCCCATCGAGGGTCGCCGCCAGCACCTTCGCGCCCTGCACCTCCACCGCCTGCGTGGTGAGGTCGGCGCCCTGCCCTGCGGCGAGCTTCGACTTCAGCCTGGACAGCTCGCGCTCGAGCGCGCGCCCATTTTCCATCAGCTGCGCGATCTTCGCCGTCACCTCGCCGGCCGGCGCCTTGAGCGCGGCCGCGGCGTCGTGCAGCTGCGCTTCCTGCGCCTGTACCCAGGCAAGCGCACCGTCGCCGGTGACGGCCTCGATGCGCCGCACGCCCGCGGCGACGCCCGACTCCGAAGCAATCTTGAAGAAGCCGATGTCGCCCGTTCGCCGCACGTGCGTGCCGCCGCACAGCTCGGTGGAGACATCGCCCATCGATAGCACGCGCACCTCGTCGCCGTACTTGTCGCCGAAGAACGCGAGTGCGCCCGCCTTGATCGCGGCGTCGAACTTCATGATGCGCGCCTGCACGTCGAGGTTACGACGGATCGCGTCGTTGACCCGCGCCTCGATTCTCCGGATCTCCTCGCCGCTGACTGGCTGCGAATGCGAAAAATCAAAGCGCGTGCGATTGGCATCGACCAGCGAACCCTTCTGCTGCACGTGCTTGCCCAGCACCTCGCGCAGCGCGGCGTGCATCAGGTGCGTCGCGGAATGGTTCAGCATGGTGCGCGCGCGCGCAACGGTGTCGACCCGCGCACTGACTGGGTCACCCACCTTCAAGCGTCCCGTCGACTGCGCGCCATGGTGCCCGAACACGTCGGCCTGGATCTTCTGCGTGTCGGCCACCGCAAAGGTACCGGCCGGGCCGACCAGTTCGCCGCGGTCGCCCACCTGGCCACCGGACTCGGCGTAGAACGGCGTGCAATCCAGCACCACCACCCCCGTCTCGCCGGCGTTCAGCTCGCCGACCGCGCTGCCCTCGCGATACAGCGCGCTCACGCGGCCGCGCGCCTCGAGCCGGTCGTAGCCGACGAAGTCGGTCTTGTCGCCCGCGTACTCCAGCCCGCCGACCATCGCGAAACGGCTCGCCGCCCGCGCGCGCTCGCGCTGCGCCTCCATGGCTGCTTCGAACCCTGCCATGTCGAGCATGACGCCGCGCTCGCGGCAGACGTCGGCGGTCAGGTCGACCGGGAAGCCGAAGGTGTCGTAGAGCTTGAACACCGTTTCGCCGTCGAGCAGCTTCTCGCCCGAGGCGAGCGCGGCCTCGAGCACGCCCATGCCGTGCTCGAGCGTCTCGGCGAAGCGCTCCTCCTCCTGCTGGAGGATCTGCGCCACGCGCGCCTTGGCCTGGGTGAGCTCCGGATAGGCGGCGCCCATGGCCTTGTCCAGGTCTTCCACCAGGCGGTGGAAAAACGGCCGTTTCTGGCCCAGCTTGTAGCCGTGCCGGATCGCGCGCCGCACGATGCGTCGCAGCACGTAGCCGCGGCCCTCGTTGCCGGGAATCACGCCGTCGACGACGAGAAAGCTGCAGGCGCGGATGTGGTCGGCAATGACATTTAGCGACGGGTTGGCGAGCTGCGTCTGCCCGGTCTCGCGGGCCGCGGCGCGGATCAGCGCCTGGAACAGGTCGATCTCGTAGTTGGAGTGCACGCCTTGCAGCACCGCGGCGACGCGCTCGAGGCCCATGCCGGTGTCCACCGACGGCTTCGGCAGCGGGTGCATCACGCCCTGCTCGTCGCGGTTGAACTGCATGAACACCAGGTTCCAGATTTCGATGTAGCGGTCGCCGTCGGCGTCCGGCGAGCCCGGCGGCCCGCCCGCGATGCCGGGACCATGGTCGTAGAAGATCTCGCTGCACGGCCCACAGGGGCCAGTGTCGGCCATCTGCCAGAAATTGTCGGACTGATAGGGCTGTCCGCCCGGCTTGTCACCGATGCGGATGCAGCGCTCGACCGGCACGCCGATGGTCTTGGTCCACAGGTCGAAGGCCTCGTCGTCCGTGTGATAGACGGTGGTCCACAGCCGCTCGGCCGGCAGGCCGTACACCTGGGTCAGCAGCTCCCAGGCGTAGCGGATCGCGTCCTGCTTGAAGTAGTCGCCGAAGCTGAAGTTGCCCAGCATTTCGAAGAAGGTGTGATGCCGCGCGGTATAGCCGACGTTTTCCAGGTCGTTGTGCTTGCCACCGGCGCGCACGCAGCGCTGCGAAGTCGTCGCCCGCGTATAGGCGCGCTTTTCCTTGCCGAGAAACACTTCCTTGAACTGCACCATGCCGGAGTTGGTGAACAGCAGCGTCGGGTCGTTCGCCGGCACGAGCGGGCTCGACGCGACGATGCTGTGCCCCTTGGTGCGGAAAAACTCGAGGAAGCTCGAGCGGATGTCTGCCGATTTCATAAGCCCTCCATTCTAATCGAGGGAGGGCTGCGGCATGCGCGCGCTAGCGCGGGAAATCGTCCTCGGCCGCGTCCGGCTCGGCCGACGCGCCGAGCGCGGCGCGGATCGTGTCGTAGGCGAAGCCACGGCTCTGCAGGAAGCGGATGCGCCGCGCGCGCTCGCGCGGCGTCGTGGCCGGAGTGCCGAAGCGGCGGCGCACGATCGCACGCGCCTGCTCCAGCTCAGCGCCCGCAGTCTGCGCCGCGGCACGCTCGACCAGGTCCTCGGCGACGCCCCGCGCGCGCAGGTCCTGCCGCACGCGTAGCGCGCCGTACTTTCGCCCCAGCATGCGCGCCCGCTCCTCGGCGAAACGCGCCTCCGACAGCAGGCGCTTTTCGACGAGCAATGCGAGCAGCTGCTCAAGCGCCTCGGGCGAGGCAGCGTGCGGCGCGAGCTTGCGGGCAAGCTCAGCGCGCGTGTGCTCGCGCCCGGCGAGCAGGCGCAGCGCGCGCGCCTTCAGCTCAGCCGCGCTTGCGGGCGGGGAGCTTTTCAACGTTGCTGTCTTCGGCCGGCTCCGCCACTGCCGCGGTCGCGGTGGCGGTGGCGGTCGGCGCCGAGATACCCGCCTTCTCGCGAATCTTCATCTCGATCTCGCGTGCGAGCTCGCGGTTTTCACGCAGGAATTCGCGCGAATTGTCCTTGCCCTGCCCGAGGCGGTCGCCCTTGTGGGCGTACCAGGCGCCGGTCTTGTCGAGCACGCCGTGGTGCACGCCGAGCTCGAGGATCTCACCCTCGCGCGAAATCCCCTCGCCATAGAGGATGTCGAACTCCGCCTGGCGGAACGGCGGCGCGACCTTGTTCTTGACGATCTTGACGCGCGTTTCCGAACCGATCACCTCGTCGGCCTTCTTGATCGATCCGATGCGGCGGATGTCCATGCGTACCGAGGAGTAGAACTTGAGGGCATTACCGCCGGTGGTCGTTTCCGGGCTGCCGAACATCACGCCGATCTTCATGCGGATCTGGTTGATGAAGATGACCAGCGTGTTGGTGCGCTTGATGTTGGCAGTGAGCTTGCGCAGCGCCTGGCTCATCAGCCGCGCCTGCAGGCCGGGCAACTGGTCGCCCATCTCACCCTCGATCTCCGCCTTCGGCGTGAGCGCCGCGACCGAGTCGATCACGATCAGGTCGATCGAGCCCGAACGCACCAGCATGTCAGCGATCTCGAGGGCTTGCTCGCCCGTGTCGGGCTGCGAGATCAGCAGCTCGTCGATGTTGACGCCGAGCTTGCCCGCGTACTGCGGGTCGAGCGCGTTCTCCGCGTCGATGAAGGCTGCGGTGCCGCCCGCCTTCTGCACTTCGGCGACGACCTGCAGCGTGAGCGTGGTCTTGCCCGAGGACTCCGGACCGTAGATCTCGACCACGCGCCCGCGGGGCAGCCCGCCCACGCCGAGCGCGATGTCGAGTCCCAGGGACCCGGTGGACACCACCTGCACGTCCGTGATGGCCTCGGAGTCCATGCGCATGATGGAGCCCTTGCCGAACTGCTTTTCGATCTGGGAGAGCGCCGCGGCGAGCGCCTTGGCCTTGTTTTCGTCCATGGTGTACCTCTTATTGGTGCGTCGACATCTGCGGCAGGCCGAATCTCTTTCGGCTGGGCCGACACCGGATACTGTATAAACGTCCATGCATTGTAGCGGTTGACCGAGGTCTGTCAATGCCCCCGCGCGGCAGTCCCCGCACGCGCCCGGTTACCGCATCCTGCGCCCGGCACAGGCTCATGACGCGAGCCCGCGCTTGAGCGTGATCAAGAAAAGACGGCGACCCGCCGCGGTAGACTCCGGGCTTCCCTTGAAGACAAGACCCTGCGGAGGCGAGCATGGCGAAGGTTGCATTTCTCGGACTTGGGGTGATGGGCTACCCGATGGCGGGGCACCTGGCAAAAAAGGGGGGGCACGACGTCACGGTCTACAACCGCACGGCCGCCAAGGCCGCCGAGTGGGCAAAGGCCTACGGCGGCAAGTCCGCCGCCACCCCGGCCGAGGCGGCGAAGGACTGCGACTTCGTCATGATGTGCGTCGGCAACGACGACGACGTACGCTCGGTCGTCTACGGCGACAAGGGCGCGCTCGCCGGAATGAAAAAAGGCGCCATCCTGGTCGACCACACCACCGCCTCGGCGATCGTGGCGCGCGAGGTACACGCCAAGGCCAAGGAAAAGGGTATCGGCTTCGTCGATGCCCCTGTCTCCGGCGGCCAGGCGGGCGCCGAGAACGGCCAGCTCGGCATCATGTGCGGCGGCGAGGCAGCGGTATTCGACAAAGCGAAGCCCGTGCTCGACGTCTACGCCAAGAGCTGCGTGCTGATCGGCACACCGGGCGCCGGACAGCTCACCAAGATGGTCAATCAGATCGTGATCGGCGGATTGCTGCAGGGCCTCGCCGAGGGCCTCAACTTCGGCCAGCGCGCCGGGCTCGACATGGAAAAGGTCGTCTCGGTGATCTCCAAGGGCGCGGCGCAGTCCTGGCAGATGGAGAACCGCTGGAAGCCGATGACCGAGGGCAAGTTCGACGGCTTCGGCTTCGCCGTCGACTGGATGCGCAAGGACCTCGGCATCTGCCTCGCCGAGGCCAAGCAGAACGGCGCGCGCCTGCCGGTCACCGCCCTGGTCGACCAGTTTTACGCGCAGGTACAGGCGCGCGGCGGCAAGCGCTGGGACACCTGCAGTCTGATGCAGCTGCTGATCAAGGACTGAGTCGCCGGCGCCGGGGCGCGCCATGGGCTGGAAGGTCAACACCTTTGCGGGCGTTGCGCTGGTCGCAGCCGCGGCGGCCCTGCTCCTGCCTCGGGTACCCGGCCACTATCTGGCGTCCGACGACGAGGTGAAGCGCGCGGTGCGGGCGTTGCACGATGCCACGGCCGAGCTGCGGCGCACCGTCGGCATCGAACTGCTGACCGTCAAGCGCATCGCGCCGGACCTCAGCGAGCGGCAGCACCCGAGCTACGGCGCGTATCAGGTGCGCGTCAACGAGAGTGGCACCATCGTCGCGCGCAGCCTGAAGTACGACGTGGTGCTGGTCTTCCGCCCCCTGCCGGGCGGCGAAAAGGTCGTGCCCTGGCGCTGCCGCGTCTCACCCGGCGCGTTCGTCATCGAAGGCTGCGAGCCCGGCGGCGGGGGCTAGGCCGCAGGAGCGAGGCGAGGATTGCATGAACCACCCGACGACGCCCGCCGAGCAAGATCGTCGATTTGTCAGTCTGGCCATCGAAGCCGCCGTGCGCATCGGTGTGCTGGCGCTTCTGCTGCTGTGGTGCTTCGCCATCGCCGAGCCGTTCCTGGTGCCGATCGTCTGGGGCGTCATCATCGCGGTGGCCACCTATCCGGCCTATCGCGAATTCGAGGCCCGCATTGGCGGACGCCGCGTGCTCGCGTCGCTGCTGTTCACCGTATTCATGATCGTGGTTGTCATCGTCCCCTCCGCCATCCTCGCGGAATCGCTGGCGAGTGGCGTGCGAGACGCCACGGCTGCCTTTCAGGCCGGCACACTGAACGTCCCGCCGCCGCCCGAGCGCGTCAAATCCTGGCCGTTCTTTGGCGAGGAGCTGCACGCGCTTTGGCAACTCGCTTCCGAAAACATCGAAGAGGCTGCCAGCGAGCTGCGCCCGACGATCAAGGCCGCCGGCAAATGGCTGCTCGGCGTGGCTGCCGGTGCCGGCCTCGCGGCGCTGCAGTTCCTGCTCGCCATCCTGATCGCGGGCGTGCTGCTTGCCAATGCGGCTGGCGGCGCAGCCGCCATGCGCGCCGTGGCGCAGCGCCTCGCACCGGAGCGCGGACTGAGCTACGCGGAGGTCGCGGAGCAGGCCGTACGCAGCGTGGCGCTCGGCATACTCGGTGTCGCGCTGCTGCAGGGGCTGCTCGCGGGCATGGGTTTTCTCGTCGCCGGCGTGCCGGCGGCCGGGCTGCTGACGCTGATCTGCGTCGTGCTCGGCGT
>JBFFEY010000049.1:0-22483 GCA_041558415.1 Burkholderiales bacterium | reverse complement strand
GGCCCGCCCGGCGCGAAGCCCTCAGGCCGTCGGATCGGCGACGAACCCGAACCGCGCCTCGAGTGCGCTGCGCGCCACCCGGCCGAGCGGCAGGCGCGTCCCGGTGCCGGTCCCGAGCCACACCGCGCCCGGCGACAGCGCGGCCCATTCGAAATCGGCATCCAGCGCCCCGCCCTGCGCGTCCTCGAGCAACGCCGCGACCTCCGTCAGAGCGCGATCGTCGAGCACCCCGAAGCCCTGCGCGCCGGCAAGGTACAGCGCGCCCTGCGCGTCAACCCACGCCGCGTGGATCGGTCCCGCGCCGCGCCCGCAGTGATCGACGAAGCCCTTGCCCTGGTGCCGGTAGACGATCGGCGTGGCCTCCAGCCGCACGTAGACGCGCTGCGGACCGTTCTGGAAGTACCAGGCCCCGCGCGCGTCCGCGGCGTAGTTGCGCGCGATGAACGCACGCAGGGTGGCGTTGCCGATGCGTTCGAACGCGTCGCTCGCCGGATTGCGCAGCCGCCATTCGCCGCGCCGGTCGAGCGCCAGCCAGCCGTACACCGCCGGCACGGCGGGCCAGCGCGCGGCCGCGCGCCTTACCACGTCATCCATGGCGCAGGCGGCGCCCCGCCATCCCTCGCGCGCGACTGGACTCGTTTAACATCGCAGCCTCATCGTCGACGCGAGTTTGCCCTCGCCGCATGCCGGCGTCGAGGCGGCACTGCCATCGCCGCGATCTCCGCCGACTTGCTGCGACACCTCAAGCGATGAAAAGGGCGTCACAAAGACCGCTGCGCGTCATCGACACCGGCATCCGGTCCGGTCGGGAGAACATCGCCCTCGACCAGGCACTGATCGAGGCGCTCAAGGTGCCCGCGGAAAAACTCGCCAAGCGCGGCCTCGAAGCCGCGCGGCGCCGCGTCATCACGCTGCGCGAGGTGCTCGGCCGGCTGCCGGGGTTCGACGACGTGCAGGCGGCGCTGCTCGATGGATTCCGCGAGGCGCTCGACGTCGAGCCGCAGTGGGAAGCGGTGAACCAGGACGGCGTTCGCGTGCTGTCGATGGAGGGCTGGAGCATGATCGGCCGGCGACCGCGATGAGCGCGCGCATCGCACTGCGACACCGCGTACACGTCCTCGGCAAGAAGGAAGAGCTCGCGACCACCCCGGTCGAGGGCCGCGTCGTAATCGTGCTCGACATCCTGTTTGCGACCACCACCATGGTCACCGCGCTGGCGCACGGCGCCAGCCGGATCATTCCGGTCGCAGACGAGGATGCGGCGCGGCGCGAGGGACGGCGGCACCCTGCGTCGGACGTGGTGCTTGCCGGCGAGCTGTACGCCGAGACCCTGCCCGGTTTCGCCCATCCCGCACCGCTTGCGCTGCTGCAGCACGGCATCGAGCGCAAGACCGTCGTCTACTCGACGACCAACGGCACGGTGGCGATGACCCTGTCCGCGGGGGCGGCGCACGTCTACTGCGGCGCGCTGCTGAACGCACGCCGCCTCGCCGAACACGTCGTGGCACGGCATGCGGATCACCCGATCCTCATCGTCTGCTCCGGCTCGGGCGACAACTTCAACCTGGAGGACTTCTACGGCGCGGGCTACCTCGTCGAGCGCCTCGCCGAGCTGCTCGGCGCGCACGCCGACCTGTCCGACGCGGCGATCGCCGCGCGCAGTCTCTACCGCCATGCGCGCGCGCCCGAGGTGCTGCTCGAGTGCCGCGTCGGACGGATGATGTCGGCGCGCGGGCTGGTCGAGGAGGTCGCATTCGCCTGCCGCTTCGACGCGTTTCCCGTCGTGCCCGAACTGCGCGGCGGACGTCTCGGTCTGATCGGCTGAGCAGCGCGGCGCGGCCGGCACGCCGCGGCGCCCGTTTCAGGCGCGCCGCAGCTCGGCGCTCAGCGCGAGGTGGTCCGACAGCATCGACCACGGCGCGCCGCGGTGCACCTGCGCCGAAACCACGTCGAAGCCATGCACGTAGATACGGTCGAGCCGCAGCAGCGGCAGGAAGCTCGGAAACGTACGCGCCGCGCGGCCGTGATGCGCAATCGCCACCTCGCGCATGCCGAGGCGCTCTTCCAGCACCGCACTCGCCCGGTGCCGCCAGTCGTTGAAATCACCCGCGATCACCACCGGCAGCCTGCGCCGGATCAGATCCGCCAGCCGCTCCGCGATGGCCTCGGTTTGCATGCGACGTCCACGCTCGTGCAGCGAGAGATGCACGCACAGGCAATGCAGGTTGCGCCGCCAGCCGGGCACCGTCACCACGCTGTGCAGCAGGCCGCGGCGCTCGAAGCGATGACTCGAGACGTCCTCGTTCGCCGCCGAGACGATCGGGTAGCGCGAGAGGATGGCGTTGCCATGGTGACCGTGGTCGTAGACCGCATTGCGCCCATAGACCGGCGTCCAGCCGCCCTCGGCCAGGTATTCGTGCTGGGGCACGCCGGGCCAGGCGGCAAAGCGCAGCGCCAGGCGCTCGTTCATGCCCTGCACCTCCTGCAGGAACACCAGGTCGGCATCGAGCGTGCGCAGGCACTCGCGCAGCTCGTGGATCACCATGCGCCGGTTGAACTGCGACAGCCCCTTGTGAATGTTCAGCGTTGCGACGCGCAGCACCTCGGTCATCGTCTTACAGCCCTCCGCGTTCGCCGAGCAGCAGGATCGCGTCGCGGTTGGACCAGGAAAAGCATTTCTCGGCGGCCTCGCGCCACGGCAGCCAGAGCGACGCGCGGTGCTCGCTCGGCGCGAGCACTACGGGTCGCCGCTCGGGCAGCGCGAAGCTGAAGACGTGCTCCGTGTTGTGCGTCGTTCCAGGCGCAAAGCGGTGGCGCCAATGCCCGTAGATTTCGAAGGTGTTGACCAGGTTCCAGCGCCGCAGCTGCCCCAGCCCTGGGGCGATGCCGGTTTCCTCCTGCAGCTCGCGCCGTGCCGCAGCGGCGAGCGGCTCGCGCGCCGTCTCGAGCGCGCCGGTGACCGACTGCCAGTAGCCGGGGCGCTGCGCGCGCTCGAGCAGCAGCACCTCGAGCGCAGCGGTGTGGATCACCACGAGGACCGAGACCGGGATCTTGTACTTCACGCCGCCGTTTCGCTCCAGCTGCGCAGCCTGAGCTTGTGCCCGGGATCGACGAACAGCACGAAGAATCCCCGCCCCCGGCCCGACCAGTATTCGGCAACGTCGCGCAGCAGGTCGAGCAGCACAGCGAAATCGTCGCGCGCGCCCGCCGCGAGCGGCTCGAAGCCTTCGATCACCAGCAGCCGCGTTCCGTCCGCGCGCCAGGAAAGGTCTTCGAGGCAGTCTTCGAGCGCGTCCCAGTTGGCGCCGAACCACTCGGGAAAGTCCAGCGCAGTCGCGAATCGCTCGAGCAGCGCGCCTTTGTCACCGACGTCGGCAAGCGAGATCTGGACGATATCGACCCCGGCCGCCGCCGCGAGCGCCCGCGCATCGGGCGCGCGGTACAGCCCCGAGTGCTCGGCATCGAAGGACGGGTCGTTCACGGGCTCTGCGCTCATTCGCGTATCCGTTTGAAGCTGCGGTAGTGATCGTCGGTGTAGTAGCGTTCGCCGCCCGCTCCGGCCACGATGCGCCGCGCGCCGCGATCGCTCCGCCCGGGCGTGCGCACCGTGTACTCGCGGTAGTAACCGCGGGGTTGCGCGGGCAGCAGCCGCTCGCGATTGTGGAACGTGGTGCCGTCCTTGCGGTAGGGAAACGGCCCGCCGCGCTCGACGCGCGCGAGCGTGTCACGCGCCTCGGGCGGCAGCGCCGCGCGACGAATCTCGTCGGGTCCCGAGGCCGCACCGCAGGCCGCCAGCAGCACGAGCAGCAGCCCGAGCAATGCGCGACGCAGTCGCAGTCCCACGCCGCATTCCTCAGCTGGTCGGCCTCGGGTTGCGCAGTCGGATGTGCAGCTCGCGCAGCTGCTGCTCGGTCACCGGCGACGGCGCGCCGGTGAGCAGATCCTGGCCGCGCTGCGTCTTGGGGAAGGCGATGACGTCGCGAATCGCGTCGGCACCCGCCATCAGTGTGACCATCCGGTCGAAGCCGAACGCAATGCCGCCGTGCGGCGGCGCGCCGTACTGCAGCGCATCGAGCAGGAAGCCGAACTTCGCGCGCTGGTCCTCCGCCGAAAGCCTGAGCGCGCGGAACACCTGCTGCTGCACGGCCTCGCGGTGTATTCGCACCGAGCCGCCGCCGATTTCCCAGCCGTTGAGCACGACGTCATACGCCTTGGCGTAGGCACGCTCCGGCGCCGACTCGATGAAGGCCTCGTGCCCGTCCTTCGGGCTGGTGAAGGGATGATGGCGCGCCTTCCAGGCCTTCGAGTCCTCGTCGTACTCAAACATGGGGAAGTCGACCACCCACAGCGGCCACCAGCCCGCCTGCGCCATGCCGCGCTCGTGGCCGACACGCTGGCGCAGCGCGCCGAGCGATTCGCTGACCACCGTGGCGCGGTCGGCGCCGAAGAACAGCAGGTCGCCGTTCTCGGCGCCACTGCGCTCGAGGATTGCGGCCAGCGCACCCGCGTGCAGGTTCTTGACGATCGGCGACTGCAGGCCCGCCGCGCCGGCGGCGCGGTCGTTGACCTTGATCCAGGCGAGGCCCTTGGCACCGAGCCCGCGCACGAACTCGGTGTAGGCGTCGATCTCGCCGCGCGTCAGCGTGCCGCCGCCCGGCACCCTCAAGGCGGCGACGCGTCCGCCCGCGGCGTTCGCCGGCGCGGAGAACACCTTGAAATCGACGTCCTTCATGACGTCGGTGAGTTCGGTGAGCTTGAGCGGCACCCGCAGGTCGGGCTTGTCCGAGCCGTAGTCGCGCATCGCATCGTCGTACGACAGTACCGGGAACGGATCCGGCAGCGCGACGCCAATGGTGTCGCGGAACATTTCGCGCACCAGCGACTCCATCGTGGCGCGGATCGCATCCTCGTCCATGAACGAGGTCTCGATGTCGATCTGCGTGAACTCCGGCTGCCGGTCGGCGCGCAGGTCCTCGTCGCGGAAGCACTTGACGATCTGGTAGTAGCGGTCGAAGCCCGCGATCATCAGCATCTGCTTGAACAGCTGCGGCGACTGCGGCAGCGCGTAGAAGTGCCCGTCGTACAGCCGCGAAGGCACGAGGAACTCGCGCGCACCCTCGGGGGTGGACTTGTACAGCACCGGCGTCTCGATTTCGACGAAGCCCTGCGCGTCGAGGAAGCGCCGTGCCGCCGATGCCGCGCGGTGCCGCAGGCGCAGGTTGCGCTGCATCGGTTCGCGCCGCAGGTCGAGCACGCGGTGCTCGAGCCGCACGCTCTCCGATAGGTTGTCGTCGTCGAGCTGGAATGGCGGCGTCGCCGACGGGTTCAGTACCTCGACCGCGTGCGCGAAGACCTCGACCTCGCCGGAGGCCATGTTCGGGTTGACGGTGCCGGCAGGACGGTGCCGCACCACGCCCGTCACCTTCAGCACGTACTCGCTGCGCGCGCGGTCGGCGGCGGCGAAGGCCTCCGGGCGATCCGGGTCGCAGACCACCTGGGCGAGCCCGCTATGGTCGCGCAGGTCGATAAATATGACGCCGCCGTGATCGCGCCGCCGGTGCACCCAGCCGGCGAGCGTCACGCTCTGGTCGATCAGCGCGGCTGACAGCCTGCCGCACGTGTGCGAGCGCATGTCAGTGATCCTGCGCGCCGCGCCCGTTGCGCACCGCGTCTTGCTCGGTTTGGCCGTTCGGCACCACGACTCCCATGGAAATGATGTATTTCAGCGCCTCGTCGACGTCCATCTCGAGTTCGATCACGTCGCTGCGCGGCAGCATGACGAAATAGCCGCCGGTGGGGTTCGGCGTCGTGGGCACGTAGACGCTCACGTAGTCACCTTTGAGATGGTGCACCACGTCGCCGCCCGGCACGCCGGTGAGGAAGGCGATGGTCCACGCGCCTTCTCGCGGCCATTGCACCAGCAACGCCTTGCGGAAGGCCTCGCCCTGCGAGGAAAACAGGGTGTCCGAGACCTGCTTCACCGCCGAGTACACCGAGCTGAAAAAGGGAATGCGGTGCAGCAGCTCGTTCCACACCCTCACCAGGCGCTGACCGATGAAGTTCGCCGCCAGCACCCCGGTGACGAACACGATCAGCACCGTGAGCACCACGCCCATGCCCCGCACGCGCACGCCCAGCCACTGCTCGGGCCGCCACTCGGGCGGCAGCAGCAGCAGCGTCTGATCGAGGGTGTCGACCACCAGCAGCAGCACCCAGATCGTGATGACCAGCGGGATCCAGATCAGCAGGCCGGTGATGAAGTACTTCTTCACGTGCAGAATTCAGAGAGCAGAGAGAACCCCGAAAACAAAATCGCCCGGCGCGGGGTCTGCCCGCCGGGCGATCGCGAATCGGCCGCGACGCTGCCGTTCAGCCTGCCGCGCTGGCGGACGCGGCGCCCGTGTCGCTCGAGGCGTCGGACTTCGACTCAGACTTCGATTCGGGCTTCGGTTCGGACTTGGACTCGCCAGCCTGCGCCTTCGCGCCCTCCGCCGGCGGGCTCTTCGACGCCGATTTGCCCGAGTTGCGGAAGTCGGTGACGTACCAGCCGCTGCCCTTCAACTGAAAGCCCGCGGCGGTGAGCAGCTTGCGGAAGGCCTCCCTGCCGCAGGACGGGCACACCGTCATGGGGGGCTCGGAAACCTTCTGCAGGTACTCGTCCTGGAACCCGCAATCCGCGCAACGGTATTCGTAAATTGGCATCCGACGCTCTCCCTGGTTCTGTCCGGGCACTCTGGAGCGGCGCGGATTATACCCCGCCACCGCTTCCCTAGGCGCCTGATTTGAGGGCAAAAGCGGGACTTTCAAGCCCGCTAAAAAGGAATATCGTCCTCCATGTCGTCGAATTTGCCCGCCGGCTTGCTGGCCGCCGCGGCCGGAGCGGCGCGCGCCGCACCAGCGGTCTCGCCGCGCGGTTCGCCGCCACCCTCGCGCCGGCCGAGCATCTGCATCGTGTCGGCGCGGATCTCGGTGGTGTAGCGGTCGTTGCCGTCCTTGTCCTGCCACTTGCGCGTGCGCAGGCTGCCCTCGACGTAGACCTGCGAGCCCTTCTTCAGGTACTCGCCCGCGATCTCCGCCAGGCGGCCGAAGAAAGCGATGCGATGCCACTCGGTCGCCTCCTTCATGTCGCCGCTCGACTTGTCCTTCCAGCGGTCTGTCGTCGCCACCCGGATATTGGTGACCGCTTCGCCGCTTGGCATGTAGCGCGTCTCCGGGTCCGCGCCCAGGTTGCCGACGATGATTACCTTGTTGACCGATGCCATCTCATGCTCCTCCCGTAATGAGTTTCCTGACGCTGCCTTCGTCCCAGTCGCCCGAGACTACCTTAAGGCGCGCCACCCGTTCCCGTTCGGAGACTTCGACCGCGTGCACGCCGCGCACGCGCACCAGCGCCTCGCGCAGCCCGGCCGGGTCGACCTCCGATGCTATGGAAAACGTCAGATCGTCCAGATCGTTGACCGGACGTTGCGGCACGGCCGGCAGGCGCAGCACCACGGCCAGCCAGAGCGCCGCCAGCACCGCGCAGGCGGCGTAGACCGTTTCCGCGCCGTAGCGCCCGGCCAGCGCGCCGCCCAGCAGACCGCCGCAGAACAGGCCCAGCGTCTGCGTCGTGTTGTACACCCCGATGGCCGTACCGCGCGCCTGCGTCGGCGCCACGCGCGAGACGAGCGAGGGCAGGAGCGCCTCGAGCACGTTGAAGGCGAGGAAGAACACCACCATCAGCACGCCGAGCAGCGGCAGTGCGAGCCCGGCGCCGCCGAGCGCGAATTGGACGGCTGCCAGCAGCGCGACCATTGCCAGCAGCACCGGCTTGGGCCGATTGCGGCGGTCGGCGGCCATGACGAACGGCAGCATCAGCACGAAGGAGGCCAGCACGACGGGCAGATAGAGCTTCCAGTGCTCGGGCAGCGCGAGACCGGCCTCGACCAGCCGCGGCGGCAGCACGACGAACATCGCCATTTGCGTGAGGTGCAGCACGAAAATGCCGAGATTGAGCGACATCAGCTGGCGATGCCGCAGGCACGCACCCAGCACCTGCAGTGCGCCGGTCTGCACCGCCTTCACGCGGCGCGGCGCCTCGGGCACCACGCTGCGCAGGATCCACATCGAGGCAAGCGCGAAGCCGGCGGTGGCGCCGAACAGGCCGCCCATGCCGATCCAGCGATAGAGCAGCGGTGCGGCAACCAGCGACAGCGCGAAGCTGAAGCCGATCATGGCGCCGATCAGCGCCATCGCCTTGGTACGGTGTCGCTCGCGCGTCAGGTCGGCCGTCAGCGCGATGACCGCCGACGAGATCGCGCCGGCACCCTGCAGCAGGCGCCCGGCGATCGCGGTCCAGATGTCGGTGGCAAAGGCCGCCAGCAGGCTGCCGAGCGCGAAAATGACGAGCCCGAGGTAGATCACCCGTTTGCGACCCCAGCGGTCCGAAGCCATGCCGAAGGGAATCTGCAGAATGGCCTGTGCCAGGCCGTAGGCGCCGAGCGCGATGCCGACGAGCAGAAGGTCGTTGCCGCCCTCGAGCGCGCCCGCATGCACGGCGAACACCGGCAGGATGAGGAACAGCCCGAGCATGCGCAGGCCGAACACGCCGGCCAGACCGAGCCCGGCGCGCAGCTCCGACGCGGTCATGCGATCGCCAGGCACTGCGGTCGGCATTGCGGGATGCAGCTCGGGGTAGAAGCGAGACGGGAAGGCTCGCTATAGTAGCAGGTTTGCACGTTGCCCCTGCCGCATGAAATCCAACGACGCGCCGATCCACGCGCACGGCTCTTCCGACAGCGCTCCGCTCGAGCCCTGCATCCGTATCCGCGGCGCACGCACGCACAACCTGAAGGAGCTGCACCTCGAGCTGCCGAAGAACCGCCTGGTGGTGATCACCGGCCTGTCGGGCTCGGGCAAGAGCTCGCTCGCCTTCGACACGCTGTACGCGGAAGGTCAGCGCCGCTACGTCGAGTCGCTCTCCGCTTACGCGCGCCAGTTCCTGCAGCTCATGGACAAGCCGGACGTCGACCTGATCGAAGGCCTGTCGCCGGCCATCGCCATCGAGCAGAAAAGTGCGAGCCACAACCCGCGCTCGACCGTCGGCACCACCACCGAAATCCACGACCACCTGCGCCTGCTGTTCGCGCGCGCCGGCACGCCCTACTGCCCGGAGCACCGCCTGCCGCTCACCGCCCAGTCGGTCGCGCAGATGGTCGACCAGGTGCTGGCGCTGCCGGCCGAGACGCGCCTCATGATCCTTGCGCCAGTGGTCGCCGGGCGCCGGGGCGAGCAGGGCGATCTGCTCGACGAGCTGCGCGCGCAGGGCTTTACGCGCGTACGCATCGATGGCGAGATCGTCGAGCTCGATGCGGCGCCGAAGCTTGCGCGGCGTGCGCGCCACTCGGTCGACGTCGTGATCGACCGGCTGCGCGTGCGTCCCGATGCGCGCCAGCGCATCGCCGATTCCTTCGAGACCGCGCTGCGCCACGCCGACGGGCGGGCGATCGCGCTGGAGCCCGAGCACGGCACCGAGCACGTCTTTTCCGCGAAGTTCGCCTGCCCGCAGTGCGACACCGCGCTGCCCGATCTCGAGCCGCGCCTGTTTTCGTTCAACAATCCGGCCGGCGCCTGCCCGCAGTGCGACGGCCTCGGCACGGTCGAATTCTTCGACCCGCGCCGCGTGGTGGCGCACCCCAACCTGAGTCTCGCCGGCGGCGCGATCCGCGGCTGGGACCGGCGCAACCATTTCTATCACGCCATGCTGCAGTCGCTGGCGCGGCATTACGGCTTCGACATCGAGCAGCCCTGGGAGATGCTCGACGACGCCGTGCAGCAGCGGGTGCTGTTCGGCTCGGGCGAGGCGGCCATCGTGTTCAGCTACCCGGGCGCGCGCGGCCGCGCGACGCAGCGCAGCCATCCCTTCGAGGGCGTGATCCCGAACCTCGAGCGGCGCTACCGCGAGACCGACGCCGCGGTGGTGCGCGAAGAGCTCGCGCGCTACCGCAGCCTGCGTGCCTGCCCGGCCTGCGAGGGGGCGCGCCTGCGGCCCGAGGCACTGCACGTGCGCCTTGCCGACAGAACGATCCACGACGTCTCGCACTGGCCACTGGCTCAGACGCTGGACTTTTTCCGCGGCCTGCGCCTCGAGGGTGCGCGCGCGCAGGTCGCCGGACGCATCGTGCGCGAGATCGTCAGCCGGCTCGAGTTTCTCGCCAACGTCGGCCTGGATTACCTCTCGCTCGCGCGCTCGGCGCAGACCCTGTCCGGCGGCGAGGCGCAGCGCATCCGGCTCGCCAGCCAGATCGGCTCGGGGCTGACCGGCGTGATGTACGTGCTCGACGAGCCCTCGATCGGCCTGCATCCGCGCGACAACGCGCGGCTCATCGACACACTGCTGCGCCTGCGCGATCTCGGCAACTCGGTGATCGTGGTGGAGCACGATGCCGAGACGATCCGCGCCGCGGACCATGTCGTCGACATGGGTCCGGGCGCCGGCGAGGCCGGTGGCCGCGTGGTCGCCGAGGGTGCGCCGCAGGCGATCGTCGCGCACCCGGATTCGCTCACCGGCAAATACCTCGGTGGCGCGTTGTCGATCGGCCTGCCGCCGCTCCCGCGCCGCCCGAGCAAGAAGCGCCTGCGCGTGCGCGGCGCGCGCGGCAACAACCTCAAGAACATCGACGTCGAGCTGCCGCTCGGCCTGTTCGTCTGCGTGACCGGCGTCTCGGGCTCCGGCAAGTCCACCCTGGTAAACGACACGCTCTATGCCGCGATTGCACGAACGCTTTACGGCAGCGCCGCCGAGCCGGCGCCGCACGACGGCATCGACGGGCTCGAGCACCTCGACAAGATCGTAAGCGTCGACCAGGCGCCGATCGGGCGTACGCCGCGCTCCAACCCGGCGACCTACACCGGACTGTTCACGCCGATCCGCGAGCTGTTCGCCGGCGTGCCCGAGGCGCGCACGCGCGGCTACGACGCCGGGCGCTTCTCGTTCACTGTCAAGGGCGGGCGCTGCGAGGCCTGCCAGGGCGACGGTGTGACGCGCGTCGAGATGCACTTCCTGCCGGACATGTACGTGCCCTGCGACCTGTGCCACGGCGAACGCTACAACCGCGAGACGCTGGAGATCCGCTACCGCGGCAAGAACATCCACGAGGTGCTGCAGCTCACGGTCGACGAGGCCGCCGCGTTTTTCTCCGCGGTGCCGGCGATCGTGCGCAAGCTGAGGACGCTGGCCGACGTCGGTCTGGGCTACGTCCGCCTCGGCCAGGCCGCAACCACGCTCTCCGGCGGCGAGGCGCAGCGCGTCAAGCTTTCGCTCGAGCTCTCCAAGCGCGACACGGGGCGTACGCTCTACATCCTCGACGAGCCGACCACCGGCCTGCATTTCCACGACATCCAGCTGCTGCTCGAGGTGCTGCGCCGGCTGCGCGACGCGGGCAACAGCGTGCTGGTGATCGAGCACCACCTCGACGTCATCAAGAGCGCGGACTGGGTGATCGACCTCGGTCCGGAAGGCGGCGACGGCGGCGGCACGCTGGTGGCGGCGGGCACGCCGCGCCAGGTGGCCGGCGTGACGGCGAGCCACACCGGACGGCACCTCGCCGGTTTGCTGGGGCGCAGCAGCGCCACGGCCTGAGCGTTTTGCCCGCCCCGGGTTGGCAGCGCCGGGGCGATGGGGTCACAATCGGCCCCATGTCGACCAGCCGCGTCTACCGCTTCTCCCCGACGCCGGACCGGCAGGCGAAACACCTGTTCGTATTCCTGCATGGCTGCGGTGCCACCGCGCAGTCGATGATCCCGATCGCCTTCCGCTTCCAGGCGCGCTTTCCGAGCGCGGCGATGGTCGTGCCGAGCGGTTTTCGCCGCATCGCGCAGCGCGAGGTGGCGCAGGACTGGTACTCGACGCGCGGCCTGACCGGCGAAAACCACCCCGAGCGCGTCGCGGCCGTGCTGCCCGACCTCGAGGACCTGGTGCGGCGCGAGCAGGCGGCGCTCGGCCTGAGTGCACGGCGTACCGTGCTGATCGGCTTCTCGCAGGGCGGCACCATGGCGCTCGAGGCGGTCAAGGCCCTGCCGCGCCTGGCCGGCGCGGTGGTCGCCTTCTCCTCGCGCTTCGCCAGCCTGCCCAAGCGGGACGAGCGCATCGACGCCCGCATCCATCTGGTGCACGGCGCCTACGACTGCGTCGTTTCGCGCGTGCACGCCGAGCGCGCCGCGCGTCAGCTGAACGCGCTGCACGTGCCGGTCACGCTCGACATCGTCGACGACCTCGGCCACGCCCTGTCGCACCGCGCCATTTCGCTCGGCTCGCTGCGCCTGCTGCAAGGCATCTACCAGCGCCGCCGCGCGACGCTGCACTGATCGGGGTCAGACCCCTGTGGATAAGTCACGAGGCGCGTCGCGCCACAAAGGCATGCGCGACTTATCCACAGGGGTCTGACCCCGAGTTAGGCCTGTAGCTCTGGCAAGTCCCGAAACAGCTCGAGCGCCTCCGGATTCGCGAGCGCATCGGTGTTGGCAACCGGCATGTTGTTCACCACCGCGCGCACCGCGAGCTCGACCACCTTGCCGTTCTTGGTGCGCGGGATGTCCTCGACCTGGACGATCCGGGCCGGCACGTGGCGTGGCGTGGTGTTGTCGCGGATCTGCTCGCGGATGCGCTCCTCGAGCGCGGCGTCGAGCCGGAAGCCGGGGCGCAGCTTGACGAATAGCACGACGCGCGTGTCAGCCGGCGCGTCGGGCGGCCACAGCTGGCCGATCGCCACCGACTCGTCGACTTCGTCGATTTTCTCGACCTGCGCGTAGATCTCGGCCGTGCCGATGCGCACGCCGCCCGGGTTTAGCGTGGCGTCCGAGCGGCCGTAGACGATCATCGTGCCGCGCTCGGTGAGCTCGACCCAGTCGCCGTGACACCAGACGTTCGGATACTTGGCGAAGTACGCGGCGTGGTAGCGCTCGTCGCCGCGGTCGCGCCAGAAGCCGAGCGGCATCGAGGGAAACGGCTTGGTGCACACCAGCTCGCCCTTCTCGCCCACCACCGCATCGCCCGCCTCGTCGAACACCTGCACGTCGACGCCGAGCGTGCGGCACTGCAGCTCGCCGCGGTAGACCGGCAGGATCGCATTGGCGTCGGCGAACGCCGCCAGGATGTCGGTGCCGCCGGAGATCGACGACAGGCAGACATCGGCCTTCACGTCGCGGTAGACGTAGTCGAAGCTCTCCGGGATGAGCGGCGAGCCGGTGGTGAGGATCATGCGCAGCGCCGGGAGCTCGTGCGTCTCGCGCGGCGCGAGGCCGCGCTTGGCGATCGCATCGATGAACTTCGCCGAGGTGCCGAAGTGCGTGATGCCCTCCTTCTCCGCGTAGTCGAACAGGATCTTGCCGCCGCGCACGAAGGGTGAGCCGTCGTAGAGCATCGCGCTCGCCTCGGCGCAGAGCGCCGCGAAGAGCAGGTTCCACACCACCCAGTTGGTCGTGCAGTAGAAGAAGTAGCGGTCGTTCGGCCGCAGGTCGAACTGCAGCTTGAACATCTTGAGGTGCTGCAGCAGCGAGCCGCCCGCGCCGTGCACGATGCACTTCGGCTTGCCGGTGGTACCGGAAGTGAACAGGATGTAGACCGGGTGGTCGAAGGGCAGCTGCGCGAAGGCGATCGTTTCGGGCTGATAGCGGCGCAGCCACTCGTCGAGCGTCACCGCCTTCGGGATGTCGGAGACGTCGAGGCGCACGTCGAGGTGCGGCACCACCACGATCTTGCGCAGGCCCGGCAGGCGCTCGGCGATCTCGCGCACGCGTTCGAGGCAGTCGTGGCGCTGGCCGTTGTAGACGTAGCCGTCGGCGCAGAACAGCACCTTCGGCTCGATCTGGCCGAAGCGGTCGATGACGCCGTCGACGCCGAAATCGGGTGAGCACGACGACCAGACGATGCCCTGCGACAGCGCGGCGAGCGCCAGCATGCCCGCTTCGGGCATGTTGGGAATGAACGCCGCAGCGCGGTCGCCGGCACGTAGCCCCAGGTCGACCAGCGCCTGCGCCGCGCGCGACACGTCGCTGTAAAGGTCCGCGTACGACACGCGGCGCCGGAAGCCCGACTCGTCCCAGAACACGAACGCGTCGCCACGGTCGCCGCGGCGCAGCAAATTCTCCGCGAAGTTGAGCCGCGCCTCGGGAAACCACTTTGCGCCTGGCATCTTGTCGCCGTCCACCAGCACCGTCGACCCTTTGCGCGAAGCGATCACCCCGCACTGCTCCCAGACCTCGCTCCAGAACTCTTCCGGGTGCGCGACCGTCCAGTCGTAGAACTCCGGGTAGGTGTTGACCTCGAGGTTGTAGCGGCGCACGCAGTGGCGCGCGAACTGCGTGAGCTGGGCGCGCTCGATCGCCTCTTCACTGGGCTGCCACAGGATGGGGGGCGTCGACATGCGGGAACCGTCCGCCGAAAGCGCTGCGCGCATTATAGGTGGCCGCGCTTGCCCTGCCCCGGCGCTTCACCTAACCTTCCCGCGACCTTGCCGCTCCGGGGAGGGAAATGGCGTCAGCGACGAAGGCCGAACTGCAGGCGCGGGTTGCGACACTCGAACGCGCACTCGCGCGCGCGAAAAACCGCAATGCGGGCGGGGATGATCTCGCCCGCGCGCGCGATGCGCAGGCGGCGACCGCCAGGATCCTGCGCGTCGTTCGCCGCTCGCCCGCCGACGTCCAGCCGGTGTTCGAGGCGATCGCGGATGCCGCGATGCGGCTGTTGAAGGCCTTCTCGGTCACCGTCGTGCGCTACGACGGATCGCAGATGCAATACGGCGCGGCGCGCGGCGCGCGGCGCGGCTCGGAAGCCAGCGTGCGCGCGATGTTTCCGCAGCCGGCGCGCAAGGCGACGGTCGTCGGGCGCGCGATCCTCGCGCAAAAGCCGGTCGAGCTGCGCGACGCGCGGCGCGACCGCAGCCCGGAGATGCGCAAGATCGCGCGCACGCGCGGATTCCGCTCGGCGCTCACGGTTCCGCTCATGAGCGACGGCGCGCCGATCGGGGCGATCGCGGTGACGCGCGTCGAGGCGGGCCGCTTCGACCCGCGCGAGCTCCAGCTCCTGCAAACCTTCGCCGACCAGGCCGCGATCGCGATCGAGAACGTGCGCGCGTTCCACGAGACGCGCGAGGCGCTCGCCGAGCAGAAGGCCTCCGGCACGGTGCTCGCCGCGATCGCGGGATCGATGTCCGACACCGCGCCGGTGTTCGAGCGGATTCTGGAAGCCTGCGAGCGGCTGTTCGCGGGGTATTACGCGGGCATCAACGTGATCGGCGAGGACGGCCTTGTCCATCTCGCCGCCTATCGCGGGCCGAATCGCAAGGCGTACGCCCGCGTATTCCCACTGCCGAATAATCCTGATTCCGCGACGGCAATCGCGATCGCCACCGGGAAGTCCCTCCACTACCCCGACCTCGAGGCGCCCGGAGTGCCTCGCGGTCCGCGCGAATCCGGCCGCGCGACGGGCGCACGCTCGGCGATCATGGCGCCGTTGCTCGCCGAGGAAGGCGGCATCGGATCGATTTACGTCTCGCGGAAATTCGCGGCGCCGTTCACCCAGCGCGAGATCGCACGCCTCGAGGGTTTCGCCAAGCAGGCGACAATCGCCATCAAGAACGCGCGACGGTTCCGAGAAACAAAGGAAGCGCTCGAGCGGCAAACGGCGACCGCCGAGATCCTCAAGGTCATCAGCGCGTCGCCGAACGACGTGCAGCCCGTGTTCGACGCGGTCGCCCGCAGTTCGATGCGGCTGCTGGGGGCGCTGTCCGCCTCGGTGTCGATCCGGGCCGGCGACACGCTGCAGCTCGGTGCGTTCACGTCCACGAGCAAGACGGGTGACCAGGCGGTGAAAGGTCTTTTCCCGCTGTCGCTCACCGATAACCGCGACACGATCCTCGCGCAATCGGTACTCAAGGCTACGCCGGCGCAGGTCGGCGACGCGCAAAGCAGCCGCCGGCGTCCGCGGCTTCGCGAGGTCGCGCGGCGCAGAGGATTCCAAAGCATCATCGCCGTGCCGATGCTGAGCAAGGGCGTCGCCACCGGCACGGTCAGCGTCACCCGCCGCGAGGCGGGCGGATTTAACGATCACGAGGTCGAGTTGCTGACGACCTTCGCCGACCAGGCGGCGATCGCGATCGAGAACGTGCGCCTGTTCAACGAGACGAAGGAAGCGCTCGAGCGCCAGACCGCAACCGCCGAGATCCTCCAGGTCATCGCCGGCTCGCCTGCGGACGTGCAGCCCGTGTTCGATGCGATCGTAGAAAGCGCCGCGCGGCTGTTCGCTCCGGCGAGCGTGTCGCTCAATCTGGTGGACGGCGATGTCGTTCGCCAGGGTGCTCTCGCCGGACCGCTCTCGCGTCGCGGCCGAAAGGAATTCGACAGCGTCTATCCGCTGCCGCTCGATCCCGAGGTCAGCGCGACGGCGCGGGCGATCAAGACCGGCCGGTTGCTGGAATTTGCGGACGTCCAGGCCCCCGGCGGCATGGCGGCCATAGCCAAGCAGGGGCGCGCGATGGGCTTCCGTTCCGTGGTGTTTGTTCCGCTGCTTCGCGAAGGCCGGGGCATCGGCGCGTTCGGCCTCGCCTATCCGCAGGCCAACGTGAAGCTCGACAAGGCGCAGCTCGCGCTGCTGCAGTCGTTCGCCGACCAGGCGGTGATCGCCATCGAGAACGTGCGCCTGTTCAACGAGACGAAGGAAGCGCTCGAGCGGCAGACGGCGACGGCCGAGATTCTCAAGGTCATCAGCGAGTCGCCCACCGACGTGCAACCGGTGTTCGACGCGATTGTCGAGAGCGCAGTTCGACTGTGCGACGCCATTTACGGCGCCGTACTGACGGTCGAGGGCGACAGGGTGCATCTGCGTTCTGTGCACACGCTAACTCCGAAGGGTCGACCGATCGTCGAGGCCCTGTTCCCCATGCCGCTCGAAGGCAACCACCTCACGCCCATTGCGATTCGCGAGCGACGCGTCATTCGCCGCGACCGGCTGCAGGACGACCCGACCGTGCCCGCGTCGTCGCGCCAGCTCGCCATCGACCTCGGCTATGACTCGCTCGTGATTAATCCGATGCGAGGCGAGGGGCGCACCCGCGGCGCGGTCGTGGTGACGTCATCGAAGCCTTTCACGGACCACCAAGCCGGTCTGCTGCAGACATTCACCGACCAGGCGGTGATCGCCATCGAGAACGTGCGCCTGTTCAACGAGACGAGGGAAGCGCTCGAGCGGCAGACGGCGACGGCGGAAGTCCTGCGCGCAATCTCGGCCTCGCCCACCGACACCCAGCCGGTGTTCGACATCATCGCTGAGCGTGCGGTCACACTCTGCAAAGCACGGGACAGTGTGGTACTGCGCTACGACGGTGCGCTGGTAAGGCTTGCCGCGCAGTTCAACATGGTGCCCGAGGCTGGCGAGGCGATGCGCCGCGCATTTCCCGCCACGCTCGAGCACAACAGTGCCGGGGTCCAGTCGATCCGGACCGGCCAGGTGGTGCAGCTCCGTGACGTGTACGAAATTCCCGACTATCACCTCGCGGACGCGGCGCACGCGGGCGGTGCCCATCGCATACTTGCCGTTCCGTTGATGCGTAGCGGGCGGCCGATCGGGGCGGTGGTGGTCGCGCATACCGAGCCCGGGCAGTTCTCAGAGCACCAGATCGGGCTTGTCAGCACCTTCGCCGACCAGGCGGTCATCGCCATCGAGAACGTACGCCTGTTCAACGAGACCCGGGAGGCGCTCGAGCAGCAGACCGCATCGGCGGAGATCCTGCGGACCATTGCCGGCGCGCACACGGATGCGCAGCCGGTCTTTCAGGCGATTATCGACAGCGCGCTGCGCCTTTGTGATGCCGCGATCGGCGTCACGTTCCTGTTCGACGGCGAACGGGCAAACATCGCCGCGCTCGCGGGGTTCACGCCGGAGGGCGAAGCGGCCTATCGCAGCACGTTCCCGCTTGCGCCGACCCGCGAAAACATCACGGCTCGCGCAATCGTCGATCGCAAGCGGGTCCACGTGCCGGACATCGAAGCGGACGACTCGTTCCCGGTATCGACGCGACTGCACGAGTCCCTCGATTTCCGGGCCGTGCTGGCCGTGCCGATGCTGCGCGATACGCAATGCGTCGGCGTGATCACGGTGGCACGACGCAGCGCGGGCCCGTTTTCCGACAAGCAGATTGCCGTCCTCGAGAGCTTCGCCGACCAGGCGGTGATCGCGATCGAGAACGTGCGCCTGTTCAACGAGACCCGGGAGGCGCTCGAGCGGCAGACGGCGTCTGCGGAAATTCTCAAGGTCATCAGCGCGTCGCCCACCGACGTGCAGCCGGTGTTTGACGCGATCGCAGCAAGCGCCGCGAGACTGTTCGGATGCACCGCCCTGGTGCAAATACGGCGGGATGATCACCTCTTCCTGGTCGCCTCGGAGTCACACGATGCATCGGTGGATACCGCGCGGTTCCGCGCCTTGAACGAGCTGTACCCGCTGTCGTTGCGCGCCCCGAGCATTTCCCGCCGCGTGATCGAAACCCGCGCGTTGATCGAGATCCTCGATACGGAGGCACCCGACCTGCCCGAGATACAGCGGGCAACTGCGCGCCGAGTTGGACACCGCTCTGTCACGCACGTGCCTTTGATTCAAAAGGGCGAGGCCATCGGCACCATCATCCTCACCCGCAAGAGGCCCGGCCTGCATCTTGACGAAGGTCAGCGCGCGCTTGCGCAGACCTTCGCCGACCAGGCCGTGATCGCGATCGAGAACGTGCGCCTGTTCAACGAGACCCGGGAGGCGCTCGAGCGGCAGACCGCCTCGGCCGAGGTACTAAAGGTGATCAGCGGCTCGCTCGCCGACACACAGCCGGTTTTCGAGGTGATTCTGCAAAGCTGCGAGCGGCTGTTCAAAGGCCGGCACGTGGGGATCACCCTGGTCGGCGAGGACGGCCTGGCGCATGTCGGCGCCTACCACGGGCCCGCCGCGGAAATCTTCCGCGACATGTACCCGCTGCCGATCAACCGGGAAACGGGCACCGGCCTGGCGATCATCGAGCGCCGCACGCTGCACTACCCGGATACCGAAGGCGGCGCGGAGGTCCCCGAGTCCATCCGCCGGGGCGCCGGGATCACCGGCCTCAAATCGGTCGTCATGACGCCGCTGCTGGGCAAGGATCGTCCGATCGGCGCAATGTTCGTCGGCCGCGAGTTCGCCGGCGCGTTCTCCGGCAACGAGATCGCGCTCATCAAGACCTTCGCCGACCAGGCGGTGATCGCGATCGAGAACGTGCGCCTGTTCAACGAGACCAAGGAGGCGCTCGAGCGGCAGACCGCGACCGCCGAGATTCTCGAGGTCATGAGCCGCTCGCAGAGCGACCTGCAGCCGGTGTTCGACACGATTGCGGCGAGCGCGATGCACCTCTGCGACGGCGACCAGGGCCTGGTGTATTCCTACGACGGCGCGCTGCTGCATATCGCGAGTCTTGAGTCGATGACGCCCGCGGCCGAGGAGGCCACGCGCAAGCTGTTTCCAATGCCCGCGAGCCGGGGATTCGGAACGGGCCGCGCGATCCTGACGGGCGCGCCAGTGCAGATCGCAGACGTGTTCGAAGACCCGGAGTATCAGATCACCGAAACCGCGCGCGTCACCGGCTGGCGCAGCGTGCTCGCGGTTCCGATGCTGCGCGCGGGGACCCCGATCGGTGCGATCGCGGTCGTCCGTCGGCAGCCGGCAGCGTTCGCCGACAACCAGGTCGCGCTGCTCAAAACATTCGCCGACCAGGCGGTGATCGCGATCGAGAACGTGCGCCTGTTCAACGAGACCAAGGAGGCGCTCGAGCGGCAGCGCGCCTCGGGCGAAGTGCTGAGCGTGATCAGCAACTCGATCGCCGATGCACAGCCGGTGTTCGAGAAGATCGTCGAGAGCTGCGAGCGATTGTTCTCCACCGACAAGGTGGGACTCAATCTCGTCGGCGCGGACGGCCTGGTGCACGCGGGCGCCTACGGAAGTTTTCCGGGCGCAGGCGAAATGAGGAAGAATTTTCCTCACCCCGCGACCGCGGAGTCGGCCACCGGGGCCGCGATCCTGACGCGCGATGTCATTCACTACGCGGACGCGCTCGACGATGCGGATGTACCCCTCTACGCCCGCCGCGGCGCGCAGGCCGCGGGATTCCGCTCGTTCATCATGGCACCGCTGCTGTCGGAGGCACGCGGTCTCGGCGCGATCTTCGTCGGGCGCGAGACCGCCGGCCCGTTCAGCGACAAAGAGATCGCGCTCCTCAAGAGCTTCGCCGACCAGGCGGTAATCGCCATTCAGAACGCACGCCTGTTCAACGAGACCAAGGAAGCGCTCGAGCAGCAGACGGCCACGGCAGAGGTGCTGCAGGTCATCTCGCGCTCGACCTTCGATCTGCAGCCGGTCTTCGACACGCTGGTGGAGAACGCGGCGCGCCTGTGCGGCGCGCAGACCGGGATGATCTTCCAGCGCGACGGCGCCCACATGCGCCTCGCGGCAGCCCATGGCGCCAGCGACCGCTTCGTCGACTACGTTCGAGCGCACAGCATCACGCTAACCCGCGTGTCAGTGACCGGCCGCGCCGCGCTCGAGGCCCGCACGGTCCACGTGCTCGATGCCACGAGCGACCCCGAGTACGGCTACGGCGGCCAGCCGCTGGAGAACTACCGCACGATCGTCGGCGTACCGCTGCTGCGCGACGGCGAGGCCATTGGCGTGTTCACGCTCTGGCGGCACAAGGTCGAGGCGTTCACGCCGCGCCAGATCGCGCTGGTCGAGACCTTCGCCGACCAGGCGGTGATCGCGATCGAGAACGTGCGCCTGTTCAACGAAACGAAGGAGGCGCTCGAGCAGCAGCAGGCGGCGGGCGAGATCCTCAGCGTGATCAGCAGCTCCGTGGCCGACACCAAGCCGGTGTTCGAAAAGATTCTCGAGAGCGGTCGCCGCCTGTTCGGCAGCGACGAAATGGACGTTCTCGTGGTCGACGAGGCAGGTCAGCTGCAAATCGCCGCCTACGTCGGCAAATCGCACGACGCGGTCGCCGCGACGTTTCCGGCGCCGGTCGAGCGCACGCCGGCAGGCCAGGCGATCCGTGCCCGCCGCGCGGTGCACTGGCCCGACGTGATCCACGGCGAGGACGTGCCGAACGTGGTGCGCCGGGTCTCCAAAGTGGCTGGCTACCAGTCCATGGCCTTCGCCCCGATGCTGTGGCAGGACCGCGGCATCGGCGCCATCGGTGTGGCGCGCGCGCGAGGCCCGTTTTCGCCGAAGGAGCTCGCGATGCTGCAGACCTTCGCCGACCAGGCGGTGATCGCGATCCAGAATGCGCAGCTGTTCAACGACACCCGGGAAGCGCTCGAACGGCAGACGGCGACGGCGGAGATTCTCAAGGTCATCAGCGAGTCGCCCACCGACGTGCAGCCGGTGTTCGAGGCGATTGTGCGCGGGGCGATGCGTCTATTCGGCGGCCTGTCGGCCGCCGCCGTGATAGTGCGCGGCGATCGCATCGAGCTCGCCGCCATCGCCGCAAAGCCCGAAGACGAGCAGCGGGTGCGCGATGCGTTTCCGATGCCGCTCGACCGGGAGAGCAACACGGGGCGCACGATCCTCGACCGCCAGGTGCTGATCGTCCCGGATACGCAGGCCGCGGACATTCCCGAGACCGCGCGCGAGATCTCGCGCAAGGCGGGGGTCCATGCGTCGCTCGGTGCGCCGATGCTGCGCGAAGGCACCGCCATCGGCGCGATCATCGTCTTCCTCGGCGAGACCAGGAGATTCGATGACAAGGCGGTCGCGCTGCTGACGACCTTCGCCGACCAGGCGGTGATCGCGATCGAGAACGTGCGCCTGTTCAACGAAACCCAGGAGGCGCTCGAGCGGCAAACGGCGACCGCCGAAATTCTCAAGGTCATCAGCGAGTCGCCCACCGACGTGCAGCCGGTGTTCGAGGCGATCGTCGCCAGCGCGGCGCGGCTGTTCGACTGCAACGCGGCCATCCTGATGCTCGACGGCGAGTGGCTGCGCCTGAGGGCGTTTGCCGGCGCGGACGTGGAGGAAGAGCGCATGAAAGACCTGCAAGGACTCTTTCCGGCGCCGTTCGATCCCGCGCACAACATCGCGTCGCGTGCAATCACCACGGGCGCGATCGTCGAAATCACCGATAGCGAGGCTGCCGATGCGCCCGCCATTTCCAAAGAGGCCGGCCGACGCGCGAACTTCCGCTCCCTGACACAGGTGCCGCTGATCCGGGAAGGCGTCGGCATCGGGTCGATCGCTCTGTTCCTCGCGCGGCCGCACTTCAAGCTAGACGACAAGCAGCGCGCGCTCGCCCAGACCTTCGCCGATCAGGCGGTGATCGCGATCGAGAACGTGCGCCTGTTCAAGGAGCTGCAGAGCCGCACCGAGGCGCTCACCCAGTCGGTCGGCCAGCTCACCGCGCTCGGCGAAGTCGGCCAGGCGATCAGCTCGACGCTCGACCTGGACAAG
>JBFFEY010000048.1:0-22568 GCA_041558415.1 Burkholderiales bacterium | reverse complement strand
TCGAGGCCCGCCGCGTTCGCCAGCGCCATCGCGTAACGCACGTCCTTCAGCATGTAGGTCACCGGAAATGCCTGCTTCGGGTGGCGCTCCGGCAGGAGCGACTTCATGCCGTGGTTGCGCAGGGCGAAGCTGTCGGCGGAGCTTTTCGCCAAGGTCTCGAACAGCAGCTTGGGATCGACCGCGCCGCTCGCCTTCGCCACGGCAAGCGCCTCGGCGAGCGCGACAACGGTCTGTGCCAGTACCATGTTGTTGAGCAGCTTCACCGCCTGCCCCGCGCCGGGCGCCCCGCAATGCGTAACCTCGCTTGCCATACAGCGCAGCAGCGGTTCGACGCGCGCGAAGACTTCCGCCGAGGCGCCGACCATCAGGCTTAGGGTGCCCTCGATCGCCGCCTGACGGGTGCGCGCGACCGGCGCATCGGCGAAGTCGGCGCCGCGCGCGGCGCAGGCACGCGCGAGTTCCTGCGCCAGCGTCACCGGTGCCGTGCTGCAGTCGACGAGCGTCTGACCGCCGCGCAGGCGCGCGATGATGCCGTCGCCGCCGAGGCACAGCGCGCGCAGCTCGGGCTCGCCGGGCAGCGAGAGAAAGATCGTGTCCGCGTGCGCGGCAACCTGGGCGGCGCTCGCCGCCGGCCGCGCGCCGTCGGCGACGAGCCGTTCGAGCGGCTCCGGCCGCAGGTCGAAGGCGATGAGCGCATCGCCCGACTTGCGCACGAGGTTGCGGCACATGGGCTCGCCCATGACGCCGAGCCCGATGAATCCGAGCGTCATGCCTTGGCGAGCCCGAGGTGCACGAAGCTGTCGACGTTGTGCGGCCGGCGCGCGCCCGGCGCGAGCCGCCCGTCGTCGCGCGCCGCAGACGCCACCATACGCACCGGCACCACGCCCGCCCAGATCGGCAGCGCGTAGTCCTCCTCGTCGTCGACCACGCCGGCGGCGCGCACCTTGGCGGAGGCCTCCGCGATCTCCATGCCGAGCACGGTGGTCGCCTTGAGCTCTTTCTTGTTCACCGGACGCAGCTCCGCCCAGCGTCCCGGCGCGATGCGGTTGACGAAGTTCTCCAGCTTGGCGAGCTTTTCCTCGGCATCGGTCACCTTGTACGCGCGTCCGAACAGCATCGCCGAACGGTAATCGAGCGAATGGTGGAACCCCGAGCGCGCCAACACCAGGCCATCGAGATGCGTTACGGTGAGGCAGCACGCGACGCCTTTCTCGAGGTGTCGCAGCATGCGCGAAGCCGCCGAGCCGTGCCAATAGACGCGATCGACCTCGCGCCAGTAGGCGGTCGGTGTCACGTAGGGCTGTCCCTCGATCGCATAGCCGACGTGGCAGATGAAACCGGCGTCGAGAATCGCGTAGATCGTGTCGCGGTCGTAATGCGCGCGCTTGTGCAGGCGCTTGACGCGCGAGCGGGCAGTCGGCTTGAAATCGGTGCTCACGGATCGCTCCCAGTAGAGACGCGTTCGGCAGGAAATCAGGATACAGGGATTCGCGCCCCGCGCCGGCTAGCCGGCGCCGCGCTGCGCCAGCACGCCGCGCAGCTTGTCGCGGCCGGCGCGCAGCGTCTTCTCGGTGGTCACCCAATCCATGCAGGCATCGGTGATCGACACGCCGTAGCGCAGCTTCTCGCGCGGCGCGAGCGGCTGGCTGCCGGCCTCGAGGTTCGACTCGAGCATGGCACCGACGATCGAGCGGTTGCCCTCGAGCACCTGGTGCACCAGGTCGGCGAAGACCAGCGGCTGGCGCGCGGGATCCTTCGAGGAATTGCCGTGGCTGCAGTCGACCACGATGTTCGGCGCGAGGCCTGCGCGCAGCAGCTCCTCTTCGGCGAGCGCCACGGAGACCGAATCGTAGTTCGGCGCCGCGCCGCCGCGCAGCACGATGTGCGCATGCCGGTTGCCGCGTGTCGCCGTGATGGCGCAGCGCCCGGACGGATCGATGCCGAGGAAGGCGTGCGGCTGCGAGACCGACTGCAGGGCATTGATCGCGATCGCGCGGTTGCCGTCGGTGCCGTTCTTGATGCCGACCGGCATCGACAGTCCGCTCGCCATCTCGCGGTGCGTCTGCGATTCGGTGGTGCGCGCGCCGATCGCGCTCCAGGCGACGAGGTCCGAGAGATATTGCGGCGTGATCGGGTCGAGCGCCTCGGTAGCGCAGGGCAGGCCGAGCGCATTCAGGTCGAGCAGCAGCTGACGGGCGATGCGCAGCCCCTTGTCGATGTGGAACGAATCGTCTAGGTCCGGATCGTTGATCAGCCCTTTCCAGCCGACGGTGGTGCGCGGCTTCTCGAAGTACACGCGCATCACGATGAGCAGCGTGTCGGCGAGCGCCGGGGCAAGCGCGGCGAGGCGCCGGCCGTAGTCGCGCGCCGCCTCCGGATCGTGGATCGAGCAGGGGCCAACGACCACGAACCAGCGCGGATCGCGCCGCTCGAGGATCGCCTGGATCGCGTCGCGCCCTTCGAGCACCGTGCGGCGCGCGGCGTCGCTCAGCGGCAGCGCGTCACGCAGCGCTTCCGGGGCGATGAGCGGACTTTGTTCGGTGACGTTGAGGTCGTCTACCCGCGGCGTGCGAAACATGGCGCGAGTGTAACGGGTCGGCGCGACGCAGTGCGCCTCAGCCGCGCATCAGCAGCTCGCGCAGCGGCGCCAGCAGCCCGCTCCAGACGCTGTCCGGCACCCACAGCAGCAGCGCGGTGAGCACCGCGTAGCGCGCGAACTTGCCCGCCGCCTGCCACAGCAGCACCGGCAGCCAGGGCAGCTTGATCCAGCCCGCCACCGCGGTAAGCGGATCGCCGACGCCGGGCAGAAACGCGAAGAAACAGGCCTTCGGCCCGAGGCGCTCCAGCCAGGCGAGCGCGCGCGGCGTGTGGCGGTCCTTGGCAAACGCCTCGTGGGCGCCGAAGCCGAGCCAGTAATTGACCATGCCGCCGAGCGTGTTGCCGACGGTGGCAATGACCACCGTGATCCAGAACATGTCCGGCTGCAGCTTGACGTAGCCGAACACCACCGGCTCCGAGCCCATCGGCACCAGCGTCGCCGACACCAGCGCGACGACGAACACTGTCGGCAGACCGACCTTCGGCAGCGAGGCGGTCTCGAGCAGCCAGTCGATCAACATTTCGGTCATGGTCTGCGGTCCGCGAGCGCCTGCGGCCGGCGCAGCCGGCGCAGGCCGACCAGCACGCCGTTCCAACCGAGCGACACGGCGAGCGCGAGCATGAGCGCCGGCGCGGCGCTCATGCGCGCCGCGGCGAGGTGCAGCACCAGCAGGGCAACGCCGAAGCCGAGCAGGCCCTTCAGGCCGTTGACCAGCATCGCCGCAGTGAACGGTCCGCCGCAGCGCGGCTGCAGGATGAGGATGAGGCTGGTGAAGACCACGGGATAGGTCGCCAGTACGCCGGTGACCGACGGACCGAAGGCGTGGCTCGCGGCCGTGGTCGCCAGCACCACCATCGCGACCAGGCCCGCGCGCAGCGCCAGATCGTAGCGCGTGCGCGGCATGCGCGGCGCCTCGCCCACCTCGGCGTAGCGGCGCAGGCCATGAATCGCGGCGGCAAACGCCGCGACGAACAGTATGCAGACCTCGGCGAAGCGCCAGTCGCGCAGCTGCAGCAGCAGCGCGACCGCGAGCCAGGCAAGCGTCGCGATTGCGAGCGAGCGCAGCGTGCCGTAGCGCTGCGCGGCGAGGGCATGCGCGGCGACGAAGGCCACGATCGCGGCGGTGCTGGCGACGCTCATGCGCGCGCTCTCGGAAACGAAGGCGGCGCCGTGGTCGATGGCGAGGAACACGTACACCGGACCGGTGGAAACCGGCAGCGTCGCGATCATGCTGCCGACGAACGGGCCGGCGCGCTCCGTCGCGCGGGAGGCGGCGACGACGATGGCAACCGCGGCGACGATCTTCGCCGCAAGCAGCAAGGCGCTCAGCTCAGGCCTCGGCGAGAAGAAACGTGCGCACGATCTCGATCTGGTCCTCGTGCATGAGCGTCGGCGCATGGCCGACGCCGGGGATCTCCACCACGCCGGCCTTCGGCCCGCGTTTCGTCATCTGCTCGCAGGTCGTGCGCGACAGCAGATCGGATTCCGCGCCACGTATCACCAGCGTCGGACAGCGGATCGCGTCGTAGACCTCCCAGAATTCGAGATCCTTTTCCGGCAGGTGGGCGCGGAACGGCTCGCCCAGCCGCAGGTCGTAATGCAGGCGCAGGCGGCCGCCGGCCTCCTGGCGCACGAAGCTTTCGGTCATGGCGCGCCACTCGGCATCCGAGTGCGCGCCGAAGGGCTGGGAAATGGCGCGCACCATCGCTTCCGCCTCTTCCATCGAACCGAGGGTCGGCGCGACGCCGACGTAGGTGGCAATGCGCTCGAGCGAGACGCGCGTCACCACGGGGCCGGTGTCGTTCAGCACCAGGCGACCGACGGGCGAGGCTTTCAGCCCGGCGAGCAGCATGCCGATCAGGCCGCCCATCGAGGTGCCCACCCAGTGCACCTGCGCGACGTCGAGCCGCGCGACCAGCGTCACCATGTCGGACAGGTACTGCGGCAGCACGTAGTGCATCGGGTCGACGAGCCAGTCGGAGTCGCCGCGGCCAACGACATCCGGGCAGACGACGCGGTACTGCCGGCTCAGGCTGCGCGCCAGCGCGTCGAAGTCGCGCGCGCTGCGCGTCAGTCCGTGCACGCAGACCACGACGTTCGGGTTGCGCGGATCGCCCCACTCGAGGTAGGCCATGCGGTGCAGCCCCGCGGGCGACAGGCATTGCACCGAACGCTTGCGGAATTCCGTGTCTGTCGTCATGGGATCGCTTTCCAGGCAGCGCGCAGTCGCCCGAGCAGCGGGCGCGCCTCGGGCGCGAGGGTTTCGAACCGCCGCCCCGGCCCGAGCGCAAGCAGGCGCTCGGCCTTGAGGTTGGCGCCGCGCACCGGCCAGCCGTGATCGGCGTAGCGCTTGCGTTCGAGGGCGGTATCCGGAGCTGCGGCCTCGTCGAACCACAGCCAGTCGTCCGCGAAGCGGAAGGCCACGTCCTCGAGCTCGGCCAGCTGCGCGGCATCGATCGCCTCGTCGACCCGGGCCACGCGATCGCCCTCGACGCACCATGTCCAACGCGCTCCGGCGTCGACCGCGAGCCGCAGCGCGGCGCGCTCGGCAGTGAAATAGGCGTGACGCCCGCCATCGGCGCAGTAGCCCAGCCAATCGTCGCCGCGCCGCACGCAGGCTATCGCGAAAACGAGCTCGCCGCGCAACCCGATCTCGACGGCGATGCCCGGCGCGCGCGCCTCGAGCGGCAGCGTCTGCTGATCGAGCAGCTGTCCGTTCTCGATCACCGCCTGACCGCGCAGGCCCTGCGCCGCGTTCTCCCACGCCGCCTCGACGCGAAGCTCGGGAAACTCCGCCGACGCCGAAGCGAAGGCCGGAAACGGAATGCCCTCCTCCGTCTCGAAGCGATACTCGAGCACGCCTTCGGCGTGGTGCTCGGTGTACGCCAGGCGCGAGGCATCGGCGTCGCGCACCATCAGCCAGCGCACACGCTCGCCGAATTCAGATAGCCGGCCACTGCCGGTGACACGAACCACTGCGCTGAGCACGGTACGAGAACAAACCCAAGAAATGGAATCGGCGCATCGCGCGCGCTGACAGGAGGCGCAATTCTAACTAAGGCGGCGGGGCGGCGTGCCAGTAACGCCGTGCGGCGGCGCGCGCGCTAGCGACCGTGACCCCCTGGGCGGCCAGGCGCACCTCGATGGCGCCGTCGTGGTCGGTGCGCATCAGCTGCGCGCCGCGCGCACGGTAGCGCCGCAGCACCGCGGGGTGCGGATGACCGTAGGGGTTGCGGTAACCGACGGGCACGAGCGCCCAACGCGGCGCGACCGCCGCGAGCAACGCGGCGGTCGACGAGCTGCGGCTGCCGTGATGCGGTACGAGCATCACGTCGGCGCGCAGATCGTCGCGCGGCGCCGCCGCGATCAGCGCGGCCTCGGCGCCGCGCTCGATGTCGCCGGTGAGCAGCATCGCGTGCGGCCCTGCGCGGACCTCGAGAACGCAGCTGCGCTCGTTTACCCGGCGCCCGCGTCCGCGCGGCGCCGGCGCAGCCGTCGACGGGTGCAGCACGCGGAAGGCGACCCCGTCCCAAGTCCAGTGCAGCCCGCGCAGGCAGGGGCTGCGCGCCGGCGCGAGCAGCAGCGCGGGGTGTGCGCCCTCCAGCGACGAAACGATCCAGTCGGTTTCGGTCGCCTGCAGCACGCTGAGTGCGCCGCCGACGTGGTCGCGGTCGGCATGCGTCAGCATCATCGCATCGAGCCGTGTTACCCCTTGCGCGCGCAGGAACGGCAGCACGACGCGATCGCCGCCGTCGGCCTCGGGACCGTAGCTCGGCCCGGCGTCATAGAGCAGCGCGTGGCGCGCGGTACGCACCAGCACCGCCAGCCCCTGCCCCACGTCGAGCGTGGTGACCCAGGCTTCGCCCGGCGCCGGTGCGGGCGGCGGCCAGGCGAAGGCCGGCGCGAGGAGCGCGAGACCGGTGATGCGCCAAGGCACGCCGCGCGGCGCCAGCAGCCAGGCCACACCGCCGAGGGCCGTCAGCACCGCCCACAACGGGGGCGCAGGCCGCTGCCACAGCGCGAGCGGCTGCGCATCGCACCATTCCAGGAACTGCAGCAGCTGCTCCACCAGCCAGGCGCCGGCCTGCAGCAGCCCGTCGACGGGCAGCACGGCGGCCGCGAGCGCAAGCGGGGTGATCACCGCGGAAACGAGCGGAATCGCCACGGCATTTGCAAGCGGCCCGACCAGCGATACCTGTCCGAAGAGCAACAGCGCCGCCGGCGCGAGGCCGAGCGTGATTGCCCATTGGATGCGCAACCACTGCAGCGGGCGCGGCTCGGCGCTGCTCCAGCCGGCGGCGACGTAAAAGATGAGCGCGACAGCGCCGAACGACAGCCAGAACCCCGGCGCCCGCGGCGCCCAGGGATCGGCGATCACCACCGCGAGCAGCGCCAGGGCGAGCGTGCGTCCGGGCGAGGCGATGCGCCCGCTCCACAGCGCAAGGGCGACCACGCTCACCATGAAAAAGGTGCGCTGCGCAGGTACTGCGAAGCCTGCGAGCAGCGTGTAGCCGAGCGCCGTCACGATCGCCGCGAGGGCTGCCGCCTTGCGCGCCGGCAGCGCGAGCGACACCCCGGCCGCGCGACGCCAGCCGGCCGCCACCAGCCAGGCCGCGAGGCCGGACACCAGCGTCACGTGCAGGCCCGAGATGCTCATCAGGTGCGTGACGCCGGTGCGCTGGAACAGACGCCATTCCTCGTTGGCGATGGCGCGCTGATCGCCGACGGCGAGCGCGGCAAGAATGCCGGCCGCGGGCCGCTCGCCCAGCACCCGATCGAAGCGCTCGCGCACGGCCGCACGCATGCGCGTGACGTGGTCGAGCGGCCGGCCGCGCAGGCCGAGCCTGAGCGGTGCCGCCTGGGAACCGGCGCCGGCGGGCGCAGTGCGCAGGTTGCCTGCATTGCGCACGTAGCCGGTGGCGCCGACGCCCCGCTCGAACAGCCAAGCCTCGTAGTCGAAACCGCCTGGATTGAACAGCCCGTGCGGACGATGCAGCCGCAGCGTCAGCCGCCAGCGTTCCGCCGGCTGCGGCGCCGGCGGCCCCATCGCCGTCGCTCGCGCGTCGGCCGCATCGCGGTACCAGGCGAGACGCAGCCGATGCGGTAGGCGTTCACTGCCAGCCGAAGCCTCGGGCTCGAATTCGAAGCGCACGACGCGCTCGCTGAGGCTCGGCAGACCGACAATCACGCCGGTCAGCGTGATGTCGCGGCCCTCGAGCGCGGGGTGCAGGCGATCGTCGAGGCGCAGCTGGGCGTTGAGCGCAGCCCAGAGGAAACCGGCGCCGAATGCCGGGGCCACGGCCAGCAGGCGCAGCCCACCGGGCGCGCGCAGGCCTGCCCACAGGGCCAGGGCAATCGTCACGGGCAACGCCCAGCCCCAGTGCGCGGCGGGCAGCGTCGGCTGCTGCTGCAGCCACGCCGCGCCGAGCACGAATCCCAGAGCCGGGGCGACCATATCCCAGGCTGCAACGCCGCGACCCCGCAAGCGGATGACGCAATTTCACGCCTCCGCCCGGGCCGCATCCGCCCGTTTGCGCGCGCAGCGGTGATAGCATCGTCCGCTGAAGGAGACAATCCTTGCCGACGCCACCCGCCAACGCTCGCGCGGCCGCGCCGCGCGAGCGCGCGACGCTCGATGACCGCGAACTGGAGGCGCTGAAGCGCGCGCTGCACGCGACGCGCGAGGCGCTCGAGCGCAGCCAGGCCGACCGCGAGTTCGAACTCCGGCGCGCAGCGACCGCATCCGCGGAGGAACTCGCGCAGCTGTACGCCACCGTCGACAGCCTGCGCAGCGCCCTGGAGCGCGCCGACGCCGAGCGCGAAACGGCCGTCGCCGATGCCGTGCAGCAGGCGATGGCGGAGATCAAGGACCTGCGCGCCGCCGTCGAGGCGCTGCGCGCCGCGCTCGAGCGCGCCGAGGCCGAGCGCGACGGCGCGATCCAGCAGGCGATCCTCGCGCTGAGCGAGGAAAACCTGCAGCTCAAGCAGACCGTCGAGGCACTGCGTGCCGAAATGGAGCGCACGGCGGCAGCGCATGCCGATCACGAGCGCGCGCTCGAGCGGCAGACGCAGAGCGCGATCGCGCAGCTGCAAAGCACCGTGCAGGATCTGCGCCGCCAGCTGGAGCAGCAACGTGAAGGATGAGCAGGCGCAGCTGAACACGCCGCCGCGCACGCGCCCGCGCATGGCTGCGGACGGCGGTCGCCGCCTGCGCCACGTCGAGCTGATGCTCGACATCACGCGCAAGATGGCCGCGATGGACTCGCTCGACGAGGTCCTCTACACGCTGATCGCGCTGACGTCCGAGGAAATCGGCGCCGAGCGCGGCACCCTGTTCCTGAACGACGAGGCCACCGGCGAGCTGTATTCGCGCGTCGCGCAGGGCAACGTCAACCGCGAGATCCGGCTGCTCAACACCAGTGGCATCGCCGGGCACGTGTTCCAGAGCGGCGAGAACCTGATCATCCACGACGCCTACGCCGATCCGCGCTTCAACCGCTCGATCGATGAGCAGACCGGCTACGTCACGCAAAGCATCTGCTGCGTGCCGATCCGCACGGTGAAGGGCGAGATTATCGGGGTCGCTCAGGCGCTCAACAAGGTGAAGGGCCGCTTCACGCGCGGCGACGCGCGACTGCTCGGGGAAATGACCACGCAGGGCGCCATTGCGCTGCAGACGGCGCAGTACATCGAGCGCATGAACGCGATCCGCAAGCAGGAGCTCGAGTTCCTCGACATGGTCTCGGAGATGACCGCGGACATCAAGATCGGCTCGCTGCTGCAGAAAGTCATGAGCGAGGCGACACGCATGCTCGACGCGGAGCGCTCGACGCTGTTCCTGAACGACGAGAAGACCAACGAGCTCTGGTCCGAGGTGGGCCAGGGGCTGGACGCCACGCAGATCCGCCTGCCGAACCACGTGGGCATCGCCGGTGCGGTATTCACCACGGGAAGAGCGATCAACATTCCCTATGCCTACGCCGACCTGCGCTTCAACCCGGCCTTCGACAAGAAGACCGGGTTCTTCACGCGCTCGATCCTGTGCGTGCCGGTGGTGAACCAGCAGGGCAAGACGATCGGCGTCACCCAGGTGCTCAACAAGCGCACGGGCCCGTTCACGGCGGAGGACGAGCAGCGCCTGAAGGCGTTCACCGCCCAGGTCTCCATCGCGCTGGAGAACGCCAAGCTCTTCGCCGACGTGCAGGCGATGAAGAACTACAACGAGAGCATGCTCGAGTCGATGACCAACGGTGTCATCACGCTCGACGAGGCAGGCAAGGTCGTGACCTGCAACGCGGCCGGACACCGCATTCTGCGGGCCCGTCCCGGGGCGCTGGCGCAGCAGCCCGCCGAATCGATCTTCGCGGGCCCGAACGCCTGGGTGCTCGAGCGCGTGAAGCGCGTCGCGGAGACGCAGGCGCTCGAGACCTCGATGGACGCCGAGCTGCGCGTCGAGAACGAGCCGGTGTCGGTGAATCTGACGGTGATGCCGCTGCGCGGCGAGCGCAAGGCGCTCGGCACGATGCTGCTGATCGAGGACATCAGCACCGAAAAGCGCATGAAGGCGACCATGTCGCGCTACATGGACGCCTCGATCGCCGACCAGCTGATGTCCACGGGCGCCGACTTGCTCGGCGGCCAGGCGATTACCGCGACGGTGCTGTTCTCGGACATTCGCGGCTTCACCACGGTCACCGAGCGGCTTGGCGCGGCGGCCACGGTGAGCCTGCTGAACGAGTATTTCACGCTGATGGTGGAATGCATCCAGCAGCACGGCGGCATGCTCGACAAATTCATCGGCGACGCGATCATGGCGGGGTTCGGCGTGCCGGTCGCGCACGAGGACGACGAGGATCGTGCGGTGCGCGCCGCGATCGGCATGATCCACATCCTCACCGAGTGGAACGACAGCCGCACGGCCGAGGGCAAGCCGCCGGTGCACATCGGCATCGGACTCAATACCGACAGCCTGGTCGCGGGCAATATCGGCTCGCCCAAGCGCATGGACTTCACCATGATCGGCGACGGCGTCAATCTCGCCTCGCGCCTGGAAAGCGCCTGCAAGACCTACGGTGCGCAGGTCCTGGTGAGCGACCACACCTTTCGCAAGCTGCGCGGTACCTACCGCAGCCGGGTGGTCGACAACGTGATCGTCAAGGGCAAGACGCAGCCGATCTCGGTGCACGAGATCCTCGATTTCCACGACGAAAAGAGCTTCCCGCGGCTGCCCGAGTTCCTGCAGCTCTACCGCCTGGCGATGGACCAGTACCGCGGGCAGCGTTTCAAGGAGGCAGCCACCGCCTTCGAGGAGGCGCAGCGCCTGCGCGGGGACGACCGGGTGTGCGCGATCTACATCGAGCGCGCGCGCCACTATCTGTCGGCGCCGCCGCCGGCGGACTGGGATGGCGTCTGGACCCTGACCGAGAAATAGCGCGCGCCGCGCTCAACCCTTCTTCGCCACCAGCATCTGCCGCGCCCGGGCGAGCTCCTTCTTCTGCTCCGGGCCGACCCGGGGATAGTGCAGGTCGAGGCCTTCCATCGCCTCGACGATCGCCGCCGCGACGACCAGGCGGCTGAACCATTTGTTGTCGGCCGGCACCACGTACCACGGCGCATGCGGCGCTGCGGTGTGGCGGATCATGTCCTCGTAGGCCCTCATGTAGGCGCTCCAATAGCCGCGCTCGCGGGCGTCGGCGCTGGAAAACTTCCAGTTCTTGTCGGGGTTGTCGAGCCGCTCCATGAAGCGCTTTTTCTGCTCGCCGCGCGACAGGTTGAGGAAGAACTTGAGGATCAGCGTGCCGTTGCGCGCCAGGTAGCGCTCGATGTTGGCGATGTCCTCGAAGCGTTCCTGCCAGATCCTCTTGGTCACCAGCTGCGGCGGCAGCTTCTGCTTCGCGAGCAGCGCCTCGTGCACGCGCACCACCAGCAGCTCCTCGTAGTAGCTGCGATTGAAGATGCCGATGCGCCCGCGCTCGGGCAGCGCCTTCATGCAGCGCCACATGAAGTCGTGATCCAGGTCCTCGGCCGAGGGCGCCTTGAACGAGACCACCTGCACGCCCTGCGGGTTGACGCCCGACATGACGTGCTTGATCGTGCCGTCCTTGCCGGCCGCGTCCATCGCCTGGAACACGAGCAGCACGCTCCAGCGGTCCTGCGCGTAGAGCTTGCCCTGCTCCTCGGCAAGCCATTCGACACCGCGCGCCAGCAGCTCCTTCGCCTCGCCCTTTTGCTCCGACTTGAACCGGTGGGTGTCACCCGGCTCGTGGTCCTTGAGGCGGAACTTCTCGCCGCGCGTCACGCGATAGGGTTCGAGGAACTTGCGCAGGCGCTTGAGGCGCGGGTTTTTCATGCAGTCGTCCTTTCGCGATGAAGCGGCGCTCGCAAAACTAACCCATTACGCGAGGCTGCAACAGTCCTTCACGCAGCTCCAGAACGCGGTCGGCGCGCGCGGCGAGCCCGGCATCGTGGGTGACGATAACGAACGACGTGCCCCGCGCCGCCGACAGTGCGAGCATCGCCTCGAACACCTCGTCCGCGGTGTGCGTATCGAGGTTGCCGGTCGGCTCGTCGGCCAGCACCACCGCGGGCTCGGTGACAAGCGCGCGCGCGAAGGCGCAGCGCTGACGCTCGCCGCCCGACAACTCGCCCGGCAGGTGCGCGACGCGCGCACCGAGGCCGACGTCGTCGAGCACCCGGCGCGCCTGCGCCAGCGCCGCCTCGCGGGGCTGGCGCCGGATCAGGAGCGGCATCGCCACGTTTTCCTCGGCGGTGAACTCGGGCAGCAGGTGATGGAACTGGTAGACGAACCCGAGCTTTTCGTTGCGCACCCGGCCGCGTTCGGCCTCGCGCATGGCGCTGAAGGGCCGGCCTTCGACCAGCACTTCGCCCGCGCTCGGCACGTCGAGCCCGCCGAGCAGGTGCAGCAGCGTGGATTTGCCCGAGCCGGACTTGCCCATGATGGCAATGCGCTCACGCGGCGCGACCGCCAGGTCCACCCCCAGCAGCACCGGCACCGGCTGCGGCCCCTGGTAGGTCTTGCGCAGCCCGCGGCAGGCGAGCATCGACGCAGTCGCTTCACTCATAGCGCAGCGCCTCCGCCGGATTGACCCGGGAGGCGCGCCAACTGGGGTAGAGCGTCGCGACGAAAGAGAGCACCAGCGACACTAGGCCGATCGTGAGCACGTCGCGCAGCTGCACGTCGGACGGCAGGTCGGAGAGGTAGTACACGTCCTTGGCGAGGAACTTGAAACCGAGCAGGCGCTCGATCGCCGGCACGACGGTGTCGACGTTAAGGCCAAGCAGCACGCCGAGCACGACGCCGGCCAGGGTGCCGACGACGCCGATCAGTGCGCCCTGCACGATGAAGATCTGCATGATCGAGCCCGGCGCCGCGCCGAGCGTACGCAGGATCGCGATGTCCGCGTTCTTGTCGGTCACCAGCATCACCAGCGTCGAAACGATGTTGAACGCCGCGACCGCGACGATCAGCGTCAGGATGATGAACATCACGCGCTTCTCGATTTCGACGGCGCGGAAGAAGTTCGCGTGGCTGCGCGTCCAGTCCACCGCAAAGGCGCGCGTGCCGAGATCACGCATCATCTCGCGCGCGACCCAGCGCGCGGCGAAAAGGTCGTCGAGCTTGAGACGCAGGCCGGAGACCTGGGTACCCATCTGGTAGAGCTTCTGCGCATCGTTCAGATGCACCAGCGCGAGGCCCGAGTCGTACTCGTACATGCCGACCTCGAACAGGCCGGCCACCGTGAACTGCTTGAGACGCGGAATCACGCCGGCCGGCGTCACCAGCCCCTGCGGCGCGATCAGCGTCACCTTGTCGCCCGGCAGGGCGCCGAGCGCGCGCGCGAGGTCCGTGCCGAGCACGACGCGGAACTCGCCGGCAACGAGCGCATCGAGGCTGCCCGCGCGCATGTGGCGGCCGATGTCGGAAACCTCCAGCTCGCGCTGCGGCAGCACGCCGCGCACAATCGCGCCGCGCACGTTGCTGCCACGCGAAAACATGCCCTGGGCGTTAACGAAGGGCGCCACCGCCATCACGCGCGGGTGCCGGGCAGCGACCTCCGCCACGCCCGCCCAGTCGTCGAGCCGCTGCTCCACGCCGAAGATCTGCAGGTGCGAGACCACCGCCAGGATGCGCGCGCGAAGCTCGTGCTGGAAACCGTTCATCACCGACAGCACCACGATCAGGGCCGCGACGCCGAGCGCGATGCCCGCCATGGAGATGGCGGAGATGAAACTGATGAAATGGTTGCGGCGCTTGGCGCGCGTGTAGCGCAGGCCGACCAGAAGTTCGTAGCGCACGCAAAATCCGGAGACTGTCCGACCCGAAGTTTACAATGGCTGCGATGGACGCCGACGAGCGCACCCTCCTGCTGCAGCTGCTGCGCGACGCGCGCACCGCGCACCTCGGCACGCTGCGCGATGCGGCGCCGATGGTCTCGATGACGCTGTTTCTGCCGGCGCCCGACCTGTCGACCTTCCATGTGCATGTCAGCCGCCTCGCCTGGCACACGCAGGACATGGCGCGCGACCCGCGCGTCGCGCTGTCGATCGCGCAGAACGACGACGCACGCCCCGATCCGTTCACCCTGGCGCGGGTGACGCTGCGGGGCACGGCGACGCCGCTGCCGAATGCGGGCACCGCGTTCGACGCACTGAAACGCGACTGGCTGGCGCGCTACCCGGAATCGGGGATCAATTTCGAGCTCGCCGATTTCTCATTCTGGGCGATCCGTCCGGCGTCGGCGCGCTTCGTCGCCGGCTTCGGCCGCGTCCGTAATCTTTCGGCCCAGGCGCTCGTCGAGGCCGCCGCATGAACCCCGCCGAGCGCCCGCGCCTGCGCATCCCCCTGCAGCTGATCCTGATCGACGTGGTCGGCGCCGCGACCGCGGGTCTCGGCATCTACGGGCTTGCCGCCGAGGTGCCGCCGGCCTTCGCCCCCGCGCTCGGCGAACCGGCCAACGCCTGGCTGCTGGTGGCGATCGGCGCCGCGCTCATGGGCTACGCCGTGTTCGCGATCCTGCGGCTGGCGGCGAAGGCCGCGCGCGGGCGCTGAGCCGATGCTCGACACCGTCGTATTGCTCGCCGCGCTCGCCGCCGCGCCGGCGGTCGAGACGCGCGTGGCGACGGCCGACTGCACGGTACGGCTGGAGGCGCTGCGCGAGGAAGGGCGCAGGCCGTACTACCGCCTGCGGCCCGAGTGTGAGCTGTCGCGCCGGTCGACCGTCACGGCGCTCGAGGCGCTGCGCGCGGTCGCGTCCGCCGAACGCGAGATTAGCGTCGGCTTCGGCCGCATCGTGCTCTATCCCTGGCTGTCGACGCTGCTGGCGCGGGAAGCCTCGGCCGCGCCGGGCTGGGACGCGAAGCGCGGCCTGCCGCAGCAGGGACAGGAGAATGTCTTCGTTGCCCGCCTGCTCGCCCGCAGCCCGGAGTTCGCCGCGCTGTTCCGCGAGCGGCGCATCGTCTCGGTGCTGGTGGAGAAGGTGCTGGTGCGCCCGGCGAGCGAGCTCGACCTGCCCGCCGGCGCGCCGCTGCCGGGTTCGGCGCTGCTCCCGTTCGACGCGCAGCTGTGGGTCGTGCTCGCACCGCGCTGAGCATCGTCGGCGTCGATTTCACCTCGGCGCCACGCAAGTCGAAGCCGATCGTCGTCGCCCACGGCCGTGCCCGCGGGCTGCGCTTTCACCTCGAAGCACTCGAGCCACTCGCCGACTTCGACGCCTTCGAACGCTTGCTGCGGCGCCCCGGCCCCTGGGTGGCCGGGTTCGACTTCCCGTTCGGCTTGCCGCGCGAACTGCTCGCCGACCTGCTCTGGCCGAGCGACTGGACGCGGCTCGTGGTCTTCTGCGCCGCGCTGTCGCGCCGCGAGCTGCGCGGCATCCTGGACGGCTACCGCGCAACGCGCCCGGCCGGAGGCAAGTACGCGCACCGCGCGACCGACCGGCCGGCCGGCTCGTCGAGCCCGATGAAACTGGTCAACCCGCCGGTCGCCCTGATGTTCCACGAGGGCGCGCCGCGCCTGGCCGCGGCCGGCCTGCACGTGCCGGGACTTGCCAAGGGCGACCGGCGCCGCGTCGCGCTGGAAGCCTACCCGGGCCTGCTGGCGCGCGCGATCACGCGCGCGTCCTACAAGAACGATGCGCGCGCCAAACAGACGCCCGCGCGCCGCAGCGCGCGCCGCACGATCGTCGCCGCACTCGAAGCCGGCGCGCCGCGCCTGGGACTGCGCCTCCGCTTTGCGCGACCGGCGCTGCGCCAGCGCCTGGTCGACGACGCGAGCGGCGATTCGCTCGACGCCGTGCTATGCGCGCTGCAGGCCGCCTGGGCGGCGGGGCAGCCGAACTACGGCCTGCCGCGGCGCGTGCCGCACGGCGAGGGCTGGATCGTCTCGGCGCCGTTGGCCTAAATCGCGCAGCGCTCAGGTGAGCCGGTAAAGCGCCCACGACTCGGGCACGCCCTTGAGCCTGCGCGCCCCGAGATCCTCGAATCGCAATTCCGAACCAACGACCAGATCCTTCACGGTGGAGGTGGCGAGCACCTGGCCTGGATCGGCCGCACCCGCAACGCGCGCGCCGAGATGCACCGCGATACCGCTGTACTTTTCGCCCATCACCTCGCACTCGCCGCTATGCACGCCGACGCGCAGCTGCAGCCCCAGCCCCGTCACCGCCTGCGCCAGCGCCGCGCCGCAGCGCACCGCGCGCGCCGGACCGTCGAACGCCGCGAACAGGCCGTCGCCTGCGGTGTCGAGCAGGCGGCCCCGAAAGTGCCTCAGCTTGTCACTCGCCAGCGCGTAGAAGCGCGCGAGCAGGTCTTTCCACGCACGGTCCCCCAGCTGCGCGGCGCGCGTGGTCGAGTCGACGATGTCGCAGAACAGGATCGTCGTCAGCACCCGGTCGATTTCCGGCGCCGCACGTTCGCCGGTGAGGAACTCGCGCACTTCGTTCAGCAGCGCCTCGACGTCGCCCATCATCGGCATGTGGTCTGCGCCGGGCAGCTCGACATATTTCGCCCCCTGAATATGCTCGGCGATGTAGCGCGCGTGCCCCACCCGCACCGGCTGGTCGCCCACCCGGTGCAGGACCAGCGTCGGCACGCGGATTGCCGGCAGCACGTGGCGTACGTCGGTCTGCGTCAGCAGCGTGAACAGCTTGTGCGCGGTGCCCGGGCTCATCGCCAGGCGCTCGAGGCGCCCGAGAACGCGCACCTTGTCCCGGTCGTCCGCCGTGCTGGGCGCGAAGTAGCGCGAAAGCTCACCGGTGCCCCAGTTCGCTTCGACGGTCGCGAGCCAGCGTGCGTTCACCTGCGGCGGAAAGCCATGCGGATAATCGGCCGCCCTGGAAAAGCGGGCAAAGGTACCGTACAAGATCAGCCGCCTGACGCGCGCCGGATAGGTCGCCGCGAACAGCATCGCCATCGGCCCGCCTTCCGACACGCCCCAGATTACGGCCTGTTGCAGCCCGACGGCATCGAGCACCGCCCGCACGTCGTCCATGCGCTCCTCGAAGGTCGGCGGATCCGGAACCGGATCGGACAGTCCGGTGCCGCGCCGGTCGAGCAGGATCACGCGCGCAAACTGGGCAAGCTTTTCCGCAAACCGCGCGAACTCCGGCAGCGTCCAGATATTCTCGACGTTCGACGCCCAGCCCGGGATGAAGACCAGGTCGATCGCACCCTCACCGAAAACCTGGAAGGCGATATTCAGGGTGCCGCTCTTGGCGTAGCGCGTTTCGATGCGGCTGGGGTCGAGCATGCGATGTATTCGATCGAGGTGTGCCCGAACGATACGCCTAATCCATATCCAGCGGCCAGATCGGCCGGCGCACATTGCGATAGGGGAATTTCTTGGCGTCGGGCGAGGTGATGCCGGCCGCATCGACCACCAGCACCTCGCGCGCGATCGGCGCATACGCAGCGCGGAAATGGTGCGCGGATTTCACCGCCACGACCCGCTTCGCCGCCGGGTCGACGCCCTGCGACAGGAAGAACTGCCGATCGTAGACCTGGAAGCGGTTGGTGGCGACGACGACGTCGACGCCACCAATACGCAGCACGGCCGTCGGCCCCATCGACACGGCAAGACCGCGCTGCATCGGCCCGTCGTAGACCAGCCGTCCGTCAGACAGCGACAGGACCCGCGCGCTGACGTCGAAGCCCGGCGAAAGCTGCGCGTCGTGCTTACCGCCGAGGCGCACGCGGATCTCGGCGCCCCTGCCGGCGCGGCGCGCGATGTCCGCGACTTCGGGATCGGCGATCGTCGCGAACGCCGCGTTCTCGACGCGCGCCTCGACCATCGCCTTGAGCAGCGCCGTCGAGTCGCCGTAGCTGCCACCGCCCGGGTTGTCGCTGAAATCCGCGAGCACGACCGGCCGGCCATCGGATTCGCCGCGCGCACAGCGCGCGAGCGCCGCAGCGACCGAGAGCAGTGCGATCGATTTCTCGCGCCGCGTCTCCCAAACGAAGTCCATCATCTGCTCGGCGATCTGTGCCGCGCGCGCCGCCGCACCCTCGACCGTTTCGTCGTAGGTCACGGCGATCGAAGGACCGACGTCGCGAATATCGGCCCATGGAAAGCCGGCCTGAACGTTGACCACCAGAATGCCGGGCTCGCGCATGTGGCGCGCGGCCTGCGCCAGCAATTCGATCATGGGGCCGGACTGGCTGCGGCCGTGGTCCGCGCCGTCGAGTTGCGGCCCGCGGCGCACCAGCGTGCGCGGCCGGATCTCACCGCGCAGCGCGCGCGCCAGCAGCGTCGCCGCCTCCACCCCGCGCTCGCCCATGTCGACGTGCGGGTAGCTGCGGTAGGTGACGAAGGCGCTCGCCTGCCGCGCCATGGCGTCGGTGAGGTTGGCGTGCAGGTCGAGCGTCGCAACGACCGGTCGCTCGGCGCCCACCCGTTGCCGGATCTCGCCGAGCAGCTCGCCCTCGCCATCCTCGGTGGTCTCGGTGACCATGGCGCCGTGCAGTGCGAGCAAAATGCCGTCGAACGGTCCCTGGGTCTCGAGCGCGCCGAGAATCGAGCGCTTAAGCTGCGCCCAGCACTCGGGCGTCAATCTGCCCGAGGGCGTCGCGTCCGCGGCGACGGCGAACGACAGCCGCCAGCCCGCGCGCGCGGCGACCTCGAGAAAGCCGCCCAGCTCGCTGTTGGTGCCGCGCACCACGGGCGCGATGTCCTCGCCGTAGCACAACATGCGCCTGGCATAGGACTCGAGGTCGGTCGGCAGCCGCGAGAACGTGTTGGTCTCGTGCTTCGCCTGCGCGATCAGGATGCGTGCGGTCATGACGGGTTCTCGGCGGCGGTCGATTAGAGCACAAGGGCTGCGGTAAGCTCGCCGCCTCATCGAAACCGCCGGATCGACCGCACGCCCGTCGGGAGCTCGCACACCGACGTGGCGCTCGGCAGCTACGGCGCGATCGACTGCGGTGCTGACGTCAACCACTTCATGCTCGGGGCGAAGGGCCTCGGCGTGGCGTCGATCGCGCTGGCCCGTCCCCGCATTTCACGCGCGAATTCTTCGGTCTGGCCGAGGATCGCCGCATCGTCTGCGGCACCTTTTCCGGCTACGAGGACCCGCAGCATCCCGCCAACCAGTTCCGCACCTCGCGTGCGACGCTCGATGCCGTTGTCGGCTGGCGCGATGCCTAAGCACGCTCTAGGGCGGGGTCTATAATCGGCGCCCCATGCCCGCCGACGAGAACGGCCTCTCGGACAACAAAGACGCGCAACTGCGCGAGGATCGCCGGCTTCTTGGCCGGCTGCTCGGCGAAGTGATTCGGGAGCAGGTCGGCGACGCGATGCTCGAGCGCATCGAGTCGATCCGCCAGACCGCGGTCGGTTTCCGGCGCAGCGAAGACGACCCCGAAGCGGACGCGGCGGGCATCAAGGCTGCGCTCGAGGCGCAGCTAGACGCGCTCGATATCGAGCAGACACTGCACGTGGTGCGTGCCTTCAGCTACTTTTCGCACCTGCTCAACATCGCCGAGGACGTGCAGCAGCACCGCCGCCGGCACGCGCACGCCGAGGCCGCCGCGCCGCCGCGCCCGGGCAGCGTCGTGCATGCACTCGCGCGGGCGCGCGATGCGGGCACAACGCCGGATGCGCTGCGCACCTGGTTCGCGCGCGCCCGCGTCAGCCCGGTGCTCACCGCCCACCCGACCGAGGTTCAGCGCCAGAGCATTCTCGACTGCGAGCGGGAAATCGCGCGACTGATCGAGCTGCCGCAGGACGACACGCGTGACAACGCGCTACGCCGCGAAGTTCTACGGCTGTGGCTGACTTCCATGTTGCGGCTGGCCAAGCTCGACGTAAAGGACGAGATCGCTAACGGCCTTGCCTATTTCGACATGACTTTCTTCGACGTGCTGCCGAAGATCTACGCCGACCTCGAGGCGGCGCTGGCCGACCAGTTCGGACTGGACGACGGATTCTGGCTGCCACCGTTCCTCTCGGTCGGCACCTGGATCGGCGGCGACCGGGACGGCAACCCCTACGTCACCGCCGAGGTGCTGGAGCACGCGCTACGCGAGCAGGCGCGCCGCGTATTCGCGCTCTACCTGAGGCGCGTCGACGCGCTCGGCAACGCGCTCTCGGTGTCCACGCGCATCAAGGCGGTGCCGCCCGAGGTTGCCGCACTTGCCGAGGCCTCGGGTGACGATTCGCCATATCGCAGCGACGAGCCGTACCGTCGCGCGTTCAGCGGCATTTATGCGCGCCTTGCGGCGAGCGCACTGGCGCTCGCCGGGCATCAGGCGCGTCCGGCGCCGACGGTCCTGCAGCCGGCCTATCCTGGGCCCGAGGCCTTCGCCGCGGACCTGGACCGCATCGCGCGCGGCCTCGAGGCACAGGGTGCGGGCCTTCTCGCCCAAGGCACGCTGCACGCCCTGCGCCGGCAAGTCGGCGTGTTCGGCTTTCACCTCGCGCCGATCGATCTGCGTCAGGACGCGGGCACGCACGAGCAGGTGGTCGCCGAATTGCTCGCGCGCGCCGGTGTCGAGGCGGATTACGCTGGCCTCGACGAAGCCGCTCGCGTCGCACTGCTCGCGCGCGAGCTCGGCGGCCCGCGGCCACTGCGCTCGCCGCATCTTGACTACTCACCGCTCGTGACGAGCGAACTCGCCATCCTCAGCGCGGCGGCGCAGGGGCTGCAGCGCTTTGGCGCGCGGGCGATTCCGCACACGGTGATTTCGCACTGCACCTCGGTCTCCGATCTGCTCGAGGTCGGGGTGCTGCTGCGCGAGGTCGGTCTGCTGCGTCCCGGCGATCCGCCACAACTCGCGCTCGACATCATCCCGCTGTTCGAATCGATCGCCGACCTGGAGCGCGCGCAGGACGTGCTCGACGCCGCACTGCGGCAGCCCGTCTACCGCGCCTGGGTGGCAGCGCGCGGAGAGTCGCAGGAAATCATGCTCGGCTATTCCGACAGCAACAAGGATGGCGGCTTTCTGACGTCGAGCTGGTCACTGCACAAGGCCTCGAGCGCGCTGCTCGAAGTCGCGCAACGCCACGGCGTGCGGCTGCGCCTGTTTCACGGCCGCGGCGGCACTATCGGCCGGGGTGGCGGGCCAAGCCACGATGCCATCCTCGCGCAGCCCGCCGGCACGGTCGACGGCGCGTTGCGCATGACCGAGCAGGGCGAGGTGATCGCCAGCAAGTACGCCGACCCCGAGTCGGGTCAGCGCAACCTCGAGATCCTCGTCGCTTCGGTAATCGAGGCAAGCCTCGCCGAGCGCCCGCGCACCGATGCCGAGCGCGAGCACGACGCACAGGTCATGGAATCGCTGTCGGCGCTGGCGCTGCGTGCGTACCGCGCGCTGGTGATCGAGACGCCTGGTTTCCTCGATTACTTCCGGGCCTCGACACCGATCGCTGAAATCGCCGATCTGAACATCGGCAGCCGCCCGGCGTCGCGCCGCGGCTCCGCCCGCCTCGAGGACCTACGTGCCATCCCCTGGGTGTTCAGCTGGAGCCAGTGCCGCGTGATGCTGCCCGGGTGGTACGGCTTCGGCTCCGCGGTCGAGGGCTGGGTCGAGCGCGAAGGCCGGTCGCTCGATGTGTTGCGCACCATGCACGAGCGCTGGGCGTTTTTCCGCACCCTGGTCTCGAACATCGACATGGTGCTGGCCAAGACCGATCTCGGCATCGCCTCGCGCTACGCCGAGCTGGTGTCCGACGCGGAGTTGCGCGCGCGCGTGTTCGGCATGATCGAATCCGAATGGCACCGCACGCGCACCTGGCTGCGTGCAATCACCGGCCACAGTGAGTTCCTCCAGGACAACCCGACGTTGGCGCGCTCGATCCGCAATCGCTTTCCGTACCTCGATCCGCTCAATCACCTGCAGATCGAGCTGCTGGAGCGCTATCGCGCGGGTGACACGGACGCGCGCACCAAGCGCGCGATTCACCTGACGATTAACGGAGTCGCCGCCGGCCTGCGCAACAGCGGCTGAGGCGGGCAACAGCGCGGCGCGCTTCTGGCGGCGCGCGCACCCGGTCTGCTATCCTCGCCACTGGACGAATATCCACCCAGTCTCCTCGCTTTTTTTGCCCTGCATGCAGCGCCTCGACGGGCTACTCGCCGCGCCGCTCGCCATCGTCGACCTGGAAACCACGGGTGCGCACCCCGCCTGGGACCGCGTCACCGAGATCGCGGTGCTCGAGGTCGACCACGGCGAGGTCAGCGCCCAATGGTCGACGCTGGTCAACCCCGGCACGCCCATCCCCGCGGCCATCCAGGCGCTCACCGGGATCAGCAACGCCATGGTGGCGGATGCGCCGCGTTTCGCCGAGCTGGCCGAAGCGCTGCACGCGCGTCTCGAAGGTCGCGTCTTCGTCGCCCACAACGCGCGCTTCGACTACGGTTTTCTGCGCAGCGAGTTCGAGCGCAGCGGCATCCGCTTCAACGCCAGGACCCTGTGCACCGTAAGGCTGTCGCGTCGCCTCTACCCGGAGCACAGGCGC
>JBFFEY010000047.1:0-22650 GCA_041558415.1 Burkholderiales bacterium | reverse complement strand
GGCATGGGCGTTCTCGCCGCACAGGCCGCAGCCGACGCAGCCTTCGATCACGGTAGCCACCGGGTCGCGGCGCAGCGCATCGGGGTTGTCCTTGATGGTGAGCGTCGGACAGCCCGAGAGGCGGATGCAGGAATGGTCGCCGGTGCAGGTATCCTCGTCGACGCCGTACTTGACGCGCACCAGGCGCTCGCCGGCGCCGAGCGCCTTGGCGTTGGCCGGGCGGATGCGGCGCTGGCGCTCGAGCTGGCACTCGCCCTCGGCGACGATCACCTTGAGGCCTTTGTATTTCGTCGTCATCGCCTCGGCGAGCGTCTTCTTCATGTCACTGACGTGGTAGCTGTGGACGCTGCGCAGCCATTTCACGCCGACGCCGGCGAGCGCCCGCTCGATCGCCATGTCGTCTGCCTTGGCGCTGCTGTGCTGCGGGCTCGAGGGCAGCTCCTGCGTGCCGGTGGCCGAGCTGTAGCCATTCTTCATGATCACCAGGATGCCGTCGTCGCGATTGAACACCGCGTTCGCCACCCCCGAGGTGAGGCCGTTGTGCCAGAAACCCCCGTCGCCCATGACGGTCACGGTGCGTTTGCCGAACATCGGGGTCACCGCCGAGTTCGAGGCCAGGCCGAGGCCGTAGCCGAGCACGGTGTGGCCGATGTTGAACGGCGGCAGCGTGGAGAAGGTGTGGCAGCCGATGTCGGCCGAGACGTGGAAGGCGCCGTGCGCGCGCTCGACCAGCTTCATCGCGGCGAACACCGGCCGCTCGGGACAGCCGACGCAGAAGCCCGGCGGGCGCGCCGGCACCGCTGCGCCGAGCGCCGCGGCGGCATCGCGCTTCGGCGCCGTCAGCGCAGCGAACGCGCCGGCGACCTTGCGACCGTCGATGCCGCGCGGCGTCGTCGCCTCGACGAAGCGCGCAATCCCGGTGAGCACCACCTCCCCGGTGTATTCGCCGGCGAGCGGCAACACGCGCTCGGCCTCGGCGCCCTGCTTGCCAAAGACCGCGACGCCGCCAATGCCGTGGCGGCGCAAGGTGGCCTGCAGCGCGTCCTCGAGGTAGGCGGGCTGCCCTTCCTCGACCATCAGCACGGTGCGCTTGTCCCTGCAGAACGCCACCAGCTCCTCCGGCACCAGCGGGTAGGTGACGTTCATGCAGTAGATCGGCAGCCTCGATGCGCCAAAGGCGTCGGCGAGGCCGAGCTGCTGCAGCGCGCGGATCACGACGTTGTACATGCCGCCCTGGCAGAGGATGCCGACGTCGTCGGCTTCGCCGGCGAAGGTTTCGTTCAGGCCGTGCCTGCGGATGTACTCGACCGCCGCCGGCCAGCGCACCTCGATCTTGTGCTTTTCCTGGGCGTAGGTGGACGGCGGCAGGCAGATGCGGCCGTAATCGAAATCCGGATCGTGCAACACCTGGCGGCGCGAAAACTGCGGCGCGCGGTTGGCCTTGGTGGCGAACGCGCCATGCACATGGCAGGCGCGGATGCGCAGCTCGAGCATCACCGGCGTGCTCGAGGCCTCCGACAGGGCGAAGCCCTGCTCGACCATGTCGACGATCTTGGGCAGGCTGGGCCGCGGATCGAGCAGCCACATCTGCGACTTCATGGCGAATGCGTGGCTGCGCTCCTGGATGATCGAGGCGCCCTCGCCGTAATCCTCGCCGAGCACGATCAGCGCGCCGCCGCGCACCCCGGCCGAGGCGAGGTTGGAAAGGGCGTCGGAGGCGACGTTGGTGCCCACCGTCGACTTGAAAGTGACCGCGCCGCGCAGCGGGTAGTTGATCGAGGCGCCGAGCATCGCCGCGGCGCCGGCTTCGGAAGCGTTGGTCTCGACGTGGATGCCGAGCGCGTCCAGCGTGTCGCGCGCGTCGTTCAGCACGTCCATCATGTGCGACACAGGGGCGCCCTGGTAGCCGCCGACGTAGGCCACGCCCGACTGCAGCAGCGCCTTGGTCACGGCCAGAATGCCTTCGCCGTGAAAGGTGTCGCCGTCGCCCAGCTTGAGCAGCTCGACTTCCTTGGCGAAGGACCGTTCCATGGCAGTGCGGGGCGAGAAATGCGGGCGAAAGGAAACACAATTTATACCCTGAATCGGACCGCTCCGCGCTCCCCGGGATCGCAGCCGCAATGCCCTGTCATCGTCGTGGAATCCGTCATGCACGACTTGCACCGGGGTGTCCCGACGGTGCGGCGACCGACGTCGAGGGCTTACTGGAGCGCCGGCCCGTCTTCGGGCTTTCTCAAGCGCTGGTTCGGCGCGGTGGGGGCGACAGAGCGGTGCTGGCTCAGGTCGGCTTCTGGCGATCCGTCGAACGCGTCGTGTCGGCGACGAAATCCGATTCTCGTGTGCGCTCCTCGCCGGTGCGCTGCTCGACGAGTGCCGGTCGCCGGTAGATGACGTAGTACACGGCCGCCACCATGACGCTGCCGCCGACGATGTTGCCGAGCGTCACGGGCAGGAGGTTGGACAGGAACCCGCCCAGGCTGAGGCTGGCGAGATTGACGCTGGCCGGCAGCGCCGCGCCGTCGGCCAGCAGCAGACCCATGGGAATGAAGTACATGTTCGCGACGCTGTGCTCGAAGCCCGCGGCGACGAATGCGGAAATCGGAAAGACGATGGCGAGAATCTTGTCGACGACGGTATGGCCGGCCATGGCGAGCCAAACCGCGAGACAGACGAGGATGTTGCAGAGCATGCCCTTGAAAAAGGCCTCGCCAAAGGGCAAGGCGGTTTTCGCCGCGGCGATCTTGACGTAGGTCGTCGCCACGGCGCCGCCGTTCATCTCGCCGTGACCGGAAAGAGTGACCAGCACCGCAAGGCCGATCGCGCCAATCGCGTTCCCTGCGTAGACGATGACCCAGTTGCGCAGCAGCTCGAGTGTGGTGATCTTGCGGTCCGCGCAGGCCATCACCATGAGGTTGTTGCCGGTGAAGAGCTCGGCGCCCCCCACTGTGACCAGGATCAGACCGAGCGAGAACACCAGCCCGCCCAGCACCCGCGTTGCCGCGAAACCGAACGCGGCGTCGCTCGCTACGAGCGTGTAGAACAGCGCGCCCAGGCCGATGAAAAGGCCGGCCAGAACGGCGAGCATCGCCGTCTGCATGAACTGCAGGCGCGCCTTGGTCACGCCCACGGCCCGCACCTTCTCGGCGACCTCACGGGGCGAATACGCGTCTAAGCCAAGTTGCAGGCGAGCCATGGCGCCTCCCTCTCAACAATGAACGTGCCGTCTTGCACCGATATCGGGCGCCTACGCCGTTGCCGGTTCTGCGCGCACCGCGCAAACCTTGTACTCGGGAATCTTCGCCACCGGGTCGACGGCAGTCAGGGTGAGATTGTTGACATTGCCGTCGTCCGGAAAATGGAAATTGCCGAAAACCACGCCTTCGGGGACGCGATCCGTGATCCAGGCGCGCGCGTGCAATACCCCGCGCCGCGAGACGAGCCGCAGCGCGGCGGCGTCTGAATCCGCGAGGCCGATCGCGCGCGCATCGGAAGGGTGGATCTCGACCTCGGGTTCGGGACAGAGCGCGCCCACCGCGGAGCGTCGCGTCATCTCGCCGCCGTGCCAGTGCTCGAGCACGCGTCCGGTGGTCAGCAGCAGCGGATACTGCGCATCGGGCAGCTCCGCCGCGTCGGCGTGCTCCACCGCGTGGAACGCCCCCTTGCCGCGGGAAAAGCGCTCGCGGTGCAGAATCGGGGTGCCGGGGTGGTCTTTCGCCGGAACCGGCCAATGCAGCGTTTCGCCCCGCTCGAGCCGGTGCACGTCGATGCCCGCGTAGGAGGGCGTGAGCGCCGCGATTTCATCGAGCACATCCGCGGGTGACGCGTAGTGCCAGCCCGCCCGTGGCCCGCGCGGCGTTCGGCCCTGGCGCTCGAGCAGCCGCGTGGCGAGATCCGCGACGATCGCCCAGTCGGGGCGCGCTTCGCCCGGCGGCTCCACGGCTTGACGCACCCGCTGCACGCGGCGCTCGGTGTTGGTGAACGTGCCGTCTTTCTCCGCCCATGCCGCGGCCGGCAGCAGCACGTCCGCGAACGCGGCGGTCGCGGAGGGCAGAATTTCCTGCAGCACGACGAACTCCGCGGCGCCGAGCGAGCGGCGCACATGGTTCAAGTCGGGATCGGTCAGCGCGGGGTTCTCGCCGACGATCATCAGCGCACGCAGCGTGCCTGCGCCCGCCGCGCCGATCATCTCCGTGACCGTGAGCCCCGGGCGCACGCCGATCGCCGGTCCGTCGTCGGACAGCGCCCAGGCGCTGACGAAACGCTCGCGCGCCGCGGCGTCACTCACCGGCTGGTAGCCGGGAAACACGTTCGGCAATCCACCCATGTCGCAGGCGCCCTGCACGTTGTTCTGCCCGCGCAGGGGGTTGACGCCGGCCCCCGGCATGCCGAAGTTGCCGAGCGCGAGCTGCAGATTGGCGAGCGCGAGCACGTTGGAGACCCCGGTGGTGTGCTGCGTGATGCCCATCGCCCACAGGACCGCCATCGGGCGCTCGCGCGCGAGCAGCGCGGCGGCAGCGGCAAGCTCGGCCGCGGCGACGCCGGTAATCTCGGCGACGCGCGCAGGCGTGTAGCGCGCGACGAGCGTGCGCAGGGCGTCCACGCCCTCGGTGCGCGCGGCGATGAACGCCCGGTCTTCCCAGCCGTTGGCGAAGATGAGCTGCAGCAGACCGTTGACGAGCGCGATGTCGGTGCCCGGGCGCTGGCGCAGATGCAGCGTCGCGAACTCGCACAGCTCGATGCGTCTCGGATCCGCGACCACGATTTGCGTGCCGCGCTCGGCGGCGCGCCGCAGCATGCTGCCGAATACCGGGTGCTGCTCGGTGGTGTTGGAGCCGATGACGAGGATGGCGCGCGCCTCGGCGGCTATGTCGGCCATGGTATTGCTCATCGCCCCGGAGCCGAGCGCGAGCAGCAGCCCGGCGACGGTTGAGGCGTGGCACAGACGCGCGCAGTGATCGACGTTGTGCGTGCCGATCACCTGCCGCGCGAGTTTCTGGATGAGGTAATTCTCCTCGTTGGTGCATTTTGCGGAGGCGAGGAGGGCGATGGCGTCGGGGCCGCTCTGCCGGCGCACCGTTTCGAGCTTTTCCGCGACGAGCGCGAGCGCCGTGTCCCAATCGACGCCGACCCACTCGCCGCGTGCCTCATGCGGTCCGCGCGCGCGTGCCTCGAGCAGCTCGCGACGCACCCGCGGCTGGGTCAGGCGCTCGGCGTGATGGACGAAATCCCAGCCGTAGCGGCCTTTCACGCACAGGTGCATGCCGTTCACCGGCGCGTAGGGATTGGATAAGACGCGCACCACCCGGCCGGCTTTCACGCCGAGGTCGTAGCTGCAGCCGACGCCGCAATACGGACACACCGTGGTGACGAGCGTATCGGGCGCGCCGGCGGCCTCGGCGCCGCGGTCCTCCAGCGCGCCCGTGGGGCAAAACGCGGCGCAGGCGCCGCAGGACTCGCAGCGCGCCTCGAGCATGGTACCGCCCAGTCCGGCGGCGAGCCGCGTGTGCTCGCCGCGGCCCGCGAGACCCCAGACGGAACGCACCTGAAGCTCCTTGCAGGCGCGCACGCAGCGGGTGCACAGAATGCAGCGCTCGAGGTCGACGCGCATCAGCGGGTGCGGGTCGGCATCGGGCGCGCTGTCCCCTGGCTCGAAAACAGACTGCGGGACCCGCACGCCGTAGTGGCGGCACCAGTACTCGAATTCGTTCTCCGGGCGCGTGTGGCGTCCCCACAGCGGATCGTGATAGCGAGTCAGCAGCAGCTCGAGGGCGGCACGGCGCGATTCGGCGATGCGTGGCGATTCGGTGCGCACGCGCATGCCCGCTTCGACGCGCGTCGAGCAGGCAGGCGCCTCCACGCGCCAGCCCTCGATTTCGACCATGCACAGCCGGCAGTTCGCCGTCGGCCGAAGCTCGCGGTGATGGCACAGGCTCGGAATCGCAATGCCTGCGCTCGCGGCCGCGTCGATTAGGAGACCGCCCGCCGTGGCCTGTACGCGACGACCATCGATCTCGAGTTCTATCACGCAGTGATTGTCGGGGTCGTCGCGCGGGCGATGGTTGACACCGATCAAAAATCCCGCCTTGAAGCGGTCTCACACATGTGGCGACGATCGCCACAGCCAGCGGTAGGCTCTGCTTTATCTTTAGAATGCTGTCTCGCGCTGGCGCGGGTAGATGCAGCGCGTAAGCCTCTTGCGGGAATTGCGACGGACAGAATTTACGAGCAGGAAAAGGGAGCAAGAAAATGACGAAACAAGCGTTGAAGACCTCTCTGGCCCGCTGTGCCGCCGCACTGTCCCTGATGGTCGCGGCCGGGTTGCCCGGCACCGCGCTCGCGCAGGCGGACGCCGACGCTTGGAAATGGCGCGGCACCATCTACCTCTGGGGCGCGGGCCTTGACGGCACTGCGAATTTGCCGGCGGGCGGCAGCGCCAGCGTCAGCGCGAGCTTCGACGACCTCCTCAAGTCGCTCGACTTCGCCATCATGGGCGTGCTCGAGGCGCGCAAGGGCCGCTGGGGTGGCCTGGTCGACCTGATCTACATGGACCTCAGCAACAGCCAATCGGGCACGCGGTCGCTGGGCTTCACCGGGCCGGGCGGCAACGTCACGATCCCGGTCGACGCGAGCCTGGACGTCAACACGGGCCTCGAATCGACCATCTTGAGCCTGGCGGCGACCTACACGCTGGTGGAGAAACCCAACTACGAGACGGCCCTGGTCGGCGGCGCGCGGTACCTGGACGTCAAGACCGACCTCAGCTGGCAGGCCACCGGCAACATCGGGCCGCTGCCGCCGGTGGCGCGCTCGGGCAACGCATCGGTCACGCTGAGAAACTGGGACGCGGTCATCGGCGTGCGCGGGCGCGCGGACCTGGACGCGAACAGCAAGTGGTACATGCCCTATTACGCGGACATCGGCACCGGCGACAGCGACCGTACCTGGCAGGTGCTGGCCGGCGTGGGTTACCGCTTCGGCTGGGGCGAAGTCACCCTCGTCTATCGCTACCTCGACTACAAGTTCAAGTCGGGCGAAGCGCTGCGCGATCTCACCATCAGCGGGCCCGCACTCGGCGCGTCCTGGCGCTGGTAAAGGCGCGAGGCGCTACGCGAAGCGCGACGGGCGATCTGCCGGGGCGGGCAGCAAGGCCGGACCTTTGCTGTCCGGCCTTTGGCGGTCGCGCGCCGCTCAGGCGGCCTTGCGCATCTTGCCGAGCCGGGGCGCGGGACGCGGCGGCTGCGGCGAATCCGGGCGCGGCATGGCGATCACCTCGGCCGGCGCGCCGCGCGCCGCGCGCCGCGACCAGTGCGCGAGCAGCAGGCCGAGAATGCTCGCGGCCGCGAGCACCGCGGCGAGGCCGACCGCATCGCCCGCGCCCATGTTGCGCCAAGTGCCCTTGACGATCAGGTAGACGAGGGTTCCGGCGCCGGAGACGCCGAAAAAGATGATCGCCGGGGCGATGACGCACATCACCATCGTGTCGCCGGTCCAGCGCGGGGGTTGCGCGAGTCGGGTGCCGATCAACGTGCACCAGAAAAGCAGGATGCCGCTGGCGAGCAGCGCCGTTGCGACCGTGATGTTCATGGCAGACCTTTCAGGCAAGGTGCCCAAACGGGCCTCGCCAATCTACGCTTGGTCGTCGTTTTGGGGATTGCGTCGTGTAGGGGGCTTGTAACGCCGTGTAACCGCCGGTGCTCCCTCAGCCGCCCTTCGCCGCCCGCCGCACGAACGGCGTGAGCAGCAGCGGCGCGAAGTACATGGGGATCTGGGCGAGGCCGACATAGAGCGAGAAGGCCTCGCCTGCAGTGCCGGCGGTGATGGCGAGCATCAGCCCCATGTTGCGGTTGCCCGAGAGCACCGCGGCGTTGAACGCGGTGCGTTCTCCGGTCCAGCGGAACGCCACGTAGCCCGCGGCGTGCAGCAGCAGCGCGGCGATGCAGCTGGCGAGCAGCAGGCCGCCGATGTACGGGGGGTCGGCGAGCAGGCGCGCCGTGACGCCGTCCATCACCGCGATGGCGAACACCACCAAGAGCAGCACGTTTAGCCCGCCGACCAGCGCGTCGTTGCGCCGCAGGCGTTCGCGGCCGACGAGGGCGCGCAGCACCGCGGCGACCACGAACGGCGCGATGACGACGAGCGTGACGCGCAGCGCGAACGCCGTCAGGTCGACGCGCAGACCGGTGTCCGACAGCAGCACGACGAGCGGCGTGAGCGTGAGCGGCAGGAGCAGGGTGGCAAGCACGGTGATCACCGCGGCGAGCGCGCCGTCGAGGCCGAGAATCAGCGCGAACACCGGCGCCGAGCCGATCGGCGGCGCCGCGGCCTGCAGCACGAGCAGCAGGTGCAGGTCGGGCGGCAGGCCGAGCAGCAGGCTTGCCGCCCACACCAGCGCCGGCGAGAGCAGCAGCTGCCAGCCGGCCAGCAGCAGCGGCAGGCCCGGATGGCGCAGCGCCGCGCTCATGCGCGCCCAGTCCAGGCGCAGCAGCGCGAGGGTCAGCGTGCTGATCACCACCGGCGTGAGCGCGGGCCGCAGAGCCGCGGCCAGGTCGGGCAGCACGATGCCGGCGAACACGCCCGCCGGCAGCGCCCAGCGCGCGTAGACACCGAGGAGATCGAGCAGCCGGCGCATGACGGTGTGCAGCATGCCCGAAACGCGTGCGCCGCGCTGCTGATGCACTTTCCGCTAAGATCGCCTCGCCATGACCGACCATGACGAGCGCGCCCCCAAGGGGCTGGCGCGCGGCCTGACCAACTACGGCGACGCCGGCTTTTCGCTCTATCTGCGGCGCTCGTTCGCCAAGAGCATGGGCTACTCGGGCGAGATGTTGGCGCGGCCGATCGTCGGCATCGCCGACTCGAAGAGCGGCTTCAACAACTGCCACCGCCACTTCCCCGAGCTGATCGAGGCGGTGAAGCGCGGCGTGATCGCCGCCGGCGGGCTGCCGCTGGATTTCCCCACCGTGTCGCTCGGCGAGGTGTTTCTCAACCCGACCTCGATGATGTTCAGGAACCTGATGTCGATCGACGTCGAGGAGATGGTCCGCGCCCAGCCGATGGACGCGGTGGTGCTGGTCGGCGGCTGCGACAAGACGGTGCCGGCGCAGCTGATGGGTGCGGCGAGCGCCGACCGCCCGGCGCTGCAGCTGCTCGCCGGACCGATGATGCCGACCTCGTTTCAGGGTGAGCGCCTCGGCGCCTGCACCGACTGTCGCCGCTTCTGGGCGATGCACCGTGCGGGCACGGTGGATGCGCGCGGCATCGAGGAAATCGAGGGCAACCTCGCCACCACCGCGGGCACCTGCGCGGTGATGGGCACGGCCTCCACCATGGCCGCGCTGGCCGAGGCGCTCGGCATGGCGCTGCCCGGCACCGCGGCGATTCCCGCGGTGCACGCCGACCGCCTGCGCGCGGCCGAGGCGAGCGGCGCGCAAGCGGTCGCGCTGGCCCGCTCGCCGATCCGCCCGTCGCAGATCATCACGGCGGCCTCGGTGGAGAACGCGCTGCGCGTGCTGCTCGCGATCGGCGGCTCGACCAATGCCATCGTGCACCTCACGGCGATCGCCGGCCGGGTCGGCGTCGAAGTGTCGCTCGAGCGCCTGAACGCGCTGTCGGACTCGACGCCGGTGCTCGTCAACCTCAAGCCGACCGGCGCGCATTACATGTCGGACCTGTATGCGGCGGGCGGCTTGTCCGCCGTGCTGCGCGAGCTGAAGCCGCTGCTCGCGCTCGACGCGCTGACGGTGAGCGGCGAAACCCTCGGCGAGCGGCTGGCGCGCGAGGAGGCCGCGGGCGCGACCTGGGTCGATCGCGCCATCGTGCGGCCGCTAGACGATCCGATCGAGCCGGTTGGCGGCCTGGTCGCACTGTTCGGCTCGCTGGCGCCGAACGGCGCGATCCTCAAGCGCTCGGCGGCCGACCCGACGCTGTTCGAGCGCGAGGGACGCGCCATCGTGTTCCGCTCGCTGGACGATCTTGCGGCGCGCATCGACGCGCCGGATCTCGACGTGCGCGCGGAGGACTTTCTCGTGCTGCAGAACGCCGGGCCGAAATCCGGCTACGCCATGCCGGAGGCCGGCTACCTGCCGATCCCCGCCAAGCTGGCGCGCGCCGGGGTGAAGGACATGGTGCGCATCTCGGACGCGCGCATGAGCGGCACCGCCTACGGCACCATCGTGCTGCACGTTTCGCCGGAGGCCGCGGTCGGCGGGCCGCTCGCGCTGGTGCGCGACGGCGACCGCATCCGGATCTCGGTCAAGAACAGGCGCGTCGACCTGCTGGTCGACGACGCCGAGCTCGCGCGCCGCAAGGCGCAGTGGGCCGCGCCGGTCTGCCGCCCGGCGCGCGGCTACGCGCAGCTCTACATGGATCACGTGCTGCAGGCCGAGCAGGGCTGTGACTTCGACTTCCTGCGCCGCGCCGGCGGTGGCTAGCGGGAGTACTGAGACGCGCGCCGCAGCGGTGCGCGAAGACTACTCGCACGAGGTGCGCGCGCACGACTCGCGTGCCATGCGCGCGCTGCTCGTCGTGCTCGGTTTCCTGTTCGTCGCGCTCGGCGTGGCCGGCGCGGTGCTGCCGGTGCTGCCGGCGACGCCCTTCTTCCTGCTTGCCGCCGCCTGCTTCGCGCGCGCCTCGGCGCGCTTCTACAACTGGCTGCTCAACAACCCGACCTTCGGTCCGACGATCCGCGAATGGCGGCGTTACCGCAGCATCCGCTTTCGCACCAAGGTCTGGGCGATCGTGCTGATGTCGACGATGCTCGCCACCTCGACGATCTTCTTCGTCGAGAACCGCAACGTGCAGGTCGGACTCGCCGTACTCGGCGTGCTGCTCGCGCTCTGGCTGTGGCGCATCCCCTCGCGCGACCGGCCGCGCACGCGCTAGTTCTTCTTCTTGGCGCTTTCCTTTTCGGCCTTCGGCTCGGCCGCAGCGCCGTAGTCGTACTTCAGCTCATACTGGCCGCCCGGCATGAACACCAGCGTCGCCGACGCCCAGCGGCGTTTCTCGGCCGAAGGAAGGTTCTTGTTGAGCGCATAGACGTTCTCGAACACCGCCTTGCGGTCGCAGCCGGTGATCGGCTTGCCGATCGGATCGTCGCCGGGTGCAACGTACAGGCACTGCACCTCGTAGTCGCGCGCCCCCTCCTTTCGGGCGACCTGGGCGACGACCACCCAGGCGCGCTCCCACTTCTGCGGCAGCCCGCCGGCGAAGGCGTCGACGACGTTCTGCAGCACTTTCGGGTCGGGCTCCTCGGGCTTGCCGGCGTCCGCCTTGTTCTGTGCGCTCAGCGCGCCGGGCAGCAGCAAAGAAACGGCGACCAGCAGGGCCGAGAGGAATCTTCTGTCCATGGAAATCGCTCCGTTGAGGTTCGAATTCTAGCCCGCCGCGGATTGCCTGTCGGCCGCCGGGTGACTAGCATTTGCCCCCTATGGACCCGGCCGCGCGCAAAAGGTTGCACAGCGCACCCGGCATCGGGCGCGAGGTGCTGGCCACGCTGGGCGGCATCCTGCTCGCCCTGACGCCGCTCGCCCTGTGGATCGCGTGGTCGCCGATGGTGATGGGCGTGGTGCTCGCCAGCGCGGCGGGCGCCGCAGTGCTCGTGCTGCTCTGCTGGCCCGGCCGTGCAACGACGCCACGCGGCGGGCGCGGCGATTGAAGGTGCGATGACGACCGCGGCGGACAGCTTGCATCGGGCCTTGCAGTGCGCGCGCGGGGGCGACTGGCACGCGGCGCACGAGATCGTCCAGCGCCACGAGGGCGATCGGCACGCCGACTGGATTCACGCGGTGCTGCATCGCATCGAGGGTGACCTGGGCAATGCACGCTACTGGTACCGGCGCTGCGCGCGCAGGCTGCCGGAAGACGAAGCGCCTCAGGCCGAGCTCGCGCGCATTGCCGATGCGCTCGGCAACGAACAACACACACGCAGAAAGGGCAGCACATGAAGCAGTACCGCATCGATCTCGCCGGCTACGAGGCGAAGCACTTTCGGTGGCAGGTGGACGGCAAGGTGGCGACCATCACCCTCAATCGCCCCGAGCGCAAGAATCCGCTCACCTTCGATTCGTATGCTGAGCTGCGCGACCTGTTTCGCCAGATGCAGTACGCGCAGGACGTCAAGGCGGTGGTGGTCACCGGGGCGGGCGGCAACTTCTGCTCGGGCGGCGACGTGCACGAAATCATCGGGCCCCTGGTCGCGCTGCAGAAGGCGGACGACATGGGCGGATTGCTCGAATTCACGCGCATGACGGGCGACCTCGTCAAGGCGATGCGCAACTGCCCGCAGCCGATTGTCGCCGCGGTCGACGGCATCTGCGCGGGTGCGGGGGCAATCATCGCGATGGCCTCCGACCTGCGGCTCGGCACCGCGGCGAGCAAGGTGGCGTTCCTCTTCGTGCGCGTCGGATTGGCGGGCGCCGACATGGGCGCCTGCAACATCCTGCCGCGCATCATCGGCGCGGGACGCGCCGCCGAGCTGCTCTACACCGGGCGCGCGATGGACGGCGCCGAGGCCGAACGCTGGGGCTTCTACAACCGGCTGTGCGAGGCGGACAAGGTGCTCGCCGAGGCGCAGGCGCTCGCCAAGACGCTCGCCGACGGGCCGACCTTCGCGCACGGCATGACCAAGAAATGCATCCACCAGGAGTGGAGCATGGGCATCGACGAGTCGATCGAGGCCGAGGCGCAGGCGCAGGCAATCTGCATGCAGACCAAGGACTACGAGCGCGCCTACAACGCCTTCGTCGCCAAGCAGAAACCGGTGTTCCAGGGCGACTGACGTACCGCGATGGAGCGCTTCGCGCACCTGCGCTGGCCGTTCTTCGAGTCGCGCCACGCGGCGCTCGCCGCCGAGGCCGACCGCTGGGCGGCGACGCTCGACTGGGCGCACGACGAAGACGCCTCGGCGCCGCGCGGTGCGGAGGCTGACGCCACCTGCCGCCGGCTGGTACGCGAACTCGGCCGCGCGGGCTACCTCAAGCACTGCGTGCCCGGCGGCGACGTTTTCGACGTGCGTGCCATCGCGCTGCTGCGCGAGGTGTTCGCCTTCCACGCAGGACTTGCCGACTTTGCCTTCGTCATGCAGGGCCTGGGCAGCGGGCCGATCGCGCTGGCCGGCAGCGAAGCGCAGCGCGCGGCCTGGCTGCCGCGCGTGGCGGCGGGCGAGGCGATCGCGGCCTTCGCGCTTTCCGAGCCGGAGGCCGGCTCGGACGTCGCCGCGCTGTCGACCACCGCGCGTCGCGACGGCGACGGCTGGGTGCTGAACGGCACCAAGACCTGGATCTCGAATGGCGGCATCGCCGATCTCTACGTCGTGTTCGCAAAGAGCGAGGACACTGGAAACGTGACGGCGACGCGCGCCATCTCGGCATTCGTGGTGGAGGCCGGCACGCCGGGGTTCGACGCGCAGGAGCGGGTTGCGATCACCGCGCCGCATCCGATGGCAACGCTGCGCTTTGCCGATTGCCGCATTCCGGCGGCGAACCTGCTCGGAAGCGCGGGCGAAGGCTTCAAGCTGGCGATGCGCAATCTGGATGTCTTCCGCACCACGGTCGCCGCCGCGGCGCTCGGCTTCGCGCGCCGCGCGCTCGACGAGGCGCTCGATCGGGCCCGCACGCGCCGCATGTTCGGCCAGGTGCTGGCGGACTTCCAGCTTTCGCAGGCCAAGCTCGCCGATATGGCGACCGAGATCGACGCCGCTGCACTGCTCACCTACCGCGCGGCCTGGCTGCGCGACACGCAGGGTCAGCGCATCACGCGCGAGGCGGCGATGGCGAAGATGTACGCCACGGAAGCTGCGCAGCGGGCGGTCGACGCCGCGGTGCAGCTTTTCGGCGGGCTCGGCGTGGCGAGCGGCCACCCGGTGGAGCGCCTCTACCGCGAGGTGCGGGCGCTGCGCATCTACGAGGGCGCCACCGAGGTGCAGAAGCTGATCATTGCGCGCGAGTTGCTCAAGGGCCCGGGCTGCGCGCCGTCCTGAGGATTCGCGCATGACACCCAGCGCACACGTCGACAGCTTCGCGCGCGACAACCTGCCACCGAAGGCGCAGTGGCCGGAGCTGCTGTTCGAGGTCGCGGACGTGCGCTACCCGGCGCGCATGAACTGCGCGACCGAGCTCGTCGACCGTCACGTGGCCGCAGGCCGCGGCGCAGGCATCGCGCTGCGGGCGCCCGACGGCGAATGCAGCTACCTGCAGCTCGCCGCGCAGGCCAACCGCATCGCGCAGGTGCTGGTGAACGAGATGGGGCTGCTGCCGGGCAACCGGGTGCTGCTGCGCGGCCCGAACAACCCGATGATGGCGGCCTGCTGGCTGGCGGTGCTGAAAGCGGGCGGGGTCTGCGTCGCGACCATGCCGCTGCTGCGCGCGCGCGAGCTCACCGATATCGTCAACAAGGCGCGGGTCACGCATGCGCTGTGCGACCGGCGGCTCGATGCGGAGCTGAAGGCGGCGCTGCCGGCCTGCCCGACACTGAAGACGATCCGCTACTGGTACGACGACGCGCCCGACGCGCTCGACCGCCTCGTGCTGCGCCAGCCGGAAACCTTTGACAACGTCGACACCGCGGCGGACGACGTGGCGCTAATCGCCTTCACCTCCGGCACCACCGGCAAGCCGAAGGGCACGATGCACTTTCACCGCGACGTGGTGGCGATGTGCGACCTGTTCCCGCGGTCCTGCCTGAAGGTCAGGCCGGACGACGTGTTCTGCGGCACGCCGCCGATCGCCTTTACCTTCGGCCTGGGCGGCATGCTCGCGTTCCCGCTGCGCGCCGGCGCCGCCACCGTGCTGGTCGAGAAGCTCACCCCGGAGTCGCTGTTCGAGACCATCGCGCGCTTCCGCGCCAGCGTGCTGTTCACCTCGCCGGTCATGCTGCGCGCGATGGCCGCGATCGCGCCGAACTACGATCATTCGAGCCTCAGGGCCTGCGTCTCGGCCGGCGAGGCGCTGCCCGACGCGACGCGCCAGCTGTTCACGAAGGCGACCGGCGTCGAGATCCTAGACGGCCTCGGCTCCACCGAGATGATCCACATCTTCATCTCGCACAGCGCGGAGCGGCTGCGGCGCGGCGCGACCGGCTACGCGATTCCCGGCTACCGCGCGACGGTGCTGGACGAGGCGGGGCAGCCCTGCGCGCCGGGCGTCGTCGGACGGCTCGCGGTCAAGGGGCCGACCGGCTGCCGCTACCTGGCGGACGAGCGGCAGACGACCTACGTGCAGAACGGCTGGAACATCACCGGCGACGCCTACCACATGGATGCGGACGGCTATTTTTTCTACGAGGCGCGCACCGACGACATGATCATCTCGGCCGGCTACAACATCGCCGGCCCCGAGGTCGAGGAGGCGTTGCTTACGCATCCCGCGGTCGCCGAGTGCGGCGTCGTCGGCGCGCCGGATGCGGAGCGCGGCACCATCGTCAAGGCCTTCGTCGTGCTCAAGCCGGGCCATTCCGGCGACGCGGCAATGGTCGAGGCGCTGCAGAACCACGTCAAGCGCGCCATCGCGCCGTACAAGTACCCGCGCCGCATCGAGTTCGTCGCGTCGCTGCCGCGCACCGAGACCGGCAAGCTGCAGCGCTTCCGGCTGCGAACGGCCTGAGCGCGGAGGCCAGCGCGTCCGCGCAACCGGTCGAACACAATGAAGATCCGATGCATCGGTGGCGGCCCGGCCGCGCTGTATTTCAGCCTGCTCGTCAAGAAGGCGCACCCGGATTGGGACGTGCGCCTGTTCGAGCGCAACCCGGCGAACGTGACCTGGGGCTTCGGCGTGGTGTTCTCCGACGAGACGATGGAAAGCTTCCGCGAGGCCGATGAGCCGTCGTACCGCGCCATCACCGACGCTTTCATCCACTGGGACGACATCCACATCTTCTTCAAGGGCGAGCGTTTCGTCTCCACCGGGCACGGCTTTGCCGGCATGCAGCGCCTGCGGCTGCTGCAGATCATCGAGGCCCGCGCGCGCGAGGTCGGCGTCGAAATCCGCCACGACACCGACATCACCAGCCTGAATGCCTACCGTGACGCCGACCTCATCGTCGCCGCCGACGGCATCAATTCGTTCATCCGCCGCCAGCATGCGGAGGCCTTCGGCGCCGACGTCGTCGTGCGACCAAACAAGTTCGTCTGGCTCGGCTCGACCAAGCGCTTCGACGCCTTCACCTTCTACTTCAAGCGCAACGCGCACGGCCTGTGGCGCGCCCACTGCTACCAGTACATGCCGGGCAGCTCGACCTTCATCGTCGAGTGCACCGAGGAGAGCTGGCGGCGTGCCGGACTCGAGACGGCGAACGAGGCCGACACGATCGCCTACTGCGAGCGGCTGTTCGAGGACGAGCTCGACGGCGCGAAGCTGGTCTCCAACATGTCGCTGTGGCGCAACTTTCCGCGCGTGCACAACCGCAAGTATTTCCACGACAACATCGTGCTGCTCGGCGATGCGCTGCACACGGCGCATTTCTCGATCGGCTCGGGAACCAAGCTGGCGATGGAAGACGGCATCGCGCTTGCCAACGCGCTCGAGCGCGAAGCCACGCTCGGTGACGCGCTCGCGGCGTTTCAGGCCGAGCGCGAGCCGGTGGTCGACAGCCTGCAGCGCGCGGCCCAGGTGTCGATGGAGTGGTTCGAGGAAACCGAGCGATACGCCGAGCGCATGGAGCCGCTGCAGTTCGCCTATTCGCTGCTGACGCGCAGCCTGCGCATCAACCACGACAACCTGCGGCGACGCGACCCGGAATTCGTCGAGCAGGCAGAGCGCTGGGTCGCCGAGCGGGCCTGTGCCGCGGCCGGGCGGGCGCTGCCTGCGGGCCGCACGCCGCCGCCGATCTTCACGCCGCTCAGGCTGCGCGGGCTGACGCTCGAGAATCGCGTCGTCGTCTCGCCGATGTGCCAGTACTCGGCGCTCGACGGCCTGGTCGGCGACTGGCACCTGGTGCATCTCGGCAGCCGCGCGATCGGCGGCGCAGGGCTCGTGGTCACCGAGATGACCTGCGTCGGACCCGAGGCGCGCATCACGCCGGGCTGCGCGGGCATCTGGAACGACGCGCAGGCATCGGCCTGGCGGCGCATCGTCGACTTCGTCCACGCGCACTCGCCGGCGAAGATCGGCATGCAGATCGGCCACGCCGGGCGCAAGGGATCGACCAAGCTGTTGTGGGAGGGCGTCGACGAGCCGCTGCCCGAGGGCAACTGGGAGGTGATCGCGCCTTCCGCAGTTCCCTACAAGGCGTTCTGCCACATGCCGCGCGAGATGACGCGCGCCGACATGGACGCGGTGATCGCCGAGCACGCCGCCGCCGCGCGGCGCGCCGACGCGGCCGGCTTCGACCTGCTCGAGCTGCACATGGCGCACGGCTACCTGCTGTCGACCTTCCTTTCGCCGCTCGCGAACCGTCGCGCGGACGCATACGGTGGGCCGATCGAGAACCGCATGCGCTTTCCGCTCGAGGTGTTCGCCGCGGTGCGCGCCGCCTGGCCACAGGACAAGCCGATCTCGGCACGCATCTCGGCGACGGACTGGAAGGCGGGCGGGTTCTCCGCCAGCGACGGCCTGGCGCTGGTCGCCGCGCTGAAGGCGGCGGGCTGCGACATCGTCGATGTTTCGACCGGGCAGGTGGTCGGGGACCAGCAGCCGCAGTACGGCCGGCTCTGGCAGCTGCCGTTCTCGACGCGCCTGCGCCTCGAGGGCGGGCTGCCGACCATGGCGATCGGCAACATCCAGTCCTTCGGCGACGCCAACGCCATCATCGCCGGCGGGCGCGCCGACCTCTGCGTGCTGGCGCGCATGCACCTCGCAGATCCCTACTGGACGCGGCACGCCGCCTACGAGTACGGCTGGGACCTGCCCTGGCCGAATCCGTACGCGTCGGTCAATCTGCCCTACACGCCGCGTTGGAGCTGAGCGCGAAGTCCGCGCGTGGGCACCGGTATCATGCGCGCATGCCCAATCGCACGCGCGGCGCGGGGAGCCTCGCCGCGCTGTTTCTCATCGCAGCGTCGCGGGCGGCGTTCGCCTTCGACGTCGGCGGCGTAGGGCTCGGCGCGAGCGAAGCCGACGTCCGCGGCAGGTATCCGAGCGCGTACTGCAAGCCGCTCGAGTGGCGGAGTGCGGTCGCCGAGCGGCGCTGCGACGACGCGAAGATCTCCTTTCACGGGGTGGAGGCGCGGGTCACCTTCTTCCTGCGCAAGGACGCGGTGCAGGGATTCAATATCCGCTTCGCGGCGAGCAATCGCGCGCGCGTGACGGACGCGCTCAAGTCGCGCTGGGGTGCGCCCGCCTCCGAGACCCGGGACTTGATCCAGCGCAAGGGACAGTCCGACCGCGAGGTCTACAAGACGGCATGGGCCCGAGAGGGTGACCAGGCGACGCTGATCTGGCGGCCCGATCACAAGCGCTGCTGGCTGATGGTGTCGCGAGGGGACTTCGAGGAACGGATCTATCGGGTGCGCTAAACGCGCGTCCGGTGCGCACGGGGACGGCCGTCATGTTCGAGTCGGCGGAGCTGGGCCACACGCTTGCCAAGGGGGAGTTCCGGAAGCTCGAGCCGCGTCTGCGCGCCGACCTTCTGGATGCGCAGTACGCGCTGTCGCAGGACGGGCGCTTTCCGGTGATCGTCCTGATTTCGGGCGTGCGCGGCGCGGGCAAGGGCGAGACGGTCAATTTGCTAAACGCCTGGATGGACCCGCGCCACATCTTCACCTCGGCCTTCGACAACCCGACCGACGAGGAGCGCGAGCGCCCCCCGATGTGGCGCTTCTGGCGCGCGCTGCCGCCGAAGGGCAAGATCGGCATGCTGTTCGGCTCCTGGTACACCGCGCCGATCATTGACCGGGTGTTCAAGCGCACGAAGCCGAACGACCTGGCGAACGCGATCGACGAGATCAACCGCTTCGAGAAGATGCTCGCCGACGACGGCGCGCTGATCCTCAAGTTCTGGTTCCACCTGTCGAAGAAGCGCCAGAAGAAGCGCCTCAAGGCGCTGGCGGACGATCCCGAGACGAGCTGGAAGATCACCCGGCGCGACTGGGACTTCTTCAAGCTCTACGACAGATTCTATTCGGTGAGCGAGCAGGCGCTGCGCGAGACCTCGACCGCCTGGGCGCCGTGGCTCGTGGTCGAGGGCTCCGACCCGGAGTATCGCGCCGTCACCGTCGGCCGCACGCTGCTCGAGGCGATACACAAGCGCCTCGCGGCGCCGCCCGAGCGGCGGGCCAAGCAAAGCGGCGCCGCGCCGCTGGTGCGGCCGGTCGACAATCTGCAGATTCTCGACACGCTCGATTTGTCGGTGAGCCTGGCGCGCGACAAGTACCGCCGGGCGCTCGCCAAGCAGCAGCGCGAGCTCGCGCTGCTCACGCGGCACCCGAAGTTCAACAAGCGCACGGTGGTGGCGGTGTTCGAGGGCATGGACGCGGCCGGCAAGGGCGGCGCCATCCGGCGCATCACCGCGGCGCTCGACGCGCGCCTGTACCGCGTCATCCCGATCGCCGCGCCGAGCGACGAGGAGCGCGCGCAGCCCTACCTGTGGCGCTTCTGGCGCCATGTGCCGCGCGCCGGCCGTTTCACGATCTACGACCGCAGCTGGTACGGACGGGTGCTGGTCGAGCGCGTCGAGGGCTTTGCGCAGGAGGCGGACTGGATGCGTGCCTACGCCGAGATCAACGACTTCGAGGAGCAGCTCGCGCGGCACGGCGCGGTGGTCATCAAGTACTGGCTGCAGATCTCGAAGACCGAGCAGCACCGACGCTTCAAGGAGCGCGAGAAGACGCGCCACAAGCAGTTCAAGATCACGCCCGAGGACTGGCGCAACCGCGAGAAGTGGAACGCCTACCAGGTGGCCGCGGCCGACATGATCGAGCGCACCGGCACGGCGCAGGCGCCGTGGGTGATGGTCGAGTCGAACGACAAGTACTGGGCGCGCGTGAAGGTGCTCGAGTCGCTGGTCGAGGCGCTCGCCGCGCGGCTCGAGGGCTGAGGCGCGCGCGGCGCTTCCCGGTTAAGCCGGCAGGAACGCCCCCATCGCCCGGTCGAAAGCCTGCGGCTGCTCGATGTTCGACAGGTGCGCTGCGCTCGGCAGGATGTCGAGCCGCGAGCCCGGCGCGTTGGCGTGGATCGCCTGCGACATCGCCACCGGCGTGCCCTGGTCGTCGGCGCCGACGATGATCTGGATCGGCACCTTGATCTCCTTCAAGCGGTCGGTCAGGTTGAGCCTGGGGATCGCGCGGCAGCAGCCGACGTAGCCCGGCACCGGCGTGTCGGCGATCAGCTTGCCGATGCGCTGCATGGTATCGGGGTGCGCGCTGCGGTAGGGCGCGGTGAACCAGCGCTCGAGCGTGGGCTGCACCAGCGCCTGCATGCCCTGCGTCTGCGCGACCTTGATGCGCTCCTCCCAGACGGGCCCGACCTCGGGCGGGATGCGGCTCGAGGTGTCGGCCAGCACCAGAGTCTGCAGGATCCCCGGGAACTTGAGCGCGAAGGTCTGGCCGATCATGCCGCCCATCGACAAGCCGCAGTAGTGAGTCTTTGATATTTTGAGATGGTCGAGCAGTCCTTTCAGGTCGTCGGCCAGCTGTTCGAGCGTGTAGTCGCCGGCCGGGGCGCTGGTCTGGCCGTGGCCGCGCGTGTCGTAGGCGAGGATGCGAAAGCGGTCCTTGAAGCTTGCGATCTGCTCGTCCCACATGCGCACGCTGCAGGCGAGCGAGTGGCTGAGCGTGAGCCAGGGCGCGGTTTCCTTGCCGTGGATCTCGTAGTAGACGTCGATGTCGTTCACCTTGACCTTCATGACCGGTCTCCTCCTGTCAAATTGATCAAACCGTCGCCACCACCAGCGGCACGCGCATTTCGTCCTCGCTCGTGCCGCCGTGGTTGCCGATGTGCCGATGCCGGGCCTCGCCCGGCGTCCGATCCCGGATCGTATACCGGCCGTTCATCACCAGGGCGACGTCACCGATCCGCTCCGCGAGCCGCGGGTGCGGCGCGCCGGGGCCGAACCAGCCTTCCGTGACGAGCTGCGCGCTCGGCCGCACACTGGCGCGCGCGCCGAGCCAGTCGGCCGCACGCTGCATGAACGCCTCGATGCGGCCTGCCTGCACATAGCAGTAGGCCACGCGCGGCTCGCCGCACAGCGGATAGCGCAGCAGCGCGGAAAGCCCCGGCGCGTCGGCGAGGTCGAGCGCCTCCTCGTCCGCAACGTCGACGAAGCCGTGATCGGCGCTCAGCACGACAATGCTGTCGGTGCCGGCGAGCCGCGCCAGCAGGGCGCCGAAGGCGGCGTCGACCGCCGCGAGTTGCGCGAGCGCGGCGGGGCTCTGGTAGCCGTGCTGGTGCGAGCTGGTGTCGTAATCGGGCCAGTAGGCATAGATGAGCTTGCGCTCGTCGCCCGATTTCACCGCGGCCTCGGTTTCTGCGACGAGACCGTCGAGCGTCGTGTACGGCCGGCGCTCGGCGCGGCCGCAATGAAACCGGTTGTAATCAGAGTCGACGATGCTCTGCGGCGTGACCACGATCGCGCGTGCGGCGAGCGTGTCGAACAGGGATCCGGCCGCGAAGGCGCGCTCGGGCGAAAGGCCGCGGGCACGCAGCGAGCGCTTGTCGCCGCGCGAGAGGAAGGGCAGCGGCGCGCCGACGCAGCCGGCGGCGCCGAAAAAGGTGAACCAGCCGGTCAGGCCGTGCTCGAGCGGCGCGCAGCCGGTGTAGCTGGTGGTGATCGCGCTCGCCGTGGTCGACGGAAACACCGAGGTGATCGCCGCCAGACGCCGGCGGTGGATCTCGCCGCCCGCGGCGTGCCGCGCGAGCAGCCCGTCGCCGAGGCCGTCAACGAGCAGCAGCACGACGTTGCGCGCATCGGCGAGCTTGGCGGGCGGCAGGGCGGCGAGCGGCGGGTGGCGCGGCGTCGCGCCGCGGGCCGCGGCGAGTGAAGCCATCAGGTTGAGGAGACTGCCTCCGCCGTAGTCGGGCAACATAACTGCAATCGTGCCTGCTAAAACCGGGTTTACGCACCATTTTCCGATAAAATGCCAGCGAGTCTTTCGCTGAGGTTCGCGCCATGCGGCACGAAGTGCACGTCCACGCAGACATCCCCATTCTCGAAGGCGTTTCGCGCAAGCAGCTCGAGCAGGCGCTGATGCCCTGGCTCGAGTATCTCGACGCCGAGAACATGGGCGACGTGAAGAGCCTCGAGCCGAACGAGCCGGGGATTCAGTACGACGACAAGGAGCTGCTGCTGCGCCTATGCTGGACCGGCGAGATCGGGCGTAGCTTTCATCGCGCCTTCGATGAGGCGCTCGACAACCTCGGGCACTACTGCTATGAGGCGGTCGAGGTCGACCTGACCCTGTACCACGACAACGGCGAGCAGGAGTCGCGCCTGATGTTCGTCGGCCCGACGGCGCAGGCGATCCACGAGGCGCAGCGGCGCTGCATGATCGAGGACGTCACCGCGCTGCTCGAGCGCCAGTTTGAAAAGGAGACCACCGCCGAGGTGCTCACCCTGGTGAACGAGCTGTTCGATCGCCAGTGGAAGGAGCGCAGCACCGAAGGCAAGCGCTCCGAGCGGGCGTTTGAGGCCTACACGCGGCCGTCGCGGAAGAATCTGCACTGAGGCGGGCGTCGGACGCTACGTTCGGACGCGGCGCCGGTTTGGTCTTCTATTGGTCTCGTG
>JBFFEY010000046.1:0-22934 GCA_041558415.1 Burkholderiales bacterium | reverse complement strand
GCCTGCTGCGCGCGCCACAGCGAAAGCGTATTGAAGCCCGAGATCACCACTTGGCCCTCCGGCCGCAGCACGCGCTCGACCTCGCGCAGCATGCGATGCGGCTGGTTGTGCGTCTCGAGCGCGTGTGGCAGCGCGAGCAGGTCGAGGCTCTGTGAGTCGAACGGCAGCTCAATCGGGTCCGCCGCCACCTGCGCGCCCGGCTCGAGCGCGACCGTGAAGCGGAAAGGGATGCGGTTCTGGCGCAGCACGTCGACCTCCGGCAGGCCCAGCTGCGCGGCGCAGAAGCCAAACACGTCCTCTGTCGCGCGATCAAACTGCGTCAGCTCCCACTGCTTCACGTAATCGCCCTGCGGCGTCGCGAACCACGCTGCCAGCGACGAGCGCTCGCCGTTATACTTCGTCGCAGTGCCTGACAGGAAGGACTGTCGATCCATGATTGAGGTCGCCGCGCGCGACGCCTTCGACGACGCCGACGCGTGAACGCTCTATTATCGCGCAGTCTTTTAATCACGCGTCGGCTGCGCGCGCTGTGGGCGCGATTGCGCCCGGGCCTGCCTTGGCGCGGCGCCGCATCGCTTGGCGCATGTGCACTGCTCGCCGCCTGTGCGGCCTCGGGCGACGCCCTCGACGCGTTTTTCGGCCCGCCGCCAAAGCCCGGTTCGCCCGCCTTTCCCAGCATCGAGCAGACCGTTCTGATGCAACCCCTCGATGCGACGCAGCTGCCGCCGTTCGACGGCGCCCGCGAGGAGGTCGGCGATGCCCTTGATCCGCGGGCGCGGATCGACCGCACCGTGCCGCCGGCCGATCTGTGGCAGCGCATCCGCCATGGCTTCGGCATGCCCGATCTCGACGGCCCGCTGGTCCGCGAGAAGATGGCCTGGTACGCCGCGCGGCCGGATTACCTGCAGCGCACCATCGAGCGTGCAAGCAAATACCTCTATCACATCGTCGACGAGCTGGAGCAGCGTGGCATGCCGACCGAGCTTGCCCTGCTGCCGATGGTCGAGAGCTCCTACAACCCGATGGCCTACTCGCGCGCGCATGCGTCGGGACTCTGGCAATTCATTCCCGCCACGGGCCGGCGCTACAGCCTGCAGCAGAACTGGTGGTACGACGCGCGGCGCGACATCGTCGCCTCGACCACCGCCGCGCTCGACTACCTCGGCGATCTGTACGAGCTGCACGGCGACTGGCACCTGGCGCTCGCCTCGTACAACTGGGGTGAAGGCGCGGTCACGCGCGCGATTCAGAGAAACGAGGCCGCGAAACGGCCGACCGACTACGCCAGCCTGTCGATGCCCAAGGAAACCCGCAATTACGTGCCGAAGCTGCAGGCCCTGAAGAACATCATTTCCAATCCGCAGCCCTTTGACATCGCCCTCGACCCGATTCCCAACCGGCCGTACTTCTCGACGATCGAGCGCTCGGCCGACATCGACGTGCAGCTGGCGGCCAAGCTGGCCGAGATGCCGCTGGACGAATTCGTCGAGCTGAACCCGGGACTCAACCGGCCGCTGCTGCGGGCGGACGTCACGCCGCGCCTGGTCCTGCCCGCCGACCGGGTCGAGCGCTTCCACGACAACCTTGCGCGGCACGACGGCGCGACTGCCGTGCACTGGCAGGTGTATCACCCGCGCCGCGGCGAAACGCTCGACGCCGTCGCCAAGAAATACCGCGTGCCGGCGGCCCGGCTGCGCGCGGTGAACGGGCTGCATCACCGCAGCCGCAGCGCGCCGTCGCTGCTCGTCGTGCCGCTGAACGGCGCGGTGCTCGATCCGGAAAAGCTGCCCATCATGTATGCACCGCCGCTGCCCGGCGCGGGTCGCTACCACGTCGTGCGCAAGGGCGACACACTGTGGGGCATTGCGCGGCGCTACGACCTGTCGGTCAGAGACCTAAAACAGTGGAACGACAACATCCGCGTGCTGCGGCCGGGGCAGCGCATCGAACTGAGCGGCTACGGATCCGCGAAGCCCAGACGCGCGGGCCAAAAGCACCGCGGGAAGTGAGTTCCTTAGTCTTGTTATTCAATCGCTTATGACACTTCCCGCACACGGGATCTGATCTCAAGCCTCCAACCGGCTTAAATCAAATGCGTTTTGTTGAAAATCTCCTCTCCATTGACGTTCTTCTCCGCTAGAAGGTCCGTTGACCCGCAATTGACCGGAGCGCGCCGCGTGCAACACGAAACAAAGCCTCAGCCGGCACCCGGCGCTTTCCCTAGAATGGCTGCATGCTGAGCCGCCTGCGCCGCGCCCTGCTGCTTGCCGTCATCGCGCTGGGTCTGCTCGGCCCGGGCAGCGCACGCGCCTTGGATCCGATGATGATGTTCCTCTTCGGCATGGCGCGCGAGATCATGTACGAGGCCTTCCTCAACAGCCGCAAGCCCCCCTCTGAATCGCCCGCGCCCCTGCCGCAGGTCTACCCCGGCACCATGGTCGAGCCGCGCAAGCTGCGCGAACTGATCGACGAGAGCTTTTTCTACCTCTCTGAGCGGCGCCGGACGGAGATCTTCCAGGCCTTGCACGACGAGATCATCAAGCCGCAGAACGCCGCGGTGCGCGCATCGATGATCGCCTACTTCGCCGAGCACGCGGTCGCCGTGCGCCAGGTCATGGATCGCCTGTCGAAGCTCACGGAAACGGAGAGGCGTCAGCTGTCCGAGCAGTTCGTGGCGCAGGCGCGCGGGCTGCCAGAGCCCGAGCGCGAGCAGCTGCGCAAGCTGCTGGATGAAGGCCTGCTGCCGGTGCCGCCCGACCTCAATCAGCGCTTGGTCGTCGCCATGCGGTCGATTCCGCGCGCGCCCGCGGCCGAGGGCGTCGCGCCACGCGACCCCGTGGCAGTCCGGCCAGAACCGGGGGCGGCGTCGCAACCGCTCACCGCCAGCACGCGCGAGGAGGCCGCACCGCCCGCCGCCTTCGCCGCGCCCACGGTGCCGCAGAGCGCGGCAGCGCCGAACAAGACCGCACCCGCGGTGTGGTAGTTGCCCGGCCGGATATTTAATCCATCTCAAATGCCGCGGTCGGTCGGCGCCTAGCATGAGCGCATCATCCCGGACGGAGGGATCGTGTTTCAGATACGGATTCACGGCCGCGGCGGCCAAGGCGTGGTCACCGCGGCCGAAACGCTGTCGATCGCGGCATTTCTCGAAAACCGCTACGCCCAGGCCTTTCCCAGCTTCGGCTCCGAGCGCACCGGCGCGCCGGTCGTCGCGTTCTGCCGCATCGACACGCGCGAAATCCGCCTGCGCGAACCGGTGCTCAACCCGGACGCCCTCATCATCCAGGACCCGACGCTGCTGCACCAGGTCGACGTGTTCTCCGGCCTGGTCCCGGACGGCTACATCCTGATCAACACCTCGCGTTCTTTCGACGCGCTCGGCGTCGGCGAATTCGTGCGCGGCTTTCATGCCGCGCGCCTGTGCACCGTGCCGGCGACCGAGCTCGCGCTCAAGCACGTCGGCCGGCCGGTACCGAACGCGGCGCTGCTGGGCGGCTTCGCCGCGGTCAGCGGGCAGGTCTCGATCGACGCCGTGGAGAAGGCGCTGCGGCAGAAATTCGCCGGCGCCATCGCCGAGGGCAACGTTGCGGCGGCGCGCGAAGCGTACGACTTCGTGCGTCGGGAAATGGAAGAGGCATCGCATGCTCAAGCAGGTTGAAGGCTCGCGCGCGGTCGCCGAAGCGGTGGCGCTTTGCCGCCCGGAGGTGGTCTGCGCCTATCCGATCTCGCCGCAGACCCACATCGTCGAGGCGCTCGGCGAGATGGTGAAGCGCGGTGTGCTGACGCCCTGCGAGTTCATCAATGTCGAATCGGAGTTCGCCGCGATGTCCGTTGCAATCGGCGCCTCGGCCGCCGGCGCACGCGCCTATACGGCGACCGCCAGCCAGGGGCTGCTGTTCATGGCCGAGGCGGTGTTCAATGCTTCCGGCCTCGGCCTGCCGATCGTCATGACGGTCGCCAACCGCGCCATCGGTGCGCCGATCAATATCTGGAACGATCACACCGATGCGATGAGCCAGCGCGACTGCGGCTGGATCCAGCTGTTCGCCGAGACTAACCAGGAGGCGCTCGACCTGCACATTCAGGCGTTCCGGTTGGGCGAGGAGCTTTCCCTGCCGGTGATGGTCTGCATGGACGGCTTCATCCTGACGCACGCCTACGAACGCGTCGACATGCCCACGCAGGAACAGGTGGACGCCTACCTGCCGCCCTACACGCCGCGCCAGATGCTCGACCCGGCCGAGCCGGTTTCGATCGGCGCGATGGTTGGCCCGGAAGCCTTCATGGAGGTGCGCTACCTGGCACACGCCCGGCAGATGCGCGCGCTCGAGCTCATTCCCGGCTGGGCGGAGGAATTCCGGCGCGCCTTCGGGCGCGACTCGGGCGGGCTGCTGCACAGCTACCGCTGCGAGGACGCCGAGCTCGTCGTCGTGGCGCTCGGCTCGGTGCTCGGCACGGTCAAGGACACGGTGGACGCCCTGCGCGAGCGCGGCACGCGCATCGGCGTGCTCGGCATCACCTGCTTCCGCCCCTGGCCACACGAGGCGGTGCGTGCCGCGCTGGCACAGGCCAAGCAGGTGGTGGTGCTGGAAAAAAGCCTCGCCGTCGGCCTGGGCGGCATCGTTTCGACCAACGTGCGCACCTCCTATACCGGCAGCCCGCAGGCCGTGCGCACCGTCATCGCGGGTCTCGGCGGGCGCCCGATCACGCGGGCCTCGCTGGAACGCAGCTTTACGCAGGCGCTCGACGGTTCGCTCGAGGCGCTGACCTTCCTCGATCTCGACCGTGGCCTGGTCGACCGCGCGCTGGCGCGCGAGCGCGAGCTGCGCCGCTCGGGGCCGATCGCCGAGAACATCCTGCGCGACCTCGGCGTGGTCGGTGCGCGCATCCGCTGAAGGGAGCAACGATGTCCTACCAGCCCGTCAAGTTCTATCAGACCGGCACCTTCACGGTCGGCAACCGCCTGCTGCCAGCCGACGTGCGCAGCGTGCAGTCGACGCAGCGGCGCACCAATTCGCTCAATTCCGGGCACCGCGCCTGCCAGGGCTGCGGCGAGGCGCTCGGCGCGCGATACGCGATGGACGCGGCGATGGAGGCGACCGATCGCCAGCTGATCGCGGCAAACGCGACCGGCTGTTTGGAAGTGTTCTCGACGCCGTACCCGGAGACCTCGTGGCAGATCCCCTGGATCCATTCGGTGTTCGGCAACACTGCCGCGGTGGCGACCGGCATCGCGGCAGCGCTGAAGGTCAAGGGCCGCAGCGATGTGCGCGTGGTGGCCCAGGGTGGCGACGGCGGCACCACCGATATCGGCTTCGGCTGCCTGTCGGGCATGTTCGAGCGTAATGACGACGTGCTGTTCATCTGCTACGACAACGAGGCGTACATGAACACCGGTGTGCAGCGCTCGTCGGCAACGCCGGCGGCGGCGCGCACCTCGACCACGATGGCGGTCGGTGAGGCGCCGGGCAACGTTTTCGGCCAGGGCAAGAACCTGCCGGCGATCGCCATGGCGCACGAGATTCCCTACGTCGCGACGGCGACCGTCGCCGAGCTGCACGACCTGGAAGCCAAGGTGAAGACCGCGATGAGCCTGCGCGGCGCGCGCTACATCCACATCCTCGTGCCCTGCCCGCTCGGCTGGGGGCATGCCGCGCACGACACCATCCGCATCGCGCGCCTGGCGAAGGAAACCGGCCTGTTTCCGGTGATCGAGGCGGCGCACGGCGAACTGACATCGGCGTCGCGCATCCGGCACCGCCAGCCGGTGGAAGCCTACCTGCGTCCGCAGAAGCGCTTCGCGCACCTGTTCGCCGACCCGCCGGCCACCGAGGTCATCGCGCAGCTGCAGGCCTTCGCCGACCGCAACATCCGGCGCTACGGCCTGCTCGAGGCACAGGTGGCGGGCTGATGCGCAAGCCCTTCGCCATCACGCTCGACCCCGGCTCGAGTCTCGCCAACCACACCGGCTCGTGGCGCACCGTGCGGCCGGTGTACGTCGACCGCCTGCCGCCCTGCAACCACGCCTGCCCGGCGGGGGAGAACATCCAGGCCTGGCTGTTTCGTGCCGAATCGGGCGATTACGAAGCCGCCTGGCGGCTGCTCACCGAGGACAACCCCCTGCCCGCCGTGATGGGCCGTGTCTGCTACCACCCCTGCGAATCGGCCTGCAATCGTGCGCAGCTCGATGCCGCGGTCGGCATCAACTCGGTCGAGCGCTTCCTCGGCGACGAGGCGCTGCGCCGCGGCTGGTCGTTCGCGCCGCCGGCGGCCGCGTCGGGCAAGCGCGTGCTGGTGGTCGGCGCCGGGCCCTCGGGGCTGTCGGCCGCCTACCATCTGGCGCGCCTGGGCCACGCGGTGTCGATCCACGAGGCGGGACCCCTGGCCGGCGGCATGATGCGCTTCGGCATCCCCAAGTACCGCCTGCCGCGCGACGTGCTGGACGCCGAGGTGCGGCGCATGCTCGAGCTGGGCGTCGAGCTGAAGCTGAACGCCAAGGTCGAGCATATCCTCGAGACGATGCGCGCGGGCGCGTTCGACGCCGCCTTCCTCGCGGTGGGTGCGCACATCGGCAAGCGCACCGCGATCCCGGCCGGCGCCTCGGCGCGCATTCTCGACGCGGTGTCGGTGCTGCGCAGCATGGAGGGCGAGGACAAGCCGCTGCTCGGACGGCGCGTGGTGGTGTATGGCGGCGGCAACACTGCGATCGACATGGCGCGCACCGCCAAGCGCCTGGGCGCCACGGACGCGATCATCGTCTACCGTCGCACGCGCGAGAAAATGCCGGCGCACGACTTCGAGGTCGAGGAGGCGCTGCAGGAAGGCGTGATGATCAAGTGGCTCTCGACCATCAAGCAGGCCGCCGAGGGCGCACTGGTGGTGGAGAAAATGCGGCTCGACGAGACCGGTTTTCCGCAGCCCACCGGCGAGCTGGAGACGCTCGAAGCCGACTCGCTGGTCCTCGCGCTCGGCCAGGACGTCGACCTGTCGCTGCTCGAGAACGTACCCGGGCTCGAGGTCGACAACGGCGTGGTCAAGGTGGGGCCGAACATGATGACCGGTCATGCGGGGATCTTCGCGGGCGGCGACATGGTGCCCTCGGAACGCACCGTTACGGTGGCGGTTGGCCACGGCAAGAAGGCCGCGCGCCACATCGACGCCTGGCTGCGCGGCACGGCCTACGAGAAGCCGCCGGCGCACGCGCTGGCGAACTTCGAAAAGCTGAACCCCTGGTACTACTCGGACGCGCCGAAGACGATGCTGCCGATGCTCGACGCCGTGCGCCGTCAGTCGACCTTCGACGAGGTGCAGGGCGGGCTCGACGAGTCCAACGCGCTGTTCGAAGCCCGCCGCTGCCTGTCCTGCGGCAACTGCTTCGAGTGCGACAACTGCTACGGCATGTGCCCGGACAACGCCGTGATCAAGCTCGGCCCCGGCCGGCGCTTTGAATTCAACTACGACTACTGCAAGGGCTGCGGCGTCTGCGCCGCCGAGTGCCCCTGTGGCGCGATCGAGATGGTGCCCGAGGAGATCTAAGGGCGCCCCAGCAGCACGCAGCGCGCCGTGTGCGTCGCGCTCACCGCCCGCGCCGACGGGTATGCCGTACGACACTCCGGCCGGGCCTGCGCGCAACGCGGATGGAAGTGGCAGCCGGCGGGCGGATTCGCCGCCGAGGGTGGCTCGCCGCCGAGACGGATCACCTCGCGTGCGCCGTCGACCTCCGGCACGGCGGAGAGCAGCGCCTGGGTGTAGGGGTGGCGCGGGCTGCGCAGCACTTCGTCCACCGCGCCCTGCTCGACGATGCGGCCCAGGTACATCACGGCGATCTCGTGCGCCAGATACTCGACGACGGCGAGATTGTGCGTGATGAACAGGTAGCTCAGTCCCAGGTCGCGCTGCAGCTGCCTGAGCAGATTGAGGATCTGCGCCTGTACCGAGACGTCGAGCGCGCTGGTCGGCTCGTCGCAAACGATGAGACGCGGCTCGACCGCAAGTGCGCGCGCGATCGCGATGCGCTGACGCTGCCCCCCGGAAAACTCGTGCGGATAGCGCGCCAGCGACTCGACTGGCAGGCCGACCTGCTCGAGCAGCGCCTGCATGCGCTGCAGACGCGATGCCGCATCTGCGCCGCCGCGCCCGAGGCTCACCATGCCCTCCTCCAGGATCTCGCGCACGCGCATGCGGGGATTGAGAGAGGCGAAGGGATCCTGGAAGACGATCTGCATCACGCCGCGCCGCCGGCGCAACGCGGCGCGCGACAGCTGCGACAGGTCGACCTGCGCGCCCGACTCGGACAAGGCGACGCGTCCGCCGCTCGGCTCGATGAGCCGCAGGATTGCCTTGCCGGCGGTCGTCTTGCCGCAGCCCGACTCGCCGACCAGCGCGAGCGTGCGCCCCTCGTGCAGCACGAGGTCGACGCCGTCGACCGCGCGCACCTTGCCCACCGTGTGCCGCAGGATGCCGCGCCGGATTGGAAAGTGCACCTGCAGGTCTTCGACCTGCATCAGCACGGGGGTCTCGGACGTCGCCCCGGTTTCGGCCCACTGCTCGGGCACGCTCAGGCGCGCGCGCGCCCCAGCGCGCCCCGTGCTGCGCAGGTGGCAGCGCACGACGGAGCCCTCACCGTGTTCGAGCAGACGCACCAGCGGCGGCGGCTTCTCATGACACAGTGTCAGCGCCTGGCTGCAGCGCGGCGCGAAACGGCAGCCCGGCATGTCGTGCGCCTGCGCAAGCGGCGGTACCTGTCCCGGTATCGCGGCGAGCGGGCTCCCGCGCCGGTTCGCGCTCGGCAGCGAGTTGAACAACATTTGCGTATACGGATGCTGGGGCGCGCGCATCAGCGCTTCGCGCGCGCCGATTTCGACGAGTTCGCCGGCGTACATCACCGCGACACGGTCAGCGAGCTGCTCGACCACACCGAGATCGTGCGTGATGAGCAGGATCGCCATGCCGCGCTCGGCCTGCAGACGGCGCAACAGCTCGAGGATCTGTGCCTGGATGGTGACGTCGACTGCGGTCGTCGCCTCGTCGGCGATCAGCACTTCCGGGTCCGCGGCGAGGGCCGCGGCGATCATCACGCGCTGGCGCAGGCCACCGGAGAGCTGGAACGGGTACTCCTCGAGCCGCCGCGCGGCGTCCGGCACGCCGACCGCGTCGAGCAGCTCGAGCGCACGGCGCCGTGCCGCCGGTCCGCGCAGGCCGAGGTGGCGCTCGATCACCTCGACGATCTGCCGGCCGACGGTGAGCACCGGGTTGAGCGAGGTCGCAGGCTCCTGAAAGATCATCGCCACGCGACGCCCGCGCACCGCGCGCATCGCGACTTCCGGCAGCGCCAGCAGATCCTGCTCGGCGAGCCGCACTGCGCCGCCGCCGATACGGCCTTCCGGCGGCAGCAGCCGCACCAGCGACAGCGCGGTCATCGACTTGCCGCAGCCCGACTCGCCGACCACGGCGAAGCACTCGCCACGGCGCAGCGAGAAGCTGACGCCATCGACCGCGTGCACGGTCTTCTCGCCCGCCTGCAGCTGGGTGCGCAGATCCGCTACTTGCAGCAGGGTCTCGGCCGTGGCGGGCATCGCGTTCCTCAGGCCGCTCCGACGCGCACACGCGGATCGAAGCCGTCTCGCACGGCATCCGCAAGCAGGTTCGCCGACAGCACGAGGTTGAACATGAAGACGAAGGCGGCGCTGAGCGACCACCAGACGATCGGCTCGCGCGACATTTCGAGCCGCGCGCCGTTGATCATGGTGCCGAAGCTCACGGTCGCCGGGTCGACGCCGACGCCGATGTAGGACAGCACCGCCTCGGTCAGCACCAGCGTCGAAAAATCAATCGCGATCGAGATCACCACGATATGCATGAGGTTCGGCACCAGATGCCGCGACAGGATGCGGCCGTGCGAGACGCCGAAAGCCTGCGCCGCCTGCACGTACTCCAGCGTGGCGAGTTTAAGCGACTCGCCGCGCAGCAGGCGCGTAAGCCCGGTCCAGCTGGTGACGCCGAGAATCACGCAGAGGAACAGCAGGCGCAGGTCGGCGCGCTGCGCCGCGGTCGGGAACAGCTCGGGGTGCGAGTCGATGTAGACCTGCATCATCAGCACCGCCGCGGCGATCAGCAGCACGCCCGGAATCGAGCTGAGGGTGGTGTAGACATACTGGATGACGTCGTCCACCCAGCCCCTGAAGTAGCCCGCCACCACGCCGAAGACGATGCCGAACGGCAGCATGACAAGCGTGGTGAGCGTGCCGATCACCAGACTGGTGCGCACCGACTTGAGCGACAGCAGCAGCACGTCCTGTCCCACCTTGTCGGTGCCAAGCACGTGGTAACCGCTGGCGAGCACCGCCAGCGCGCCGATGAGCAGCAGCAGGAGCGTCAGCGTGATCTGCGCGGCGCGCCAGGGGACCACGGGCAGGCGGCGCCGCAGCGGCCGCATCGCCCAGGCAACGAGCAGCGAGAGGGCGGCGCCGCCCGCAAGCCCCAGCATCGTGCGGCCTGCCACGTCTGCCGCCCAGTGCGACTCGTCGCTGAGGTGCGCGCCGCCATAGTGCAGGCGCGGGAAGACGCGGCGCTGGGTGCCGTCCGGCTGCTCCACCAGCTCGCGCGCGAAGGCGCGCGTCGCGAGCGGCGCCGAGTAGCTGCGTTCGGTGCTTGCTCGCAGCCGGCCGAGCGCGAGGTCGAGCACGGAGAGCACCTGCGGCGCGTAGACCACCTGCGTCTCGCCAGCCGTCGGCGCGAGCCGCAGCCGAAAGTGCAGAGAATCGGCGAGGCCGACGATCAGGTAGCCGCCCAACAGCACCGAGGCCACGACCGCTGCCGGCGCATGGAACACCCGCGCCCAGGGCAGGGCGAGATGCGGCCGCCGCGCACAATATCGCGCGTAGCCCAGCGCGGCCACGAGCAGCAGCCACAGCAGCACATCGGTCGGCAGGAGCACGGGCTTGAACGGCATCGTTTACTCGAAGCGCACGCGTGGATCGACCAGCGTGTACGAAAGGTCCGTGGCGAGCAGCGCGAAGATGTAAAGCACCGAGCCGATGAACACCATTGAGCGCACCACCGCGAAGTCCTGCGACTGAATCGCGTCGATGGTGTAGCTGCCCAGGCCGGGGATGCCGAAGAACGATTCCGTGATCAGGCTGCCGAAGAACAACAGCGGCAGCACCACCACCACGCCGGTGAGGATCGGGATCATGGCGTTGCGCAAAACGTGGCGGAACATGACCACGTGCTCGCCGAGCCCCTTCGCCCGCGCGGTGCGCACGTAGTCCTTCGACATCTCCTCCAGGAACAGCGTGCGATACAGACGCGCGCTGCTGCCGAAGCCGCTGACAATGCCGACCACGACCGGCAGCAGGAGAAAGCGCAGCGCGTCCAGCCCCTGCCCGTAGCCCGAGATCGGTACCAGATGCCACAGCTTGGAGACCAGGTACTGCCCGCCGATGATGTAGAAGAGTGTGCTCACCGACATCATTGCCACGCACAGCACGACGCCCCAGTAATCCAGGTAAGTGGCACGAAAGAACGCGAGCAGCAGCGCAAAACTGACGTTCACCGCAAGCCCGACGAGGAAAACCGGCAGGGCGAGCGCAAAGCTCGGCCCCATGCGCGCGCGGATCTCGCTGGCGATATCGCGCCCGTCCTCGGCTGCGCCAAAATCGAAGGCGAACAGGCGCAGCGATTTTTCGAAGAAGATGGTCTCGGTCACGCGTTGCACGCCGGCCGAGGAAGTGTTCCACAGCAGCGGCTTATCGTAGCCGCGCTCGGCCTTCCACTTGGCGATCGCTTCGGCCGTGACACGCTTGGTGCCAAGCTGCATGCGCGCCATGTCGTCGGGCGTGTTGACGACGAAGAAAAGCGCGAAGGTCAGCAGGTTGACGCCGATCAGGATCGGGATCGCGTACAGCACGCGGCGGGCGATGTAGGCAAACATGCGGCCCGCTTCCCTAGACCTTGCCGCGCGCCGCCGCCGGGCGCGCCACCATGCGTTCGCGGCGCCGATAGCTCGCGATTGCCGGCAGCAGCACCGCGGCGAGCAACAGGATTAGCAGCGCCAGCGGCCAGAGCACCGGCTGGTTCCAGGCTTCACGCGCCGCTGCGCGCCGCGCACCATCGACGCTCAGGTATTTCAGGTTGTTACGCACCATGTTATTCGGCTTGACGTTGCCCAGCCAGGCGTGGAACAGGGTGAAGTCCTTGGGATGAAAGCCGCCGATCCAGGGCAAATCGCGCTGGTAAATCTTCGCCATGCGATCGATGATGCGCGCGCGCTCGGCGGTGTCGGGGATGTTCTTCATGCGCTCGAACAGCGCATCGAATTCCGGGTTACGGTAGTTGGCGGCATTTTCGCCTTGATTCCGGGCACGGCTCTGCGGTCCGTGCAGCAGAAACATCAGATTCTCCGGGTCCGGGTAGTCGGCGTTCCAGCCGAGGATGAACAGCTGCTGACCGCCCTTGAGAATCTTATCCTGGAAGCGGTTCCAGTCGGTTTCGCGGATCTCGAGCTGGATGCCGAGTTTGGCGAACTGCTTGCGCCACCAGTCGAAGCGCGGCTTGTCGCCCGGACCGCGGCCGACAGTGTCCAGATAGAGCACCAGCGGGGCACCGGTCGTCGCGTCGCGGCCCTCCGGATAGCCCGCCTTGGCGAGCAGCGCCTGCGCTGCGGCAAGCGGTTTGCGGCGCGGCGCGCCGTTCAGCCAGTCATGGGTCAGCGGATTGATGCCCTCGCGCCCGGCGCGATAGCCGAAAATGCCGGGCACCAACGGGCTGTGGGCCACCTCGCCACGGCCGTTGTGGAAAATCGAGAGGAATTCCTCCCAGTCGATCGCAATCGCCAGCGCCTGGCGCAGCAGCCGCGCACGCGCGCGCGCCGCAGGATCGCTGCCGCCACCGACGATCGGGTCGAGACTATTGGCGCCGAGATAGATGATCGTCGCGGCGACCGAAGTGCGCAGCTCGATGCCGCGCGCACGCATCTCGGCGGTGAGCGACGCGTCCCCTTCCACGGAAACGCGCACCGCCTGGTCGAAGTTGTCCGAGCTGATGCCGGAGAGATCGTAGTAGCCCTGCAGGAACTTGTTCCAGTAGGGGATGCTTTCCTTCTCGCGGCTGAACACTACCCGGTCGACGAAGGGCATCGGCCGGCCCGCATCTACGAGCAGCCCGGCCGCGGCGTCCTGCGCGCTGCCCTCCGCCGGATAAGGCTCACCGCGGAAGTTCGGGTTACGCACCAGCACCATGCGCGCGTTGGGATCGTTTTCCACCAGCATGTAGGGCCCGGTGCCGACTGGCCACCAGTCGAGCGTGAAATTGCGGCGCGCCATGCCAGGCTGGTGGAAGAAGCGCTCCACCTCCCAGGGCAGCGGCGCGAAGAACGTCATCGCCAGCCAGTAGCGGAACTGCGGATAGTCCTGCTTCAGGCGGATGCGGAAGGTGTGTGCGTCGACGCGCTCGACACCTTCGAGCGGGATCTCGCGCAGGTCGAGCCAGGCCTCCGGACCGCGCGCCGCGACAAGCGCTTCGTCCGCCGCCTTCAGGCGCCCGGCGAACGCCTCGAGGCCGACGATGTACTGCGCCATGAGGCCGAAGATCGGCGAATGCAGTCGCGGGTGCGCAAGGCGCTTGATCTGGTAGATGTAGTCGTCGGCGAGCAGTTCGCGGCTGTCCTGCGCGCGCAGCGCATAGGGACTGCGCAGCCTGGCGATCGTCTCGGGCGGCAGCGCGTGATAGTGGAACCGCCCGGCGGCATCACGCGCGAACGCGGGATGCGGCTGGTAGCGGATGCCGCGCCGGATGCGGATTTCATAGATGCTCACCGCGCCGGACGGCGTCCCAATGCGGCGCACGACCGGCATCTCCTGCGCCGTGAGCGGCACCAGCGTGTAGGGCTCTTTCAGATAGTGATACTGCAGCGGCGGCTCATAGATCTGCTGCGTGAAGCGCGCCTCGTCTTCCGTGTAGGACTGCACCGGGTCCAGATGCTTTGGGCGATCGACGAACGCCGTATAGAGAATGTCCCGGCCCCGATCGGCGGCGGGATACGGATCGTTCCAAACCTCGCCGCAGGCGATGAGCGTGCTCGCGAGCGCGGCCACGAACAGTAGGCGCATGGAAAAGTTTAACCGAACGCCGAGCCCGGCGTGGCGCGCCCGAGCCAGCGGCTATAATGCGCCTCCCCGAAAAGCAGGACTTCGCATGGGCTTTCTCTCCGGCAAGAAAATCCTGATCACCGGACTGCTGAGCAACCGCTCGATTGCCTACGGCATCGCGCGCGCCGCGCATCGCGAAGGCGCCGAGCTTGCCATGACCTACGTCGGCGACCGGTTTCGCGAGCGCGTCGAGGGTTTTGCACGGGAATTTGGTTGCTCGGTCGTTCTGCCCTGCGACGTAGCGGACGACGCACAGATCGAGGCGCTGTTCGGATCGCTGCGCGAGCGCTGGGACGGGCTCGACGGTCTGGTGCACGCCATCGCCTACGCGCCGCGCGAGGCGATCAGCGGCGAACTGCTCGACGGACTATCGCGCGAAGCCTTCCGCGAAGCACACGACATTTCGGCCTACAGCTTTCCGGCGCTCGCCAAGGCGGCGCTGCCGCTGATGGAAGGACGGCGCGCGGCGCTATTGACGATGAGCTACCTGGGCGCAGTGCGCGTGGTGCCGCACTACAACACCATGGGGCTCGCCAAGGCCAGCCTGGAAGCGGCGGTGCGCTACCTCGCCGCCAACCTCGGTCCGCGCGGTATCCGCGTCAACGGCATTTCCGCCGGACCGATCAAGACCTTGGCGGCAAGCGGCATCGCCGGCTTCGGCAAGATCCTCAAGTTCGTCGAAAGTCATGCGCCGCTGCGGCGCAACGTGACGATCGACGATGTCGGCAACGCCGCGGCGTTCCTGCTCTCGGATCTCGCCGCCGGCGTGACCGGCGAAGTGATGTATGTCGACGCCGGCTTCAGCCAAGTGGTCGGCGGGATGGCCGACGCCGGCGCCGAGGCCTAGCGTCTCTTACTGCGGCTTGGCGAAATTGTCGCGGTGGACCGCGACGTCGGCGTGCGCGCGCAGGCTGGCAACGTAGCTGCCGTACTGACTCGCCGCCGCGCGCTGGCGCAGGCGTTCGACATCCTGGCGCAGCGCTTCTTCGCCGCGCTGCTCTGCTGCGACCACCTTGCTTACGCGGTAGACGGCATAGCCTTCGCCCGGGCGCAGCTCGCCAAAATGGACTGGCAGCTGCTTGGCGTCGAGGCTCATCGCCGTGCGCACCACCGTCGGATCGATGCCGCCCGGATCGCGCCGCGACACCATGCGCGGCGCATTCCACTTGACCTCGCGCGCCTCGCCCTGCTTCAGCTTCGCGAGGAGCGCCTCGCCGGCTTCGGTCGCACGCTGTACCGCCGCGTCACGTCGCAGCTTCTGCTCGACGTCCGCGCGCACCTCTTCAAAGCCGCGCTGGCGTGCCGCCTGGTGCTCGAGGACGCGCGCTGCCACCAGCGTGTCGGGCGCCACCTCCACGGCGTCGGTATTGCGGCGGTCCTTGAGCGCATCCGGCGAGAACAGAGCCGCCAGCAGGCGCGGGTTGTTGAGCACACCGTACTCTGGTCGCGGCGTGCGCGTAATCCAGTCCGAGGTCTTGACCTCGAGCTTGAAGCGCTCGGCGACCGGCTTGAGGGCATCCGCCTGCTCATAGACCTGGTTGGCGAAGGCCTCCGCCGTTTCGACGAAGCGGCGCCGCCCGCGCTCGCGCTGCAGCTGCTCGGCAAGCTCCTTTTTCACCTCCTCCAGCGGACGCGCCCGCTCCGGCTGTACCTCGATGACGCGGATGATGTGCAGCCCGAACTCCGTCTCAACGAGGCCGCTCGTCTCGCCCGCCTTGAGGGCGAACGCGGCTTCCTCAAACGGCTTGACCATCATGCCGCGCCCAAACAGGCCGAGATCGCCGCCGCTGGCTGCCGAGCCGGTGTCCTGCGAGTGCTGCTTGGCAAGCTCTGCGAAGCGCTCCGGCGACTGCTTCACTTGCGCCAAGACTGCCTCGGCTTTCTTGCGCACCTCGGCGCGCTTCGCCTCGTCCGCGTCCGCCGGCAGCTGAAACAGGATGTGGCTCGCACGGCGCTGCTCGCCGACGCGGTACTTGGCCCCCGCACTGGCGTACGCCTTTTTCAACTCGTCGTCCGAAACCGCAACCGACTGGCCCAGCGCCTCGCCCGACAGCACCACGTATTCGACACGCACGCGCTCGGGCGTCATGAATTCGGCCTTGTTCGCCTCGTAATATGCCTTTGCCTGTGTCGCATCGAGCTTGACCTTGTCGAGGTACAGCCCGGCGGGGATCAGCGACTCGGACAGCTCGCGCTGCTCGTTCTCGAGTGCCGCGAGTCGCGCAGCCACCGTCTTTGACGCGATCGACGTGGCGAGGATCGCCTGGCGCAACTGGCCGACCGACAGGTCGTAGCGCAGCCGCGCCTCGTACTGCGCCTCGGTCAGTCCCTGTGCGCGCAGCAGCGCCTCGTAATCGGTCTTGGAGAAGCGCCCGTCACGCTGAAACGCGGGCACCTCCAGGATCACGCGGCGCAGCGTATCGTCCGAAACCAGCAGCCGCGACTTGACCGCCTCGGTCGCAACCAGGCGCTCGGCGATGAGCGACTCGACGATCGCCTCGCGCATCTCGGGCGTATCGAATGCGGAAACGTCTACCTGCCCGCCGAACGCGGCCCGCAGCCGGTCCTGCTGCGCGTTTAGCGCTTCGCTGAACTCGCGCGGCGTGATGCCCTCGCCGTCGACCGTGGCGACGTTGCTGCCGCGCGTGGCACGCGTGTAGGCCTCGAGGCCGAAGAACGCGAAGGGGATGATGAGCAGGATGATGAGCGCCTGAATCAGGCGCTTGTTTTTCTGGACCAGTGTGAACATGGCAACCGATTCCGAGTGAGAAAAGGGCGAACCGCGGTTCGCCCTTCGCTCGAAGTCTGGCGGAGTGGACGGGACTCGAACCCGCGACCCCCGGCGTGACAGGCCGGTATTCTAACCGACTGAACTACCACTCCTTTTTTCGCACTCCGCGGCGCGTCTCACGCGCTGCGGTCGACTGCGTGGTGGGTGCTGAGAGGGTCGAACTCCCGACATTCGCCTTGTAAGGGCGACGCTCTACCACTGAGCTAAGCACCCTCTGATCACCCTCGCACCGGCGTTCGGCGCGGCCTCCGCGCACCACGCTTTCGGCGCGCGAAAAGCGCTCTAGTTTATCGCATCCTTCAGTGCCTTGCCAGCGCGGAACTTCGGCACGCGCGACGCAGCGATCTGCAGCGTCTCGCCGGTGCGTGGATTGCGCCCGGTGCGCGCGGCGCGCTCGCTCGCATAGAAGGTTCCGAACCCCACCAGGGTCACGTCGTCGCCCTTTTTCAGGCTCGACTTCACCGCCCCGACCAGCGCGTCGATTGCCCGTTCCGCGGCCGACTTGGAAATTTCCGCGGCTTGCGCGATCTCGTCGATCATTTCGGCCTTGTTCACTTGAGCCCTCCTCTCATTTGTATTGAACGTCTCAGTGATGCGTGGCAACCCCGGTTCCCGCCTGCCCCTCCTCCTTCTCGGGCACGGGCACCGCGCCTTGCTCCTGCTCCGGCAGCGGCTCCGGCTTGCCAGCGAGCGCAATGTCGAGGACCTTGTCGATCCACTTTACCGGGATGATCTCGAGGCGGTTTTTCACGTTCTCGGGAATCTCGGCCAGATCCTTGACGTTTTCCTCGGGAATCAGGACCGTCTTGATGCCGCCGCGCACTGCGGCAAGCAGCTTTTCCTTCAACCCGCCAATCGCCAGCACTTCGCCGCGCAGCGTGATCTCGCCGGTCATCGCGACATCGGCACGCACGGGAATGCCGGTCAGCACCGAGATCATCGCCGTGACGATACCGATGCCCGCGCTCGGGCCGTCCTTGGGCGTGGCACCCTCGGGCAGGTGAATATGGATGTCGTTCTTCTGGTAGAAGTCCTCGCTCACGCCGAGACGGCGTGAGCGGTTGCGCACCACTGACAGCGACGCCTGAATCGATTCCTGCATGACCTCGCCCAGCTTGCCGGTGGTGATGGTCTTGCCCTTGCCCGGCATGGTGATGGTCTCGATCGTCAGCAGCTCGCCGCCGACCTCGGTCCATGCCAGCCCGGTCACCTGGCCGATCTGGTTCTCCTTCTCGGCCATGCCGAACGAATAGCGGCGCACGCCGAGGAACTTGTCCAGGTTGCGCGGCGTGACGCTGATGCGGCGCTTGCGTTCACCGCTGCCTTTGGCGACGACGAGCTGCGTCACCGCCTTGCGGCAGATCTTGGACATCTCCCGCTCCAGGCTGCGCACGCCCGCTTCCCGCGTGTAGTAGCGAACGGTGTCACGGATCGCCGCTTCGTTCACCGACAGCTCGCCCTCTTTCAGCCCGCTGTTCTTCATCTGCTTGGGCAGCAGGTAGCGCGTCGCGATGTTGAGCTTCTCGTCTTCGGTGTAGCCGGACAGGCGGATCACCTCCATCCGGTCGGCCAGTGCCGGCGGAATGTTGAGGGTGTTGGCCGTCGCCACGAACATCACCTCGGAGAGGTCGTACTCGACCTCGATGTAATGGTCGACGAAGGTGTGGTTCTGCTCCGGGTCGAGCACTTCGAGCAGCGCCGACGACGGATCGCCGCGCCAGTCCATGCCCATCTTGTCGACCTCGTCGAGCAGGAACAGCGGGTTGCGCACCGCCACCTTGGACATGTTCTGCAGGATCTTGCCCGGCATCGAACCGATATACGTGCGGCGGTGGCCACGAATCTCCGCCTCGTCGCGCACGCCACCGAGCGACATGCGCACGAACTTGCGGTTCGTCGAACGTGCGATCGACTGGCCGAGCGAGGTCTTGCCCACCCCCGGCGGTCCGACCAGGCACAGGATCGGCGCCTTCATCTGGTCGACGCGGCTCTGCACCGCGAGGTACTCGAGAATGCGCTCCTTGACCTTTTCCAGCCCGTAGTGGTCGCGGTCGAGCACCTGTTTCGCCGCCTTGATGTCCTTCGAGATCTTCGAGCGCTTGCGCCACGGCAGGTTGGTCAGCGTTTCGATGTAGTTGCGCACCACGGTGGCTTCCGCGGACATCGGCGACATCAGCTTGAGCTTCTTCAGCTCGGACTCCGCCTTCTTGCGCGCCTCCTTCGGCATCTTGGCACGCTTGATGCGCTTTTCCATTTCCTCCAGATCGGCGCCTTCCTCGCCCTCGCCGAGCTCCTTCTGGATCGCCTTGACCTGCTCGTTCAGGTAGTACTCGCGCTGGCTCTTCTCCATCTGGCGCTTGACGCGCCCGCGGATGCGCTTTTCCACCTGCAAGATGTCGATCTCGGTCTCCAGCTGCGAGAGCAGGTGCTCGAGCCGCAGCTTGACGTCGATCATCTCGAGCACGTGCTGCTTCTGCTCGAGCTTGAGCGGCAGGTGCGCGGCCACCGTATCGGCGAGGCGGCCCGCCTCGTCGATGCCGGTGAGCGAGGTGAGGATCTCCGGCGGAATCTTCTTGTTCAGCTTGACGTACTGGTCGAAGGCGGACAGCAGCGCGCGGCGCATCGCCTCGACCTCGGGCGCCTCAGCACCCTCGGCGGCGAGCAGGTCCGCCTCGCCCACCCAGTGCGTGCGCACGTCGGTCACTTGGTGCAGCAGCGCACGCGAGCCGCCCTCGACGAGCACCTTTACCGTGCCGTCGGGCAGCTTGAGCATCTGCAGGATGTTGGACACGCAGCCCACTTCGTACATGTCCTGCGGCCCGGGGTCGTCCTTGGTCGCCGACTTCTGCGCGACCAGAAGGATGGATTTGCCGGACTCCATGGCGATTTCCATCGCCTTGATCGACTTCGGCCGGCCGACGAACAGCGGGATCACCATGTGCGGGAACACCACCACGTCGCGCAGCGGCAGCAGCGGATACTGGCTGGGGGAGGCCGAAGATTCAGGAACGAGGGGCATGTCGGGGTCTCGGTGAGGGCAGACTATCAGTGGGACATGGCGTCAGATCGAAAGTTTTCAACCCTTACCGGCATAAGGTCACGGGCAAGACTACACGCATGGGGGACGCTCCGCAATGCGGGAAAAGTCCCGCAAATCAAACGAGTGGGAGAATCTCGGCGCGGGTTCGCCGCGCGCATCACCAACCGTGTGCGGTCCTCGCGCAACCGCTAGGCCGAGGTGCCCGCGACTTTCTGCGCGTCGGAATAGATGAGCAGCGGTTTGCCATCCCCGCTGATCATCTGCTCCTCGACCACGACCTTGCTGACGTTTTCGAGGGTCGGCAGCTCGTACATCGTGTCGAGCAGCGAATTCTCCAGGATCGAGCGCAGACCGCGCGCCCCGGTCTTGCGCGCCAGCGCCTTGCGCGCCACGGCCGCGAGGGCGGCAGGCCGCACCTCGAGCTCGACGCCTTCCATCTCGAACAGCCGCTGGTACTGCTTCATCAGCGCGTTCTTCGGTTCCGTCAGGATCTTGATCAGCGCAGACTCGTCGAGCTCCTCGAGCGTTGCGGCGACGGGCAGGCGACCGACGAACTCGGGGATGAGGCCGTACTTGATGAGATCCTCCGGCTCGACGTTCTTCAGCAGGTCGAAGGTCGCCTTGGCGTTGTTCGGGCTGCGGACTTCCGCGCCGAAGCCGATGCCGGTCTTTTCGGTGCGGTTGCGCACGATGCGCTCAAGACCGTCGAATGCGCCGCCGCAGATGAACAGGATATTGGTCGTGTCAACCTGCACGAAATCCTGATTCGGGTGCTTGCGTCCGCCCTGCGGCGGCACCGAGGCGATGGTGCCCTCGACAAGCTTGAGCAGCGCCTGCTGCACGCCCTCGCCGGAGACGTCGCGCGTGATCGAGGGGTTGTCCGACTTGCGCGAGATCTTGTCGATTTCGTCGATATAGACGATGCCACGGCGCGCCTTCTCGACGTCGTAGTCGCAGTTCTGCAGCAGCTTCTGGATGATGTTCTCGACGTCCTCGCCGACGTAGCCCGCCTCCGTGAGCGTCGTCGCATCGGCGATCACGAAGGGAACGTTCAGCAGCCGCGCCAGCGTCTGCGCAAGCAGCGTCTTGCCGGACCCCGTGGGCCCGATCAGCAGGATGTTCGACTTCGCGAGCTCGACCTCGTCGTTCTTCGAGAGGTGCTTGAGCCGCTTGTAGTGGTTGTAGACCGCGACCGAAAGAATCTTCTTCGCCTGGTCCTGACCAATCACGTACTGGTCGAGAATCTGGCGGATCTCGTGCGGCGACGGCAGGTCGGACTTGACGCCTTTGCCACCCCGGTCGGACGCGGTCTCCTCGCGGATGATGTCGTTGCACAGCTCGATGCACTCGTCGCAGATGAACACCGACGGACCTGCGATGAGCTTGCGTACTTCATGCTGGCTCTTGCCGCAGAACGAGCAGTACAACAGCTTTTCACCCGACGAGCTTTTTTCAGACATCCAACGCTCCTCTTCCGCGAGCCCTGCCGATGCGTACCGGGATGCTCAACCGGTCTCGCGCGACACCAGCACCTTGTCCACCAAGCCGTACTCTACCGCTTCCTGACCCGACAGGAAGTTGTCGCGGTCGGTGTCCCGCGCGATGCGCTCCACCGTCTGCCCCGTATGCTCGGCGAAGATCTCGTTCAGCCGCTGCTTGAGGAACAGGATCTCGCGCGCATGAATCTCGATGTCGGAGGCCTGCCCTTGGAATCCGCCCATCGGCTGGTGAATCATGACGCGCGAGTTCGGCAGGCAGAAACGCTTGCCCTTTTCGCCCGACGCGAGGAGCAGCGCGCCCATGCTCGCGGCCTGACCCACGCACAGCGTGCTGACGTGCGGCTTGATGAAGCGGATCGTGTCGTAGATCGCCAGACCCGCCGACACCGAGCCGCCCGGCGAGTTGATGTAGAAGAAGATGTCCTTGTCGGGATTCTCGGATTCGAGGAACAGCAGTTGCGCGACGATCACGTTCGCAGTGACTTCGGTCACCGGACCGACGAGAAACACCACCCGTTCCTTGAGCAGGCGGGAATAGATGTCGTAGGCGCGCTCGCCGCGTCCCGACTGCTCGATCACCATCGGGATGAGGCCCAGCCCGCGCGGCTCCATGGCGTTCATTCCGCGGCTCCCATCAGTTCATCGAACGCCATGGGCTTGTCGGCGACCTTCGCCTTCGACAGCACCCACTCGACCACGTTCGTCTCGAGCGCGAGGCCCTCCATTTCGGACAGACGCTCCGGCTGCATGTAAAACCATCTTACCACCTCGGCAGGGCTCTCATAGCTCTGCGCTTCCTGCTCGACGAGGGCCCGCACCTGCGCCGGCTTGGGCTGCAGGCCTTCGCCGCGTGCAAGTTCTGCGATGATCAGCCCGAGCGTCACGCGGCGCTTCGCAGCGCCCTCGAACGCACTCGGATCGAAGGGCAGCTTCTCGATCTTGAGTCCACGCGCCTGCAGGTCCGCAGCGGCACGCTCGACCAGCTGCTGCGACTCAAGCTCGACGAGCGACTTCGGCACCTCCATCGGCGTCGAATCGATCAGCGCCTGCAGGCACTGCTGCTTGATCCTTGCATCGACCCGCTTTTTCACCTCGCGCTCGACGTTCGCCCGGATCTCGGCGCGCATCTTGTCGAGGTCGCCGTCCGCGACGCCGAGCGTCTTTGCGAATTCCGCGTCGACCGGCGGGAGCTGCGGTTCTTCCACCGCTTTCAGACTGAGCGAGAACTGCGCGGTCTTGCCCGCAACGTCCTTGCCCTGGTAATCGTCGGGAAAGCGCAGGTCGAAGGTTTCCTGTGCGCCGGCCGTCATGCCGGTGACGGCCGTCTCGAACTCGGGCAGCATGCGCCCTTCGCCGATGACGAACGCGAAGTCGTCCGCCTTGCCGCCCGGAAACGTGACGCCGTCGATTTGCCCCTCGAAATCCACCGTCACCCGGTCGCCCGACTGCGCCGCGCG
>JBFFEY010000045.1:0-23299 GCA_041558415.1 Burkholderiales bacterium | reverse complement strand
TCAGGCCCGCGCGCAGCACACCGCCTGATCGTCGGCGCGCGCGACTCAGAACGCCATGCGCGCCCGCAATCCGACGAGCACGCTCGTGCCCGGTGCCGGCTCGTAGTAGCGGCCGTTGCCGTCGTTGACGATCACCGAGCCAACGTATCGCTCGTCGGTCACATTGTCGATGCGCAGGAATTCGCTCAGCGTCCAGCCCGCGCCCTGCTGCGTAAAGCTGAAGGCGAGGCTGGCCGTGGTCCAGGCGTCCGCGAACGCGCTGTTCACGTCGTCCACCGCGATGCGCGATTTGTGCTGCAGTTCCAGGGCCGCGGCAAAGCCGCTCGGTTCGTGGCGCCAGCGCAACTCGGCGTAGAGATAGTTTTTCGGCACTGCCGGCAGCCGGTTGCCCGCGGCCACCGTTTCGCTGCCGTTGCGCGCGGTGAAGGCATCGCGGAACGTGGCATCGAGCAGGGTCCAGGCCAGCGTGCCTTCGAAACCGGCCGCGAGCGGGCCGTCGGCGGCGAGCTCGAGGCCGCGCCGCGTCGTGCGCCCCGCGTTCTGGTAGGTCGTGCGCCCGCCGATCGCGGTATCCACCACGATCTCGTTCTTCGTCGCAACATGGAACAGTGCGGCATTGATGCGCGCGCCGTTCGCCAGCACCCATTTGGTCCCCAGTTCGGCATGCCAGCTTGTTGCCGCCTGGAGGTCGAAGTTTAGGCCGGGACCGCCCGGCCGGTAGGCGAGCTCGGAAAGAGTCGGCGTCTCGAAGCCGCGGCCGTAGTTTGCGTAAAGGCTTGCCGTCGGCGTCACGCGGAACAGCAGCCCCACCGCGGGCGTCGTCGCGCGGTAGCGTACCGAGCCGCTGTCGTCCGGGTTGAGCGCCGTGACGTAATGGTCCGAGGCACGGAACTTCACCCGGGTTGCGCGCACGCCCGCGACGCCGATCCAGCGCTCGGCGAAGCGCCACTCGAGCTGCGCATAGGCGCCGCGGCTGTCGACGCGGTCGTCCTCGTCGCGCCTGAGCGCGCCGAGGCTGCCGAAGTCGTTGACGAAGCCCCTGCGCCGCTCGTCCTGCCGCTCGAGCTCGCCGCCGACGACCCAGGTCAAGGGTCGATCGAGCAGCCGCGCATCCCCCGTCAGGCGCAGCGACCCGCCGCCGAAACCGCGGTCGAGGTCGACCACGCCGCCCGACGAGGTCGGCCCGGCACCTGTAAAGGCGAGGTACTGGCGCAGCACGCGCTCGCCGTAATAGCCGCTTGCCTCCAGCCGCACCCCGCCGAAGTCGTGCTCGAAGCTAACGCCGGCCTGCTCCTGCCGCACGTTCTTGCGCGTGTCGAACAGCAGCGCCTGCGGCGCGACCCCGCGCGGGTCGGCCTCGAGCTGTGCCCGCGTCAGCCCGAGCGGATCCTGCGCCGGCGTCGACAGTGCGTTGCCCACCAGCCGCAGCTGGGTGCCGTCTTCGGTCCTGAACGCCAGCTTTCCGTTCAGCTGCGTGCGCCTCGCGCCGCTGTGCGCGCGGTAGCCGTCTGTCTCGAAGTGCGACGCCGCACCGATCCAGTCGAGGCCGTTCGTCACGCCGCCCGCCTGCAGCGCGGCGCGCCAGCTGCCGTGGCTGCCGCCCGAGAGGTCGACGTCGAGCCCCGGCGCACTCGCCCCGCTGCGCGTCATGAGGTTGATGACGCCGCCGGCCGCGTTGCCGTGCATGACCGAGAACGGGCCGCGCAGCAGCTCGATGCGCTCGGCCGAGCCGAGCTCGAAATGCGATACCTGTCCCTGCCCGTCGGGCATGCTCGCCGGGATGCCGTCGACCAGCAGCCGCAGGCCGCGCACCCCGAAGGACGCGCGCGCGCCGAAGCCGCGCGAGGAGATCTGCAGGTCCTGCGCGTAGTTCTGCCGGTTTTGCACCACGATCCCCGGCACGCGCGCGAGCGACTCCGACAGATTCACCTGCGGCCGCATGGCGCGGATGTCCTCGCCGCGCAGGCGATCGACCGACGCGGGCACCTCGAGGCTCGGGCGATCGACACGGGTCGCCGTCACGACCACCGCGTCGTCGGCTTCCTGTCCCCAGGCCAGCGCGGGTAGCGTCAACCCGAACAAGATCCAGCGCATCCGCCCCACGGCAGCACATCGCGCGACCCGCGGAGACGCCGGTCGCGACAAGGCCTCTATTCGGCCGCCAACGGCACCGTCGGCCGCGTACCGCGCACGACGATGCCGCCGCGCGCGCCCGGCGACACGCTGCCGTAGCGCGAAGCAAAGACTGCCGGCAGCGGACGCCCCTGCGGCGGCGCCAGCCACAGGCGCAGCAAATGCCGGTGGCGCGCCGGCTCCGGCCAGTTCTCGAAATCATTGCGCGAGTGCAGCACCACGTGATTGTGCAGGAACTGCAGGTCGCCGGGCTGGAACGCCATCGACAGATGGATGTCCGGGTCGTTGGACAGCGCATCGAGCAGGTCCATTACTTCGACCTGCTGCGGCGTGAGCCGCGCGGCCTGCGGAAAGTTGCGCTGTGCCGAGTCGATGTACTGCCGCACGTAGATGCAGGACAGCCGCCCGGCATGCCAGTGAAAGATCGGCATGTCGAACCAGGGTTGCAACCCTTCCGGCACCTCGCCGCGCCGGTCGGTCGGATAGGGCTGAAACAGCGCCGGCAGCAGATCGGGCCGCCGTCGGCCGATCTCGTTGTACAGCGCCATCGAGCTGACGATGAAACTCTCGCCGCCCGATTTCGCGGTCTGCAGGCACAGCAGACCGACGATGTCGCAGGAGTCGGTGTGGTACTCGAGCTTGCGATGCGTCTGGTAGTAGCGCACGTTCGGGTCGGTCACGTCGAGGCCGAGATCCTTGACGTGTCCGAGCAGATGCCCCTTGGCGTTCTGCGAGCGCGGCACGCCGAGGTGGCTGCCCAGCCCCATGAAGGCGATGGCCTGCGCTTCGCGCGGATAACGTTCGACCTCGAAGCCGCGCAACAGCACGAAGCCGCGGCCTTCGAGCAACGCGTCGAGCACGCGCCGCAGCACGGGGCCGAGCGTCGGCAGCGGAAACTGCGACGCCTCGATCGTCGCCAGCGCCTGTCCGGCCGCCTGAAAACCGCGGGTTGCCGAGTCGAGCTCGGCGCGATGCGCAGGCGAGAGTCGAATTACCCACTCCGCCTCGCGCGCACGCAGATCGCGTCCGACCCACGCCGACGGCGCAGGCACTGCCAGTGGCGCATCGGATCCGGGCATCGTCTTTTCGCTCATGCCGAAACTTCAATCGAATCATGCGAATGACGCCCGCTAGGTTAGCGCAGGCCGTGACGCTTCGAAATGCGTTTCGTACCCGAATCGGCGCTTTGATAAAATGCGGAACGTCCGCGATTCGTCGCCGCGCCGTGTGCCGCCGCACGAAGCTTCGCGCGATCATCATGCTGCGTCGGCCACGTATCGGACCGGGTTTCGGACGGATCTGAGCACAACGCATGCTGACCGACCACGACGTCTATCTATTCCGCGAAGGCACCCACGGCCGCCTGTTCGGCGGGCTCGGCTGCCAGATGCACCGCGACCGTGACGGTGCGCATTTTTCGGTCTGGGCGCCGAATGCGCGTGCCGTCTCGGTCATCGGCGAATGGAACGGCTGGAACCCGGAAGCCGACCCGCTGACCGCGCGCGGCGACTCGAGCGGCATCTGGGAGGGTCGGGTGCGCCAGGTCGCGCGCGGCCAGGCCTACAAGTACCGCATCGTCTCGCAACACGGCCACGTCAGCGAAAAGGCCGACCCATTCGCCTTTTACGCCGAAACGCCGCCGGCGACCGCGTCGCGTGCGTGGACGCTCGAGTACGACTGGGCGGACAGCGACTGGATGGCAAACCGCGCGGCGCGCAATGCGCTGGATGCGCCGATGGCCGTATACGAGGTGCACCTCGGTTCCTGGCGCCGCACGAGCGACGGCCAGTTTCTCGGCTACCGCGAGATTGCGCATGCGCTTGCGGAGTACGCACAGCGCATGGGATTCACGCATGTCGAACTGATGCCCGTGACCGAGCACCCGTTCTACGGGTCCTGGGGTTATCAGACGACCGGCTATTTCGCGCCCTCGGCGCGCTACGGCACGCCGCAGGACTTCATGTACCTGGTCGATCACCTGCACCAGAACGGCATCGGCGTGATTCTCGACTGGGTGCCGTCGCACTTCCCCACCGATGCGCACGGCCTGGGGTACTTCGACGGCACCTACCTCTTCGAGCACGCCGACCCGAAGCAGGGCTACCACCCCGAGTGGAATTCGAGCATTTTCAACTACGACCGCAACGAGGTGCGCGCCTTCCTGCTCTCGTCGGCGCTGTTCTGGCTCGACAAATACCATATCGACGGCCTGCGCGTGGACGCCGTCGCCTCCATGCTCTACCTCGATTACGCGCGCAAGGACGGCGAGTGGATTCCGAACCGCTACGGCGGCAAGGAAAACCTCGGCGCCATCAGCTTCCTGCGCATGATGAACGAGGCGGTCTACCGCGATCACCCCGACGCCCTGACCATCGCCGAGGAGTCGACCGCCTGGCCGATGGTGTCGCGCCCGGTCTATCTCGGCGGACTCGGCTTCGGCATGAAGTGGAACATGGGCTGGATGCACGATACCCTGTCCTACTTCAAGGACGACCCGGTGTTCCGCAAGTTCCACCAGGACCGGCTGACCTTCTCGCTGTGGTATGCGTTCAACGAAAACTTCGTCCTGCCGCTCTCGCACGACGAGGTGGTGCACGGCAAAGGTTCGCTCATCGGCAAAATGCCGGGCGACGCCTGGCAGCAGTTCGCCAACCTGCGCGCGCTGTACGGCTACATGTGGGGACACCCGGGCAAGAAGATGCTCTTCATGGGCGGCGAGTTCGGCCAGCGCCGCGAGTGGACGCACGACGACCAGCTCGAATGGTGGGTCACGGGGCTGCCCGAACACGAGGGGCTGCAGCACTGGGTCGCGGACCTGAACCACTTCTATCGCAATGAGCCGGCGCTCTACGAAATCGACTTCTCGCACGACGGCTTCGAGTGGGTCGACTGCAGCGACCACGAGGCGAGCGTCATCGCCTTCCTGCGCAAGCCCAAGGGCGGCGGCGCGCCGGTGCTGGTGGCCTGCAACTTCACTCCGCTGCCGCGGCCGAACTACGTGCTCGGCGTGCCGTTCGGCGGCGCCTGGCGCGAAGTGCTGAACAGCGACGCACGCGAATACGGCGGCTCGGGCTGGGGCAACCTGGGCGGAGTCGAGGCGGCGCCGGTGCAGGCGCATGGACGGCCGTGGTCGATCAGCCTGACGCTGCCCCCGCTGGCCGCCGTGATGCTGAAGGGGGAAGGCCATGGCTAAGGCCAAGACCACGCTCAAGGCGCGCGTGCAGGCGGTACACGCGGCGCAGGAGGCCGACGGCCGGGTGCGCGCCGTAGTCGACGCGGTGCGGCCCTGCGTCGACGGCGGGCGCTTCGCCGTGAAGCGCGTCGAGGGCGAGATCGTCACGATCGAGGCGGACTGCTTCACCGACGGGCACGATGCGCTGCGCGTGCTGCTGCGCTGGCGCCGCGTCGATGCGGCGGCCTGGCACGAGGTCGAGATGACGCACGATGTCAACGACCGCTGGCTCGGCAGCTTCGTCGCCGGCCCGCCGGGCCGCTACCTCTACACCGTCGTGGCCTGGGTCGACCATTTCGTGTCCTGGCGGCACGAGCTCGAGCGGCGCACGGACCCCGAGGACATCGTGCTTGCGGCGCGCGTGGGCGCCGGCCTGGCGCGCGACGCCGTGGCGCGCGCGCAGCACGAGGAGCGCGACGCGCTGTCCGACTGGGCGAGCCGCCTCGAGCAGGACGCCAAGCGCTGCGCCGGCGAGCCGCAGGCCCAGGCGCTGAAGGCGCTGGCGCTGGACGCCGACTTCGCCAACCTGGTGATGCGCTACCCGGACCGCAGCCTCGAGGCCGGCTGGCCGGGCGAGCTGCCGCTGGTCGTCGACCGCCTGCGGGCGCGCTACTCCACCTGGTACGAGCTGTTTCCGCGCTCCACCTCGCCCGAGCCGGGCGGCCACGGAACGCTGAAGGATTGCGTCGCGCGCCTGCCCTACGTCGCCGAGCTCGGCTTCGACGTGCTCTACCTGCCGCCGATCCACCCCATCGGGCGCGAGAAGCGCAAGGGCAAGAATAACGCGCTGGTGGCGGCAACCGATGACGTCGGCAGCCCTTGGGCGATCGGCGCGATCGAAGGCGGGCACAAATCGGTGCATCCGGCGCTCGGCACGCTGGACGATTTCCGCGCGCTGGTAAAGGCGGCCGACGCGCGCGGCATCGAAATCGCCCTCGACATCGCCTACCAGTGTGCCCCCGACCATCCCTACGTCAAGGCGCACCCCAACTGGTTCCGCTGGCGCCCGGACGGCAGCGTGCAGTACGCCGAGAACCCGCCGAAAAAGTACCAGGACATCTATCCCTTCGACTTCGAGTCGGAGGACTGGCGCGCCCTTTGGCAGGAGCTGAAAAGCATCTTCGAATTCTGGATCGACAACGGCGTGAAGATCTTCCGCGTCGACAACCCCCACACCAAGGCCTTCCCCTTTTGGGAATGGGCGATCGGCGCGCTCAAGCAGGCGCATCCCGAGGTCATCTTCCTCGCCGAGGCCTTCACCCGTCCGAAGGTGATGCACCGCCTGGCCAAGCTCGGCTACACGCAGTCCTACACCTACTTTGCCTGGCGCAACACCAAATACGAGCTCACCGAATACTTCACCGAGCTCTGCCAGGGCCCTGGGCGGGAGTACTTCCGCCCCAACGTCTGGCCCAACACGCCCGACATCCTCACCGAGACGCTGCAGTTCGGCGGCCGCCCGGCGTTCATGCAGCGCCTGGTGCTGGCGGCCACGCTGGCGGCCAGCTACGGCATCTACGGCCCGGCATTCGAGCTGCTGGAAGCCACGCCGCGCGAGCCGGGCAGCGAGGAGTATCTGCACTCGGAGAAATACGAGCTGCGCCACTGGGACCTCGACCGGCACGACAGCCTGCGCGCCTTCATCGCCCGCGTAAACCGCATCCGGCGCGACAACCCGGCGCTGCAGGCCGACTGGAGCCTGCGCTTTTTCCCGACCGACAACGAGCAGCTCATCTGCTACGGCAAGTCGACCGACGACGGCGGCAACCAGATCGTCTGCGTGGTGAACCTCGACCCGCACAATACGCACTCGGGCTGGGTCGACCTCGACCTGGCCGCGCTCGGCGTCGAGCCCTCGATACCCTACCAGGTGCACGACCTCATCACCGGTGCGCGCTTCCTGTGGCACGGTGCGCGCAACTTCGTGCAGCTCGACCCGCAGCGCAGCCCGGCGCACGTCTTCCGCGTCCACCGGCGCGTGCACCGCGAGCACGATTTCGACTACTTCATGTGAGCGAGAACCGCCCGTGAACGCGCCCGGCACCGCACCCGCCACCGCAGACGCCACGCGCGCGCAGGCGGCGAGCGCGAGCGACCCGCTCTGGTACCAGGACGCGGTCATCTACCAGCTGCACATCAAGGCATTCTTCGACTCGAACGGCGACGGCATCGGCGATTTCCGCGGCCTCACCTCGAAGCTTGACTACGTGCGCGAGCTCGGCGTCAACACGATCTGGCTATTGCCGTTCTATCCCTCGCCGCTGAAGGACGACGGCTACGACGTTGCCGATTACCACAACGTGCATCCGCAGTACGGCACCCGCCAGGATTTCCGTCAGTTCGTGCGCGAGGCGCACCGCCGCGGCCTGCGCGTCATCACCGAACTGGTGGTCAACCACACCTCGGATCAGCACGCCTGGTTCCAGGCCGCGCGCCGTGCGCCGCCGGGCTCGTCCAAGCGCAACTATTACGTGTGGAGCGACAACGAACAGAAGTACGCCGGCACGCGCATCATCTTCACCGACACCGAGACCTCGAACTGGACCTGGGATCCGGTCGCCAAGGCCTACTTTTGGCACCGCTTCTTCAGCCACCAGCCGGACCTGAACTTCGACAACCCCAACGTGCTGAAGGCGGTGCTACGCACCATGCGCTTCTGGCTCGACATGGGCGTCGACGGCTTCCGCCTGGACGCGATCCCCTACCTGGTCGAGCGCGAAGGCACCAACAACGAGAACCTGCCAGAAACGCACGCGGTGCTGCGCAAGATCCGCGCCGAGCTCGACGCAAAGTACAAGGGAAGAATGTTTCTCGCCGAGGCCAACCAGTGGCCCGAGGACGTGCGCGAGTACTTCGGCAACGGCGATGAGTGCCACATGGCCTACCACTTCCCGCTCATGCCGCGCATGTACATGGCGATCGCGTTGGAAGATCGCCACCCGATCGTCGAGATCATGCAGCAGACACCGGACATCCCGGACAGCTGTCAGTGGGCCATCTTTCTGCGCAACCATGACGAGCTGACGCTCGAGATGGTAACCAGCAAGGAACGCGACTACATGTACCGCATGTACGCCGCCGATCCGCGCGCCAAAATCAATCTCGGCATCCGCCGGCGCCTCGCGCCGCTGATGGAAAACGACATGGACCGCATCAAGCTGATGAACAGCCTGCTGTTGTCGATGCCGGGCTCGCCGATCATCTACTACGGCGACGAGATCGGCATGGGCGACAACATCTTTCTCGGCGACCGTAACGGTGTACGCACCCCGATGCAGTGGAGCCCGGACCGCAATGCCGGCTTTTCGCGCGCCGACCCCCAGCGTCTGTACCTGCCGGCGATCCAGGATCCGATCTACGGCTACGAGGCAGTGAACGTCGAAGCGCAGGCACGCGACCCGAGCTCGCTGCTCAACTGGATGCGGCGCATGCTGGCCGTGCGCAAGACCAGCCATGCCTTCGGCCGCGGCAAACTCACCTTCCTGCGCGCCGGCAACCGCAAGATCCTCGCCTATCTGCGCGAGGTCGGCGAAGAGGCGATCCTCTGCGTCGCCAATCTCGGCCGCTCGGCACAGCCGGTCGAGCTCGACCTGAAACGCTACCGTGGCCGCGTGCCCGTCGAGCTGCTCGGCCGCACCGCGTTCCCGCCGATCGGCGAGCTGCCCTACCTGCTCACTTTGCCGGCGCATGGCTTCTACTGGTTCCGCCTGGCGACCGATGTGCCGGTGCCGCACTGGCACGAGGAGTTTCTCGCGCGCGACGAGGCGCCGGTGCTTGTCCTGTTCGACGGCTGGACGAGCCTGTTCCCCGATCGCGTCGTGCCTTGGCGCATCGGCATCGCGGAAAAGGCGCGCCGCCAGTTCGAGACCGAGATCGTGCCGCGCTTTGTCGAGGCACAGCGCTGGTACGCCGCCAAGGGCGAGACGGTGGCGCGCGCCGCGCTCGTCGAGCACGGTCTGTGGAAGACCGAGCGGCACGACTGGCTGCTCGCCCTGTTCGAGGTCGAGGCAATGGGCGAGGCCATGCGCTACTTCGTCCCGCTGACCCTCGCCTGGGAAGACCGCGATGAGGAACGCGTCAAGGCGCTCACCCCGGTAACGCTCGCCCGCGTGCGCCAGCAGGCCGAGGTTGGCGTGATGGCGGATGCCTTCACGGACGAACCGTTCATACGCGCGCTCGTCGCCGCGGTGCACAGCGGGCTCGAGCTGCCGAGTGACCACGGCCACATTCGCTTCGCGCCGACCAAGGCCTTCGAGGAGATTCTCGCCGGCGACGACCTCGCCGATCTGCCGGTGGTCCGTACCACGGCGCAGACCAGCAACACAGGCGTGTCGCTCGGCTCACGCCTGTTCATCAAGGGCTACCGGCGCATTCGCGCGGGCATGAACCCCGAATTCGAAATCGGGCGCTACCTCACCGAGGTCGCGCGCTTCGCGCACTGCGTCCCGGTCGCAGGTGTCGTCGAGCACGTCACGCCCGAGGGCGAGATCACCACGCTCGCTCTGCTGCAGGCCTACTGCTCCAACCAGGGCGACGGCTGGGGACACACCATCGAGTACCTCGAGCGCTTCATCGAGAGCCAGCGTACCGTGACGGAGCCGCCGCCCACCAACGAGCACGGCGCCTATCTCGCGCTGATTCACACGCTCGGCCAGCGCACCGGCGAGCTGCACGTCGCGTTCGCACAGCGCTGCGGCGACCCGGCCTTCGATCCGGAGCCGGTGGGCGACGCCGACGTCGCCGCGTGGCGCGGCAACATCCAGAAGGAAGCGCTCGATACGCTGACGCTGCTCGAGCGGCATCGCGGCGAGATGCCCTCGCCAGCGCGCGACGAAGCCCGCGCGCTGCTCGTCGAGCGCGAGGCGCTGCTCGCGCGCATCGAATCCGCCGGCCGCGGCGGCGGTGCGACGCTTAAGACGCGCTATCACGGCGACTACCACCTCGGCCAGGTACTGCTCTCGAAGAACGACTTTCTCATCACCGACTTCGAGGGGGAACCCGCGCGCGCGCTCGAGGAGCGCCGCGCGAAGCACTGCGCACTGCGTGACGTCGCCGGCATGCTGCGCTCGTTCAGCTATGCGCGTTGGACCGCCGCCAAGCAGGCGAACAGCATGGATCACGGTCGCGACGGCCGGCTCGAGGCGCTGCTCGCGCAGTGGGAGCGGGAAACGCGCCGCGAGTTCCTCAAGGCCTACGAACAGGCGGTCGCGGGCAGCGGGCTTTACGGCAGCTTTCCCGCGGCACGCGGATTGCTCGAGTTGTTCGAGTTGGAGAAGGCGCTCTACGAGCTGCGCTACGAGATTAACAACCGGCCGGGCTGGGTCCGCATCCCGCTGCAGGGCATCCTCGCGCTTGCAGGCGGCGGGCTTGCCGGCTAATGCAGCCTAGGCGGATGCGTGGCGCAACGCCGGTCACTTTGAGTTTAAAGGGGAGGTCAGTATGGAAAACGTGAGTGTGATGCTGGAACCTGTACGTGTATTCCTCGGCCACATCGGCGACTTTCTGCCGCGCCTCGCGCTCGCTGCGGCGGTGGTCATCGGCGGCTGGCTGCTCGCCAAGCTCGCGCGCGTCGCGGTCGACAAGGGCCTGCGTGCGGTCAACTTCAACGTCATTACCGAGCGCTCGGGGATGGACGGCTTTCTCGCGCAGGGCGGCGTCCGCAGTGACACCACCGGGATCCTCGCCCTGGTGATCTACTGGCTGGTCGTGCTTGCCGCGCTGATCATCGCCTTCAACAGCCTGGGCCTGACCTACATCACCGACCTGCTCGGTCAGGTGGTGCTGTTCGTGCCGAAGGTGGTCGTCGCGCTGCTGATCCTCGCCTTCGGCGCGTACTTTGCGCGCTTCATCGGCAACACCGTGGTCACCTACTGCCGCAACGTCGGCGTGCAGGACGCCGAGTTCCTCGGCAGGGCGGCGCAGTACGCCATCATGGTGTTCGTCGCCTTGATCGCGCTCGACCAAGTGAACGTCGGTGGCGAGATCGTGCGCCAGAGCTTCCTCATCATCCTCGCCGGCGTCGTGTTCGCGCTCGCGCTCGCCTTCGGTCTGGGCGGGCGCGACTGGGCGGCGGCGCAGATCGAGCGCTGGCTGGCGCGCGGCGCGCGCGGCGCAGGGCCCGACCCTGACGCCGAATGATCCTGGCGGGCGACATCGGCGGCACCAAGACCCGCCTCGCGGTCTTCGGTGACGCCGATGCGCCGCCACGCTTTGAGCAGCGCTACGCTTCGGCCGACACTCCCGCGCTCGAGCCGCTGATTGAGCGCTTTCTCACCGACGCGCGCGCGGCACTCGGCGCGCACCCGACGTTCGAGACCGCCTGCTTCGCTGTCGCCGGGCCGATCGAAGGCCGGCGCGTCCAAGTCACCAACCTGCCCTGGTCGATCGACGCCGACACGCTGAGCCGGGCCTTTGCCATCCCCCGGGTCCGTCTGCTGAACGATTTCGCCGCCGCGGCCTACGGCCTCGATGCCTTGCAGCCCGACGCGTTGGCCACGCTGCAGGCGGGCGAGCCCCGCGCCGACGCACCGCGCGTCATTCTCGGCGCTGGCACGGGCCTGGGCATCGCCTACGTGTTGCGCGAAGCCGCCATCGACCACCCGCTGGCCGGCGAAGGCGGCCACGGCGGCTTCGCGCCGCGCTCGGCCGAGGGCATCGCCCTCTGGCAGTACCTGCACGCGCGGGTCGGGCGGGTCACGCTGGAGCACGTGCTGTCGGGCGCAGGCCTGCTGCGCATCTACGATTTCCTGCTGCAGCGCGGCGGGCATGCCGAGTCGCCGGCGCTGCGCGCCGAGCTGGCCGAGGGCGATGCGCCCGCGGCGATCACGCGCTATGCACTCGAGCGCGGCGATCCACTGGCGCTCGCCGCGCTCGATCTGTTCATCGGCTGCTACGGCGCGGCCGCCGGCGATCACGCCCTGAACGTCATGGCGCGCGGCGGCGTATTCGTCGCCGGCGGCATCGCGCCGAAAATCCTGCCGCGCCTCGCCGCCGGAGGCTTCATTGCGGCGTTCAACGACAAGGCGCGCTTTGCCGAGGTGATGCGGCGCGTGCCGGTGCACGTCGTGCTCGACGAACGCCTGCCGCTATGCGGCGCGGCGCGCGCGCCGCATTGAAAACCCGCATGCGATAATCGCGTCTTGCGGCGCGTGCCCGCTGCGCCACCCGTCGAATCCGCTCATTCCGTCGAGAACCCCCGTGGCCGAAAAAATCACAGAGCCGCCGCGCATCACCGTGGTTTGGCCGGGCCGCGCCTACCCGCGCGGCGCGACCTGGGACGGCGAAGGCGTCAATTTCGCGCTGTTTTCCGAGCACGCGGAGAAGGTCGAGCTGTGCATCTTCGACGATGCCGGCCGGCGCGAGCGTCAGCGCGTCGCGCTGCCCGAGCGCACCGATCACGTCTGGCACGGCTACCTGCCGGAAGCGCGCCCCGGCATGGTCTACGGCTACCGCGTGCACGGCCCGTACCGGCCGGAGGACGGCCATCGCTTCAATCCACACAAGCTGCTGGTCGACCCCTACGCCAGAGAGATCGTCGGCAACCTGCGCTGGAGCGATGCGTTGCACGGCTACACGATCGGACACCGGCGCGAGGATCTCGCTTTCGACCGGCGCGACAGCGCCGCCTACATGCCCAAGTGCCGCGTCGTCGATTCGGCGTTCACCTGGGGCGACGATCGCCGCCCGGTGGTTGCCTGGCACGAGACCGTCGTCTACGAGCTCAACGTGCGCAGCTTCACGATGCGACACCCGGACGTGCCGCAGGCGCTGCGCGGCACTTATGCGGCCCTCGCCTCACAACCGGTGATCGAATACTTCAAACGGCTCGGCGTCACCACCGTCGAGCTCATGCCGGTGCACGCCTATGTCGACGAGCAGCACCTCGTGCAGCGTAGCCTGCGCAACGTCTGGGGCTACAACACGCTCGGCTTCTTCGCCCCGGAGATGCGCTACTCCGCCTCGGGCAGCTCGAAGGAGTTCAAGACCATGGTCAAGAGCCTGCATTCGGCGGGCTTCGAGGTCATCATCGACGTGGTCTACAACCACAGCTGCGAGGGCAATCACCTCGGCCCCACGCTGTCCTTCAAGGGCGTGGACAACGCCAACTACTACCGCCTGGTCGAGGACAGTCGGCGGCACTACATGGACTTCACCGGCTGCGGCAACACACTGAACCTCGAGCACCCGCGGGTGCTGCAGATGGTGATGGACTCGCTGCGCTTCTGGGCGCAGGAAATGCACGTCGACGGTTTCCGCTTCGACCTAGCGCCGGCCCTGGCGCGCGAGGGTAGCGAGGTCGAGCGCATGGGCGGCTTCTTCAGCGTCATCCGCCAGGACCCGGTGCTGAACCGCGTCAAACTCATCGCGGAACCCTGGGACATCGGTCCCGGCGGCTATCAGGTCGGCAACTTTCCCCTCGGCTGGGCGGAATGGAACGACCGCTACCGGGACTGCATGCGCGCCTACTGGAAGGGCGATGGCGGATTGATCGGCGAGTTCGCCCAACGCCTCACCGGATCGTCGGACCTGTATGGCCGCGAGGGGCGCCGCCCACACGCCAGCGTCAATTTCATAGCCGCACACGACGGCTTCACGCTGCACGACGTGGTGAGCTACAACGACAAGCATAACGAAGCGAACGGCGAGGACAACCGCGACGGGCACAGCCACAACCTGTCGTGGAACCATGGCCATGAGGGTCCGACCGACGATCCCGAAATCAACGCGTTGCGCGAACGCCAGAAGCGCAACATGCTGACAACCCTGTTCCTCTCTCAGGGAATCCCGATGCTGCTGGCCGGCGATGAGCGCGGGCGCACGCAGCACGGCAACAACAACGCCTACTGCCAGGACAACGAGACCTTCTGGCTCGACTGGTCGAGCACGCCGGCGAGGGAACAGCTGGTCGCTTTCACGCGCCGCCTGATCGCGCTGCGCCATGCGCATCCGATCTTCCGGCGGCGCGATTTCTTTCAGGGCCGCCCGCTGCACGGCGCCGAGGTCAAGGACATTCAGTGGCTCAAGCCGGACGGCAGCGAAATGAGCGAAGAGGAGTGGAATCACGAGCATGCGCGCAGCCTTGGGGTCTACCTTTCAGGCGCGGCACTGACCGACGTCGACCGCACGGGGCAGCGCATTCGGGACGACGACTTCCTCATCCTATTCAACGCGCATCACGACGACGTGTCGTTCGTCCTGCCGGCGCTCGACGCTCAGCCCTGGCATGCCCTGGTGGATACCGCACTCGATCAGGATCATCCGGACTTGCGCGTGAGTTACGCCGCAGGCCAGTCGTACACCGTCGGAGGCCGCGCGCTTGCGCTGCTGATTCGCCCCTGCGCGCAGGCATGAACACCGTACATCGCATGCCGTTCGGCGCCGAATATCGCGCGGACGGCACCACCCGCTTTCGACTCTGGGCGCCGGGCAGCGCATCGGTCGAGCTCGAGCTCACGGGTTCACAGGGCCCGACGCGGCTCTCCACGCAGCGCGGCGCCGACGGCTGGCACGAGCGGGAAACGGAGGCCGCGCCAGGCACGCGCTACGCCTTCGTGGTCGGTGACGGCCTGCGCGTGCCGGATCCCGCCTCGCGCTTCAATCCCGACGACATTCACGGCGCGAGCGAGGTCGTCGATGCGCGCACCTACGGCTGGCGCGATGCCGCCTGGCGCGGGCGCCCGTGGCACGAAGCGGTGGTCTACGAGTTGCACGTCGGCACCTTCACTCCCGAGGGGACGTTTGCCGCCGCGGCCGCGCGCCTGCCGGCACTCGCCGCGCTCGGCGTCACGGCCGTCGAGCTGATGCCGGTCGCGGACTTCCCCGGGGCGCGCAACTGGGGCTACGACGGCGTGCTGCCGTTCGCACCGGACGCGAGCTACGGTCGGCCGGAGGATCTCAAGGCGCTGGTCGACGCCGCGCACGGACTCGGCCTGATGGTGCTGCTCGACGTCGTCTATAACCACTTCGGCCCGGAAGGCAACTACCTGCACGCCTACTGCAAGGAATTCTTCAACCCGCAGCATCAGACCCCCTGGGGTGCGGCGATCAATTTCGACGGGCCCGGCGCCCGCACGGTGCGCGACTTCTTCATCCATAACGCGCTGTACTGGGTCGAGGAATACCGCTTCGACGGACTGCGGCTGGACGCGATCCACGCCATCCGCGACGACTCGCCGCTGCACATCGTCGCCGAGATCGCGCAGGCGCTGCACGCCGGTCCAGGGCGCGAGCGCGCGGTGCATCTGATTCTCGAGAACGACGCCAACCAGTCGCGCTTGCTCATGCGCGACGCAGCGGGCACGCCGGTCGCCGCGACCGCGCAGTGGAACGACGATGTGCACCACGCCTTGCACGTGCCGCTCACCGCCGAAGCCGACGGCTACTACGCCGATTATGCCGACAGCCCGCTCGAGCGCCTCGGTCGCGGCCTCGCCGAGGGCTTCATCTACCAGGGTGATCCCTCCGCGTTCCGCGGCGGCGAGCGGCGTGGCGAGCCGAGCGCGCAGCTGCCACCGACCGCGTTCATCTCCTTCCTCCAGACGCACGACCAGGTCGGCAACCGTGCCTTCGGCGAGCGCATCCATGCGCTGTCCGACCCCTCGCGCGAGCGGGCGGCACTCGCCGCACTGCTGCTCTCGCCGCAGGTGCCGATGCTGTTCATGGGCGAGGAATGGGCGGCGGCGACGCCGTTTCAATTCTTCTGCGATTTCGGCGCCGAGCTCGCCGCGGCCGTGACCCGCGGCCGGCGCGAGGAGTTCGGCCGCTTCGCCGCGTTCGCCGACCCGGCCGTGCGCGCGCGAATCCCCGATCCAAATGCGCCCACCACCTTCCAGGCCAGCAAACTGAACTGGGTCGAGCGCGACATCTCGCCGCATCGCGAACGCCTGGCGCTGGTGCGCGAGCTGCTCGAAATTCGCCGCGCGCAGATCGTGCCGCGCCTGGCGCAGGCGCGCGCGGGAGGCCGCTTCGAGATCCTCGACGGCGTGCTCTGCGTCGCCTGGCCGCTCGCGGCAGCTGCGACGTTGCGGCACGCGCTCAACCTGTCCGATGCTGCGGCGACGCTGCCGCAGATTCCGTCCGGCCGACGCCTTTACGCGCTCGGCGCGCAAGAGACGGGCGGGGCACTGCGCATGGCGCCGTGGAGCGTCTACGTGGCGCTGGAGGCGGGCGGTGACTGAATTCCGCGCGACGCTCGAGCGCCTGTGCGAACTCGCGCAGATTTCCCCGACGTTCCAGGACATCTGGGGCAAGCACAACGAAGTGCCCGACGCGAGTCTCGTTGCGCTGCTCGCCGAGCTCGGCGTCGACGCGGCCGACACCGCGCGCGCGGCACAGGCCGAGCAGGCCTTGCGCGCGGCGCGGCGCGACGAGCGCCTGCCGCCGGTGATCGTCGTGGCCGCCGATGCGCCCGACTGGTCCGCGCCCGTGCAGGCGCCCGCGCAAGAGCAAGATACCGGTCGCGCACTACGCTGGGCGCTGGAGCTGGAATCGGGTGAACGCCACGCGGGGTCGCTGCCTGCCGAGGCCACCACGCTCGCGCCGGGAATTGCACTGCCCGCGGGCTACCACCGCCTGCAGGTGAGCGAAGACGGCGGCGCCGAAACGGCCGTGCTGCTGCTCGCCAGCCCCGCGCGTTGCTGGCGACCGCCCGCGCTCGAGGACAGCGCGCGCCTGTGGGGTCCCGCGGTGCAGCTCTACGCGCTGCGCTCGGCGCGCAACTGGGGCATCGGTGACTTCGGCGACCTCCTGCGCCTGGCGCAGCTCAGCGCCGAACGCGGCGCCGGTATCGTCGGTGTCAACCCGCTGCATGCGCTGTTCCCGCACAACCCGGCGCACATCAGCCCCTACAGCCCGTCCTCGCGCGTGATGGTGAATGTGCTGTACCTCGACGTCGAGGCGATCGCCGATTACGGGGAAAACGACGAGGTGCAGCAGCTGGTGCGCAGCCCCGAGTTCCAGGGCCGTCTCGCGCGCTTGCGCGAGTCCGACACCGTCGACTACGCCGGCGTGGCCGCCGCGAAGTTCGAGGTCCTCGAGCGGCTCTACGCGCACTTCCGTGGGCGCCATCTCGCCGCACCCCGGCCGAGCCAGCGTGCGCAGGCATTCCGCGACTATCAGGCCGCACGCGGCGATGCGCTGCGCCGTCACGCGACCTTCGAAGCGCTTCAGGAGCACTTCCACGCGGCCGACGCGTCGGTCTGGGGCTGGCCAGTCTGGCCCGAGCCCTATCGCGACCACGATTCAGAGGCCGTGACCGCCTACCGCGCCGCGCATCTAGACCGCATCGAGTACTACGAGTACCTGCAGTGGCTCGTGTCGATCCAGCTCGAGCGCATCGCCGCGCGCTGCGATGCGCTCGGCATGGAAGTCGGTCTCTACCTCGATCTCGCCGTCTCGGTCGACCGCGCCGGCTCCGACGCCTGGACCTACCGCGAGTGCTACGCGCTGGGAACCAGCGTCGGCGCGCCGCCGGACGACTTCAATCTGGGCGGCCAGGACTGGGGGCTGCCGCCGTTCCGCCCGCAAGCGCTGCGCCAGCTGCACTACGCGCCGTTCGTCAACGCCCTGCGCAACACCATGCGCCTGGCCGGCGCGCTGCGTATCGACCACGTCATGGGGCTGATGCGCCTGTTCTGGATCCCGCCCGGTGGCAAGCCGAAGGACGGCGCCTACGTGCACTACGCGCTCGACGAGATGCTGGCGATTGTGGCGATCGAGAGCCATCGCAACCATTGCCTGGTGATCGGCGAGGATCTCGGCACCGTGGCCGACGCGCTGCGTGCCGCCCTCGCCCGTTACGGCGTACTTTCGTATCGCGTGCTGTTCTTCGAGCGCGATGCGGCGGGCGAGTTCCTGCCGGCGGACGCGCTGCCGAAAGAGGCACTGGTCAGCGTCAGCACCCACGATTTGCCGACACTGGCCGGCTGGTGGGAAGGACGGGACGTGCGCCTGCGCCAGGAGCTGAACCTGTTTCCCAGCGACGCAATCCGCGACAGCGAAGCCGTGCGCCGGGCGCAGGACCGCGTGCGCCTGCTGCTCGCGCTCGAGCGCGCCAGGCTGCTGCCCGAAGGCGTGAGCGCCGACGCGCTGCCGCCCGCGCTCGAGGCAGCGATGATCGAGGCGGTGCACGCCTACGCGGCAGCGGCGCCCTCGCAGCTCATGATGCTGCAGCTGGAGGACGCGCTCGGCCTCACGGAACAAGCGAACCTGCCGAGCACCACCGACGAACACCCTAACTGGCGGCGCAAGCTGCCGCTCGACCTGGATGCCCTGTTCGAGGCCGATCGCGTGCGTGCCCTGCTCGAGCGTCTGTCACAGGTGCGACCGCACCCGCTGCGCGATCGCGCCCCGAGCGGCGCGCAGGCGCGCCTGCCGCGCGCCACCTACCGCCTGCAGCTCCACCCCGGCTTCACCTTCGACGACGCCGCGGGCGTCGTCCCCTACCTGGCCCGCCTCGGCATCAGCCATCTGTACTGCTCGCCGATTCTGCGCGCGCGCTCGGGCAGCACGCACGGCTACGACATCGTCGACCACCGCAGCATCAACCCCGAGCTCGGCGGTCGGGAGGGCTTCGACCGGCTGCGCGAGGTGCTGCGCGCGCACGATATGGGCATCCTGCTCGACATCGTGCCGAACCACATGGGCGTGCTCGACGACGACAACGCCTGGTGGATGGACGTGCTCGAGAACGGCCCGGCCTCGGCCTACGCGCATTATTTCGACATCGACTGGAATCCGGTCAACGAGGAACTGCAGGGCAAGGTTCTGGTTCCGGTGCTCGGCGACTACTACGGCAACGTGCTGGCACGCGGCGAGCTCTCGCTCGGATTTGAGGCCGAGACCGGCGCGTTTGCGGTGCGCTACTACGAGCACCGCTTTCCGATCGACCCGCGCGAGTATCCGGTCATCCTGCAACGCGCCGAGGCGACGATGCCCGCCGAGCTCGAGAGCAGCGCGCGCCTCGCGTTCTCCAGCCTGGCCTCCGCGTTCGGCCATCTGCCGCCGCGCGATGCGGAGGATCCCGCCGCACGCGGCGAGCGCGCGCGCGACAAGGAGCTGCACAAGCAGCGGCTCGCGCAGCTCGCGCAAAACTACCCGGGACTGGCGGCCGCGATCGAGGCCGCGCTGGCCGGCTTCAACGGCGAGGATCATCAGGCGCTGCACGCGCTGCTCGAGGCACAGGCCTACCGGCTCGCCTTCTGGCGCGTCGCCTCCGATGAGATCAACTACCGTCGTTTCTTCGACATCAACGATCTCGCCGCGCTGCGCATGGAAGACGACGAGGTCTTTGACGCGACGCACGGCTTCGTGCTGTCGCTCGCCGCCGAGGGCCAGGTCGACGGGCTGCGCATCGATCACCCCGACGGTCTGTTCGACCCGGCGCGCTACTTCCGCCGTCTGCAGCAGCGCTACGCACGGCTGGCCGGCGTCGATCCGGGGGTCGCACAGCGCGGCCGGCCGCCGCGCCCGCTCTACGTCGCGATCGAGAAGATCACCGCGCGCCACGAGCACGTGCCGGCCGCCTGGGCGGTGCACGGCACGACCGGCTACCGCTTCGGCGCGGTGGTCAACGGGGTGTTCATCGATTCCGCCGCGCGCGGCCGCATCGACCGCGTCTGGCGCGCCTTCACCGGCGCGGATTTCGACTTCGAGGAAGCCTGTTATCGCGGCAAGCACCTCACCATGCGCAGTGCGCTCGCCTCGGAGCTGACGGTGCTCGCCACCGAGCTGCTGCGCATCGCGCGCGCGGACGTGCGCACGCGCGACTACACCTTCAACACGCTGCGCCGCGCGCTCGCCGAGGTCGCAGCCTGCATGCCCGTCTACCGGACGTACATCGTGCGCCGGCCGTCGGCACAGGACCGGCGCTACATCGACTGGGCGGTGGCGCGCGCGACGCAGCACAGCCGCGCAACGGACACCGCGATCTTCAGCTTCGTGCGCCAGGCCCTGCTCGGTGTCGCGCCGGAAGGCGCGCCCGCGGCGCTCAGCGAGCGCGTACGGCGCTTCGCCATGAAGTTCCAGCAATTCACGGCACCGGTCACGGCAAAGGGCGAGGAAGACACGGCGTTTTACCTCTTCAATCGCCTAGTCTCGCTGAACGAGGTCGGTTCCGACCCGGGGATGTTCGGCGTCACGGTGCGCGCGTTCCACGGCGCGAGCGCGGATCGCGCGTTGAACTGGCCGCACACCCTGCTGGCCACCTCGACGCACGACAACAAGCGTTCCGAGGACGTGCGCCTGCGGATCAACGTGATTTCCGAGATGCCGGCCGCCTGGCGCCTGCTGCTGCGGCGCTGGAGCGCGCTCAACCAGTCGCGCCGGCGCAAGCTCGAGGATGGCCTGGCGCCCTCGCGCAACGACGAGTACCTGCTGTACCAGACGCTGCTCGGCACCTACCCCGGGCAGGGCCTGGACGGTGAAGCGCTCGAGGCCTACGCTGCGCGCATCGACGCCTACATGCGCAAGGCGGCACGCGAGGCGAAGGGGCATACCAGCTGGATCAATCCGAACCCCGCCTACGAGGATGCGCTCTCCGGGTTCGTGCGCGCGCTGCTGTCGCGCGAGCACGCGAACCCCTTCCTCGACGACCTGCAGCAGCAGGCGGCACAGCTGCAGTGGTTCGGCAGCCTCAATACGCTTTCGATGGCGCTGGTGAAGTTCACCTCGCCGGGCGTGCCTGACCTGTATCAGGGCAACGAGCTGATCGATCTCAGCCTCGTCGACCCCGACAACCGGCGACCCGTCGACTACGCGCCGCGCGCGCAGCTGCTGGAGGAGCTGCGTGGCCTCGATCCGACCGACCTCGTACGCGTCGCGCAGGCCTTCCTGGCGTCGCCGCAGGATGGTCGCGCGAAGCTGCTTGTCACCTGGCGCCTGCTCGAGCTGCGCAAGCGGCGCCTCGAGCTGATGCGCGAGGGCGACTACAGCGCGCTGGCGACGAGCGGCGCGCGCACCGCACATGTCCTCGCCTTTGCGCGCAGCCATGGCCGCCACGTCCTGGTGACGATCGCCGGGCGGTTGTTCGCGCAGCTGCTGCGCGAGCCCGGCCGGCTGCCGATCGGCGAATCCGTCTGGAGCGATACCGTGATCGACGTCCCGGACCTGCCCGCCAATGCGGCACTGCTCAATGTCATCACCGGAGAGCGCGTCGCGTTGCGGGAAGGAAAAATCCGCCTGGCCGAGGCCTTCGCCAACTTTCCCGCCGCAGCGCTACTCGGCGAGAAAACATAACGGGGTCAGACCCCTGTGGATAACTCAGGCCTTAAACTAGACCGCGCCGATGAGTTATCCACAGGGGTCTGACCCCGACGTCTCACTGAATGACGTCCGCGAGGCGGCGAAGCGCATCGCCGGGGCGGTCGAGCGCACGCCCTGCCTGCACAGCCGTACGCTGTCCAGGCTGACCGGCGCCGAGGTCTTCCTCAAGTTCGAGAACCTGCAGTTCACCGCCTCGTTCAAGGAGCGCGGCGCGCTCAACAAGCTGCTCACCATGAGCGAAGCGGAGCGCGCACGCGGCGTCATCGCCATGAGCGCCGGCAACCACGCGCAGGGGGTCGCCTACCATGCCGCCCGCCTCGGCATCCGCAGCGTGATCGTGATGCCGAAGGGCACGCCGAACACCAAGGTAAAGAACACCCAGGTGCACGGCGCCGAGGTGGTGCTCGCGGGTGATTCGCTCACTGCAGCCGCCGAACACGCCCATACGCGCGCCGCGCGCGAAGGCCTCACCTTCATCCATCCCTACGACGACCCCGCGGTCATCGCCGGCCAGGGCACCATCGCGCTCGAGATGCTCGAGGACGTGCCGGACCTCGAGATGCTGGTCGTGCCGATCGGCGGCGGCGGACTGATTTCCGGCATCGCCACCGCGGCCAAGGCGCTGCGCAGCGACATCCGCGTGTTCGGCGTCGAGTCGAAGAGCTACCGCGCCATGTACCAGCGGCTGCAGGGCGAGCCGGTCGAGGTCGGCGGCGACACCATCGCCGAGGGCCTCGCCGTGCGCGACGTCGGCAAGCTGACGCTCGAAATCGTGCGAAGGCTGGTGGAGGACGTGCTGATCGTCGAGGAGGCGACCATCGAGCGCGCCGTAGTCACGCTGATCGAAATCGAAAAGACCGTCGCCGAGGGCGCCGGCGCCGCCGGCCTTGCGGCGCTGCTCGAGCATCCGGCGGCGTTCCGCGGCCGGCGCGTCGGCATCCCGCTGTGCGGCGGCAACATCGACACGCGCGTGCTGGCCGCGGTGCTGATGCGCGGCCTGGTGCGCGATGGGCGCCTGGTGCGGCTGCGCGTGACGATGCCGGACGTCTCCGGCAGCCTGGCGAAGGTCGCGACGCTGATCGGCGAGGCCGGCGGCAACATCGTCGAGGTGCAGCACCAGCGCCTGTTCGGCACCGCGTCGGTGAAGACACCGGAAGTCGAGTTCCTCATCGAGACGCGCGACCGCGCGCACAGCCATTCGGTCGTCGCGGCCTTGAAGGCGAAAGGCGTACGGGTGACGGAGGCCTGAGCCTTGGAGAGTGCCGCAACGCGCTCGCACCACCGGCTTCCCGGCAAATGAATCGCTTTCGCCGGCCGTGCTCGCCACCGGGAATCACAACCCTCGCTGCAACCCGCCCCTCCTGAGACGCGCCTTTATCGACGCTCTCTGCTCGAATGAGGATCGGACGATCTCATGATCGGACGACAATAGCGAACGGCATTGAGCGAACAATGAATATTTCCCGATCGCGCATTCATGAGCGTCGTGTCCTTGAAAACGATCTTGAGATTCTTGCTGAGCCCTTCAATTTGCGCCTGAACTTTTCCCCGGAACATCGGCCCCGGATCCGGAATAATCAAAGTGTTTCCGAATTGCTGCATGTTCACGGGGTTCGGAAGTATGGAAGACAGCTCGGCGGGCGCGCGAGAACTCGGTCGCGCCTGCCCTTTCAC
>JBFFEY010000044.1:0-23981 GCA_041558415.1 Burkholderiales bacterium | reverse complement strand
GCGCCGCCGCCACGGCGGCGGCGCGCACCACGGCGTGCACCCGCAGGCCGACCAGCATGTCGGTGAGCATGCCGATGCGCATCCCCAGCAGCGCACGGCCCACGAACCGGGCGGCGTAGTCGAGCGCGTCCGCGGGCAGGCTCATGAAATCACGCGCATCGGGCCGGGCGAGCACGTTGAGCAGCGCCGCCGCGTCGCGCACGCTGCGTGTCATCGGTCCCGCGACGCGGCCGAGGTAGGGCGGGTGGATCGGGATGCGGCCGAGCGAGGGCTTGAGGCCGAAGATGCCGCAGTGCGTGGCCGGCAACCTGACCGAGCCGCCGATGTCGGTGCCGATGTTGAGGGGCGCGTAGCCGGCCGCGGCCGCGGCGCCCGCCCCCGAGCTCGAGCCCGAGGGGTTGCGGTCGAGGCGCCAGGGGTTGCGCGTCGTGCCGTGCAGGCTCGACAGCCCCGAGGACAGCATGCCGAAATCGGGCATCGTCGTCTTGCCGAGGATGACGAGGCCCGCCTCGCGCGCCCGCGCTGCGGGCGGCGCATCCTCGGCCGCGGGCGGTAGATCCGCCTTGGCGCGCGTGCCGATCGGCACCGGGTCGCCGCGCGTGGCGATGTTCTCCTTGATGGTGATCGGCACGCCGTCGAGCGGCGACAGCGGCGCCTGGGCGCGCCAGCGGCCCTCGGCGGCGCGCGCCTCGGCGAGCGCCTCGGCGCGCCGCAGGCGGTACATCGCGTTCAGCCTGGATTCCCCGGACGCGATGCGCGCGAGCAGCGCGGTGGCGACTTCGACCGGCGACAGCCTGCCGTCGGCGTAGTGCGCAGCGAGCTCGACGGCGCTCAGGTTGTGGATTGCGGTCATGCCGGCGTTTCGCGGGGCTGCGGAACCATCTTAGCCTCGCGCCGGTCTGTGGAACAGCGCGGGTTCGCGTGCCTGCCACGGGTGGATTCGATGCGATACTGGCAGTTGCCGTTTCGCGGCGGCGCTGCGCTGCGGCATGCCGATTCGAGGGGGAGGCAGATGTTTCGGTTTCTGATGGTGCTGGCGCTCGCGGCCCTGCCGTGGGCGGGACCGGCCGCGGCCAAAGTCACCGAGATCCAGTTCTGGCACGCCATGGGCGGTGCGCGTGGCGCCGAACTCGATGCGCTCGTGGCGCGCTTCAATGCGGCGCAGAAAGACGTGCGCGTGGTGGCGACCTACAAGGGACCGTACGACGTCGTCGAGCGCGCCGTGTTCGCCGCGTACCGCGCCAAGCGCACGCCGCACCTGGTGCAGATCTACGAGGTGGGCACCGCCGAGATGATTGCCGCGCGCGATCTGGTGAAGCCGATGTGGCGGCTGATGGTCGACGCCGGCGCGCCGCTCGATCACGGCGCCTTCGTGCCTGCGGTCGCGGCGTACTTCTCCGACAAGCGGGGGCGGCTGCTCGCGCTGCCGTTCAATACCTCGACGCCGGTGCTGTATTACAACAAGGACGCTTTCCGCAAGGCGCGCCTCGATCCGGCGCACGCGCCGAAGACCTGGTACGAAATGCCGAAGGTGCTCGGTGCGCTGCTCGACAGCGGTGCCGTCAAGTGCGCGCTCACCACGACCTGGCCGAGCTGGGTGCTGATGGAAAACATGGGTGCCTGGCACAACCAGCCCTTCGCCACGGAGGAAAACGGCATGGGCGGCAGCGACGCGCGGCTCAACTTCAACACCCGCCTGATGGTGCGCTGGGTTTCGATGCTCGCCTCCTGGAAAACGTCCGAACTGTTCAGCTGGTCGGGGCGGCGCGACGAGGCCGAGGCGCGCTTCGCCTCCGGCGAGTGCGCCGTGCTCACGGCCTCGTCGTCGTCCTACGCCAACCTGCAGCGGGTGGCGCGCTTCGATTTCGGCGTCGCGCCGCTGCCCTACTACGACGACTTCCCCGAGGCGCCGCAGAACACCCTGATCGGCGGTGCCGGGCTGTGGGCGCTGAACGGCAAGACGCGCGCGGAGTATCGGGCGACGGCGAAGTTCATCGCCTACCTCGCGCAACCCGAGGTGCAGGCGCGCTGGCACCAGAGCACGGGCTACGTGCCGATCACCAAGGCGGCCTACGCGCTCACCGAGAAGAACGGTTTTTACGTGGCCCACCCGGGCCACCAGGTCGCCGTGCGCCAGCTGCTGTTGCGCAACCCGACCGACGAATCGAAGGGCATCCGCCTCGGCCACTTTCTGCAGATCCGGGCCATCATCGAGGAGGAGCTCGAGGCGGTGTGGGCCGGCCGCAAGACGCCGCTCGATGCGCTCAATGCGGCGGTCGCGCGCGGCAACGTCCTGCTCGAGGAGTTCGAGCGCGCCAACGCGCCGGCCCGGGGGCGGGGCAAGCGCGGCTAGCTGCGTGAATTCCCTTCCCGGGGTGGCAAAAGGCGTAACATTCGCGCGCTAGGCTGCGCCGGTGCCGGCGCGGGCCGGCGTCTACAGGAGGAAGGGGACCCACATGAAACGCAAGGCAATCGCGGCCGCGCTCGCCGGCGCCGGCCTGTTGGTGTTCGGCTCGGTGCAGGCGCAGACCGAGATCCAGTGGTGGCATTCGATGGGCGGGGCGCTCGGCGAGCGCACCAACGAGATCGCGGCCGGATTCAACGCCAGCCAGACAGACTGGAAGGTAACGGCGATTTACAAGGGCAGCTATCCCGAGTCGATGACCGCGGCGATCGCTGCATTCCGCGCCGGCAATCCGCCGCACATCGTGCAGGTGTTCGAGGTTGGCACGGCCACCATGATGGCCGCCAAGGGCGCGGTCAAGCCGGTCTACCAGCTGATGAAGGAGGCCAACGAGCCGTTCGACCCGAAGAACTACCTGGGCGCCGTTGCGGGCTATTACATGGATCCGAAGGGGAACCTGCTGTCGATGCCGTTCAACAGCTCGACGCCCGTGTTCTACGTCAACAAGGACGCGTTCAAGAAAGCAGGCCTCGACCCGGAGAAGGCGCCCAAGACCTGGAAGGAATTCGAGGCTGCGGCTGCCAAGCTGAAGGCCGCGGGCCAGGAATGCGTCTACACCAGCAGCTGGCCGTCGTGGGTGCACGTGGAGAACTTCAGCGCCTGGCACAACCTGCCGATCGGCACCAAGCAGAACGGCTTCGGCGGACTCGACACGCGCTTCACGATCAACTCGCCCACCCACGTCAAGCACGTCGCGATGCTCGGCGATTTCGTCAAGAAGGGCTACTTTACCTACGCGGGACTCGGCAACAAGGGCGACGCCAAGTTCGCGAGCGGCGATTGCGCCATGTTCACCGGCAGCTCCGGTGCGCGCGCGAACATCAAGAAGCTGGACAAGTTCGCCTTCTCGGTCAACTTCCTGCCCTACCACGACGACGTGAAGGGCGCGCCGCAGAACTCGATCATCGGCGGCGCGACGCTCTGGGTGCTGTCGCAGAAGGATCCAAAGGTGTATCGGGGCATCGCCAAATTCTTCACCTACCTGTCGTCGGTCGAGGTGCAAGCCAAGTGGCACCAGCAAACCGGCTATGCGCCGATCACCAACGCGGCCTACGACGCGACCAAGGCCGCGGGCTTTTACACCGCGAATCCGGGCACGGACATCCAGGTGCGCCAGCTGAACTACAAGGCGCCCACGGCCAACTCGAAGGGCCTGCGCTTCGGCAACTTCGTGCAGGGCCGCAAGGTGATCGAGGAGGAGATGGAGGCGGTGTTCGCCGGCAAGAAGGACGCCAAGACCGCGATGAACGACGCGGTCAAGCGTGGCAACGAGATCCTCGAGCAGTTCCAGGCGGCGAACAAGTAGGGATCGAAAGGGGCAGGGCCTGAAAGGGGGGGCGCTGCGCGCCCCCCTTCGGATCCACCCGGTTGGCTTCGTTCGGGGCTGGGTTGGCCCCGGTTGGACGCCCGAAGCCGTTGCTTTCGACCGAAGCGCATGGAAAAAAGGGTCGTCTTCCGCTCGGCGTGGCTGCCGTACGCGCTGCTCGCGCCGCAGATCGCGATCACGATCGTTTTCTTCTTCTGGCCCGCGGTGCAGGCGGGCTACTTCTCGTTCCAGCTGCAGGATGCCTTCGGCCTGAAGACCGAGTTCGTCGGCCTGCGCAATTTCGCCGCGCTGTTCCGCGACCCGCATTACCTCGCCGCCTTCAAGACGACTGCGATCTTCAGCGCCTGGGTGGCGCTCGCCGGCATTGCGATCTCGCTGCTGCTCGCGACCATGGCCGATCGCGTGCTGCGCGGCGCGCTGGCCTACAAGACGTTCCTCATCTGGCCCTACGCGGTCGCGCCGGCGGTGGCTGGCGTGCTGTGGGGGTTCCTGTTCGCGCCCTCGGTCGGCATCTTCACCTACGCGTTGCGCCAGGTCGGTGTCGACTGGAACTGGGTCCTGAAGGGCGACCAGGCGATGCTCCTGGTGGTGATCGCCTCCGTGTGGAAGCACGTCAGCTACAACTTCCTTTTTTTCCTCGCCGGGCTGCAGTCGATTCCGAAATCGCTGATCGAAGCGGCTGCGATCGACGGCGCGAGCCCGCTGCGCCGTTTCTGGACGGTGGTTTTCCCGCTGCTGTCGCCGACCACCTTCTTCCTGCTGGTGGTCAACGTCGTCTACGCCTTCTTCGATACCTTCGGCGTGATCGACGCCACCACGGAAGGCGGCCCCGCGGGCGCGACGCAGATCCTCGTCTACAAGGTCTACTACGATGGCGTCAAGGCGGCGGACCTGGGTGGCTCCTCGGCGCAATCGGTCGTGCTGATGGCGATCGTCATCGCGCTCACCGTGGTGCAGTTCCGTTTCATCGAGCGGCGGGTGCAGTACTGAGCTGCGAATGGTCGAGAACCGTCCCTGGCTGACCGTTTTCTCGCACGCGGTGCTGATCGCGGGCATCGCCGCAATCGCCTTGCCGCTCTATGTCACCTTCGTCGCCTCGACTCAGTCGATCGAGCGCATCCTCGAAGTGCCGATGTCGCTCGTGCCGGGCGACCGCCTGTGGGAGAACTACAGCCAGGTGCTGACCGCGGGCACTGCCCTCGGCGCCAAGGCGCCGGTCGGGCGCATGATGCTGAACAGCCTGGTGGTGGCGCTGGTCATCACCTTCGGCAAGATCGCCATCTCGATCATCGCCTCGTTCGCGATCGTGTACTTCCGCTTCCCGCTGCGCATGTTCTTTTTCTGGATGATCTTCGTCACGCTGATGCTGCCCGTCGAAGTGCGCATCATCCCGACCTTTAAGGTGATCTCGGATCTTGGCCTGCTCAACAGCTACACCGGTCTGACACTGCCGCTCATCGCCTCGGCGACCGCGACCTTCCTGTTTCGCCAATTCTTCCTCACCATTCCGGACGAGCTCGCGGAGGCCGCGCGCATCGATGGCGCCGGACCGATGCGCTTTTTCCGCGACGTCGTGTTCCCCCTGTCGAAAACCAGCATTGCGGCGCTGTTCGTGATCCAGTTCATCTACGGCTGGAACCAGTACCTCTGGCCGCTGCTCATCACCACCGACGAGTCGATGTACACCACGGTGATCGGGATCAAACGCATGATTCCCGGGGGCGACGCGATCACCGAGTGGAACCTGGTGATGGCTACCGCCATGCTTGCCATGTTGCCGCCGGCAGTGGTGGTGCTGCTAATGCAGAAGTGGTTCGTGAAGGGGTTGGTCGAGACGGAGAAGTAGGATGGCCGAGGTTTCTTTCCGCGACGTGAAGAAGAGCTACACCGCCGGCGTGCAGGTGATCCATGGCGTCACCATGGACGTGGCGGACGGCGAATTCGTGGTGATCGTCGGGCCGTCGGGCTGCGGCAAGTCGACGCTGCTGCGCATGGTGGCCGGACTCGAGCGCATTACCGCCGGCGAGATCGCGATCGGCGGGCGCGTGGTGAACAATCTCGAGCCGAAGGACCGCGACATCGCCATGGTGTTCCAGAACTACGCGCTCTACCCGCACATGCGCGTGTACGACAACATGGCCTACGGCCTGAAGATCCGCGGCCTGCCGAAGGCCGAGATCGACACGCGCGTCAAGCGCGCCGCCGCAATCCTCGAGCTCGGCGACCTGCTCGAACGCCGCCCGCGCGAGCTGTCGGGCGGTCAGCGCCAGCGCGTGGCGATGGGGCGCGCCATCGTGCGCGAACCGGCGGTGTTCCTGTTCGACGAGCCGCTCTCGAACCTGGATGCCAAGCTGCGCGTGCAGATGCGCGCCGAGCTGCAGGCGCTGCACCGCCGGCTCGGCACGACCAGCCTGTTCGTCACCCACGACCAGGTCGAAGCGATGACGCTCGCGCACCGCATGATCGTGATGAACGGCGGGCGGGCCGAACAGATCGGCGCGCCGCTCGAGGTCTACGCCCGGCCGGCGACCACCTTCGTCGCGGGCTTCATCGGCTCGCCGGCGATGAACCTGATTCCGGAGAACAAGGACGGTCGCGACCTGCTGTTCGGCATCCGTCCCGAACATCTCGAGCCCTGCGGCGAGTCTGAGGCGCGGTTCGTCATCGACGTCGACCTGATCGAGCCGCTCGGCGCCGACACGCTGGTCTACGGCCACCTCGGCGGTGGCAACGGGACGCGCGTCGCCGCGCGCCTGCACGCCTCGATCGACGCGCGCACCGGCCGCCTGCCGCTGACCTACGACCCGGCGCAGGTGCACTGGTTTGACGCCGGCAGCGGCCAGCGCCTCGCCGCGTGACGCGCTGGCCCTATCCGCGCATCGTCGCGCACCGCGGCGGCGGCACGCTGGCGCCGGAGAACACGCTCGCCGCGATCCAGCTCGGCGCAGAGCTCGGCTTCCGCGGCGTCGAATTGGACGTCATGCTCGCCGGCGACGGCGTGCCGGTGCTGATGCACGACCAGACGCTCGAGCGCACCACCAGCGGGCGCGGCGCGGTGAGCGCACACAGCGCGGCGGAGCTCGCGCGGCTCGATGCCGGCGTGTGGAAGGGCCGGCGCTGGCGCGGCGAGCCGGTGCCGCGCCTCGAGCAGGCTGCGCAGCTGTGCCACGCGCTTGGCCTGTGGGCGAACGTCGAGATCAAGCCGGCGAGCGGCTACGAGCGGCGCACCGGCGAGGCGGTGGCGAATGCCGCGCGCGTGCTGTGGCGCGACGCGCCGCGGTCGCCGGTGCTGTCGTCGTTTTCGCCGCTCGCGCTCGGCGCGGCGCGCGCCGCGGCGCCCGAGCTGCCGCGCGGCCTGCTGCTCAAGCGCATCCCGCCCCACTGGCGCGAGCTGGCGCATGACCTCGAGTGCGTCGCGCTGCACTGCAAGGGCCGGCTGCTGACGCAGGCGCTGGTGCGCGCCATGCACGAGGCCGGCTTTGCCGTGCTGGCCTGGACGGTGAACGATCCGCGCATGGCGCGAAAGCTGCTGCGCTGGGGCGTCGACTGCATCGTCACCGACGCGCTGAAGCGCATCGGCCCGGATTTCGACGCACCCGTGGCGCCGGCGACGCGGCGCGGCCTGCTGCAGCGACTGCGGCGGGGCCGCTAGTCGGCGGCGCGCAGGCGCCGCGCGAGCAGGCGCACGAGCGCGCCGAGCAGCGGCAGCTTGGCGTACAGCTCCTCGGCGGCGTCCCAGTAGTCGCGGTGCTCGACGACCTTGCCGTGCGCATCGAAGCGCAGGTGCGTTGCGCCGCGGATCTCCAGGCTGCGGCGCGCGGCGCGGAAGCGGAAGGTCCAGGTGACGAAGGCTTCGCCCTCGCCGGCGACGCGCGCCAGCACGCGAAAGCGCGGGTCCTCGGTGGTGGCGAACATGTGCGCGAACACGCGGCGGATCGCGCTGCACCCGGCGACGTCGTTGAACGGGTCCTTGAAGCGCGCATCCTGCGCGTAGAGCTCGGCGATGCGCTCGAGCGTCTGCGGCGTGAGCGTCTCGTACCACTCGACCAGGCGCTCGAGCGCGGCGCGCGTCGGCGACGCGCTCACGCCGACGCTCCGGCGCCGACCTCGTAGATGCTCACCGGCGAGACGCGGCCGCGCAGGCGGACTTCGCCCAGCGGCCGCAGCCCGAGGCGCGCGTGGTCCTCGGGCGCGCAGGCGTCCACCGTCTCGCGGCTCGCCAGCACGCGCGTGCCTTTCTCCTTGTTGAGCTGCTCGAGGCGCATGGCGATGTTCACCGCGTCGCCGAACATGGCGTAATTCATGCGCTCCTGGCTGCCGACGGCGGCGGCCGCGACGCGCCCCGTGTGCACGCCGATGCGCGTGACCATCGGCTCGCCGCCGGCGAAGCGCGCGGCGGCGAGCTGCGCCTGGATCGCGAGCGCCGCGGTGAGCGCGCAGGCCGCGTGGCCGGGGCAGTCGTCGGCGAAGTTGAACGAGGCGTGCACCGCGTCGCCGATGAAGGAGTGGATGATGCCGCCATGCGCGCGAATGGTCTCGTCGATGATCTGGAAGTAGCGGTTCATCAGCTCGACCATCTGCTCCGCCGGCAGGCGCTCGGCAAGCGTGGTGAAGCCGCGCAGGTCGCTGAACAGGATGGTGGTCTCGCGCAGCTCGTGCGCCGGGCTCTCCGGCGGCTCGCCGAGCGCATCGTCCAGGATGCGCGAGGCGATCTCGGGACTGACGAAGCGGCCGAACTCGCGCCGGATGACCTCGCGCTCGCGCAGGCCCTCGCTCATGCGGTTGACGTGTAGCGTGAGGTGGCCGAGCTCGTCGTCGCCGAGCACCGGCGCCGGTTCGCCGTAGGCGCCGCGCGCGATGCGCGCCACCGCGCGCTCCAGGTGGCGCAGCGGCTCGCTGATCTGGCGCGCGGCGAATACGGCGGCCAGCCCGCCGGCGGCGAGCGTGGCGAGCAGGTCGAGGATGATGACCGCTTCGGTCGTCAGCCCCTGCACCCTGCGCAGTGGCGCAAAGGCCGTCAGGTCCATGACGATGACCAGCGGCGGCAGGATCGCGAGCATGGCGAGTGCGAGCCACAGGCGTGGCACCAGGTGGCCGCCGAGGTCGCGGGCGCGCGGCCGGCTCAACGGCCCTCGCTCGCCCAGCGCGCGGCGCGCGAGCCGCGCGCAGTCGTTGGCGGCAAACGCCGCGTACAGCGCGAAGTAGGTGGCGTACACCAGCGCGTACCAGGCGAGCGCGCTCGCCTTGAACGAGGGGGACAGAATGCCGAGCAGGGTTTCGTCGTAGACGTAGGCGCCGCTCGAGAACACCCAGGCGGCGTAGGCGAAGCCGATGGTGAACACCCACAGCCCGGAGTACAGCGGCAAGCGATTCAGGCGCCGGTAGCCCTGGCGCGCCGGTGCGCGGCCTTCGAGCGCGGCGCGCACCGGGGCGAACAGCAGTCCGGCCACCGCCGCGTTCAACGCCATGAACACGGCGAGGTTCAGCGCCAGCATGGCATAGGGCGCCGCGCCGAGACCGGCGACCACCAGGTAGGCACCGGTAAACAGCAGGTCGACCAGCCCGGCGCCGGCCATGAACAGGCGGTAACGCAGATCGAGCGCCCGCGGCGTGCGCGGCGCGGGCGTCGACGGGGCGCTCGGCATGGCGATCGTGCTCATGCGCCGGTGAAGCGGCGGATGCCCCAGAAGCGCAGCCGGTGCGGCAGCAGCGCCACCAGCTTCAGGCTGCGGGTGAAGCGCTTGGGGAAATGGATCTCGAATGCGCCGCGCGCGAAGCCGCGCAGGATCTCGTCTGCGGCCTGCTCGGCGGAGATGATCGCCGGCATGGGAAAGCGGTTCTTCGCGGTGAGCGGTGTTTCGACGAAACCCGGAATGATCAGCGTCACGGCGATGCCGTGCCGCGCGAGGTCGAGCCAGAGCGATTCGGCGAGGTTGATGAGCGCCGCTTTCGAGGCGCCGTAGGCGAGGCTGTTCGGCAGCCCGGTGTAGCCCGCCGCGCTGGAAACGAGCGCCAGCGCGCCGCCGCCCTGCGCTTTCCACTGCGGCAGGCAGCTGGCGTAGACGTTGAACGCGCCCTCGAAGTTGGTGCGCCAGATGGCGCGTGCGGCATCGGCGTCGGGCGCGATGGCGCGCATTTCACGGTAGGTGCCGGCGCAGGCGATGGCGAGATCGAGCCCGCCCCAGTGGGCGACGATCGCCGCGAGGCTCCTGTCGAGTGTGGCGGGCTCGAGCACGTCGGCCGGCAGGCGCAGGCACGCGGATTCGGCGTGACGCGCGAAGCGCGCCTCGAGCGTGTCCGCACTGCGCGCGCTCACCGCGACGCGCGCACCGGCGGCGAGCAGGCGCTCCGCGGTCGCCGCGCCGATGCCGGTCGAGCCGCCGACCACCCACACGCGGCGGCCGCGCCAGTCGCGGATCGGCGGATTGAGCGGCATCGGCTGCGTCCCCCGCGTTCCCGTCAGGCCCGGCGGCGGAAGGCGAGGATCACCTCGCCGACGCGGAAGCCGAACTTGCGCATGACCGACTTGTTGAGCATGACCTGCTCGTCCTGCAGGTACATCCAGTCGTCGACCTCGAGGTTCCAGGTGCTGCCGTCGACCTCGAGCGCCAGCACGTAGGTCCAGTGCAGCGCGTTGCCGCTCACCACGCCCTGCGCTTCGCCGACGACATCGGCGGCGCTGCCGCGATAGCGTCCGTCGGTGCTGCGCGTGATGGTCCACACGCGGCGCGAGGTGGTGCCGTCCGAGTAACGAAAATCCTCGTCCAGCACCAGCGCGCCGTTCTCCACGCGGCCGCGGATCTCCACCTTGAAGCGTTTGACCACCACGCCCGAGCGGTCGGCGAAATAGCCCCAGGCGTCGACCGTACCGTCGAAGTAGCGGTACAGGTCGAGCGCCGGCTTCTCGTCGCGATATGCGGCGGGGTCGACGCTCGTGCAGCCCGCGGCGAGCAGCAGGGTGGCGAAGAGGGCGGTAATCAGTCTAGGCATGGACAACCTCCGGTGAGCGGCCGAACTCGCGCCACAGCAGCGCTGCGGCGGCGAGTTTCAGCGCGCAGGGCAGCAGGCAGTAGACGTAATAGAGCGGGGCGACGGTCGGCGCTGCGCCGGGCTGGTAGCCGAGCCAGGCGAGCAGCGGCAGCGCGAGGCCGGCGGCGAGCGCCAGATTGAGCTTGGTGGCGAAGTTCCACAGGCCGAAGTAGGCGCCGGCGCGATCTTCCTCGCCGCGCTCGTGGATCACGTCGGCGAGCAGCGCCGGCGGCAGCGCCAGGTCGGCGCCCAGCGCGAGGCCGGAGAGCAGGCAGATCGCGCCGAAGGCGAGCGCGTCGCCCGGACCGAGCAGGAACGCGCCGACAAAGGCAAGCACCGCGGCAAGCATGCCGCCGAGCCAGGCGCGCGCCTTGCCGCTGCGGCGCGCGACGGCGACCCACAGCGGCAGGCTTACCGCGCCGGCGAGAAAGTACGCGGCGAGGAAGCTGCCGGCGTGGCGCGGCAACTGCAGCGCGTCGCTGACGAAGAACAGTACCAGCGTCGCCGGCAGCGCGGTGGCGATGCCGTTCAGCATGAACACCGCGAACAGCGGACGGAACGCCGGGTTGGCGAAGGGCGCGGTGATGCTGCCGAGACGGTGGCCGCCCTGTGCGGCGCGCGCCCGCGGGGCGGGACGCGGCGCGGCAGCGAGCGTCACCAGCGTGGCGAGCGCGGTGATCGCGGCGAGCATCCAGGCGAAACGCGCCAGGCCGTCATCGAGCGTCGGCGCGAGCAGCGTCGGCAGCACGCTCGCCACAACGACACCGGCAAGGCCGAAGGCCTCGCGGCTCGCGACCACGCGCGTGCGCTCGTGCGGGTTGTCGCCGAGCAGCGCCCCCCAGGCGTGGTAGCTGACGCTTGCCAGGCTGAAGCCCAGATACACGGGAACCAGCGCCAGCACCAGCCACAGCGCAAGGCTGACCCCGGCGCGCGGCGGGTTGAGCACCAGCAGCATGCCGAGGCCGAGCAGCAGCGCGCCGGCGCCGGCGAGCAGCCGCGGGCGCTGCAGGCGGTCGTTCAGCACGCCGATGAGCGGATCGAGCACCGCGTCGAGCAGCCGCGCGGCGAGCAGCAGCGAGCCGAGCAGCGCAAGGTTCATGCCGAGCACGCCGCCGTACAGGTTCGGCAGATGCACGTACACCGGCAGCGCGGCGCTCGCCAGCGGCAGGCCGAGCGCGCCGTAGGCGGCCAGCGCGCCGCCCGGGATGCGCGAGCGGGCCTGCATGCGGCTAGCGCGCGCCGATCAGCGCGGCGCGCAGCTCGGGCGCGCTGGTGCGCGGGTCGAGCCAGATCGAGAAGAAGGCGCGCGAGAAGGCCGCATCGTCGATTTCGCCGAGCAGCCGATCGTTCAGGTAAAAGCGCGTGCCCTGGCCGGGGCGGTGCACGCCGGTGATCTGGTCGCCTGCCTCGACGTCGGGGATGGCGCTGCGCAGACGTGCCGCCCAGGCCCGGCGCTGCGCCGGGCTGCCGGCGCCGAGGCGCTCGATTTCCTCGATCGAGCGTGCGGCGATCGATTCGCCGTCGAGCGCGCGCGCGTAGCGCACCACCAGGGCAAAGGGGCGCGAAAAATCGAGCGTGCCGTCCGGCGCCCACAGCGCGGCGTCGTAGACGCGCAGCCCGAACCAGGTGAGGCTGCCCTGGCCGACCGGCTGCAGCGCGTAGCGCGCAGGCGGCGCGGGCGGTGCCCGCCGCGCGTCGCGCTCGCTGACGGCCGCCGCTGGCGCGCTGAAGCCGGCCAGCGCGACGAGGACGAGAGACAGCAGCGTTCGCATCACGCCCTCCGCAGCAGGAACTGGACGACGTCGGTCGAGCCGGCGAGAAAACCGGCCTCGCAGTAGGCCAGGTAGAAGACCCACGTGCGCTCGAAGCGTTCGTCGAAGCCCAGCGCGCGCAGCTGCGGCTGCGCCGCGACGAAGCGCTCGCGCCACAGCGCCAGGGTGCGCGCGTAGTCGACGCCGAAGGCCTGCGATTCCACCACCTCGAAGCCGGCGCGCGCCGCCTCGGCGTGCACCCGCCCGACGGTGGGCAGCATGCCGCCGGGGAAGACGTATTCGCGGATGAAGTCGCTGCTCTTGCGATAGCGCGCGAACAGCGCCTCGTCGATGACGATCGACTGCACGAGTGCGCGCCCGCCGCGCGGCAGGCTGGCCGCGAGCCTGGCGAAATACGCCGGCCACCAGCGCTCCCCGACCGCCTCCAGCATCTCGATCGAGACCACGGCGTCGTAGCGCGCCTGCAGGTCGCGGTAGTCGCGCAGCTCGAAGCGCGCGTGCTGGCCGAGCCCGGCCTGCGCGATGCGCTGGCGCGCAAAGGCGAGCTGCGCCTGCGACAGCGTGATGCCGGTGACGCGCAGGCCGCGCTGCGCGGCGCGCTCGGCGAAGCTGCCCCAGCCGCAACCGATCTCGAGCACGTGGCCGCCGGCCGGCGCCGCGAGGCGCTCCAGCACGCGCTCGAGCTTGGCGCTCTGCGCCTCGCCCAGGCTGCGCGTCGCATCGCCCTCGAACAGCGCGCTCGAGTAGGTCATGCTTGGGTCGAGCCACAGACGGTAGAAGTCGTTGCCCAGGTCGTAGTGCGCGGCGATGTTGCGGCGCGCGCCGCCCCGCGTGTTGGCGCGCAGCGCGTGCAGCAGGCCGTGCGCCGCGCGACCGAGCCAGCTGCCGTAGATCGCGCCGTCGAGCGCGGCGCGGTTGCGTGCCAGCAGCGCGAGCAGCGCGGCCGGATCGGCGCTCGTCCACTCGCCCGCGAGCCAGCCCTCGGCGAAGCCGATGTCGCCCGAGTACAGAATGCGGTTGAAGGCGCGCCAGTCGCGCACCACGATTTCCGCCTGCGTGCCGCCGGGGCCGAAATCGAGCCTTGCGCCGTCGGGCAGCGTCATTCTCAGCTGCCCCTGCGCCAGGCGCTCCAGCGTCTTCAATACCGTGCGCGCGGCGAGCGGCGGCGCCGCGCGCCACAGGGTGGCGGTGTTCATCGGGTGACCTCCTCGAGCGGCAGGGCGGGCTTGGAATGGAACGGTACGCGCTTCGCCCACAGCTTGAGCGCCTGCCAGTGGATGCGGGCGATGACGCCGAAGGTCATCGCGGGGTGCCGCAGCACGGCGCGCAACAGCGCGCCGGTGCCGAGCGGCGCGCCGCGGCCGCTGAGGCTGGTGAGCAGCAGCGGGCCGGCGTCGTCGGCGTAGTCGATGCGCGCAATGCGCTGTCCGTTGCGCGTCAGGAAGCGGAAGCGGTAGCCGCCCGACACGCTGCAGAACGGCGAGACGTGAAATCGCTTTCGCGTCTCGAGCGTCTCGCCGGCACGGATCGGGCGGCCGTCGCGGTGTGCCAGCAGGTAGCGGTGGTGCTCGCCGAAGGTGTTGTTGACCTCGGCCACGATGGCGCGCGTGCGCCCGGCGCGGTCCTCGCAGAACCAGAAGCTCACCGGGTTGAAGACGTAGCCGAGCACGCGCGGGAAGCTGTGCAGCCACACTTCGCCGTCGGCCACAGCGAGTCCCTCGCGCGCGAGCAGCGCGCGGACCCAGGCCAGCGGATGCGTGCCGTCGCGCGCGCCGTGGTCGCGGAAATGGAACGACAGCAGGTTCCAGCGGTTGATCGACAGCAGCGGGCCGCGGATCGACTCGAGCCGGGCGAGCGGAATGCGCAGGAAGTACACGCCGTAGACGAAATGGTTCTCCACCGGACGCAGGCGCCGGTGCATGACGCTGCCGAGCAGCAGTTCGGCGCCCGCTGTTCTCATGCCGCCGCCTTCAGCACGGCAGCGGCCGGTGCCGCGTCCTGCCAATGCGCGTAGACGCCGAGCGCGTTCGCCACGGCGAGCGCCGAGCGCAGGCCGTCCTCGTGAAAACCGTAACGCGTCCAGGCGCCGCAGAACCAGGTGCGGTTGACGCCCTGCAGGCCCGCCAGCGCGGCCTGCGCCTCGCCCGAGCGCGCGTCGAACACCGGATGCGCGTAGTCGAACTCGGCGATCACCGAATCGGCGGCCGGTTCGCGGTGCGGGTTGAGCGATACGACCACCGGCGCCTCGAAGGGCAGCGGCTGCAGCTTGTTGATGAGGTAGTGCACGCTCAGCGTGCGGCCGTCCAGGCCGTCCGCGCCCGCGCTGTAGTTCCACGCCGACCATACGCGCCGGTTGCGCGGCAGAAGCATCGCGTCCGTGTGCAGCACGGCGCGGTTCGGCTGGTAGGGCACTGCACCGAGCACGGCGCGCTCCGCGCCGCTCGCCTGCGCGCCGAGGATCCCGAGTGCCTGATCGCTGTGGCAGGCGAGCACCAGCGCGTCGAAGCGCTCGCTGCCGCGCGGCAGCCCCGGCGCGCTGTGCACGAAATCCAGTGTCACGCCGCTCGCATCGCGCCGCGCGCGCAGCACGCGCGTGGCGAGGCGCACGTCGTTCAGCGGTGCGAGCAGCCGCTCGACGTACCGGCGTGCACCGCCGGCGACGGTGCGCCACTGCGGCCGGTCGCTGAGCTGGAGCAGGCCGTGGTTGCGGAAAAAGCGCGCGAAGCTGGCGAAGGGATATTCGAGCATGGTGCGCGTCGGGCAGGACCAGATCGCGGCGGCCATCGGCAGCAGGTACCAGTCGCGGAACTCGGCGCTGTAGCCGCCGCGCGCGAGCCAGGCACCGATCGATTCGTCCGCCGACGCCGCGGCGTCGTCCGAAGCCGCGCGGTTGAAGCGCAGGATGTCGCGCAGCATGCGCAGGAACGCGGGCCGCAGCAGGTTGCGGCGCTGCGCGAACAGCGTGTCGAGGCTGGTGCCGGCCCACTCGATGTGCGGTGTCTCCAGCGACAGACTGAAGCTCATGTCGCTGGCCGCCGTCGGCACGCCGAGCTGGCGGAACAGCGCGGTCAGGTTGGGGTAGGTGCGCTCGTTGTACACCAGAAACCCGGTGTCGACACCGTGCGACACGCCGTCGATGGTCACCTCGACGGTGTTGCTGTGGCCGCCCGGGCGCGCGGCCGCCTCGAACAGCGTGACCGCATGCCGCTCGGCGAGCAGCCAGGCGGCGGCGAGGCCGGAAATGCCCGAACCGACGACGGCAATGCGCATGCCGCGCGCTCCGCCGCGCTCAGGCATTGACGCGCGACAGCCGCGCGTCGGCCGAGCACTGCACGTCGACGAGGAAGAAGCGTTGCGGGGCGTACATGGCGATCCTCCTGAGGCAATACGTTCAGCGCTGCGCGAGCAGGCGCTCGATGGCGGCGACCAGGCGCGGATCGTCCGGGCCGACCGAGGACGGGAAGCTGGCAACGCGCGCGCCGCTGCGGTCGACGAGGTACTTGTGGAAGTTCCAGCGCGGCGCTTCGCCGCTGGCGCGGGCAAGGTCGGCGAACAGCGGATTGGCATCCGCGCCCCTCAGGCGCGACTTGGCGAACATCGGAAAGTCGATCGCGTACTGATTGACGCAGAACGCCGCGATCTCGGCGGCGCTGCCCGGCTCCTGGCCGCCGAAGTCGTTCGACGGAAATCCGAGCACCACCAGCCCGCGGTCGCGATATCTGCGGTAAAGGGCCTCGAGCCCGCCGTACTGGGGGGTATAGCCGCAACGCGAGGCGGTGTTGACCACCAGCAGCACGCGTCCGGCGTACTCGCAAAGGTCGACCGCGGGGCCGGTCAGCGCCGGCAGCGAACGGTCGAGCAATGCGGGGCAGGCCGTGCCTGCGACCGACCCGACGGCCGCGCCGCGCGCCGCCAGTCGCAGCGCCGGTAGCAGGCCGCTGCCGCCGGAGGTCGCGCGGTGGGCCTCGATGAGCGGCGCGAACGCCGCCGCCGCCGGGCCTGCCTGCGGGGGTGAGGGGGGGGATCCCGCAAGCGCGGGCCCGGCGAGGGCGGCGAGCAGCAACAACCGATTAGGCTTGATCATGTGTCCTAGACAAAAAAGCTTGTGAAGCGGATAATGCGGCCGTTGTCTGTTGTTGTCAATACTTTGTCCAGGACAAATTATGCAGCAAACCCAGCACCACTTCCTGTCGATCTCGGCGGTCGAGCGCGAGACGGGGCTGCCCAAGGAGACGCTGCGCGTCTGGGAGCGGCGCTACGGATTCCCGCGGCCCGCGCGCGATGCCAATGGCGAGCGCATCTACCCCGAGGCACAGGTCGCGCGGCTGCGCACCGTGAAGCGGCTGATGGACCGCGGCCTGCGCCCCGGACGCCTTCTCAAGCTCGATGCCGCGGGCCTGCAGGCCCTGGCCGAACAAGCCAACGGCGATTCGCCGCCGCGCAGTGCGCTGCACGACCTGGCGCTGTTCCTGCTGAAGACCCATCAGGCCGGCGAATTGCGCCGCGAGCTCACCCAGGTGCTGATACGCGACGGCGTCAAACGCTTCGTGCTGGAGACCGCGGCGCCGCTCACGGCGCATGTCGGTGACGCCTGGACCCGCGGCGAGCTGCAGGTCTACGAGGAGCACCTGCTGACCGAGGTGCTGCAGGCGGTGCTGCGCCAGGCGATCGCGCAGCTCGGCGCGCCGGCCGGTCCGCCGCGCGTCCTGCTGACGACGCTGCCCGACGAGCGCCACGGCCTCGGCCTGCTGATGGCAGAGGCGATGGCGACGCTGGACGGCGCGCAGTGCGTCTCGCTCGGCACGCAGACGCCGGTGCGCGACATCGTCGCCGCGGCGATCGCGCAGAAGGCGGACGTGGTTGCGCTGTCGATCAGTGCGCACGCTGCCGTGGCGCAGGTCCAGGAAAGCCTGCGCCTGCTGCGCGCGCAGCTGCCGCCGGCGGCGGCGCTGTGGTGCGGCGGCAGCGGCGCGGCGCGCCTGAAGCGCGCCGGGAAGGGCGTCGACGTCCTCGGCGGACTCGAGGACCTGACCGCAGCGCTCGATCGCTGGCGCGCGAAGCACGTCGCCGAGCGGAGTTGAGCGGCGTGAGCGCGATCGCGCTGGTGCTGGGCGATCAGCTCTGGCTCGGCAACCCGGCGCTCGAGGGACTCGAGCGCACGCGTGACCGCGTGCTGATGATCGAGGCGCCCGGCGAGGCGACGCAGGTCTGGAGCCACAAGCAGCGCATCGCCTTATTTCTCGCGGCGATGCGCCACTTCGCCGAACGTCTGCGGGGCGAGGGCTACCGGGTCGAGTACGTCGCCCTCGGCGACGCGCAGCCCGACGCGTTCGGCGCGCGCCTCGCTGCGGCGCTGCGCCGCTTGGCGCCTTCGCGCCTGCTGTGCTGCGAGCCGGGTGCTTGGCGCCTGCAGCAGGCGATCGCGGCGGCCTGCCGCGAGGCGGGCGTGCCGCTCGAGATACGGCCGGATCGCCACTTCATCGCGGCGCGCGAGGATTTCGCGCGCTGGGCGAAAGGGCGCAAGCAGCTGCGCATGGAGCATTTCTACCGTGAGATGCGACGGCGCACGGGCGTGCTGATGGACGGCGGCGTGCCGGCGGGCGGCCGCTGGAATTTCGATGCCGAGAACCGTTCCGGCTTTCCGCGCAGCGGCCCGGGCGAGATCGCGCCTCCCGCGCGCTTCCCGCCGGACGCCATCACGCGCGCGGTGCTCGTCGAGGTGACGGCGCGCTTTCCCGCGCATCCCGGCACGCTCGAGGACTTCGGCTGGCCGGTGACCGAGGCCGACGCGCAGCGTGCGCTCGCGCGCTTCGTCGAGGCGCGCCTCGAGAACTTTGGCCGCTACCAGGACGCGATGTGGACCGATACGCCCTTCGGCTGGCACTCGCTGCTGTCGGCGGCGCTCAACCTGCACCTCATCGACCCGCGTACGGTGATCGCCGCCGCCGAGCAGGCCTGGCGCGCGGGGCGCGCGCCGCTCGCCGCCGTCGAAGGCTTCGTGCGTCAGGTCCTCGGCTGGCGCGAATTCATGCGCGGCGTGTACTGGCTCGACATGCCCGCGCTGGCCGAGGCGAATCACTTCGGCGCCGCGCGGCCGCTGCCCGAGTGGTACTGGAACGGGCGCACGCAGATGCGCTGCATGGCCGAGACCATCGGCCAGACGCTGCGCAGCGGCTATGCGCACCACATCCAGCGCCTGATGGTGACGGGCAATTTCGCGCTGCTCGCCGGGCTCGACCCGCGCGCGGTGAGCGACTGGTACCTGGCGATCTTCGTCGACGCGGTGGAATGGGTCGAGCTGCCGAATGTCGCCGGCATGGCGCTCTACGCCAACGGCGGGCGCTTCACCTCGAAGCCCTACGCGGCCTCCGGGCGCTACGTCGCGCGCATGAGCAACTACTGCAAGGGCTGCCGCTACCGCCCCGAGGCACGCGCGGGCGAGGACGCCTGCCCGATGACGGTGCTGTACTGGAACTTCCTGCTCGCGCACGAGACTGAATTTGGCAAGAACCCGCGCATGGCCCAGATAATACGCAACGCCGCGCGCTTCGATGCGGCCGAGCGCCGCGCGCTGCGTGCCCGCGCGGCGCGAATGCTTGATAACATCGCGGCCGTCTGACCCGATTCCGCAGCTGATGCTCTACCCCGAAATCTTCAGGACGCTCGAGCGCGTGCGCTGGAGCCTGGAGGACGACGTCCCCTGGGCGTCGTACGACGCCGCGCGTCTGTCCGACGAGCAGGCGCTCACCATCAAGATGAACGCCATCACCGAGTGGGCGGCGCTGCCGGCGACCGAGATGTTCCTGCGCGACAACCGCGACGACAGCGACTTCTCGGCCTTCATGTCGGTGTGGTTCTTCGAGGAGCAGAAGCACGCGCTCGCGCTGATCGAGTACCTGCGCCGCTTCCGCCCCGATCTCGCGCCGAGCGAAGCCGAGCTGCACGCCGTGCGCTTCCCCTTCGATCCGGCGCCGCCGCTGGAGACCCTCATGCTGCACTTCTGCGGCGAGATCCGCCTCAACCACTGGTACCGCTGCGCGGCCGAGTGGCACAGCGAGCCGGTGATCCGCACGCTCTACACGCTGCTGTCTCGCGACGAGGCCCGCCACGGCGGCGCTTACCTGCAGTACATGAAGCGCGCCGTCGAGCGCTTCGGCGACACGGCGCGCGGCGCCTTTGCCAAGATGGGCGTGCTGATGGCCGCGAGCCTACGGAGCGGCAAGCCGCTGCACCCGACCAACCTGCACGTCAACGCCGCGCTCTTTCCGCGCGACACCGTGCAGAGCCGGCTGCCCGACCCCGAGTGGCTCGAGCGCTGGCTCGACGAGCAGATCCGCTTCGACCGTGTCTGGGAGCAGAAGGTGATCGACATGATCCTGCTCAACCTGTCGAAGCTGCTCGACGCGCCGATCCGCTCGGTGCAGGACCTGTCGCGCTACCGCAAGAGTCTCGCCAGCGCCGCCGCTTGAGGGACCGGATTGACGCGCGGGTGCGTCAGACGGTCACGGCGGACACCTCGCCCAGCGTGCCGAAGTCGGCCTCGAGTTTCTGTCCGGCGCCGATCGGTACCGGCGTCACGCAGGTGCCGGTGATCACAATGTCGCCGGCGCGCAGGAACGCGCCCTGCGTGCGCAGCTCGTTGGCGAGCCAGGTCAGGGCGGTGCGCGGATCGCCCAGCACGTAGGCGCCCTTTCCCTGCGCCACCTCGCGGCCGTCGATGCGGAAGCGAACGGCGTGCTCGGCAAGGTCCAGGGCGCGCCACGCTGCATCGGCTTTGGCGCCTAGCACGAAGACGCAGGCGCAGGCAAAGTCGGCGATCAACTGCGCCTCGCCGGCGCCGGCGAAATCCCGGAAGCGTGAATCGGGAAACTCGATCGCCAGATGCAGATCCGCCACCGCGTCCATCACCGCCTCCCGCGAAAGCGCGCCGGCGTGATCGGGGGTGCGCAGATCTTTTGCGATGCGGAACGCGAATTCCGGCTCCGCCACCGCCATGCCCAGCCCGCCAACGGAAATCGCGCTGCCCGCGGCGCGCTGGCGGCTGTGCAACAGGCGTCCGGCGAGCGGCATCGTCACGGCAATGTGTTTTTGCCCGGCGGCGCTGGTGGCGGCCAGCTTCCAGCCCACTGCGCGCTCGCCGGTCGCGGCGACGAGCGCCGCCTGCACCCGATAGCCCTCGGCGCGCGTCCGCGGACGCACGGCATCGGGCAGCATGTCGATCTTGGCGTTTTCGCGCCACGGCCCGATCAGCAGCCGGGCCGCGGGCTCCGGGTCGTAGGTTCTGGATGCGCTCACCATCGTCCTCGCAAAACACAGGGGGATGCCGCCGGCTCAGGGCCGCGGGGCGGATAGTACTGCCTCACCATGCGCGCGCCGGGCGACGGCCGGGGCGCAAGGGCGAAATGTCACCTTCGCAGGTTCGAACGCGTTCCCGAGAGCCATTGACAGCGTCGGCGAAGCGCGGAATCCTGCGGTGCACGCAGCTGAACATCAACCTTCCGGGTCGACGATGCCACATCTGGACAAGAGAAAAGAGACGCGGACGGCCGCTACGGTCCCCTTGTATTTCAACAACGGCAGGGGCGTGACGGGCGATCTGGCCGCCACGGGCGTATTTTTCTGGACCGAGAGCGAGGCCGATTTTGCGGTGGGCGATCACATCAACTTCACGATCGTGCTTGGCGGGGCGGGGACCACGGTGGCGTCGGAATGCAGCGGCGAAATCGTCCGGGTTCTGGCGCGGCACACGCCGAAAGGCGTGGCGGTCAAGCTGTTTCATCCGGCATTGAGCCGCTTCGTCGAGTAGTTTCGCCCGAGCCGGCCGAGGGACGCCGCCCGGCGTCCGACGGCACCAGCGGCGGTGCCGTCGCAATTTCTTCGTTCACCCGGTTCCGTCGCCGCTGCTGCCACGCACGTTCGGAGGCGGCCAGGATGCAGCCAGCGACGCGGCGCGGGCCGACGCGGAAGCGGTATCGTCCAATGCGAGCGGCCCGGCTTGCCGTCCGTGCCGTATGCGCGCAAACTTTCGCCGCGCGATTGGGGCTTTCGTCTCAGAATTTCAGGGAAACGAACATGACGACTGTGGCGCAGATTCTCAAGTCGAAACCGGATGACGTCGTCCACTCGACGACACCCTCGGCGACGGTGTTCGACGCCGTGAAGCTGATGGCCGAGAAGAACATCGGCGCGTTGCTGGTCAAGGAAGGCGAGCGCATCGTCGGCGTCATCACCGAGCGCGACTACGCGCGCAAGGTCGTCCTCATGGCGCGCTCCTCGAAGGACACCCCGGTGCGCGACGTCATGACCGCGAACGTCATGTTCGTGCAGCCCGACCGCTCGAGCGAGGAGTGCATGGCGCTGATGACCGAAAACCGCCTGCGCCACCTGCCGGTGCTGGATCAGGGCAAGCTGGTCGGCCTGGTCTCGATCGGCGACCTGGTGAAGGACGTCATCTCCGAGCAGAAGTTCATCATCCAGCAGCTCGAGCAGTACATCGCCGGGCAGGTCGGCTGAGCGGCCGTTCGCCGGCGGCGATGCGCCGCAGGCGAGACTAGAACGGCAGCGGCGCCTCGGGCTTGAGCGGCGCGAGCGCGCGGCGGAAATCTTCCTGGATACGGTTCAGCGCCGCATCCGTTTCCGCCTCGAAGCGCAGCACGATCACCGGTGTGGTGTTCGAGGCGCGCGCCAGGCCGAAGCCGTCCGCGTACTCGGCGCGCACGCCGTCGATGGTCAGCACGCGCGCGGCATTCGGAAACGGCTTCGCCGCCTGCAGTTTCGCCACCAGCGCATGCGGCTCGCCCTCGGCGAGCTTCCACTGCAGCTCGGGCGTCGAGGGCGCGTTGGGCAGCGCCTTGAGTGCGGCGTTGGCGTCCGGCGTCCGTGACACGATCTCGAGCAGGCGCGCGCCGGCGTACATCGCGTCGTCGAAGCCGTACCAGCGCTCCTTGAAGAAGGTGTGGCCCGACATTTCGCCGGCCAGCGGCGCGCCGGTCTCGGCGAGCTTGGCCTTGATGAACGAATGCCCGGTCTTCCAGATCACCGGCTCGCCGCCGTGGCGCTCGATCCACGGTGCGAGCAGCCGCGTCGACTTCACGTCGTAGATGATCTGCGCGCCGGGGTTGCGCGCGAGCACGTCGGCGGCGAACAGCATCAGCTGGCGGTCGGGGAAGATGACCTCGCCGTCGTGCGTCACCAGGCCGAGGCGGTCACCGTCGCCGTCGAAGGCGAAGCCCAGCTCGGCGCCGCCGCGGCGCAGCTGCGCGATCAGGTCGGCGAGGTTCTCCAGGTGCGACGGGTCGGGGTGGTGGTTCGGGAAGCTGCCGTCGACCTCGCAGTAGAGCTCCTCGACCTCGCAGCCGAGCGCGCGCAACAAGCGCGGCGCGACCAGTCCCGCCACGCCATTGCCGCAGTCCACCGCGATCTTCATGCCGCGCGCCAGCTTGACGTCGCCCGCGATGCGCTCGATGTAGGCGTCGATCACCTCGGCCTGCGAGCGCTTGCCGGCGCCGCTCGCGACCTCGTCGTTCTCGATGCGTCCGCGCAGGCGCTGGATTTCGTCACCGGCCAGCGTGGTGCCGCCGACCACCATCTTCAGGCCGTTGTACTCGGGCGGGTTGTGGCTGCCGGTGACCGAGACGCAGCTCGCGCAGCCGAGGTGGTGCGCGGCGAAATAGGTGACCGGCGTCGGCGCCATGCCGAGGTCGATGACGTCGGCGCCCGCCGACGTGAGGCCGGCGGCGAGCGCATCGAGCAGCATCGGCCCCGAGTGGCGGCCGTCGCGCCCGAGCGCAAAAGTGGCCGCGCCGCGCTCGCGGCCGAGCGAGCCCAGCGCCTGGCCCACGGCGTGCACCACCGCCGGCGTGAGCGTCTTGCCGACGATGCCGCGGATGTCGTAGGCGCGAAAGATCTCTGCGGGTACCTTCATGCGTCTTGGGAAAGAAATTCGAGCAGCCGGCGGGCGAGCCAGCCATGCCGTCCCGGAAACGGTCCTTCCAGGAAGCCGGCGTGTCCGCCCGTGGGCGGCGATTCTAGCAGCACCGCCGCGCTCGCCGCGCGCGTTGCGGCGGCCAGCGCGGCGCGCGGCAGGAACGGATCGTTCTTCGCGTTTAGCACCAGCGTGGGCACGCGGATCTGCGCCAGCCAGGGCGCGCTCGAGGCGCGCGTCCAGTAATCGTCGACGTCGCGAAAGCCGTGCAGCGGCGCGGTGTAGGCGTCGTCGAATTCGCGCAGCGTGCGCGCCGCGGCGACGCGCGCCGCGTCCACCGCCAGCGCGTGGGCCGCGATCTTGGCGCGCGCGCTCGCCTTCATCGACTTGAGGAACATGCGCGTGTAGAGCAGGCGGTTGAGACCGCGATCGAGCGCGTCGCCGGCCGCCCGCAGGTCGAGCGGC
>JBFFEY010000043.1:0-25204 GCA_041558415.1 Burkholderiales bacterium | reverse complement strand
TGCCGTTGGCCGCGGTGCGGCTGCCGGCCTCGACGTTGACGTCCTTGGTTCCGACCAGGCGGATCTCGCCGCCCGGGCCGACGACCGCGCCGCTTGCCTCGGCGACGCCGCCCTGGGTGACGATGGCGCCGTGAATGCCGATGCGCCCGGAGTCGGCGATGATGGTGCCGAGATTCTTCGCTTCTTCGGCGTCGGCGCTGACGCGCACCGAGACGTGCGGCGAGGTCTCGCTTACCAGCTCGATCGACTTGCCGGCGGCGAGCACGACGTCGCCCTCGGGCGAGCGGATGATGCCGCTGTTCTCGACCGTGGCGCCGACCAGGTAGACACGGCCGCCCGGCCCGGTGTCGATGGTGCCGGCGTTCTGCACCGCGCCCGCACCGGGCACTTCGTTGAACTTGAGCCGCCCGGCGAGGAAGTCCTCGTTCGACAGGTCGAGGCTGGAGGCCACCAGCCCGGCGACGTCGATGCGCGCGCCCGCGCCGATGATGATGCCGCTCGGGTTGAGCAGGAAAACGTGGCCGTTGGACGAGAGCACGCCCTGGAGCACGCTCTGCGGAATGCTGCCGCCGGCGCCGACGACCCGGTTCAATACGGCCGAGAGCTGGCTCGGCTGGATGAAGCGCGTGGCTTCGTTGGCGCCGATCGAGAAGCTCTGCCAGTTGATGATGGCGTTGGCGCTGTTGGTGACGGTGAGCGCGTTGCCCTGGGTGGCGAAGGTCGCGCTGCCGGAAACCACCGCCGGTCCGGTCGGGTTGGCGGCGGCCTGCTCGAGCGAGAGCGCGAACGCGGCGGCGACCGAGAGCGCGATGAGCTTGGGCTTGAGCGGCACGCAGTGCGTGCCTTGCGAGCGATGTTTACGCGGGGTGCGAGCGCGTGCCATGGTTCGAAGCCTCTCCAATGCCCTACGGCAGGTGAGCGTTAGATGTTACGCCTCGAGAGAGGGATGACACTCTTTCACGTTCTCGGAAACGTGACAAAAGCCACACCCACGCCGCTCGATGTAGTCCTTATGCCTCAGAAACCCAGCACGACGCCCGCGTGGACGCGGTCGCTGCCGCCCGGCCGGCCGCCGGGCTCGGCGCCGTTCAGCACCGAGGCGTAGTCGATGCGCAGCGAGACATCGCGGCCGCGCGTCACGCGAATGCCGATGCCCGCGCTGCCCAGCCCGTTCTTCGGGCTGATGATGGGCGCATTGTCGCGACCCTGCGCCCAGTCGACGAACACCAGGCCGCGCGCGCGCCACTTGTCGCCGATCCAGGTGCCGACGTCGGGGCTATAGAGCTCGAGCGAGGCCTGGCTGCCGCTGTCGCTGGCGACCTCGCGTTCGTAGAAGCCGCGCACGCTGTTCCAGCCGCCCATGCCGAACTGCTCGCCCGGCACCAGCGGGTCGCTGCTGTACTGGCCGTTGAACACGCCGCGTACCAGCAGGTCGTTCGGCAGCAGCTGCTGCGCCGATGCGCCGTAGCGGTAGATCTGGTAGCGCGCCGGGGCGCAGTTGCCGAAGCCGTCCGAGCGCACGGCACAGTAGGTGTTCTGCGAACCGTCGCTGCCGCCCGGAATGTTCTGCGAGAACGAGGCGTAGAAGCCGACGTCGCCTTCGGGCCGCAGGAACTTGCCGGCGTAGCCGATGCTCCAGGGCTTGACGACGTAGTCCGGCAGCAGGCTGCCGGTGGTGCCGGTCAGCAGCACGTTCTGCTGGTAGTCGCGGTAGTCGAGTCCGACGTACGCGCGATGCTCGTAGCCGTCGATGCGCGGCAGCATGTAGCTGTAGCGCCCGCCGAAGATGGTGCCCTTGCCGCTGACGTTGAACAGGCCCTGCACCGTCCCGGAATCCACGTCCGAGTAGCCGGCGTAGACGTCGACCAGGCTGTGGTAGCCGTAGAACGGCACGCGCAGGCCGGCGCCGTAGATCCACACGTCGTCGACGTTCTGCGGCGCGGTGATGACCTGGCCGGTGAACACGATGTCGCGATCGGCGACGTTGGCGTGCTGGTAGCCGAGGCCGAGGCGCAGGTTGCCGGTCTGCGGGTTGCCGGTGTTGTCCAGGCTGACGCTGACCTGCTGCGGGTCGTAGTCGCGCGCGCGGATGCCGGCGTCGATCTTGCCGGCTTCGCCCGCCGATTCGAGGGCGACCGAGGTCTGCTTCGCCGGGTTCTCGTTGGCGAGCTGGATGTCGCGCCCGATCGCCGGCGTGTTCGGCGTCGTGCCCTCCTTGAGCGAAGGCACGCTGGCGCGCAGGTTCGACTCGCTGAAGTGCTTGCTCTTCGTGCGGATCTTGCGCAGCTTGGCCTCGATCACGCGCAGCCGGACCTGTCCGGCGCGTACGTCCTGCTCCGGGATCAGCACGCGCACCGCCGAGTAGCCGCGCTCGCGGTAGGCGCGCTGCAGGGCTTCGAGCGCCCGCTGGATGTCGCCGAAATCGCGCTGCGCGCCGGTGTAGGGCTGCAGCAGGGCCTGCGCCTCGGACTGTGAAATCAGGCTGTTGCCCTCGACGAGGTAGGCCCGGATATCGAAGCGCGGCGAGTCCTGCGCGCTGGCGACGCCCGCCAGGAGCGCGAGAACTAATGCACAACTCCCTGATTTAAGGCAGATTTTCAAGACACCGCCGTAAGTTATTGTGATTTATGCAGAAAGTCTAGCTACGAGACCGGTGATTTTCAACTAGATCTTTTCGTCCGGCGCACCGAGGCCTGTCGCCGTGCAGAAACACAACAGCAGCCCGGGGCGGGGGGCAGGGGGCCGCCCGCCACGCGGAAAACTGACTCAGCCCGCCTTTTCTTGCTCTGCGAGGTAGTGCAGCGGCCCGCCGCGAAACGGCGCGAAGCCGGTGCCGAAGATGAGGCCGGCGTCGATCAGCTCGGCATCCGCCACGATGCCCTCGGCGAGCACCGCCTGCGCTTCGGCGAGGTAGGGGGCGATCAGCGACTCGACGAACGCGGCGTCGAAGCGCTCGGGCTCGCCCTTCACCGGCTTGCCCTTCTCGTAGCGGTAGATGCCGTTGCCGCTCTTGCGGCCGAGCTCGCCGCGCGCGACTTTCTCGGTGAGGACGCGCGGCGGCGCCAGGTCGCCCCCGGCGCCTTTCTTGGCGAGCGCCTTGCCCGCGGCGACGCAGATGTCGAGTCCCACCGTGTCGGCGAGCGTGAGCGGGCCCATCGGCATGCCGAAGCGCTCCATGGCGGCATCGATGGTCTCCGGCTTGTGCCCCGCGTCGAGCAGGCGGAAGGCGTTCTGCATGTACGGGCCGAGCACGCGGTTGACGAGAAAGCCGGGCGAGTCGGCGACCGGCAGTGGCAGCTTGTCGATCCGGCGCACGAAGGCGGCGGCCCGCTGCACCAGGTCGGCGCGCGTGTTCTCGCCCATCACCACCTCGACCAGCTGCATCTGCGGCACCGGATTGAAGAAGTGGATGCCGACCAGGCGCGTAGGATCCTTCAGCGCGGTGGCGATGTCGGCGAGCTTGAGGCTCGAGGTGTTGCTGGCGAGGATGGCTTCGGGCCTGGCGACGGCCTCGAGCCCGGCGAACAGCGTGCGCTTCGCCTCGAGGTCCTCGAAGATCGCCTCGATGATGACGTCGGCACGCGCGGCGCCGATCCCTTCGACGTCGGGGATCAGCCGATCGAGCGCGTCGCGCACGCGGCGCGGGTCCTTCAGCCGGCGCTTGAACAGCTTCGCCGCGCGCTGGATTGCCGGGCCGATGCGCTCGGGCGTGGTGTCCTGCAGCGTGACGGTGAGGCCGCGCTGCGCGCATACCGCGGCGACATCGCCGCCCATGACGCCGGCGCCGACGATGTGCACGTGACGCGGCGTGAATTCGACGCCCTTGGCGACGCCTTTCAAGCGCTCCTGCAGGAAGAAGATGCGCAGCAGATTGCGCGTCGTCGGATGCTCGGAGAGCGCCTTGATCGAGCTCGGATCGTTCGGTTCGACGAACGGGTCGCCGTCGTACTTCAGCCAGGCGTCCAGAATGGCGTAGGGCGCCGGGTAATGCTCCGGGCGCGCGCGCTTGGCGACCTGCTTGCGTGCCTGCGCGACGACGAGCTTGCGGCCGAGCGGCGTCAGCAGCAGCCGCTCCACGATCTTCGGCCTTTTCGCTGCCGGCGCCTCCAGCGTCACCATGCGCGCGGTCTGCTCGAAGATGCGCTGCGGCACCGCCTGGTCGACCAGCCCGATGCGCTTCGCGCGGCGCGTATCGACCGTGCGCCCGGTGAGCAGCATGTCCATGGCTGCAGTCGGGCCGACGAGCTTCGGCAACCACTGCAGGCCGTGCCAGAACGGCCAGATGCCGAGCATCACCTCGGGAAAGGCGAAACGGGTCTTCGGGTCGTCGAGCGCGACGCGGTAGCGGCAGGCGAGCGCGAGTTCCAACCCGCCGCCCATGCAGAATCCGTTGATCAGCGCGGTGGTCGGGAACGCCAAATCGCGCAGCTTCTGCATCGTGTCCCAGCCCAGGCGCGTGAAGGCAACCGCTTCGTCGCTGCTCTTGAAGTTGACGAATGCGTTGACGTCCGCGCCGGCGATGAAGTTGTCCTTGGCCGAGCGGATGATGACGCCGCGCGGGCTCTTGGCGCGGATCTCGTCGAGCGCGGCGCTCAGCTCTTCAAGCGCCTGGCGCGAGAAGGTGTTGGTCGACTCGCCCTGCTTGTCGAAGGTGAGCCAGACGAGGCGCTGTGCGTCTTCTTCGGCGAACCAGTTCTGCATCACTGCGCCTCGACGAGCATCGCGCCGCCGAGCCCTCCGCCGATGCAGATCGCGGCCATGCCGCGTTTCGCCTGGTTGCGCGTGAGCGTCTTCAGCAGGTGCAGCACGATGCGCGCGCCGGACGCGCCCACCGGGTGGCCGAGCGCGACCGCACCACCGTCGACGTTTAGCCGTTCCTCGTCGAGCGCGCCGAGCACGCCGTCCAGTCCGAGCTGCTCGCGGCAGTACGCGTCGTCCTTCCACGCGGCGAGGCAGCCGAGCACCTGCGCGGCGAAGGCCTCGTTGATCTCCCAGTGATCGAGGTCGTTCAGCCCGAGGCCGTGGCGTTTGAGGATCGGCGTCGCGGCGTGCACCGGGCCGAGCCCCATCTGCGCCGGATCGAGTCCGGCCCATTGCGAATCGACGATGCGCCCGATCGGCGTGAGGCCGTGCCGTGCGACCGCTTCTTCGGACGCCAGCAGCAGCCAGGCAGCGCCGTCGGTGATCTGCGAACTGTTGCCCGGCGTGATGTTGCCGAACTTGCGGTCGAAGAACGGCTTCAGCTTGCCGAGGCTTTCCAGCGAGGCGTCCCTGCGCACGCCGTCATCGAGCGAATAGACCGCGCCCGCGGCGTCGTACACCGCCTCGAGCTCGCCGCCGCCGGGCGCCAGCCAGCCGCCCTCCTGCGCGCGCACCACGCGCTGGTGGCTGCGCACCGAGAACGCGTCCATCTGCTCGCGCGTGATACCGAAACGGTAGGCGAGGTTTTCCGCGGTCTGCCCCATGAGCAGGCCGACCATCGGATCGGTGAGCCCCTTCATGATGCCGATCACCGGGGAGAGCAGCGCGCCGAGCGGCAGCCGCGCGAACTGCGCCGCGCGCTGCCAGGCGCTTTTCGCGCCCATCATGTTCGCGAACCAGAGCACCATCTTGTCGCCGTAGAGCAGCGGCGCGCGCGACAGCGCATCGACGCCGCCGGCGAGCACGAGGTTCGAGCGGCCGGCGACGATGTTGGCGATCGCCGAATCGAGCGCCTGCATGCCGGAGGCGCAGTTGCGCATCACGGTCCAGCCCGGCACCTTCTGCCCGCAGCCCATGCGCAGCGCGACCACGCGGCCGATGTTGACCTCGTCGACCGAGGGCGCGGCGCAGCCGAGGATGACCTCGTCCAGGTCCTGTGGCGAGAAGCGCTGGCGCATGAGCAGCGTGCGGCCGGCTTGGGTGGCGAGGTCGCCCGCGGAAAACGGGCCGGGCCGGTTCTTCGCCTTGAGAAACGGCGTGCGTGCGCCGTCGACGACGTAGATGGTTTTGGCAGCCATGGCGATTCCTCAGGCGGCTTTGGCGGCGACCGGCTTGGCCTGCGTCTCGAGCCGCGCCATGAACTCCGCGCGGCCGAAGTCCTGCGGGAAATCGTCGACCTGGATCACGGTCTTGCGCAGCGCTTCCTTCTCCTCCCAGCGCGCATGCTCGTCGGCGCTGATGACGTTCTGTTCGCGCGCCAGTTGCGCGGTGTCGAGTCCCGCGCGCGGCACGATGACGCCGCTCTTCACCGCTTCGCGCAGCTTCTTCTCGATCGGCTCGCAGGCGATCGTGGCGAGGAAGGCCGCCTCGAGCACCGCGGTGGCGTCCGCGCGGTCTGCCTTCGGCGGCAGGTACATGCCGTCGGTCAGGCGCTCGCGCGCCGCGCCCGGCTCGAGCACCAGCGCCGCGCAGCCGCGGTTGTGCACGTCGGCCGACGGGCGGAAGGGCGCGCCCCAGGGGAAGACCAGGCGATACACCAGCCCGGCGACGATCGCATTGGGGAAGTTGGCGAGGATCGCATCGATCGCCTGCTGCGCGTGGTACAGCGCATCGCGCACCGACCCGTGCAGCAGCGGCAGGTCCTCGGCCGGCCGTCCCTGGTCCTCGTAGCGCTTCAGCGCCGCGGAGACGAGATACATCATCGACAGCACGTCGCCGAGGCGACCCGAGATCTTCTCCTTGCGCTTGAGCGCGCCGCCCATCACCAGCATCGAGACGTCGGCGAGGAAGGCGAAGGCCGCCGAGAGGTGCGTGGCGCGCTGGTAGTAGCGCGCGGTCTCGCGCGCGGCATCGGCTGGCACGCGCGCGAAGCGCGATCCGGTCAGGCCGTGCCAGAAGGCGCGCGCCGCATTCGAGAGCGTGTGCGCAACGTGCGCCGAGAAGGCGCGGTCGAACTCGACCTCGGCTTCCGCGCCGCGCAGTTCCTTCGCCGCGCGCATCTCGCGCAGCACGTAGGGATGGCAGCGGATCGCGCCCTGGCCGAAGATGATCAGGCTGCGGGTGAGGATATTGGCGCCCTCGACCGTGATGCCGACCGGCATCACCTGATAGCCGCGCCCGACCCAGTTGTTCGGTCCGAGGCAGATGCCCTTGCCGCCGACGATGTCCATGGCGTCGTTGACGCACTGGCGGGCGCGCTCGGTGAGGTGATACTTGACGATGGCCGAGATCACCGCCGGCTTCTCGCCGGCGTCGACCGCGCCGGCGGTCATCACGCGTGCGGCGTCCATCATGTAGGCGTTCGCCGCGATTCGGCCGAGCGCTTCCTCGACGCCTTCGAGCTTGCCGATCGGGGTGCGGAACTGGCTGCGCACGCGCGCGTAGGCGCCGACGTAGCGCGACAGCGCCTTGGCGCCGCCGACCGAGGAGGAGGGCAGCGAGATCGAGCGCCCCGCCGCGAGGCAGCCCATCAGCATCATCCAGCCCTTGCCGGCATATGCGGGCCCGCCGATGATCCAATCGAGCGGCATGAACACGTCCTTGCCCGAGGTCGGCCCGTTCTGGAAGGCCGCGTTCAGCGGCAGGTGGCGCCGGCCGATGTTCACGCCGGGCGTATCGGTGGGCACCAGCGCACAGGTGATGCCGAGGTCCTCGATGTCGCCGAGCAGCTGCTCGGGATCGGTGAGCCGGAAGGCAAGTCCGAGCAGCGTCGCCACCGGGCCGAGCGTGATGTAGCGCTTGTCCCAGGTCACGCGCATGCCGAGCACCTCCTTGCCCTGCCATTGGCCCTTGCAGACCACGCCGAGGTCGGGGATCGAGGCCGCGTCGGAGCCGGCCTCGGGCGAGGTGAGCGCGAAGCAGGGGATCTCGAGTCCCTTGGCGAGGCGCGGCAGATAGTGGTTCTTCTGCGCCTCGGTGCCGTAATGCAGCAGCAGCTCGGCCGGGCCGAGCGAGTTCGGCACCATGACGCTCACCGCCGCCGCGTTCGAGCGGCTGGAGAGCTTGGTCACCACTGCCGAATGCGCCAGCGCGGAGAAGCCGAGGCCGCCGTACTGCTTCGGGATGATCATGCCGAGAAAGCCCAGCTCCTTGATGGTCTGCCAGACCTGCGGCGGCAGGTCCTGGCGCTCGTGCGTGATCTCCCAGTCGTCGCACATCGCGCACAGCGTCTGCACCGGGCCGTCGAGAAAAGCCTGCTCCTCCTCGGTGAGCTGCGGCTCGGGTGTCGCCAGCAGCTTGTCCCAGTCGGGCGAGCCGGAGAACAGTTCCCCGTCCCACCACACGGTGCCGGCGTCGATCGCCTCTTTCTCGGTCGACGACATGTCGGGCAGGATGCGGCGGAACAGGCCGAGCAGCGGGTTGCTGACCAGCGCGCGGCGGATCGGCGGCACGAAAGCCACCGCGGCCAGCGCCGCGACGATGAGAATGACGTAACCGGACATGGCGATGGGCTCCGTGGATCGTGGGTTTTCAGGCGGCCTTGCGCACCGCCGCGCCGTTGGGCAGGGGGGCGAGCAGGCCGGCGGCGAGGAAGGCGGTGAGGCGCGCCTCGAGCAGGCGCGCGTCGTAGCGGTCCTCCGGCTTGCAGCCGGCGATGAGCTGCACGGTGTCGGTTGCCGCAAGGGTGTAGGAGAGCGTGCCGAACATGAAATGCATGCGCCAGACGAGCTCTTCGGCCGGCAGGTCGGGCAGCGCGCGCTGGAACGCGGCCTTGTAGCGCTCCATGGCCGGCGCATAGAGCTGGCCGATCAGGGCGCGGATGCGCTTGTCCGGGTCGGTGTAGGTGCGGCCGAGCAGGCGGATGAAATTGCGCCCGCCGCCGCGCGCGTCCTCGATCATGCGCAGCGAGGTGCCGACGAAAGCGCCGATGATCGCCGCCGGGTCGAGCGCGCGCCCAGCGGCCTCGGCTTCGAGACGATCGAGCGCGGCGACGCGGCTCGCGTTCATCGGATCGAGGCGGCGGCGCAGCACCGCCTCGATGAGCGCATCCTTCGAGCCGAAGTGGTAATTGACGGCGGCGAGGTTGACGCCGGCACGCGCCGTCAGCATGCGCATCGAGGCGCCCTCGAAGCCGTGCTGCAGGAACAGTTCCTCGGCGGCGTCGAGGATGCGGATCTGGGTCTCGCGAACGGGCTTGACGGAACGCAGATTCATGGTGCCTACGGCCCTCAGGAAATTCAAACGAACGTTTGAATGATAAAGGTCAGGCCTTTCTGCGTCAACCATTTCGGTGGCAGGGTCGTCCACCCTGTGGGAGCCTAAGCCCATGAGCGGCGGCTATCTGCTCGGCCTGATCGGATTTTCGATGGCGAGCCTGTTTGCGCTCGCCGGCCTGGCGATCAACTTCCAGGTCTGGCGGGCCGCGCGGCGCGCGCGGCCGGGCGAGCGGGTCGCCTCGGGCATCCCGATCCTGCCCGGCGTGGTCGGCTCCTTGACCCTGTTCTTTCTCATCCCGCAACTCAAGACACGCTTCGGCGTCGAACTGCCGTGGCCGTTCCTCTGGATCCTGCTGCCGCTCGTGCTCGACCTGCAGGGCCTCGGCGGCTGGCTGCTCGCGCTTGCCGGTTTGCGCTCGCGCGGCCCGCGGGATGGCGCGGACTGACACCTTAGAATGCCGAACTTTCCGAGCGAGGTTCATTGAATGAGCGCGCACCGCGCCGCGCCGACGCAGCCGCTCACGGGCAACGAGTGGCGCGTCGTTCCGCTGCTGCTGCCCTACCTGTGGGAATACCGCGGGCGCGTCGCCGCGGCGCTGGCGTTTCTGGTCGCCGCCAAGCTGGCCAATGTCGCGGTGCCGCTGGTCCTCAAGGAGGTGGTCGACGGGCTCGATGCCGAACGCGCCGTGCTGGTCGTGCCGGCGGCGCTGCTCGCGATCTACGGCCTGCTGCGTTTTTCCACGGTGATGTTCGCCGAGCTGCGCGACGTGGTGTTCGTGCGCGTCACGCAGCGCGCCATCCGGCGCGTCGCGCTCGGCGTGTTCCGCCACCTGCATGCGCTCAGCCTGCGCTTTCACCTCGAGCGGCAGACCGGCGGCATGTCGCGCGACATCGAGCGCGGCACGAAGGGCATCTCGACCCTGCTCTCGTATCTGCTGTTTTCGATCCTGCCGGTGGTGCTCGAGTTCGCGCTGGTGGCCGCGGTGCTGCTCGGCAAGTTCGACTGGCGCTTCGCGGCGATCACCTTCGGCGCGGTCGCCATCTACATCAGCTTCACCGTGATGGTGACCGAGTGGCGCATGCACTTCCGCCGCCGCGCGAACGAGCTCGATTCGCGTGCCAACACGCGTGCGATCGACAGCCTGCTGAACTACGAGACGGTGAAGTACTTCGGCAACGAGGAGTTCGAGGCGCGCCGCTACGACGAAAACCTGCGGCACTACGAGGCCGCGGCGGTGAAGAACGAGGCCTCGCTCGGGCTGCTCAACATCGGTCAGAGCTTCATCATCGCGCTGGCGCTCACCGCGCTGATGTTCTTCGCGGCCGACGGCGTGGTGGTCGGCACGCTGACGCTGGGCGACCTGGTGCTGGTCAATGGCCTGCTGATCCAGCTCTACATCCCGCTGAACTTTCTCGGCATGGTGTACCGCGAGATCAAGCAGGCGCTGATCGACATGGACCGCATGTTCGGCCTGCTCGCGGAGCACCGCGAGGTCGAGGACAAGCCCGCGGCGATCGACGTGCCGACGGGCGCGGCGCACGTCGAGTTTCGCGACGTCGAATTCGCCTACGAGCCCGCGCGCGGCATCCTGCATGGCGTGAGCTTCGCGATCGCGCCCGGCGAGCGAGTCGCGGTGGTCGGCCCCTCGGGCGCCGGCAAGTCGACGCTCGCGCGGCTGCTCTACCGGTTCTACGACGTGAGCGGGGGTGCCGTGCGCGTCAACGGCGTCGATCTGCGCGACCTGCGTCAGGCGAGCCTGCGCGCGGCGATCGGCATCGTGCCGCAGGACACCGTGCTGTTCAACGACACCATCCGCTACAACATCCGCTACGGACGCCCCGAGGCGAGCGACGCCGAGGTGGAGGACGCGGCCCGCGCGGCGCACATCCACGCCTTCATCGAATCGCTGCCGGCGAAGTACGACGCGACGGTGGGCGAACGCGGCCTCAAGCTCTCGGGCGGCGAGAAGCAGCGCGTCGCGATTGCGCGCGCGCTGCTCAAGAATCCGCGCATCCTGATTTTCGACGAGGCCACCTCGGCGCTCGATTCGAAATCGGAAAAGGCGATCCAGGCCGAGCTCGAGCGCGCCGCCGAAGGGCGCACCACGCTGGTGATCGCGCACCGGCTCTCGACGGTGATGGACGCGAGCCAGATCCTGGTGCTCGCCCAGGGACGTATCATTGAGCGCGGCACGCATGCCGAGCTGCTCGCCGCGCGCGGCGAGTACGCGCGCATGTGGTCGCTGCAGCAGCAGGCGGAGGCGGCTGAGGCGGTGATCGAGCGCGCCAAGGCGGCCTGACAGAGGGGGATGCGCGGCCGGCGCCGCGCGACAAGTGGGGGAGGGGTTGTGCAATATTTATCAGGTTGTTTCGAGAAAGCGGCGCTAGCCCGTTATTTTTGCTTGCATTTTGCGCAAAGCCTGCTTTACACTCGTCTCGCCGCTCAGGGGACAGAGGGAATGCAACAACAACAACGCCAACTCCACCACCTCGAAAAGATCGTCGCGCTGTGCGCGCTCGCCGCCGTGTTCTTCCTGACGGTGGGCTTCGCGCAGGCCGGCGACAAGAACGATCCGCAATCCGTGTTCCTGCGCTCCGCGGTCGCGCTGGTCAAGGACGCCCGCACCGGCGAGGTCATTCTCGACAAGAACAGCCAGAACGTCGCGCCGATCGCCTCGATCACCAAGCTGATGACGGCGATGGTCGTGCTCGACCGCCACCTCGATCTCTCGCAGCGCATCGTCATCAGCCGCGAGGACATCGATACCGTGAAGGGCTCGCGCTCGAAGCTGCGCACCGGGTCGGTGCTCACGCGCGAGGAGCTGCTGCTGCTCGCCCTGATGGCCTCGGAGAACCGCGCCGCGTCGGCGCTGGCGCGCACCTATCCGGGCGGCACGGAGAACTTCGTCGCCATGATGAACGCGAAGGCGCAGCTGCTCGGCATGCGCGACACGCATTTCGTCGAAGCCACGGGCCTGTCCTCGGAGAACGTCTCGAGCGCGCACGACCTCGTGCGCCTGGTGGGCGCGGCGCATCAGTACCCGCTGATCCGCGAGTACACCACGCGCGAAAGCGCGTCGGTCGAGGCCTATGGCCGCATGGTCTCGTTCCGCAACACCAACACGCTGGTGCGCAATCCGGACTGGGATATCAAGCTGTCGAAGACCGGCTACATCAGCGAGGCTGGGCGCTGCCTGGTGATGTACACGCAGGTGGCAAGCCGCAAGCTGATCGTCGTGCTGCTGGATTCCTGGGGCCGTTATTCGCGGATCGGCGACGCGAACAGGATCCGCAAGTGGCTGGAAAGCAAGACCGGCGACGCGCGCGACCTGAGCAGTTGAGGGCACGGGCCGCGCATGCGGTCCGCTGGCGCTTCGAAGACCTTCCCGAAACGCACTTTCTGGACGACGTTCTGGCCGGGCTGTCGCGCCCGCAGAAGGCGCTCGCGCCGAAGTACTTCTACGACGCCCGCGGCAGCGCCCTGTTCGAGGCAATCTGCCGTCAGCCGGAGTACTACCCGACGCGTACCGAGCTGGCGCTGACGCGTACCCATCTGGGCGACATCGCCCGCTTTGCGGGCCGCGGCTGCGAGCTGATCGAGTTCGGCAGCGGCGCCAGCATCAAGACGCGGTTGCTCATCCGGCGCTTGCGCCCCGCGCATTACGTCGCGATCGACATCTCGCAGGCGGCGCTGCGCCTCGCCGCGGCGCGCCTCGCGCGCGAGTTTCCCTGGCTCCAGATCACCGCAGTGGTGGGGGACTTCTCGCGGCCGGTCGACCTGCCGCGCGCGCTCGGCCGGCGCGTCGCCTATTTCCCGGGCTCGACCATCGGCAACCTGCTGCCGCAGGAAGCCGAGGGTTTCCTGCACATGACGCGCGGCCTGGTCGGCCGCGGCGGCGCCATGCTGGTCGGCGTGGACTGCAAGAAGGACGCGAACGTGCTGCACGCGGCGTACAACGACGCGCGCGGCGTCACTGCGGCCTTCAATCGCAACCTGCTCTCACGCATGAACGGCGAGCTGGGCGCGAACTTCGACCTGCGCCGCTTCCGCCACTACGCTTTCTACAACGCCTCGCGCGGGCGGGTGGAGATGCACCTCGTCTCGCTGGTGCGCCAGCGCGTTGCGATCGGGCGCTACCGCTTCGATTTCGACGCCGGCGAAACCATCCATACCGAGAACTCGCACAAGTATTCGGTGCAGGAGTTCCAGGCCTTCGCCCGCGAGGCCGGCTTCCTGCCGCGCAAGGTCTGGCTCGATCGCCGGGGCCGCTTCGCGCTGCACGGCTTGCGCGGCGCCTGACGGCGCGCGTCGCATCAGGCGGCACCCAGGCGCGCAGCCGGACGGTAGCCGATGGCGTGCGCGATGCGCTCCGCGCTTTCCTTGACCAGTGCGCCCCAGGCGTTCTTCATGCGGTCGGCGGGGGTCGAAATCGACAGTGCCGCGACCAGCTGCCGGCTGTCGTCGCGCACGCCCGCCGCGACGCAGCGCACGCCGAGCTCGGCTTCTTCGTTGTCGGTCGCCCAGCCCTGCTGCTGAATGCGCTCGAGCTCGCGCTCGAGCTGCACGACGCCGGTCTGGGTGTTCTTGGTGTAGGCGCGCAGCCCCGTGCGCTTGGCGTAGTCGCGCAGCCGGGCGAAGCCGTCCTCGAGCAGGAACAACTTGCCCGCGGCGGTGACGTGCAGCGGTGCCCGCGCGCCGATGACGTGCACCACGCGCATCGCCGAGCGCCCGCTGGAGGTGCGCTCGACGTAGACGATCTCGTCGTCGTGACGTACCGATAGGTTGACCGTCTCGCCGGTCTGCGCATGCAGCTCACGCATGATCGGCAGCGCGAGCTCGCGCACGCTGATGCGCGACTTGACGAGGTTGCCCAGCTCGAGCAGGCGCATGCCCAGCCGGTAGGACCCGGGCTCGATGCGGTCGACGATGCGGTCGGCTGCCATCGCCGACAGGATGCGATGCACGGTCGACGGGTGCAGGCCCGCGTATTGCGAGATCTGCTTCAGGCCGAGCGGCTCGGGGTGCTCGGCGAGCACATCGAGCAGCGTCATCATGCGTTCGATGACCTGGATGGGGCTCTTCTGGTCCTTTTTCGTGGTCATGGCGGGCGCCATTGTAGCGTCACAGGCGCGGGCGTTCCACGATGCGAAATGCTCTGCGACTGCATGCTATCCTCTACGCCGCGATGCGCGTCGGACTTCTGGTGACCTGTCTCGTCGATGTGATGCGACCGCGCATCGGCTTCGCCGCGCTGACGCTGCTCGAGTCGGCCGGCTGCGAGGTGCAGGTGCCCGCGACGCAGACCTGCTGCGGCCAGCCCGGCTGGAATTCGGGCGATCGCGCCTCGGCGCGGGCGCTGGCCGAGAAGCTGATCGCCGAGTTCGAGCCGTTCGACTACGTCGTTGCGCCCTCGGGCTCCTGTGCGGGGATGGTGAAGACCCACTACCGCGAGCTGTTCACGGGCGAAGGCGCATGGCTGTCGCGCGTCGAAGCGCTCGCGGCGAGGACCTGGGAGCTCACCGACTTCCTGGTGAACGTGGCCGGCCTCGCGTCGGTGCCGGGTGACTTCGAGGGCGTGGTGACCTACCACGACAGCTGCTCGGGGTTGCGCGAACTGGGCGTCAAGACGCAACCGCGTGCGCTGCTGGCGAAGCTGCCGGGCGTCGAGCTGCGCGAAATGCAGGACTGCGAAACCTGCTGCGGTTTCGGCGGCACGTTTTCGATCAAGTTCGGCGACATCTCCGCGGCGATGGCCGACGCCAAGTGCGAACGCATCGCAGCGAGCGGTGCGCAGGCCGTCGTGCTCGGCGACCTCGGCTGCATGCTGAATATCGAGGGCCGGCTGCGGCGGCGGGGCGACGAGCGGACCCGCGTGCTACACATCGCCGAGCTGCTTTCCGGCAGGACGGAAGAATGAAAAGCCAGTCGATGCACTTCAAGGCGCGCGCCGGACAGGCGCTTGCAGACCTGCGCCTGCAGGGCACGCTAAAACGCTTCGGCAGCGGTTTCGCCGAGAAGCGAGCGGCGGCGCGCGCGGCCTACGGCGTCGAGGCCTTCGAGGAGCTGCGCACCGCGAGCGCGGCGATTCGCGACCGCGGCCTCGAGCATCTCGACAGCTGGCTGCTGCGCTTCGAAGCCGAGGCGACGCGGCGCGGCACCGAGGTACGCTGGGCCGAGACGGCGGACGAGGTGTGCGCGCAGGTGCTCGAAATCTGCGCGCGCCACGGGCTGAAGAAGGCGATCAAGTCGAAGTCGATGGTCTCCGAAGAGGCGGGCCTGAACGCGGCGCTGGAGGCGAACGGCGTGCAGGCGGTCGAGACCGACCTCGGCGAATACATCATCCAGCTCGCCAAGGAAGCGCCCTCGCACATCATCGCACCCGCGATCCACAAGGATGTCGACCAGGTCGCCGACCTGTTTGCCGAGCAGCACCGACGGCCGCGCAGCACGGACATCGAAAAGATGACCCGCGAGGCGCGGCTCATGCTGCGCGAGCACTTCCTGTCCGCCGATCTCGGCATCTCGGGCGGCAACTTCCTTGTCGCCGAGACCGGCTCGGTGGCGCTGGTCACCAACGAAGGCAACGGCCGCATGGTGACCACGTTGCCGCGCGTGCACGTCGCGATCACCGGCATCGAGAAGGTCGTTCCGACGCTCGAGGATCTGTCGACGCTGAACCGCGTGCTGCCGCGCTCGGCGACGGGCCAGGACATCGAGAACTACTTCACCATCGTGACCGGTCCGCGCCGCGCGGGGGATGCCGACGGCCCGGAGCACATGATCGTGATCCTGGTCGACAGCGGGCGCACGCGGCTGGTCGGCGGCGATCTGAAGGAGATGCTGCGCTGCATCCGCTGCGGCGCCTGCATGAATCACTGCCCGGTGTATCACACGGTCGGCGGTCACGCCTACGGCTGGGTCTATCCGGGGCCGATGGGCTCGGTGCTGACGCCGGTGTACAACGGCATCGAGAACGCGCTCGACCTGCCGCAGGCCGCGACATTGTGCGGCGCCTGCCACGTCGCCTGTCCGGTGAAGATCCCGCTGCCCGACCTGTTGCGCACGCTACGCGAACAGCAGGTGGCGCAACGCCTGCGACCCTGGCGCGAGCGCCTGGGATTCGCGCTGTGGACCTACTGCGCGCGACGTCCGCGGCTCTATGCGCTCGCGACGGCGATCGCTGCGCGCGTGCTGCGGCTTATGGCCGGGCGGCGCGGCCGCATCTCGTGGCTGCCGCTTGCGGGTGGCTGGACGCGCGGGCGCGACATGCCGGCGCCCGAGGGGCGCACCTTCCGATCGCTTTACGCGGGGCGCAGGTTCGCCGCGGTCTACGGCGATTTTCGGCTGCGCGGGCGCGAGGATCTCGCGGCCTGAGGCGACGCGCCGGTCGCGCGCGGTTCCGGCAGCACCACCACAGGCCGGCGCAGCGCGGCGAGCCGCCGCTGCAGCTCGGTCTCGTCCTGCGCCGGCAGCACCTTGAGCCGGAGGCCGGGTGCGCGTTTCTGCACCTCGCCCGCCCAGCGTGCGGCGTCTTCCGGCGTGTCGCAGAGCAGCGCCACGGTCGCTTCGTGATCGTGACCCAGCACGCTCGCCATGTCGCCGAGCATGCGCGCGGCATCGGCGGGCGGCAGCGCGCTCGAGCAGGCGGCGACCACCGGCGTGCCGGGGCGAATCAGCTCCTGTACCAGCAGCACGGCGCTGGGCGCGCGTGAGGCGAGCCGGCGCGGCGTCCAGTCGGCGAGGGCGGCGGCGACGATCAGATCGGTCTCGGCAGCCGCGGCGAGCAGCTCGGTCATCAGCGCGCCGCGGGCGACCTGGTAGGTCCAGCGCAGCGGCGTGCCGCGCGCCAGCGCGGCCAGCGAGCGCTCGGCCTCCTGCGCCAGCGCGCGCAGCCGCCGCTCCATGGCCACGGCGTCTAGCGTGCGGGACACCGCCGAGGTGTATCCGACCTCGCGTGCGAAGGGCAGTCCCGCCCACTCGAGCAGGTTGACGTCCTCGACGAACAGCGCCAGCAGTTCGGTGTGCGTGCGTGCCGCGATTTCCGCAGCGGCGTGCAGCGCGGCGCGGCTGCGCGGCAGTGCCTCGAGCCCGACGATGACGCGTCGCGGCTTCAGCGTTTTGTCTGCGTCGTTCCGCGCCATGACTTGCGGCCCTGCCGCTCGGCGCCTGCCGCCTTGCTGCGATCGGCGAACTCGGCCAGTCGCCGCTCCACGCGAGCGTTGATGCTGCCCGGCGGGTACGCCCCGCCCGGGCCGCGCTCGCCGGCCGGCACACCGGTGAGGCACTCGATGCCCTGGTCGATCGTCGCCACCGGATAGACGTGGAAGCGGCCCGCGGCAACGGCCTCGATGACGTCGGCGCGCAGCATGAGGTGCTGCACGTTCGATGCCGGCATCAGCACTCCCTGCTCGCCGGTGAGGCCGCGCGCCTGGCACAGGTCGAAGAAGCCCTCGATTTTCTCGTTCACGCCGCCGATCGCCTGCACGTCGCCCTGCTGGTTGACCGATCCGGTCACGGCGAAACCCTGCCGGATCGGCACATCGGCGAGCGCCGAGAGCAACGCGTAGAGCTCGGCCGACGAGGCACTGTCGCCTTCGATGCCGCCGTAGCTCTGCTCGAATACCAGGCTCGCAGCGAGCGACAGCGGCTCGTTCGGCACGTAGCGCCCGGCGAGGAAGCCGGAGAGGATGAGCACTCCCTTGGAATGGATCGGTCCGCCGAGCTCCGATTCGCGCTCGATGTCGAGTACCCGGCCGGCGCCGAAGCGTGCGCGCGCCGTGATGCGCCGCGGCATGCCGAAGGCGAAGCCGCCGAGCTCCGCGACGGCGAGGCCGTTGACCTGGCCGACGCGCGCGCCGCTGCTGTCGATCAGCAGCGTGCCGCGCAGCACCTCCTCGCGCAGACGTTCGCGCACGCGGTCCCTGCGGTGCTCGCCGGTGTCGATGGCATGCTGCACGTCCTCGGTCTGGATCAGCGAGCGGCCTGCGACGCTCGCCCAGTAGTCGGATTCGCGTAGCAGGTCGGCGAGGCTGCGCATGTTGAGCGACAGCCGCTCCGCATCGCTCGCAACGCGCGCGCCGTGCTCGATGGCACGCGCCACTGCGCCGCGGTCGAGTGGACGCAGCTGCTCGCGGCGCGCGATGTCGGCGATGACGCGCGCGTAGTGGGCGTCGATCTGCGCGCCGCGCGCGACATCGTCCTCGAAATCCACGGCGACCTTGAACAGCTCGTCGAACTCCGGGTCGTACTCGTGCAGCAGGTAGTAGAGGCGCCGGTCGCCGAACAGCACGATCTTCAGATCGAGCGGGATCGGTTCCGGCTCGAGCGACACGGTGCTGATCAGGCTGAGCGCCTGTCCCAGCGACTCGGTGCGGATTTCGCGCGAACGCAGCGCGCGCTTGAGCGCCTCCCAGGCGAACGGCTGCGTGAGCAGCTTCAGCGCATCGAGGATCAGGTAGCCGCCGTTGGCGCGGTGCAGCGCGCCCGCCTTGATGAGGGTGAAGTCGGTCACCAGCGTGCCCATTTGCGCGATGTGCTCGATGCGGCCGACGAGATTGCCATGCGTCGGATTGTCCTCGTGGACGATCGGCGCGCCGCCGCCATCGGCGGCCGGCTCGTGCGCGATGAGCACATTGACCTGGTAGCGGCGCAGCGTCGACTCGCCCGAATCGGGCTGCTGCAGCGGAATGCCGAACAGGGTCGGCGTCTCGCCGTCCTTGGCCTGCTGGAAGGCTTCGGCGTGATCGAGCACGTCGTTCTGCACCGCGCCGAGGTAGTTCACCACCGCCTCGATGTCGGCGTAGGCCGTCTTGAGCTCTTCGATCAGGCTGGCGACGACGTTACGGACGACCTCGCGATTGAGCTCGCGCAGGCGGCGCTGCGCTTCGCGGCGCCATTTCGGCATCTCGTGGATCGCCCGCTCCAGCTCTTTTTGCAGCTCGGCGATCGCGCTTTCCAGGCGCCGCTGCTCCTCCTCGGGCAGCTTGGCGAATTCCTTCGGCCCCATCACGCCGTCGCCCTTGATCGGCGCGAAGCCGAAGCCGCCCGGCGTGCGCAACAGCGCGATGCCCTGCGCCTTGGCATGCTCGCCGACGGTGCCGATCGCGGATTCCTGCTGCTCGCCCAGCTGCGACTCGATCTCCTGACGGCGGTTGCGGTACTCGTCGCTTTCGAACACCGCCGGGATGGCGGTGCGCAGGTCCTCGACCAGGTGCGCCATGTCGGCCTGGAACTTCGCCGCACGGCCCGGCGGCAGGGCGATCGCGCAGGGCCGGTGCGCGGTTTCGAAGTTGAAAACGTAGCACCAGTCCGACGGCACTTCGCGGCGCGGCGCCTCGCGTTCGAGGAAGGCGCGCACGATGGTGCGGCGGCCGATGCCCTCGGGCCCCATGGCGTAGAGGTTGTAGCCCTCGCGCGCGATGCCGATGCCGAAGCGGATCGCATCGACTGCGCGCGCCTGGCCGAGCACCTCGGCCGGCTCGGTGAACTCGGCGGTGGTCTCGAAGGTGAACTGACCGGGGTCGCAGGCGCGGCGTAGCGCGTCCGCTGCGAGTTCGCGCGACAGAGAAGGGGAGGTCATGGGCAGTCCGCGGTTCCTGCCACTAGCACATCATGGCGTTCCCGCGCCGCTTTTGATCTCCGTCAATCGCGTCGTGTCGCTGCCTGGCGCGCTCACTCGGACGGGCGCCGGCGCCGCACCGCGCGCACCAGGAAGCGTCCGGGATCGAGCGCGTCGATGAGCGCGCTCTCGAGCGGCGGCGGCTCGCCATCGATCTGGCTGGCGAGCAGTTCTGCGCCGAGCGACGCCCACAGCAGGCCGCGCGAGCCGTAGCCGAAGGCACCGAACAGCCCGGGTTGGCGCGCGAGCATGGTGAGCCGCAGCGCAGGCCGCCCCGCCGGGGCCGAGTGCGGCCGCGGCAGGGCGCCGATGGCCGGCAGGCGATCGGCGGTCACGGCGCGAAAGCCGACGCGTCCCGCCAGCGTGGCGGGATCGATGCCGGCCGCCGCGCCGGGCGCGATGCGCTCGAGTCGCTCGAGGTTGCCGGCGTGCGCGTCGATACGCGGCTTCGGATCGTCATCGTCGATGTCGTAGCTCGCGCCGACCACGCACACGCCGTCCACCGGTGGCAGCAGCGCGCCGCCGCGCAGCACGACGACCTGCGGCGCATCGATGCGCGTGGCGGGCAGGTAGCTCAGCTGGCCGCGCACGCGGCGCAGCTCGAGTTGCGGCACCCGCGCGAGCGCGGTGGCTTCGCTGCCGTTGGCGAGTACCACGACCGGCGCGGCGTCGATCACGGTGCCTTGCGGATCGCGCAGCAGCCACTCGGCGCCGTCGTACTCGAGGCTGGCGACCTCGACGCCGAGGCGAAGTTCGAGCGCCGCGCCGCAGCGCGCCAGCAGCGCCGCGACCAGCGTGCGTGGCTGCAGCCAGCCGCTGTGCGCGAACCACAGCCCGCCGGCGGCGAGCGGGATGCCGGCATGCGCCGAGGCCTCTTGCGCCGTCACCGCGCGCACGTACTGCGGCGGAAAGTGCAGGCGCTCGAGTGCCCGGCGCTGCGCTTCGGCCTCACGCGCATCGCGCGCCAGCTGCAGCACGCCGCAGGCATCGCGGCGCAGCGCATGACCGGCGGCTTCCAGTGCGTCCCAGTGCCGCAGCGCGTACAGCGTCGCGGCACGCGTCAATCGCGCCAGCAGACTGTCGTCGGCGGTGACCACCGGGTGAAAGCTACCCGCGTGGTTGCCGGAGGCGGCACCGGCAGCCTCGCCGCCGCGCTCCAGGAGCGCGATGCGCCAGCCGCGCCGCGCCAGTCGCTCGGCGACCGCGGCGCCTGCGACGCCGGCGCCCACCACTAGCGCCCGCCGCGCCGGCGGCCGCGGCGGGCGGTCCGAGGCGCTGGGGCCTGCACGCAACGCCACTGTCATGTCGCGCTTGCTGCCGAAGCCGGGACGCGCGTCGACCGTGAAGCCGGCCGCGGCGAGGGCGTCGCGCACCGCGCGCGCCGCGCTCCAGGTTGCGGCGCGTGCGTTCGGGGCGGCGAGGCGCGCGATCGCCTTCATCACGCCCGGCGTCCACAGCGTCGCGTTCTTGGCCGGCGCGAAGCCGTCCAGGTAGATGGCGTCGGCTTGCAGGCGCAGCTGTGGCAGGGTCTGCGCGGCGTCGGCAAAGGCGAGCGTCAGCACGACGCGCTCGTCGTCGAAGCTGAGGCGATGCAGGCCGGGCACCAGCAGCGGCCATTGCGCGTGCAGCGCCGTCGCGAGCGGGGCGAACTCCGGATGGCGGGCGTGAACCTGTTCCAGATCCGCGCGCGTGAAGGGGTGCTTTTCGATCGAGACGTAGTGCAGGCGCGCGCAGCGCGCGGGGTCGGCGCGCCAGGCCTGCCAGGTGGCGAGGAAGTTCAGGCCGAGGCCGAAACCGGTTTCCAGCACCACCCAGCGTTCGCGTTCCCGCCAGCGCTCGGGAACACCGGTGCCGGCGAGGAAGACGTGGCGTGCCTGTTCCGGTCCGCCGCCGCTGCTGTGGTAGACGTCGCCGTAGGCCGCCGACCAGGGCGTGCCTTCGGCGGTGAAGGCGAGCGTCGCGGGAACGAGAGGCTCGGACATGCCGTCGCAGTGTATCGGCTGCGGCGACTTCCGGCTGCGGCGCGCGTCGCGCCGTCTGCGATGGCTAGCTGCGGCCGCCGCCGTTGCGCCGCACTCTGGCGAGCTGAGCTTCCAGCGTTGTGAGGCGAGCACGCAAGGTGGCGTCCTCGCGCGCGCGCTCGATTTCCGTCGCGCTGCGCGCCGCACAGACCTCGAGCAGCCGCTCGAACGGGCGCGGGTGTGCGATCGGCACGCGCGTCAGCACGACCAGGATGCCGAGCGGGTCGCCGTTCGCGCGGTAAATCGAGGTGCCGGCGTAGCCTTGCACACCGAGCTTTTCCAGGCCCTCGTCGCGCGGGAACAGCTGCGCGGTGTCGCGCCGGTACACCACCACGCCCTTGCGGTCGAAGGCGGTCTTGCACGGCGAGCCGGGCAGTGCGTACTCGAAATTGTCCGCCAGCACGCCGTCACGCCAGACCGTCAGCGTGCGCACCTGCTCTCCGCCCGGCAGCAGCTCGCCGATGAACGCCATGTCGGCCTCCAGCGCCTCGCACAGGAACTGCACGACGCTGCGGAAGTACGTCGTCCCGGTGTGCATGGAGATGCTGCGCGCCGCCTTGCGCATCAGCACGTCGTTGCGCCTGCGCGCGGAGATGTCGCGCGCAATGGTCTGGATGTTGCCGTCGGGCAGCAGCCAGGCGCTCACCTCGACTTCGAGGGTGCTGCCGTCGCTGCGCCGCAGGCTGCGCTCGCCGCGCGAGACGCCGTGCTCGAGCAGGTAGGAAAGCCGGCCCGCCTCGCGCGCCGGATCGCTGTCGGCGAACAGCGCGAGGACCGAGCGCCCGAGGAGTGCCTCGCAGGGCTCGCCGAGTGCCGTGCAGAAGGCCGGGTTCGCCTCCAGGATGCGCCCTTCGGGCGAGACCACGGCGATCGGATCGTGTGCCTGATGAAACAGCGCGCGATAGCGTTGCTCGCTTGCGCTCAGCGCCTGCGCCGCGGCGCGCTCCTCGGTGACATCGTGCATCACCGCGATGCCGTAATCGGCGTCGCCCAGCATCAGGCGCTCGACCGAGTAGCGCACGATGCGCTGCGTCCCGCCGCGGGTGCGCACGAAGCCTTCGAAGTCGCGGATCGGGCGGCCATCGCGCAGGCGGCGCAGCATGCGCGCGTGCAGCTCCGCCGACGGGTAGATGCCGAGCTCGACTCCGCTCTTGCCGAGGGCCTCTTCGGGGCTGTAGCCGGTCAGCCGCTCGAAGCCGAGGTTCGCCTCGACGATGCGTCCGTCTTCGAGGCGGCCGATGACGATCGCGTCGGGGCTCGCGTAGAACGCTTTCGAGAAGCGTTCCTCGGATGCGGCCACGCGACGCGCGATGCGCCGCTCGTGGCTGTTGTCGCGCCAGGCATAGGTGAGACAGGGCTCGCCGTCGAGCGTCGTGCGCCTGCACGACAGCGACACGTCGATCGTGCCGCCGTCGGCGCGCGAAAAGCGCGTCTGGAACCCCGATATCGTGCCGTAGCGATCGAGCCAAGCGACGAGCCGTTCGCGCTCGCTCGGCTCGGCCCACAGGCCGAGCTCCAGCGCGCTGCGGCCGAGGGCCCGCTCGCGGTCGTGGCCGGTGGTTTCGCACCAGGCGCGGTTGACCGCGACATGCGCGCCGTCGGCCAGGCGGCAGATCGCGAGCGGCTCGGGGCTCGTGTCGAAGACGCCCGCGAGATCGCGCAGCTCGGGCAGGGCACTCGCCGCGCGGGTGCGGCGCGTGGCACCGCGTCCGCGCGTCGCCCGGCGACGGCGCGTCGCCTCGGTTGCGCCCGTTCTGCGCGCACTCGCTTTCTCTGCCGATTGCATGTCGTCCGGCCCGCCGCGGGGAGGATCACTGTCGCATTCACGCTACGCCAAGCGGCAGATGGTGTCCATCGCGCGAGGCCGTACGGAATGTGCATTCCGTCACGAACCGCGTAAGATCTTCGCTCGATGAGCCATTGCAGGACGAGGAGATACGCATGAACAAGCCCGCGGAACTCAAGCTCGACGTCATCCCGCTGTGGATCGACGGCCAGACCGTGACACAGGCCGCGCGCATGGGGGATGTCTACAACCCGGCGACAGGACAGGTCATCCGCCGCGTGCCCTACGCCGACGCCAAGACGGTGGACGCCGCGGTGCAGGCGGCGCGGCGCGCGCTGCCCGCCTGGCGCGATACGCCGCCGCTGCGGCGCAGCCGCATCCTGCAGCGCTTCCTGCAGCTGATGCAGGACCAGCAGCAGGATCTTGCGCGCCTGGTGTGCGAGGAACACGGCAAGACCGTGCCCGATGCCGCCGGCTCGATTCAGCGCGGCATCGAGGTGATCGAGTTTGCCTGCGGCATCCCGCACTTGCTGAAGGGCGAGCACGCGGAGAACGTCGGCACGCAGGTCGACAGCCATACCGTGCGCCAGCCGGTCGGCGTGTGCGCCGGCATCACGCCGTTCAACTTCCCGGTGATGGTGCCGCTGTGGATGTTTCCCGTGGCGCTCGCCTGCGGCAACACCTTCGTGCTCAAGCCTTCGGAGAAGGATCCCTCGGCGTCGATCCGCATGGCCGAGCTGCTCAAGCAAGCCGGGCTGCCGGACGGCGTGTTAAACGTCGTGCATGGTGACAAGGCGGCGGTCGACGCCATCCTCACCCACCCCGGCGTCGACGCGGTGAGCTTCGTCGGCTCGACACCGATCGCAAAGTACATCTACGAAACCTCGGCGCGCCACGGCAAGCGCGTGCAGGCGCTCGGCGGCGCGAAGAATCACGCCGTGGTGCTGCCCGACGCGGACCTGGAATTCACCGCCGACGCGCTGATCGGCGCCGCCTACGGCTCGGCGGGCGAGCGCTGCATGGCGGTCTCGGCGGTCGTCGCGGTGGGCGAGGCGGGCGATGCGCTGGTCAAACTGCTCGCACAGAAGGCGCAGGCGGTGAAGGTCGGTCCGGGCGACCGCGACGGCATGGACATGGGCGCGCTGGTCACCGGCGAGCACCGCGACAAGGTGAAGAGCTACATCGATCAGGGCGTCAAGGAAGGCGCGACGGCAGTGGTCGACGGCCGTGGCCTGAAGGTGAAAGGCTTCGAAGAGGGCTTCTATCTCGGCACCACGCTGTTCGATCACGTCACGCCGCAGATGGCGGTCTACAAGAACGAAATTTTCGGCCCGGTGCTCGTCGTGCTGCGCGCGCAAACGCTGGAGGAGGCCATCGCACTGGTCAACGCCAACCCGTACGCCAACGGTGCGGCGATCTTCACCGAGTCGGGCGGCGCCGCGCGCCGCTTCGCCAACGAGGTGACGATCGGCATGGTGGGCGTCAACGTCCCGATTCCGGTGCCGATGGCGTTCTTCTCCTTCGGCGGCTGGAAGAGCTCGCTGTTCGGCGACCTGCACGTGCACGGCGTCGAGGGCGTCAAGTTCTACACCCGTAGCAAGGTCATCACCACGCGCTGGCCGCACCAGGACACGCCGGCACCCGGCTTCCACATGCCGACGCTGGGGTAGGTTGGGGTCAGACCCCTGTGGATAACTTCAC
>JBFFEY010000042.1:0-25334 GCA_041558415.1 Burkholderiales bacterium | reverse complement strand
TTGTCTCGTGTTTTTGATGCGTTTCGAAAAACCACCGAAACGCATCAAAAACACGAGATCGATATGCGATAACGAACGCTTTGGCCCGTTACGCGTCGTCCATCAGGAGCTGTGACAGCTCGGGATCGGGATCGCCGATCAGGTTGATCCCGTTCTGCGCGAAGCGCAGTGCCGCCGCGAGCGCGCGCCGGTCGCGCTCCTCGTCGAGCGACCATTGCGCGTGGCGCGCGAGGAGGGCGGCGGCGAACGAGCGTCCCAGCGTGAGCGCGAAGCGCCGGGCGCCGGCTTCGAGCCGGATTTCGTCGCGCCCCGCGTGCTGCGCGAGCCAGTCCTGCGCCGCTTCGAGCGTCGCCTGGATGCGTGCCGAGAGCGCGACCAGCGCCGGTTCGCGCAGCCCCTCGAGCAGGAAGCCGGTCTCGCGCGCGAGCGGCGCGAGGCTGCCGCTGCCGAGGGCGCGCAGCGCGTCGAGCGCGAGCACGTTGGTGGTGCCCTCCCAGATGGAGAACACCTGCGCGTCGCGCAGCAGCATCGGCAGACCGGTGTCCTCGACGTAGCCCGCGCCACCGAAGGCTTCGAGCACCTCCGACAATACGGCGACCGACTGGCGCCCGGTGGTCAGCTTGGCAATTGGCGTGAGGATGCGGTGCAGCGCGTGCTGCGCTTCGCTCGCCGCATCGCACTCGATGCGCCCGGTCAGCTCGGCGACGGCAAAGGCGAGATGAAAACCCGCCTCGTACTCGGCCTGCAGCGCGGCGAGGGTGTCGACATGCAAGGGCTTCTGCGCGAGCGGCGCGCCGAAGGCGATCCTTTCGCGCGCATAGGCGCGCGCCAGGGCGAGTCCGCGGCGCATATACGACACGGCGGCAATGGCGTTCCACAGCCGCGTCACGTTGAGCACGGTGCTGATCGCGCGCACGCCGTTTACGAGCTCGCCGACCGGAATCGCGGGCGTGCCCTCGAGCGTCAGCTCGGCGGTGGGCAGCTTGCGCGTGCCGAGCTTGTCCTTCAGCCGGTCGACGCTGAGGTGGTTGGGCCGGCCCTCGGCGTCGCGCGTCTCGAGGTAGAACATCGCCAGGCCCTTGCCGCCCGGGGCGTTGCCCTCCGGGCGCGCCAGCGTGAGCGCCATCTGCGAGGTGACCGCCGAAGTGAACCACTTGCGACCGTACAGCCGCCAGCCGTCATCGGGCCGGAAGCGCGCCTCGGTTTCGCTGCGCGCGACATCGGACCCTCCGATCGCTTCGGTCATCCACTGGCCGCTGGTCCAGAAGTTCGCCGGATCGCGGCTCGTCAGGCGCGGCAGCGCGCGCTCGACGAGCGTCGCGTTCCCGGAGTCTGCGATCGTCCGTGCGGCCCCGTCGGTCATCGCCAGCGGGCAGGCGTACACGTCGGTCGCGGGCGTGAACAGATGCACGAGCGCGAACTGCAGCACGCGCGAATGCCGGCCGAGCGGCGCTTCGTAGGGCAGGGCGACCAGGCCTTCGCGCGCGGCGATCTCCTCGGCGCGGCGCCACAGCGGTGTCACCTCGAGACGGTCGATGCGCTTGCCCCAGGCGTCCCACTGCTCGAGCCGCGGCTCGAGCAGCCGCTCAGTGCGCTGCTGCTCGGTCAGCTCGCCGCCGGCGAGCGCGCCGAGCCGCTCGAGCGCCGGTCGCGCGGTGGCCAGTTCGTCCGCCGACAGCCTGCGCGCGAGGTAGCTGCGCAGCACGCGGTCGTCGGTGTACTGATTGCCGAGCTGCGGCGGCGCTTGCGTGAAGGGTGCGCTGGGCATCGTGACACGCGCAGCATACGCCCAAAGCCCCGCGCGGACTGCGCTATGCTCGCGCGTTTCTGACCGGAATCAACGCCGGCGTGGAGAGGACGAGATGGCGCGGAATCTGAAGCTGGGCTACGTGGGCGTCGGCCTGATGGGCGGCCCGATGGTGAAACGGCTGTGCGGGCTGGGCTGGCGCGTGCGCGCCTACGACATCGCCGCGCAGCGCTGCGAGGAAGCGCGCGCCGCAGGTGCGCAAATCGCGTCATCGGCGGCCGATGCCGCGCGCGGCGCCGACGTCGTGCTGCTCAACCTGCCGACCATCGATGCCGTGGAGCAGGCGATGTTCGGCAAGGACGGGGTCGTCGAGGCAGTCAAGGCGCCGCAGCTCGTGGTCGATTTTTCCACCATCAAAGTGGATACCTGCCGCAAGTTTTCGGAGCGGCTCATGGAGGCGACCGGCTGCCACTGGGTCGACGCACCCGTGTCCGGCGGCCCGCCCGCGTCGGCCGAGGGCAAGCTCACCGTGATGGCGGGCGGCGAAGCCGAGGACCTCGCACGCATCGCCGATCTCATGCAGGACGTCAGCGGACGCTGCACGCGCATGGGGCCGACCGGCGCCGGGCTCGCGGCGAAGATGATCAACCAGCTGATCGTCGGCGTCGGCCAGGCGACGCTGGCGGAAGCCGAGGCGCTCGCGGAAACGGCGGGCATCGACGCGGCGCGCATTCCGGAATGTCTGTCGGGCGGCTACGCCGACGGGCCGATGCTGCACGCCTACTGGCCGCGCATGGTCGAGCGCGACTACGCGCCGCGCGGTTACGTGCGGCAATTGTTGAAAGACCTCGAGATGGTGAACGAGTGGGCCGGCGGCATGAAGGCGCCGGTGCCGCTGATGGGCCTGGCGCTGCAGCAGTTCCGCACGCTCGCGCACCGCGGCGACACCGAGCTCGATACCGCGGCGATCCGGAAGCTCTACGACGCCGGCTAGAGTGCGCCGCGCCCGTGGCTCGATTCAGGGAAGCTTGTATTCCGCTTCGTCGAGCAGGCCGTCCAGGCCGTGCACGCGCACGCCGATCGACCAGCCTGCGCCGTCGCGACGCGCGCCGACCGTGGTGAAGCTGTTGCCGTCGACGCTGCGCAGGCGCTCGTAGCGCAGTCTGCGTCCGCCCTCGAGGGTTGCGCCGCCGGTCAATTGGAAGTCATACGGATGCGAATTGGCGAAGGGGAAGGGGGCGTACATCGGTGAGCCGATGACGCACAGCGCCCGCAGCGGTCCGTTCGCACCGTCTATCTCCAGCCGGCTGGTCATCGAGCAGTGCGGGTCGCCGCAGAGAAAGACGACGTTCTCGATGCCCTCTTCGGCGATGAAGGAGAACAGCCGACGCAACGATGCGGGAAATCCTTCCCAGCCGTCCGCGCGCTGGCTGTAGACAGGCCTGTCCGAAGCGTCCCTGAGGAACGGCACGACGACGCTGGGCGAGACGACGAACTTGGGACGGTCGCCGCCGTCGCGCTGCTGCAGGGCGAGCCACTGTTCGAGTTTCGCGTGCAGCGCTGCCGACATAATGCGCGCACGGCCCTCACGCTGGCTGCGTGTGTCGCAAACGAAGAAGGGGAAGCCCGACGCACTGAAGGCGTACCAGAATCCCAGGGGTGTCCGGTCGAGCTGGACGCTCGTCTCGTCCTCGCCTGGCACGTAAGTCTTCCACGGCGAGTGCGCCAGCTGGTGCTCGCGATAGGCCTTCAACGCCCAGACGTGCATCTGATTCGCGGCTCGCTTCGTCGGATCGGCGTCGACCAGTCCGAATTCCTCCGGGTGCCAGTCGTCGCCCGCCTCGTGGTCGTCCATGGTCATGTAGGTCGGCAGACGGCGCAGCACCTCGCGCGCGTGCGGCGCGGTCCAGGCCTCGTGGTAGGCGTCGTAGAAGCGCTCGCGGCGGCTTTTCGGATCGAACAGTCCTGCGGTGGCGTCGGCGTAGATCTGGTCGCCGACAAGCAGCAGCAGCGACGGTGGCGCGTCGTTCGGCGCGTCGAGCAAATGGCGCAGCCGTCCGAACATCGCGTCGCCCTGGGTGCGGTCGATCATCATGCTGGGATAGCGGCAACTGGCGAGGGCGAAGTCGATGGCGTCCTGCGGTTCCAGCTTTTTGAGCAGCCCCTTGCTGATTTGCACGGAGTGCGGTCGCTCCTCGTACCCCGCGTCATCCGGGAAGCGTGCGCGAAGGCGTGCCTTGCATCGCTCCTGTGCCGCCGGCGCGTTGTGCGCCTCCGCAATCCGCCTGGCATAAGCGGGGGGAAGCGGCAACGGTTTGACGACCGGGCGGTATTCCGCCGGTCCGTTGACCACGCCATATGCCCAATGCTTCAAATGGGCCAGCAGATCTTCTTCAAAAGTGAGCAGCACGCCATCGCCGAGATCCGTTTCGGCTGTGGCATGCGCGCCGAGCACGAGAATTTCGTAATCCTCGTCGTCGCCCGGCAGCTTTACGTCCGCAATCGCATGTAGGTCCAGCTTACCGGTCGCCGTGGCAGCGTCACTGAGGTCACGGTAACGCTCGTCAAGCGTTGGGAGATCCGCCTTGCGCAGCGCGCTCACGATCGTCTCGTCGTATTCGAGGTCGAGATCTGTGTAGTCACGCAGATGCTTGAGCGGAACAAGATACGCGTGGCCGTCGACTGGTGTTCCGTCGGATCGCAGGACGATTGTGATGAGAAACGCGGGGTACGACTGCCGGTCGTCGGTCCTGCACCAGATCCTTGCCAGCCGCGTGCCATTCTCCCAGCGTGACCATCCGAGCACGGGCCCCACGAGCGGCGCGCGTAAAAGGCCCGCTGGCAGCGGCCCGGGCGAATTCGATGCCTTCAATCCATCGCGACGCAGGAAACTGGAGATGTGCGAGAAGACTTTTTTCTCGCTGTCGCGGCTGATGAGCGGGTCGAGGTGGCCATAGCCTCGCAAACAAATGCGTTTGGCCGGGTGCTGTGGCCCGAAAATCCGCTTCAGGAGCTTTTTCGATCGCTCGGTCGTGCGCGGATGAAACACGTCGTTCTTCTCGCCGTGCAGAAACAGCACGGGAAAGTTGAAGTGCTGCCGCACCTTCTCGTCGGTGACGTAGGCATTGACCGCGTCGTAGTCGGTCAGCCGCTCGTAGAACGCGTACTGCACGGTCTGCTCGAAGGTCTTCAGATTGGTCTGGCCGAGCAGATCGCCGAGCGCATCGAGCATCTCCGGGGCGACGTTGTCATGCTGGATCAGGCGGCCGAAGATGCCCGCCGCCCGGTTGCAGTTGGCGAGATGGGTGTGGGCTTTCCAGGGCGGCGACAGGCGATGGTGCGGAACCTCGGAATCCGGATAGGGATAGGTCGAGAGCACGCGGTCGAGCAGCACGTTCATGGCGTCGGCGCGGTCGTCGACCGAGCTCTCGACGTGATCCGCGAGCATGTAGCGACGCATGGCGGCCGCGACGTGACCGCGGAAGCGATTTCCCGTCGACAGCTCGATGAGCGGCCCGACCTGCAGCAGCGCGGCGCGCCGGATTTTGCCGGTCAGCGTGCCGGCGAGCGCGGCGGTGCAGAACATGGCCGAGCCGATGCAGTGGGCGACGACGTCGAGCTGCGGCTTGCCGGTCGCCTGCAGCACCTGCGCGACGATGGCGGGAATGTCTTCCTTGGCGATCTCGTCCAGGGTCCATTGGTTCCACGAGGAAGGCAGCGCGATGCTGGTGCGCAGCTCGGCGACCCAGACGTCGAAGCCGGCCTCGGCCAGGTGGCGCACCAGGTTGCGCTCCATCTTCGGATGCGCGTACTGCGCGCCGCTGGCGCCGAAGCCGTGGAACAACAAAACCGGTTGGCGTTCCTTGCCGAGAGGCTCGTTGTCTCGGTAGCGGCTGAGTGGCAGCACGATGGGCTCGCGCACGACGCCATTTGCGACCTGTTCCGGATCGGGCGGCACGACGACTGCCCGACGCTCGAAGCGGAGCTTGGCGAGCGGCTGCGGCAGGCGGCGTCGCGCGCGGTCGGGATCGAAGCGCTCGTATTCCGGCGCGCGGAAGCTCCAGAAGTGCACCTTCAAGACGATGCGCAGCATGAACAGCGCGATCGAGGCGATGTCCATGAGCGCGCTCGGCAGATCGCTCTGGCGCAGGATCTGAAACTGGGCGGCGAAGCGGCGCAGCATGTGGCGCAGGTCCACTTCGAGCATCCCGGCGTCGAAGGCGCGCGCGAAGCTGCGCGCGCGCGCCGGCCGGATCCTGACGGCGAGCTCGGAGAGCTGGCGCCAAGGGTTGCCGTCGAAGCAGTAGCGGAAGGTTTTCAGCCCGAGGATCTTGCTTCGCCGCCGCAGGACGGTTCGGCCGTCGATGGCGAGGTCGCCGTCGAGTGAGAGCACATAGCGCAGGTGGCGCACTTCGCCGACGTTCGAGCCGATACTCAGGATCGAGAAGATGCGTCGGATTTGGCGGAGCCTGACGCCTCGGTCGCCGCGGCGCAGATCCTCGAAGATGTCCGCCAGTCCGCGCATGCGCCACCAAGCGATGAGCGCGCGCAGGCTGCGCTTGAGCGTGCCGCTGCGCCCACGTTCCATCCAGTACACCGTGCCGGAAACCTTGACGGCAGCCAGCGCGTCGCGCGGCGCATTCCCCTTCTTGCGGGGCGGGAAGACGCGCAGCGTCGCGGCCTTGATCGGCACCGCATGCGGGCCGCGGCGCAGGAACTGGGCGATGTCGGCGATGTCCTCGAAACGGACGTCGAGATGCACTTCGTGCTTTTCCGCGCCGGGCGCAAGTGCCAGCGCACCGCGCATGCGCTCGGCGAAACGGATCACGGTGTGCGATGCATCCGGCAGCGGGTTGCGGGTGAACGCCGGCCGCGGCGGCAGCGGCTGCTCCCAGGGCGACTGCCTTTTCGTCCAGCCGGACAGCGCCGCGTAGCCGCGCACCGCGCGCTCGGCGAGCGCGGTGATGGTGAGCAAAGGGTTGATGCCGAGCGCGACCGGAACGATCGAGCCGTCGAGCACCAGCAGGCCGTCGTGCACCCGGCTGCGATCGGCGGGGACCTCGGGATCGTAGACCCGCCCGAGATCGTCGACGACGCCCGCGGCAGCGTCTTCGCCCATGGGGCAGCCGCCGAGCGGGTGAACGGTGAACAGGCTGCCGCTCGGCTGCGGGCCGGAGAGCATGCCCGCGAGGTCATCGGGCAGGGGCTTCCACAGCGGGTTGCGCAGGTACAGACCGCCGAGCCGTTCGGAGCGGCGCAGCAGGGCGTCCTGACGCTCGAACAGCGCGGCATCGCCGGCGTTTTCCCAGGCGACACGGATTGCGCCGTCGGGCGACGCCTGCCAGTCGTCGGCGAGTTCGAGGCGCCCTTCGGCGCCGTCGTCGCCAAAGGTGGCGAGCACCAGGGCGCGGTCGATCGCATCCGCATCCACCGCGGCGGGGTCGGCGTCGTCCGGCGCATGCGCGCTCCAGTCGGTGCGGCTCAGCTTCACGGGCAGGGCGCCGGTGGTGACGATCTCCTCGAACACGCGGCGCAGCGGGCCGGGGATGGCGAGTTCCTGCACGACGATGCGCTCGGCGCGCGTGCGTCCCGATTCGAACATGCCGGTGATCGTCGGTCCGACCTTGCGCTCGCGGAAGGGCGTGTCTTCGCGCGGCGCGGCATTGACCAATTCCGGGTAACCGTAGTGCACGTTGATCATGTCGCCGTTGGTCGAGAAGCGCGCGCCCAGCTTCTGCGAAAGGCGCAGCCCCGCCGCGCGCGAGCGCAGCAGGATCTCGGTCGAGCCATAGGTTCCGGCGGCGAGCACGACATGGCGCGCGGTGAGCGAGCGCTCGTCATTGCCGCTGCGCGGGTGCGGCGGCACCGTGGGTCGGAACACCACGCGCCAGTTCTTGCCGCTGCGCAGGACCCGCGTGACGGTTGCGCCGTTGAACAGCTGCGCGCCCGCGCGCTGCGCGTAGGCGAGGTAATTCATCGGCAGCGTGTTCTTCGCCCAGAAATTGCATCCGGTGACGCAGCCGCCGCAGGCGATGCAGCCGCGCTGCTCGACGCCGAGCCAGCTGTGGCGATCACTGGCCGTGGCGGCGACGCGGGCCGGTCGCGCGTCGAGCCCGAGCGTCGACGCGAAGCCGCGCAGCGCCTCGTACTTCGCGATGCCTTCCGTCTGCGCCGGCCGCGCGCCGAGCATGCGCTCGGCCTGTTGATAGCCGCGCTCGAGCCCTGCGCGGTCCGCGCGCAGCGCAGACGGCCAGGCATCGTCCTCGAAGACGTCGTCGTGCGGCCGCTCGGCGACGCCGGCGTTGATCAGCGAGCCGCCGCCGAGGCCGTTGCCGACCAGCGCGCTGACGTCAGGGCCGAGGCGGAAGTCGAACAGGCCGTCGCGCTGACCCTTCGCACCGGGTTCGTCGGGCCGCGTCAGGCGCACGTCGCCCGGCAGGTCGGCGAAACGGTTGGGAAAGGTGCCCGGCAGGTATTCGCGGCCGCGCTCGAGCACGCACACGCGCAGCGGCGCGCCCCGCGCGTCCTGCATCGCCGCGAAGCGCGCCGCGGCGACCGCGCCGCCGTAGCCGCTGCCGACGATCACGACGTCGAACTGCGGGTCGTCGCTGTTCGTCGCGAGCGCCTCGATGAGGACTTCGACGCCCTGCGACAGCCAGTCCGGACGGTGACGCATGGCCGCGACTTTAGCGGTTTTCCGGCACGCCGGTCAGCGCGGGAGCAGGGCGAGCAGCTGGCTGCGCAAGGTTTCCGCGGTCACCGGTTTGTGCACGAGAGGCAGTCCGCTCGCCTCGGCCTCGCGCAGGCGCTCCGGCGCGGTGTCGCCGCTGATCAGCAGCGCGGGTACCTCGCCCAGCCGCGCGCGCAGGCGGCGCACCGTCTCGATGCCGTTCTCCTCGTTGCGCAGGCGCAGATCGGCAAGGATCACGTCGGCGCCGCCGTCCGCCTCGAGTGCACGCTGTGCCTCGTCGAAGCTCGCGCAGGCGGTGACGCGGCAGCCCCAGGTATCGAGCAGCGTCTGCATGGCGGTGCGCACGGCCGGCTCGTCGTCGATCACGAGCACGCGCGTACCCTCGAGCGCTGCGGCGGCGGGTGGCGAGGCGGCAGCGGTGCCGGGCGCAGGCCGGCCGGGGCGCGCGCGCGGCAGCGAGACGCTGAAGGTCGTGCCGCGCCCGGGCGCGGATTGCACCTCGACCTGGAGTTCGAGCAGCCGCGCCAGGCGGCGCACGATGGCGAGGCCCAGGCCGAGGCCCTTCGTGCGGTCGCGCTCCGGGTTGCCGATCTGGTAGAACTCCTCGAACACGCGCTCGCGCTCCTGCGGCGCGATGCCGATGCCGCTGTCCTGTATCGCGAGCTGCAGCTGATCGCCGCTCACGCGCGTGAGCAGCCGCACCTTCCCGTCGCGCGTGTACTTGACGGCGTTGTCGAGCAGATTGCGCAGCACGCGTTCGAGCAGCAGCGGATCGCTCAGCACCTCGGCGTCTGCCGTCTCGACCTCGAAGGCGAGCCCTTTCTGTTCTGCCAGCGGGCGGAAATCGGCGCCGATGCGCTCGACGAACTTGCGCAGATCGAAAGCCTGCACCTCGGGATGGATCGCGCCCGCGTCGAGCTTGGAGATGTCGAGCAGCGAATCGACCAGCGCGGTGAGCGCGCTGCTTGCCTTGCTGATCTGCTCGGCGATTTCGCCGATGTTCGGGTCGGTGGCGCGCAGCTTGAGGACCGCGCTGTAGAGCGAGAGTGCATGCAGCGGCTGGCGCAGATCGTGGCTCGCCGCAGCGAGGAAGCGCGACTTTGCGCGATTCGCGTCCTCGGCGCGATCGCGTGCCTGCGCCGCCTCCTGGCGCTCGAGTTCGAGCGCCTTCACGAGGCGCTCGTTGTCGAAGCGGATCGAAAAGGACTCCTGCACCACGCGCTCGTTGTCGCGCACGAAAAAGATCTGGATCAGGCCGAACAGCAGGATCAGCACGCCGAGGATGACGTTCTGCGGCGTGCCGGTCATGGCCCAGATCACCGCGGCCGGCATCAGCGTCGGGCCGACGAAAGCGTAGAAGGCGCGCGCATAGGCGGCCGCGGTGGACACGCCGCCCGCCGACCAGCACACCAGCACCATGGTGAGCAGCGCCTGGCCCTCGAAGGACAGGGCGTGGAAAAAGAGCGGCATCGAGGCGCCGGTCACCGCGCCGTTGGCGAAGGCGAAGGCCGTCAGGCGCGACAGGGCCGGTCGTGCGTCCACGGGCTCGGCGCGCAGCAGGCGCAGGGCGTAGGCCATGCGGACGAACAGCACCAGCGCGAGGGCGCCGGCCCACAGCGCAACGAGTGCGAGGGGGACCTGGCCCCAGACGATGTAGGTGACGAAGCCGACGGCGATGACGATGGCGAAGGGTGAGCGCGTGGCCTGCAGCGCGAGCAGTTCGAGCTGCTGCCGCCGGAGGTGCGTCGTGCGTGCGGCCTCGTCCCGCGCCGAGGACGTCGGCGCCGTGGCGCCGCGCGGCGCGCGTTCGTCCTCAGACAAGCTGTAGGCCAAGTTTTGCGGCGGCATAAACGGCCTCCGTACGGTTGTTGACGCCGAGCGCACGCAGCACCGAGGACAGGTGCGCCTTGACGGTCGCCTCCGAAATGTCGAGCTCGCGCGCGATCACCTTGTTTGCCTTGCCCTGGATGACGCAGCGCAGAACATCCATCTGGCGCGGCGTGAGGCCGGGCAGCCGGACCTCGCCCTGGCCGCCGCGCAGCAGCTCGGGCAGCGGCGCGCCGTTCGGGATCGCGAGATCGACGACGCCCGGCGGCAGGTACACGCCGTTGGCGAGCACCAGGCGCAGCGCCTGGATCATGATCTCCGGCGTCGAGGCCTTCGGCACGAATCCCATCGCGCCGCGCTCGATCGCGGCGCGGATGACGCGCGGATCGTCCTCGCCGGAGACCACCACCACCGGGGTTTCCGGGCGCGTGCGGCGCAGCGCCTCGAGCGCATCGAGCCCCTGCACGCCGGGGATCTTGAGGTCGAGCAGCACCAGGTCGTAGGCGCTGCGCTCGCTCAGCGTCAGCGCGCCAGCGCAGTCGTCGGCCTCGTCGAGCGCGAGCTCGGCATCCAAGCTCTTGAGCAGGTGCTTGAGGCCTTCCCTGAACAGGGCGTGGTCGTCGACGAGCAGGATCTTCACGTGCGCTGGCTCCCGGTTCGATTGCGGGCCAAGGATACGCCCGCGGCGCGGCGCCTGCGTATTCCCCAATCGTCTACGACTTTTGGCGGATGGCGCCGACCCGCGGCGGGGAATACGCTGACCACAGCATGACAGACATCCGCGTACTGATTGCAGACGACCACCCGCTGGTGCGCGGCGGCTTGCGCAGCTTTCTCGCCGCGCGCGGCGGTATCGAGGTCATCGGCGAGGCCGACAACGGCGCCGATGCCGTGGCGCGCGCCCTCGAAACGCGGCCCGATGTGGTGCTCATGGACCTGGAAATGCCGCAGCTAGACGGCGTCGAGGCGGCTCGCGTTCTGCGCCACCGGCTGCCCGAGGCCCGGGTGCTGGTGCTCTCGGGCTACGCGGATGCGCCGCGCGTCAATGGCGCGATCGACGCGGGCGTCGAGGGCTACCTCACCAAGGATGTCTCGCCCGAGGCGCTGGCCGATGCCATTCGCGCCGTGAGCCGGCGCGAGCCCGCCTTCTGTCCCAAGGTGCTGCGCGCGCGCAGGCGGCAGGGCAGCGCCCCGCAGACGCGGCCGCAGGGCGCCGTCACGATCGCATTCACCGACATCGAGGATTCCACCTGCCTGGTCGAGCAGCGCGGTGACCTCGCGGCGCAGGCTCTGTTTCGCAGGCATGACAAGCTCGTCCGCGCAGTCGTCGCCGCGCACCGCGGCTGCGTCATCGAGCACCCGGGCGACGCGTTCATGCTTGCCTTTTCCAGTCCGGCCGGCGGCGTGCGCTGCGCGGTTGCGCTGCGCGTGCGCATCGGCCTGAACAGCGGCGAAGTGCTGAACGAAGGCGAGGGCTACTTCGGCCGCACGGTGTATGTCGCGGCGCGCGTCGCCGAGGCCGCGCGCGGCGGCGAGATCCTCGTCTCAGAAGTCATGCGCAGGCAGCTCGCGGGCGACGCGTTCCGCGTGGTCGAGCACGGTCTGCATGGCCTGAAAGGATTGCGCGAACCGCAGCGGCTGTATCGCGTGTGCTGGGACGCGACTGAGCCGGGCGGCGGTCCGGATGCTCGGCCGCGCGCGTCCTAGAGTTCCATCACCCGGATATCTTTCGCCAGACCGCGCAGGGCGCACCACTGCTCGGCAAAGGCGAGGACTTCCTCGAGCGTCTCCCGCGTGTGCGAGGTCGTCTTGCAGAAGCGGTCCGCGTGCGCATCGTCCAGCCTCAGGTCGACGCACAGCCAGTCCATGGCGTCCTCCCAGGACTGCGACTTTTCGCCGACCACGGCGAACAGGCTGGGCTGTTCGTCGAGCACTCTGCGCAGCAGCGGTTCGTGTTTTTCTGAGTAGGGCGCCGAGGAGCGCAGAACGATGCACTTCGCCATTGCGTGATCTCGCAGAGGTCATGACCGGTGCGGCCGATCTCGGCACGTTAGCGCCTGCGCGGCGGGATGCAAGCGCACAATCGTGACAGAGCGTCAGGACGGCCGTGGTCCCGCGGCAGAACGGCCCTCGCTTTGCAAAAACTTGCGTTTCGTGACGCCGCAGCACGACTCAGCTCGTGGCCGGCGACAGCCGGCGCCGCACGCCCTCCCACTGTCCGGCGGCGACGCTCGCGACGACGATCGCCACGCCGACGAGCTGCGCGAGGCCGAGGCGCTCGTCGCGCACGAAATAGCCCAGCAGCAATGCGGTGGTCGGGCTGAGCAGCACCAGGAACGACACCGATACGCCGAGCGTTCGGATGCCATGGAACCACAGCAGATAGGCGAGGCCGGTGGCGGCGACGGCGAGATAGAGGAAGCCGCCGACGTTGCGCGGCGTGAGCGTGGCCGGCAGGCCTTCGATGGCGAGCGCGAGCACGCCCAGCAGCAGGCCGCCAGCGACGAGCTGCCAGCCGGTGGAGAGCAGCAGCGGCACCGGGCTCGGCCAGCGGCTCGCATACACGGTGCCGGCCGCCATGCAGAGCGCCGCGCCGAAGGCCGCGGCGACGCCCCAGGCGTCGAGCGCGGCCTCCGGCCTGAGTACGATGAGGCTGACGCCGCCGATGCCGCTGAGCGCGGCGCAGACGGTGATCCACGACGGCCGTCGCCCCGACAGCGCCCAGGCGAGCAGCGCGACGAACAGCGGCTGCATGGCGATGATGACGGCGGCGATGCCGCCGGGCAGACGGTAGGCGGCGACGAACAGCAGCGCGAAGAACACGCCGATGTTGAGCTGGCCCAGCACGTTGACGCGCCACCACCACGCCCCGCGCGGCAGACGGCGGTAGGCGGCGACGATGAGCAGGCCGATCGGCAGCGCGCGCAGCGCGCCGGCGAGCAGCGGCCGTCCGGGCGGCAGGAGCTCGGTGGTCACCAGGTAGACGCTGCCCCAGACGACCGGGCCGAGCGCGGTGAGCAGAACGGCGCGAATCGATCAGCTCCCGCCGACGCGGCGGTCGCGCCCCGCCCAGTACGGCTCGCGCAGTTCCTTGCGGCGGATCTTGCCCACCGGGCTTTTCGGCAGCGGCTCGCGGCGCAGCTGCACCTGGCGCGGCTTCTTGTACGAGCCGAGCCGCTCGGCACAGAGCGCGATCAGCGCGCTCTCGCTCACCGGCGTCGTGCCGTCGACCACGCAGACTGCGACGGGCGACTCGCCCCAGCGCTCGTCCGGCACGCCGAACACCGCGGCCTCGAGGACGCCGGGATGCGAGCTGAGCACGTTCTCCAGCTCGGCGGGATAGATGTTGTAGCCGCCGGAGATGATCGTGTCACCGGCGCGATCGAGCATGTAGACGTAGCCGTTGGCGTCGACGCGGCCGATGTCGCCGGTCAGCACCCAGCCGTCGACCAGCCGCTCGCGCGTCGCCTGCGGATCGTTCCAGAAGCCGCTCATCTGCCCGTCGCAGCGCACCACGATCTGCCCCGTCTCGCCCGCCGCCAGCGGCCGGTTGTGCTCGTCCCAGATCTCGAGCTCGGCGAAGGGCAGCGGCATGCCGCAGGCGCGCAGCGGCTCCGAGCCCTCGAGTTCGGCGAACCACTGCTGCGGCCCCATCATGGTGATCGGCACCGCCTCGGTCTGGCCGTAGCCCTGCCACAGCCGGTCGCCGAAGATCTCGCGCGCGGCGAGCGCGGTGGCGTCGGTGATCGGCGCGCCGCCGATCTGCAGGCACTTGAGGCGCGGCCACTCGCCCGGCTGTGCGCGTGCCGCCTGGTTCAGCATGTTGAGCATCGTCGGCACGAGGAACATGTAGCCGATGTCCTCGCGCGCCATCAGCTCCAGCGTGGCCGCGGGATCGAAATGATCGAGCAGCACGTTGCAGCCGCCGGCGAGCCACATCGGCACGAAGAAATAGCCCGAGCCGTGGCTGATCGGACCGACGTGCAGGCAGCGGTCGCCCGGCATCACCGGCGGAAAGAGGTAGAACCAGTCTCGCCCGGCGGCGAGCCAGGCCCTGTGCGTGTAGGCGACGCCCTTCGGCAGGCCGGTGGTGCCGCCGGTGTGGCGGATGATGGTGTTGTCACCGGGCTGGACCGTGACCGCGGGATCACGCTCGGGCTGGCGCGCCAGCCAGCGCGCGTAGCCCTCGTCGCGCACGACGATGTGTTCGAGCGCGGACAGCTCGGCGCGCAGCGGCTCGACGTCGGCGGCGTAGCGGCCCGAGACGACCAGCGCGCGGCAGCCGGTGTGCGCCAGCATGTGGCGGTGCGCCTCGCGGGTGTTGCGCGGGTAGAGCGGCACGCGCACCAGGTTCGCCGCCATCGCGGCGAGGAAGATGTCGGCCGCCTCGACGCTGTTGTCCTCGAGCACGCCGATGCGGTCGCCGGGCTTCAAACCGAGCGCGAGCAGCGCATTCGCCAGCCGCAGGCCGCGCGTCCAGGCCTGCGCGAAGCTCAGGCGCTGCTCGCCGTGGATGACCGCCGTGCGCTCGGCGAAAAACGCCGCGGAGCGGCGCATCAGGCTGCGGCAGTCCATGCGGGCTAGTCGACGAAGCGCAGCGCGCCGCGCTTCCTGAGGCCTTTCTCGTCCCAGAACTTGCGCGGCTTGCCGCTCTTCACGATGGCGAGCGTTTCGGCTTCCTTCCTGCGCACGGCGTCCAGCTGCGCGGCCACCGCGCGCGCCGCGGCCAGCGGCACCACCACCACGCCATCGCGGTCGCCGGCGACGATGTCGCCCGGCTGCACCGTCACGCCGCCGCAGCTCACGCCGAGGTTGATCTCGCCGGGGCCGTTCTTGAAGCCCGAGTTCGGCGCCCAGCCGCGCGCGAACACCGGGATGCCGGCCTTGAGCAGGCCGGGCACGTCGCGCACCAAGCCGTCGCAGACGATCGCCGCGACGCCGAGCTGCCTGGCGCGCATCGCCCACAGGTCGCCGATCACGCCCGCCGATTCGTCGCCGCCGGTGGCGATGACGATGACGTCGCCCTTTTTCACGTAGTCGAGCATCGCCATCGCCGCCAGGTTGTCCATCGGCGGGCACAGCGCGGTCACCGCCGCGCCGAGGAAGTGCATGCGCGGGTCGATCGGCTTGATGCGGTGATGCAGGCAGCCCTTGCCGTTGTAGGCGTCGGTGATGAAGCCGGTCGGTGCGCCGCGGAAGGCGCGCAGCAGCGCCGGCGCCGGCCGCTCGAACTTGCGGCGGATGGTGAGTGCGACGGGATCTCCGATCATGCCGGTCTCCGGTGTGACGCCCTAGGGAATCAAGGAATCAAGGAACAATGCGCTCGCGGCGGAACTGCGTCAGCAGGCGCAGGAACATCTCCTCGCTGTCGACCACATCGTGAAAGCCGTGCTGGCGCGCCTTGGTGGTGCTCGTCATCACGTCCCAGTCGCAGCCGAAGACGTAGTCGCCGAACGGCCAGGCGACGATTTCGTCGTAGCGGTAGGGCTGCAGGCCGTGCGCCTTCACCAGCTGCGCCCACAGCGGTCCCTTGTCGGCCATGTGCGCGACGAGCGAGATGGTCTGCGGTTCGGCGCTGGGCATCTCGAACACTTCGGCGATCCTCGGCCACAGGTTGATCCAGCGGAAGTAGTCGCCGTTGGTGATGTTGTAGGCCTGGTTGGCGCAGCGTGCCTCGGTGGCGGCCCACAGCGCCGCCTTGGCGATGTGCGTCGATTCGGTAACCTGGTAGATCGCGCGATAGGCACCGGGCTTGCCGGGAAAGCGCAAGGGCAGGCCGAGCGCCTTCGAGATCGCCGCATAGACCGCGATCACCGGCACGATGCTCATCGGCGTGCCCGGCGCGAAGCCGCACAGCGTCTGCGGCCGCAGCTCGGTCCACGACCATTTTTTTCCGCGCTGGAAGTCGGCCAGCCAGTCGATCTGGTCGAAGTAGAAGTCCGGCGGCATGTGGCGCGGATCGTCCTCGCGCGCCGGCGTCTTGAACGGCCCCAGGTGCGAGCCGTAGTACTTGGTGCCGGTGACCAGCACCACGCGCTGCAGGTTCTTCGCCGCGGCGTCGACCGCGCGCACCGAGTTCTCCAGCATCGCGAGGTTCACCGCCGTGCCGCGCGCGTAGTCGGCGGCCTGCGTGCCGCTCGCCTGGAACGCGCAGTAAAAGACGTGTGTCGCGTCGGCAAGCCCGCGGAGCTTCGCCGCGGCGTCGTTGGCGTCGGTCAGGTCGACCGAGAGATAGCGCACCCGGGCGCGGTCCTCGCCCTGGCGGCGCGACAGGCCGACCACCTGCCAGTCGGGCAGGCTGGCGAGCCGGTCCACGATGTAGCGCCCGATGACGCCCAGGGCGCCGACGACGACGGCGGTCTTGGTCTGCGGCATGGCGCGCATTGTAACGGCGTGTAGCGGCGTGGCGCGCGCGCGGCGTACGCCGCAGCGGCCGGGTTGCGGCGGTATCATCGCGCGGTGAGAACGAACCGCATGAAGCAGAAGCTGCAGGCCGGCGAGCCCGTCTTCGGCGTGTCGCTGATGATTCCCTCGCCGCAGCTGGTCGAGATGCTCGGCGCGTTCGGCTTCGACTGGGTGCTGCTCGACTGCGAGCACGGCACGCTTACGCTGGAGAGCGTCGAGCTGATGACGATGGCGGCGGAAGCGGCCGGCCTCACGGCGATCGCGCGGCCCGTGAGCAACAGCCCGGCGCACATCCTGCAGGTGCTCGATCGCGGCGTCGCCGGGGTGCAGGTGCCGCACGTGAGGAACGCCGCCGAGGCGCGCGCCGCGGTGGCGGCGGTGAAATACCATCCGCTCGGCGAGCGCAGCCTGGCCGCCGGCACGCGCGCAGCGGGCTACGACGCGCACGGCTCGATGGCCGACTATGTGCGCGCGGCGAACGCGCAGACCCTGATCGCGGCCCAGATCGAGGACCGCGAGGCGCTCGCGCAGCTCGACGAGATCCTCGCCGTGGACGAGATCGACGTGTTCTTCGTCGGTCCGTCCGATCTTTCGCAGTCGATGGGCCATCCGGGCAACCCCAAGGCGCCCGAGGTCGCTGCGGCGATCGACGATTGCCTCGCGCGCATCCGTGCAGCGCAGCGCATTGCCGGCATGCCGGCGACGGCGGAACAGGTCGGCGACGCGCTCGCGAAGGGCGTGCGCTACCTTTACACTCATGTGCCCAGGCTGCTCGCGGCGAGCGCGCGCAGCTACTTCGACAAGGCGAGGGGCTGACGGGATCGTGGCACACGCGAAGCGCAAGAAGACCATCCTGCTGGTCGAGGACGATGCCGACCTCGTCGAGCTGGCGACGCACTGGCTGGAGCGCGACGGCTACGCGGTGTCGTCCATCGCCGACGGGCGCGAGGCGCTGGCGCGGCTCGCCGCGGATCCGCTGCCCGACCTGCTGCTGCTCGACGTCATGATCCCGCAGGTCACCGGCTTCGAGGTGCTGCAGAAGCTGCGCGCGGAAAAGCGCACCCGCGACCTGCCCGTGGTGATGGTGACCAGCTTCTCGCGCGAGAGGGATGTCGCGCGCGGTCGCCAGCTGGGGGCGAACGATTACATCATCAAGCCGCTGATGGAGCTCGATTTCCTCGACCGCGTGGCGCGCGCGCTCGGCGAGCATCGCCCGGCATGACGCGCGTCGCGACGGCGCTGCTCGCGCTCGTCGCGTCGCTGGCGGCGGCGGCCGCGGTGGCGCAAACCTTCCGCAGCGATGAACACGGCTTTCGCGTCGTGCGCATGGTGAGCGGGCTGGAGCATCCCTGGAGTCTCGCCTTCCTGCCCGACGGCAGCATGCTCATCACCGAGCGTCCCGGGCGGCTGCGCGTGGTGCGCGACGGCCGGCTCGAGCCGCAGCCCGTGGCCGGACTGCCCGAGGTGGAGGCCTACGGACAGGGCGGGCTGTTCGACGTCGTGCTGCATCCGCGCTTCGCCGAAAACCGCCTCGTCTACCTCGCCTACGCCGCGCGCGGTGCCGACGGCGTCGGCACCGAGCTGGCGCGCGGGCGCTTGAGCGGCGCGCGGCTGGAGAACGTCGAAGTGCTGTTCCGCCAGTCGCCGAAGGGCGATACCGGCCGGCATTTCGGCGGCCGCATCGTGTTCGACCGCGCGGGCTACCTTTACCTCACGCTCGGCGATCGCGACGAGATGCCGCGCGCGCAGAAGCCGGACGACCACGCCGGCTCGGTGATCCGGCTGCACGACGACGGCCGCGTGCCGCGGGACAACCCCTTCGTCGGCAAGGCCGGCTGGAAGCCGGAGAAGTACACGCTCGGCAACCGCAATATGCAGGGTGCGGCGCTGCACCCGGCAAGCGGCATGCTCTGGACGCACGAGCACGGTCCGCAGGGCGGCGACGAGATCAATGTCATCCGCGCCGGCGTGAACTACGGCTGGCCGGTGATCACCTATGGCGTGAATTACGGCATCGGCACGCAGATCGGCGAGGGCAGCGAGAAGCCCGGCATGGCGCAGCCGCTGCATTACTGGGTGCCGTCGATCGCACCCTCCGGCATGGCGTTCTATACCGGCGACCAGTTTCCGCGCTGGCGGGGCGATCTCTTCGTCGGTGCGTTGAAGGACATGATGCTGGTGCGCCTCAGGCTCGACGGCGAGAAGGTCCTTCGCGAGGAGCGTTTGCTGAAAGGGGTGCTCGGCCGCATCCGCGACGTGCGCAGCGGCCCGGATGGCTACCTGTATCTGCTGACCGATCAATCCGATGGCGAGCTGGTGCGGCTCGAGCCGGCCGACTGAGCGCGCCGTTCGAAGCGATTTCACGACCCTTGCAGGAGATTATCGATGCGACGCGCTGCCGCAGTATTCGGCCTGTGCACCTTGCCGTTCGTTGCCACGGCCTTGGCAGAGGAGGACTGGCGCAAGAGCGCGCCCGTGGAGAAGAAGCTGGCGAAGCTGGTCGAGGTCATGCCGGGCGCGGCCAACCTGATGATCGAGATGGGATTCCGCTACCAGAACCTCTACTGGGCGGCGAAGCAGGGCAAGTGGGCGTTCGCCGAGTACCAGGCCGAGGAAATGGAGAGCCTGGTGAAAACGCTGATGATCACGCGGCCGAAGCGCGCCAAGACCGCGGACGTCTTTCTCAAGACCGGCTTCAAGGACGTCGAGGCGGCGCTCAAGGCGCGCGACCCGGTGCGCTTCGAGGCCAGCTTCGAGAAAATGCGCCAGGCCTGCATGACCTGCCACCAGCAGAACGAACACGCCTTCGTCACGCTGCCGCTGCCCAAGCGCGCCTTCAGTCCCGTGCTGAACATGGAGTGATGCGCCTGTGCCGCGTGCGCTGAGGTTCGGAATTCTGTTGCTCGCCGGCGTATGCGGCGCCAGCGCGCAGGCGGCACACCCGCTGCTCACCGAGGACACCGGCACGCAGGGGCGCGGTCATGCGCAGCTCGAACTGACGCTGGATGCCTTTCGCGACCGGCTCGCCGGCACCCAGGTGCGCGGCCTGCAGGCCGGCGCCGTGTTCAGCTACGGCCTCGCCGAGCCGGCCGATCTGCAGTTCGGGCTGCCCTATCTGCGCGTCCGGGAAAACGAGGATGAGCGGCGCACGCTGTTGGACGGCATCAGCGACGTCTCGCTCGACCTGAAGTGGCGCTTTTTCGAGCGCGGCGCGCTGAGCCTCGGCTTCAAGCCGGGCATCACGCTGCCGACCGGCGACGAGAAAAAATTTCTCGGCGCCGGGCGCGTCACCTGGGGCGCGCTGCTGATCGGCTCCTACGAGCCCGGGCCGCTCGCGATCCACTCGCACGTCGGCTACCGCTATTACGACAACGTCGTCGACCTGAAGACCTCGCTATGGCACGTCTCGGTCGCTTCGACCTGGCAGCTCGTTGAATCGCTGAAGCTGGTGGCCGATCTCAGCCGCGACACGAACCCCGTGCGCAGCGGCAGAACGCCACTCGACTACGTCATCCTCGGCGCGATCTGGACGCCGCGGAAGTACCTCGACCTCGACTTTGGCTACCGGCACGGCGCGAGCGGGCCGGCGCTCGATCGCGGGCTGCTCGCGGGGTTGACGTTGCACTGGTAGGGGTGGCACAGGGGCGAAGGGATCTCCTGTCCTTTCCCTGGACCGCGGAGCGTCAAAAAAGCAATTTCCGATCGATCTCCGTGAACCACAGGGAGTCAAAAAAGCCATTTCCTGTCAGTGACTTGGTCCGGGAAAAGCGTTATTGTTTTCTGCCAGATTCGCACCGGGCGGCGGCCCCGGGTAGGGAGGGCAAAAAGAGTCGGAAATGGCCGGGAACTTTCCCGGCTTATTTGCCCTCAGGCAGCGAGCGCGCCGGGCTCGCAGCCGCGGCCACGATCAATCCCAGCCACAAGCACCGCTCACCGAGGCCGAACAGACCGCAACCGCGCGCGTTTCGCGGCACAGCGATTTCCTATCCTTTGCTGAGGCTTCCCCAATCGGCTGCAAGCCTGCAGGGATTGCAGGGGCGTTTTCGAGCTTAGCCCCTGATAAATGAGTAGCGATCGAGGGCAGCCTTCAGATTGTCTTTGTTGAGCCGGGTGGTCGATTTGCTGAGGGTTCCGAAGATCCGGTCCATAAAGAAAAAGCAAATGCCGAAGTTCTTGTCCATCAGTCCCTGTTCGTTGATTTTGAGATGGTGAAGGTCATGAAGCCTGCGGACGTATCGAAACCACGGACGGAGAAAACGGTTCTTTTCGAAGATCGTGTTTTTCAAATGCATGGCATCGTGAACGACACCAAACATGAAGTAACCCCAGAGCAGACCGGCACCAATGAAGATCAGGCGCGAGATCCAGTCGACGCCGATCAGATGAAGAACCCCAAGGGTGATCGCCGCCATCGAAACGACAGGAATGATCCACTCGAGGCCGAAACCATAAATTCCAAAGCGCGAGTTGTCCCCTGCTGTGGGGGAGATGTACTTTTCGGAGCGAAGGCGTTTTGGGCCGTAGATCAGAAGGTGGTGGATCATGTGGTTGCGGCTCAGGATCCGCACCTTGTCCGCGTGCAAAAGCCGATGAATAAAGTACCCGGCCACTTCAGCAAAAAGAAAACCACCAACTGCCCAAAAAATCCAGTCATTCATGACAGACCAGTGTAGAGAGCGCCGGTGAGCAGGTCAAGTTAGGCCAACGTAAGGATTTGGCCTGAGGGATGATTTCTTCGAAGGCTTTTCGAACCTGTCCTTGCTGAGCCGGTGATTGAACGACAAATGATGTTGTGCAGGAGTGAAGACTTGTTCGCAGGTTTTCGCCGATTTTTCATCTTTATCGATGACCCGGTCGCATCTGATTTCCCCGAAGCGGACGTTCGGCGGCGGCGGGGCTGTTTGGGCTGGGGCGACCGGCCGCTCCGGGTCGGTTTAGGCCGTCCCGCGCGGGCGCCTACCGGCCATAACCCGCCCTGCAGGCTGTCGTTGCGCGCAGGGTCTTCTGTGAGAATGACGGTGTAGCATAGGAGGCATGCGTCGGTTTCTCCTGCTTCTGTCGCTATTGCTGGTCGCCGGTGTCGCCCGGGCGCAGCACAGCCTCAGCGTGACCGGACCGAGCGGCGCGCAGAGCTTCACGGCCGCCGAACTCAGCGCCAGCCCGCAGGTGACCGACGTGACCATCACGCACGATCCTGTTTTCAACCGCGCCATGAACTACCGCGCCGTGCCGACGGCCATGTTGCTACAGAAAGCGGGCATCGGTCCGGACGGCTACGTGCAGGCGCGCGCAGTCGACGATTTCTCGGTTGCCATCCCGGCCCGCGTGCTGCTCTCGCCGGCGGCGTTCCTTGCCGTCGAGGATCCCGCCAAGCCGTGGCCGAAACTCTCCAAGGGCGGTCGCCGCGAGGGGATTGGCCCGTTCTATCTCGTCTATCGCGACGGCCAGAGACCGAGCAGCGAGTATTGGGTCTATCGCCTCGCCGCGCTCAAGCTGACCGACAGTCCGATCAAGCGCTGGCCGCAGCTTGCCGTCGCCGCCGACCTGGCAACCGATGCGCCGGCGCGGCGAGGCCTCGAGCGCTTCGTCGAGGTGTGCTTCGCCTGCCATCGCTTCCGCGGCGCCGGGGAGGGCACACAGGGACCCGATCTCGGCACGCCGATGAATCCGGTAGCCTATTTCCAGCCGGCCGCGCTCAAGAAACTGCTGCGCGATCCGGAGAGCGTGCGCTCCTGGCCCGAGCGCAAGATGCCGGCCTTCACGCCGGAGATGCTGAGCGACAGCGATATCGACGCGATCATCGCTTGGCTCACCTACAAGGAAGGCACGCGTTGACCGCAAGCGAACGTTACAGCCGGGTCGCGTGTCGCCTTCAATCAACGACCGCTTTGGCGCTATTTCGGGCGAGACACGCGCCACCCCGATTGGCGTAACGCTCCGCTGGAGCATTTCGAGCATGGCCACATTCTGGCTGCTACCGCGGCTGACCATGCTGTACATGCGGTGCACGCGCGGAAGCGCTCATGCATCGAAGCCCCGCTCAGATCTGGCCGAAGCTGCGGCGTGCGAGTAGCAGCAGCCCGGCGCCGATTCCGGCGAACACGAGCGCTCCGGACAAGCCGACTTCGTTCGAGATGACGGTCGTGCGAAAAAGAAAAGCGGCGAACAGCCCGCCCGCTACGGCGTACGCCGCGTCGACGGTCACGCTGTGGCCGGCGCCCGCGACGTAGCGATTGCCGAACAGCCCGACGGCGAGGGAAACGACGACGATCCAGATGTAATCCATTCGATCACCCTATATCCTGTTCCAGCCCGCGGGACGATGAGGTGCCCGCCGCGGTCTGGCCGCACCGACGGCGGGGTATGGTTTTCAGACCCTCAGCCTGGACGACCGCTCGCGGGCCAGCGCCCTGCCGAGCTCGAGCGCGTACAGAGTCGCCGCCTTCGAGCTGTCGAACAGCGGCGACAGTCCGGGAAAGGCCTGACTCTTGGACAGCGTCACTGGGTTCGCGAGCTTGGTGATCGTCAGCCGTGGCTGCCACCTGAGATCAGGCAGGCGGCAGGCACTGGCCACGATCAGGTACGGCCCACACTGTTCACGCCGCATGCACTTTTCCTGGGGCCTCGAGCACGCCGGCCGTTCGCGAATCAGGGAACATCGAGTGCGGCGTCGCGCCCGAGCGTACCCGGCGCTAGTACCGAGTCCCCGACATGAACTCGCGCTTCAAGCGCGCGACTTGGCGCCGCAGCGCAGCAATCTCGGCGCGAGCGGCGTCGGCCTTGCGTAGAAGCTCGTCGTCGGGCGCGCACCCGCCGAGTTCCCGTTCGCGCGCGGAGAGCTGTTCATGAACCACGCGGTAGCGTTCCATGGCCGCGTTCCAGCGCTCGACCAGCTCCTGCTCTTGACGCCGCCAAAGTGCGCTCTTGCTCATCCAGTCGGCGCTCGTCGGGATCAGTGCTTCGTCGCGACGCGGCCACGTGGGCGCGCGCCGAGCACCTTGTCGCAGAGCGCGGCGATCTCGGTTTCCCGCAGCCGCAGCGCATTGGCCTGCAGCTGGCGCACCTCGATCGTGCTTAATGACTCGATTTTCTCGAGCGTCCAAAGACTGACACGGCCTCGCTGAAATTTCTGCATGCTCGCTACCTCAGATGACGGAGAAACAAAAAAGCCCGGCGGGCCGGGCTTTCGTTTCGATCCGCAGTCGACTCGATCCGCCGGTCGCATGTTGACGGCCTGCTGCCCCCTGGGACCATCGGCGGTCTCGCACTGCACTTGCTGGTGCTCGCAGAGCGTCTTGAAACCGCTGCGCTGGATCGCCGAAAAGTGCACAGACAGGTCCTTGCTGCCGCCATCGGGGGTGATGAAGCCGAAGCCCTTGGCGTCGTTGAACCATTTCTCGGTACCTGTGCTCTGTTCCTAGATGGTTGCAATGAGGGCCTAAGAAAGGCCCTGCGGAAACGTCAGGGAAGGGAACTACCTGATGAGCGCAGCGCGAACGCCGGAGCGGACCAGCCACTTCACTGCTTGAGAGTCCTGCCAGATCGTTATACAGGCATGGATAGACGCGGTCAATCAAATCCTGGGTTCTCGATCGATGCGCGGGCGCTCTCCGGGCCTGCTCAGCGTCTACCGCGCCGAGCAGTTCGTCTACGACGACCCGCTACAGTTGATCGGCATCACGACGTTCGTGCGGAAACTCTTTCGCCGCTCGACGGTGCAGGCGGGCGGAACCCAGTTCGGCACCGACAAGTTCCTGCACTGATTGCCACAAGGTGCCTTGCGTGCGGCGCTCGTGGCCGCTACTCGGATCGATCATTGCCACGAGCACCGTTCATCGACCCGAAACACGCCGCAACCACGCGCGTTTCGCGGCACAGAAACAAAGGAATTTTCTATCGCTAGGAGCCGTTCTGATTTCCTCAAAGTGGACGCTCAGCGGCAGGGCTGATTTGGCTGGCGCGAAGGACCGCTTCGGGTCGGTAGGACTCCGTCAGCGCCGGCCCCTGCCGGCCATCACCGGTCATCCCCGATGCGGGTCGCCGAGGCCCCCGGAGGAGGTGCCGAGGTCCTTAGCCCTCCGGGACGGTGCTTCGGATCAGCGCCAGCAGGTCGCGCGGGCTGTAGGGCTTGGCGAGGTAGGCGGTGGCGCCGGCCTCTCTGGCCTTCTGGTCATCGCCCGAGAGCGCGAACGAGGTGATCGCGATGATCGGCGTGTGCGCCATCGCGGCATCGGCCCGGATGCGCCGGATCGCCTCCATGCCCGAGATCTTCGGCAGCTGGATGTCCATGAGCACGAGGTCGGGCTTTTGCTCGAGCGCCGTGGCCACGCCCTCCTCGCCGTCGTAGGCCTCGATCAGCCGGTAGCTCGTGTTCTTCAGGAGCTGGCGCACGATCTTGCGGTTCGCCTCGTTGTCCTCGACGTACAGGATGGTCTTGCCGCTCATGGCGCTGGCGTCCGCAGTGGAATCTCGAAGATGAAGCTCGAGCCTTCGCCCGGCGTGCTCTCGACCCGGATCGACCCGCCGTGCATCTCGATGAACTGCCGGGTGATCGCCAGCCCGAGGCCGGTGCCGCCGTACTCGGAGGCGATCGTCGCGTCGGTCTGCTTGAACTCGGTGAACAGCGTGTCGATCTTGTCGGCGGGGATGCCGATGCCCGTGTCG
>JBFFEY010000041.1:0-27595 GCA_041558415.1 Burkholderiales bacterium | reverse complement strand
GGTCGCGCGACGCGTCAAGAGGTCACTACTTCTCGATCCAGACCCCGGAGAGGTCCTGGTTCAGGTAGTGGCTCGGGCTGATCTTCCAGCCCTTCACATACGAGCGGTGCGGGATGATCCGGTACCACGACAGCGTGATCATCGCGTTCGCCTGCTCGTCGAGCGCGCGCTTCTCGAACTTGCGCATGATCTCGCGCTGCTTCTTCGGATCGGCCGCCTGGTTCATCTCGTCGAACATCTTGTCCATCTCGCGGTCCTGATAGCTGCCGTACTGGTTGCCGGACTTGTCGTCGGAGATGAACTTGGCGACGTCGAGCAGCGGGTTGACCACGGCCTGGCAGTTGAAGTCGAGCGAGACGTCATAGTCTTTTTTCTTGCGCAGGGTGTCGTAGAAGGGCCCGGTCGGCTGCACGCGCTGCGTGACCGTGAGGCCGACCTGCTTCCACTGGTCGATCAGCCAGGTGCCGACGATCTTGTACGGCTGGTCGACGCCGCGGTTATGCAGCTCGAACTTGAGGTCGGATGCGCCGGCTTCCTTCAGCAGGCGCTTCGCCTCGGCGCGCGACTTCTTCAGGTCGGGCCAGTAGCCGGCGATCTTCTGCAGTTCGGCCTTGCTCGCCGCGAGCGGATGGCCCGGGAAGGCCACGCCGCCGACCGCCTTGACGATCGCGATCTTGGAAAGGTATTGCGACCCACCCCAGCGGTCGACCGCCAGCGTCAGCGCGCGCCGCACGCGGGCGTCGTCGAACGGCTTCTTCTGGTGATTGAAGGTCGCGATCAGCACGCAGTTCCAGTTGCTTTCCTGGACCGTGACCTCCTTGCCGAGCGCCTTTTTCAGGTCGTCGCGGCTCTTCGGCGGGAAGCCGCGGAACTCGATCGCCGCGCGGTCGCCCTGGATCGCCTGTACCCGCAGCGACTGCTTGTTGGCGAAGATCGCCTCGAAGCCGTCCAGGTAGGGCTTGCCCTTGACGTAGTAGTTCGGGTTGCGCTTGCCGCGAATCACCGCCCCCGCCTCGCGCGAATCGAACAGGAACGGGCCCGAACCCATCACGTTCTTCTCGTACCAGTGCATGTCCTGGTCGAGCTTGGCCTTGGAGTAGATGAAGTTATAGGGGTTGGCGAGCGCCGGGATGAAGGCCCCCGACGGGTACTTCAGCTTGAACACCACCGTGTACGGGTCGGGTGCGGTCACGCTGTCGACCATCACGTAGAAGGCCTTGCGCGCGCTCGCCACGTCCTTCGGCGGGAAGATGATCTTCTGGTAGGTCGCGACGATGTCGTGGGCGGTGAGCTCCGTGCCGTCGCTGAACTGCACCCCCTTGCGGATCTTGAAGGTGTAGCTCTTGCCGCCGTCAGCGGCCTTCGGCATCTCGGTGCACAGGTCGCAGCGGAAGTCGGTGGTCGAGGCCGGGTTGTCCGGGTTCACGCGGATCAGCACGCTGTAGAACGGCGCGATCGGGTGGATCAGCGCGAACGTCGTCTCGCGGTGGCCGTCGAAGCTCGGCGGCTCGGCCGGTACGACGTACTTCAGGGTGCCGCCCTTCTTGGGCGCGGCCTCCACGCTTCCCGGGGCGCCGGCGCCCAGAGCGAGCGCCGCGCCGACCGCGAACGCCGCGGCGGTTTTCATAGCGAATGATTTCATTTCTCCTCCTCCTTGTCGTTGCACGGACCTCTCGGAGTCCGATTGGTCAGCATACACAAATTGCACTGCACAATGCACCCGCTGTCACACCTCGGTGCAGGCTACCCAGTGCCCCGGACGCAGCTCGCGCAGCCCGGGAACGCTGTTCTTGCAGCCCTCCACCGCCAGCGCGCAGCGCGGGTGGAACACGCAGCCGCTCGGCGGGTTGATCGGGCTGGGCACCTCGCCCTGAATGACCTGGTGCGGCCGGTTGGCCTCCACCTCCGGGTCGGGGATTGGCACCGCGTTCAGCAGCGCCCGGGTGTAGGGGTGCATCGGGTTGTCGAACAGCTCGTCGCATTCGGCGAGCTCGACCACCTTGCCGAGGTACATCACCGCCACGCGGTGGCAGAGGTGGCGCACGACGCTCAGATCGTGCGCGATGAAAAGGTACGTCAGGTTGAACTGGTCGCGCAGGTCCTCGAGCAGGTTGATGATCTGCGCCTGGATCGAGACGTCGAGCGCCGAGATCGCCTCGTCGCAGACGATGAATTCGGGCTGCAGCGAAAGCGCGCGCGCGATGCCGACGCGCTGGCGCTGGCCGCCGCTCATCTCGTGGGGATAGTGGTCGGCAAAACGCGGGTTCAGGCCGACGGTGTGCAGCAACTCGCGCACACGCCGGTCGCGCTTCGCGCGATCGGGCTCGGTGGCATGCACCTTCATCGGCTCGCCGATGATGTCGCCCACCGTCATGCGCGGGTTGAGCGAGCTGTAGGGGTCCTGGAAGATCACCTGGACGTGCCGCCGCATCGCGCGCAGCTGATCGCGGTCCAGCTCCGCCAAGTTTTGGCCGTTGAACAGGATCTGGCCGGCACTCGGACGCTCGAGCTGCAGGATGCAGCGCCCCGTCGTCGTCTTGCCGCAGCCGGACTCGCCCACCAGGCCGAGCGTCTCGCCACGGCGGATGTCGAAGTCGACGCCGTCGACCGCCTTGACGTAGCCGACCACCTTGCGGAACAACGCGCCCTCGAACACCGGGAAGTGCATCCTCAGGCCGCGCACGCTGAGCAGGATGTCCCCGGCGTGCGGGGCGGCGAAGGCGCGTTCCGGCGTCGCGCTCATGACGCCATCCTTTCCATCCGGACCACGCGCGCGGTCTCGAAGCAGGCGGCGACATGTCCGGGCGCCACCGCTTCAAGCGGCGGGAATTCGCGCTCGCAGCGTTCAACGCGGTAGGCACAGCGAGGGCGGAATGCGCAGCCCGCGTCGAGTCGCGTCAGATCGGGCGGCTGTCCCTGCACCGGATCGAGCTTCGCTTTGCGCGGCTGGTCCATGCGCGGCACCGATTTCAGCAGTGCCAGCGTGTAGGGGTGGCTCGGCCGGTGGTAGATGTCGTGCGCGCGGCCGCGTTCGATGATCTTGCCCGCGTACATGACGTTTACGCGGTCGGCATAGCGCGCGACCACGCCGAGGTTATGCGTGATGACGATCAGCGCGACGCCGAGGCGCCGTGTCAGCCCTTTCATCAGCTCCAGGATCTGCGCCTGGATGGTGACGTCGAGCGCGGTCGTCGGTTCGTCGGCGATGATCAGCTTCGGCTCGCAGGACAGCGCCAGCGCGATCATCACCCGCTGGCGCATGCCGCCCGAGAGGTGGTGCGGATACTGCTGCAGGCGTCGCGCCGGGTCGGAAATACCCACCATGCCGAGCAGCTCGACGGCACGCTTGTCCGCATCCTCCTGCGTGACGCCGAGGTGGTGACACATTGTCTCGGTGAGCTGCAGGCCGATCGTCAGCACCGGATTGAGCGAGGTCATCGGCTCCTGGAACACCATGCCGATCTGGCGCCCGCGCACATGGCGCATCTCGGCGTCGCTCAGCTTGACCAGGTCCTTGCCCTGGAACCGCACCGCGCCACCGATGATGCGGCCCGGCGGCCAGGGAATGAGCCGCATGATCGACAGCGCGCTGACCGACTTGCCGCAGCCGGACTCGCCGACGATGGCGACGGTCTCGCCTTCCTGGACGTCGTAGGAAATGCCGTCGACGGCCTTGACGATGCCGGCCGAGGTCAAAAACTGCGTCTGGAGGTTCTCGACCTCGAGCAGCGTTGCCACGTTCTTTTCTCCTCGCAGCGCGCAGTGCGCTGCCGCCTCCGTGCCGCCCCGCGCGCCCAGGCGGCGCCCGCTGGATACGGCCCGAGCGCAATCCTAGTCACAACGCCGCATCTGTCAATCGGAGCAATGCCCCTGCCGGGGCGCGCTCCAGCGTCCACAGCTGCTCCAGCAGGTCGCGGGCGCGCGCCTCGCCGAGCACCGGAAAGGCCAGTTCCCGGTACTTTGCGTCCAGTTCCGCGTCGCTGAGCGGTGCGTCGGGATCGCCCTTGCGCGTCGGTTGCAGCAGCGTATGGCTGCGCCCGTCCCGCGTTTCGAGCACGACACGCGCCGCACGCTGCGCCGGAAACGCGGCGTCCAGCTCGGGATCGATCGAGGCATTGACGCGCTGCATCAGCGCGCGCGTCGCCGGATCCTGAAGCGGCCCGGGCTCGAATGCGGCGAGCCGCACGCTGCCTTTGCGCAATGCATGCGCGACCACGTACTTGATCGAGAAGCGCGCCTCGGCGGGCGTGCGCGGGTTCTCGATGCCCGATACCTCGACCGAGGCGCGATAGCTGCCGATGCGCACGCGCGCGATGTCGTCCGCCTTCACGCCAAGCGCCGCCTGCGCCGCCAGCGCGCCGTCGATCGCCGCGAAGGTGTGGCCGCAACAGGCATGGTTCTTGAACGTCATGCGCGTGATGTGGAAGTCCTCGCCCAGCGTGGCGAACGCCTGCGTCCAGTCGGGGCCGTCGCTCATCGCGCGGCCGAAGCCGGCGTCGCCCTCGATCGCGTCGAGCGAGCCGGTCACGCCCTCGCGCGCGGCCAGCGCCGCGGTGACCCCCGCCTCGGCGGCGCGCCCGGCGTGCAGCGGCTTCGACATCGAGTCCATGCGGAAGGCCTGCTGCAGGCCGGCGGCGAAGGTGGTCACCGTGGCGAGCGCGTGCGCGGTCTGCAGCCGGTCGAGGCCGAGCGCGCGGGCCCCGGCGGCGCAGGCGCCGAACACGCCGATCGTGCCGGTGTTGTGCCAGTAGCGGTAATGGGCACGCCCCATTGCGCGGCCGATGCGCGTCGACACCTCGTAGCCGGCGATGACCGCGCGCAGAAAGTCCTGGCCGCTCGCACTGCCCGCCTGCGCCAGCGCGAGCGCCGCCGGGATGGTCGGCGCGCCCGGATGGTAGATGCCGTCGCGGAAGATGTCGTCCAGTTCCGCGGTGTGCGCCGCCGTGCCGTTGATGAGGGCTGCGGCGCGCACCGGCGCCGGCCGCCCGAGCAGCAGCCGCGCCGCGCCGCGATCGAGCTCCTCGGCGAGCGCGGCCTCCAGCGCGGTCGCCGGCGGCACCACCGCGCCCGGCAGCGCCGCGGCCATCCAGTCGATCACCGCGCGCTTGGCATGGTGTACCACCTCGGGCGCGAGCGGCGCATCGCGCATGCGCTCGACGAATTCGCCACAGCGCTCGACGACGAACATGCGCCTAGCTCCGCGCCCTGATTTCGGCGAGCACCGGTTTGAGGTAGGACAGGAACAGCGCCGGGTTCTCGCTCATCGGGAAATGACCGAGCTTCGGCATCACCGAAAACTTCACCCCCGCGATGCGATCTGCCGCCAGTTGCGTGTCCTGCGGGGATACGGAGTAGTCGTACTCGCCGGTCAGCAGGTAGAGCGGGCAGCGTTTCGTGTCGATCGCGGCAAGGCGTTCGCGGATGTCGCCGTCGGCGCCGCGGTAGAAGTACAGATCGCCTTTGAAGATGCCCGGGCCGCCCTGCATGTAGTGCCACAGCGTTTCCCAGCGCTCGGCTTCGGGCGAGGTCGGCGCCATGAGGCCGGAGACGTAGGCCGCCGAGGCTTCGCCGCCGTGCACTGACGGGTGATGCAGCCAGGTCAGCTCGTAGTACGGGTCGATCGTCGCACCCGACTGCAGGCCGATGATGGCGCGAAAGCGCTGCGGGCATTCGATCGCGAATACCAGCGCGATGCGACCGCCGATCGAGCAGCCCATGACCACCGGCCTGTCGAGCCCGAGCGCGTCCGCGACGGCGAGGGTCATCGCGCTGTAGTCGGCCGCGGTGAGGCGGTATTCCTCGGCCTGCCAGCCGGCGGGCGGCGAGGATTTGCCGTGCCACGGCATGTCGAAGGCGATGACGCGGAAATCGCGCAGCACTTCGGCGTCGTTCATCAGGCCGCGCCACTGGCGCGTGTCGGAGCCGGCCGTGTGCAGACACAGCAGCGGAATACCCTGCCCGGCTTCCTCGACGTAGAGCCGGTGCGGCCGCCCGAGCAGCTCGAGCTTGAGGTAGCGGCCGGTGATCGGCTCGACGGTTGCCCGGGTCGTGCTCATGCCGTCGCCCGGTTCGGCCGCAGCAATTCGAACAGCCGCTTGATGTAGAACAGGTAGGCCGACATCAGGCGGATATCGCCCTCGATCTGGATGCGCCGGTAGCGGCGCATGGCGAACAAATCATGGTAGCCGGGCGGCGGCACCGGCTCGAGAAAGCGCGCCCAGGTCTCGCTCGACGCACGCAGCCGCAGATCGGAGCGCGGCATGATGAGCGGGCCGCGCGTCACGCGCGTTACTTCGCCGCCCGCGATCTCGATCAGCCAGTCGAGATCGCCGTCGCCCACGATGAGCGCGAGATCGAGGCCGCGCCCGAAGCGCGCGAGCAGCGCGTCGTTCGCGGCGCGCGGCTGCAAGGCATCAAGCGGCAGGGTCATCGCGGGGCGCACCATCGCGCAGAACGACGAGCGCGTCAACGCCGATCACGCCCTCGCCTTCGGCCTTGACGACGAGCGGATTGATCTCCGCTTCCTGCACGTCGGGCAGCGCCACCAGCCGCGAGAAGGCGACGACCGCCTCGGCGAGCGCAGCCAGGTCGCCGCGCGGCGCGTTGCGGTAGCCGGCGAGCGGCGCGAAGCCGCGCACCTCCGCGATCATCGCCGTTGCCTCCTGCAAGTTGACCGGCGCCGGGCGCAGCGCCACATCGCGGTAGAGCTCGGCCAGCGTGCCGCCGGCGCCGACCAGCACCAGCGGCCCGACCTGCGGATCGACGCGGTAGCCGAGGATCGCTTCGCCGAGCCCCTGCTGCATGCTCGCGGCGATCACGCCGTCGAGCCTCGCATCGGGCCGCGCGGCGGACACGCGCTTGAGCAGCCGCTTCGCCGCCGCTGCCGCGCTGCGCGCGGTTTTCAGGTTCAGCTCGACGCCGCGCACCTCGGTCTTGTGCGCGAGGTCGGGCGAGGCGATCTTGATCGCCACCGGGAATGCGCAGCCGATCGGCGCGTCGGGGTCGCGCAGCCATTGCGCCGCGGTCTGCGGCACGCCGAGCGCGGCGAACAGTCGCTCGGCACGCAGGGGATCTTCCGCCCCGAGCGCGCGGCGCAATGTCTTCGCAAGGCCGGCGTCGACGGCCGGCGCCGCGCGCGGCGCGCGCCAGGCGAAGAACGCAGCGAGCGCGTCGGCGCAGGACTCCGGCGTGCGGAACGCTGCGACGCCGTTTTTTGCCAGCAGTTCGAGCGAGGCCTGCGCCTCCGGTGCGATGAACACGGCGAGCGCCTTGTGCGGATGCGCGCGGCGCGCGCGCAGGATCGGCTCGATGGCGACCTGCGGGTGGAACTGGCCGGAAGAGCCGACTGCGGCGACCACGGCGTCGCAGTGGTCGGAGGCGAGCAGCGCCTCGAGCACCGGGCCGTAGACGTTACCGCGCGCGCCGGCGAGCGTCAGGTCGATGAGCGGCGATTCGCCGACCCGCACGCCGAGCGCGCGGATCGCTTCGGCGACCGCGGGCGGCGGCGCGACGAGCTCGACCCCCGCGGCACCGATCGGGTCGGCGACCAGCGCGGCGCCCCCGCCGGTGGTCGTCATCATCGCCACCCGCCGGCGTTGCGGCGGGCGCTGGCCGATGACGAGATAGGCGCTCTCGATCAGCGCCTCAAAGCTGTGCACGCGCAGCACGCCGCAGCTGCGCAGGAACGCGTCGACCGCTCGGTCGTCGCCCGCGATGGCGCCGGTGTGCGACTTGGCCAGCTCGACGCCCGCGCCCGAGCGCCCGAGCTTGTAGGCGATCACCGGCTTGCCGGCCTCGAAGGCGCGGCGCGCCGCCCGCGCCAGGCGCTCGGGCTCGCGCAGCGTCTCGAGGAAAAGCAGGATGGCCTGCGTCTGCGCGTCGTCGAGGAGCAGCTCGACCAGCTCGGCGACCGACAGGTCGGCCTCGTTGCCGACCGACACCAGCCGCGAAAAGCCGATGCCGCGCGCCGCACCGCGCGACAGGAACGCGCCGATCAGGCTGCCCGACTGCGACACCACGCCGAGCGGACCGACCGGCAGGCGGTCGAGCTCGAGCACTGCATTCACCGAGAGGGCGGTCGGCGGCGCGGTGCTGATCAGGCCGATGCTGTTCGGGCCGAGCAGGCGCACGCCGGCAGCGCGTGCGCGCTCGACCAGCTGCGCTTCGATTGCGCGCCCCGCGCGCCCGGTCTCGCCGAAGCCGTCGGTGAAGATGGTGACCACGGGCACGCGCCGGGCGAAGCACTCCTCGCAGGCGGCCGGCACGTCCGCCGGCGGCACCATGATGAACACCTGGTCGATCTCGGCCGGTGCTTCGGCGAGGCTCGGATAGGCCGCGACGCCGAGCACCTCGCGCCGGCTGCGGTTGATCGGCGCGATGAGTCCCGTGTAGCCGTGCTTGCGCAGGTAACGCTGCGGGCGGGCGGTGTTCTTCGCGGCGTCGCCCGAGGCGCCGTAGAGCGCAACCCCGCGCGGCGCGAACAGTGCGCGGAACAGCGCCTCGCGCGACGCGGCGCTCACGCCGGGCGGCGCCCCTCGCGCCCCTCGCGCTGCGGACGCTGCGAGAAGCTGCGCCCGAAGATGCCCTCGGCGATGCGGTTCTTCATCATCTCGATCGAGCCGCCGGCGATCATCCAGCCGCGGCAGCGGCGCAGGCAGTACTCGACCAGCACCTCCTGGCTGTAGCCGGTGCCGCCCATGATCTGCAGCGCCTCGTTGGCGACCTCGAAGCCCGCGAGGTTGCAGAACGCCTTGGCGATCGAGGTTTCCTGCGCCGAGGGGAAGCCCTGGTCGGCGTTCGATGCAGCGCGGTACAGAAGCAGCTCGCCGGCATCGAGCTTCATCTTCATGTCGGCGAATTTCCACTGCAGTCCCTGGAACTCGGCGAGCGGCCTGCCGAACTGCTGACGCGTCAGCGCCCACTCGCGCGCAGCCTCGAAGCAGTAGCGGCCCAGCGCCAGCGAGCGCGCGGTGTTGCCGATGCGCTCGATGTTGAAGCCGGCGATCTGCTTCCTGAAGCCGCCTGGGCCGAGCAGCACGTTCTCGCGCGGCACGTGGACGTTGTCGAAGTAGATCTCCACCCACTCCTCGCCCGACATGAACGTCGAGCGCTTGCCGAACGACACGCCGTCCCAGCCGGGTTCGATCAGCATCGAGCCGATGCCGCCCACGCCCGGTCCGTAGCGCACATAGGCGAGGATCACCGAGGCGTAGGGTCCGTGCGTCGAGAACACCTTGCTGCCGGAGACGCGGTAACCGTCGCCATCGGGCGTGGCCGCGGTCTTCAGGTCGGTGACCGCGGAGCCCGCTTCCGGCTCGCTCATGCCGAGGCAGACTACGGTCTCGCCGGCAAGGATCGGCGCCAGGTATTTCGCTTTCTGCTCCGCGCTGCCGAATTCCGCGAGCACGCGCACCGGGCCGAAGTTGCCGGCCTGGATCACGTCGGCGCTGCGCGGACAGACCGACGCGACGGCCTCGATGGCGATCACTGCGTCCATCAGCGTGCCGCCCTGCCCGCCGTCGGCTTCCGGCATGGTGATCCCCATCAGTCCCTGCTGCGCCATCAGGCGCGCGACATCGAAGGGGTGCGCCGGATCGTGCGCCCGCGCGACGGCGCCGGCGGCGAGATGCTTCTGCGCGAAGCCGCGCACGCTGTCGGCGAACAGGCGCTGCTCTTCGGTGAACCTGAAATCCATGCGCCGGCTCAACGGCCGCTGAACTGCGGCTTGCGCTTGGCGAGAAACGCCGCCACGCCCTCGCGATAGTCCTCGGTGTCGAAGCAGGCGTAGCCTTCGTCGCGCTCTGCCGCGCTTAGCGGACGCGGATCGAGCAGGCGACGGACGAACTTCTTGTGCCAGCGCGCCACCAGCGGCGCGCCCTCGGCGATGCGGCGCGCGGTGGCGTAGGCTTCCGCCTCGACCTTGTCGTCCGCGACCACGCGGTTGACGAGCCCCTTCTCCTGCGCCTCGCGCGCAGCCCAGATGCGTCCCTCGAGCAGGATCTCGAGCGACGCGGCCGGGCCGATGACGCGCATCATGCCCTGCAGCTCGTCGTAGGACTCCGTGAGACCGAGATTCTTCACCGGCACGCCGAAGCGCGCCGACTCGTTGCAGATCCGCAGGTCGCATTGCGAGGCGATCAGCAGCCCGCCGCCCACGCAGGCGCCCTCGATCAGCGCGAGCGTCGGATGACGGCACTCGGCGACTGCATGCATCCAGCCGATGCCCTGCTCGCTGTAGGTCTTGGCCTGCGCCGAATTGGCGCGCTCGGCGTGAAACGCAGAGATGTCGGCGCCCGCGGCGAATGCCTTGCCGCCCGCGCCGCGCAGTACGATGCAGCGCACCGATTCATCGGCGTCGAGCGCGCGCATCGTCTCGCCGAGGCGCGACCACATCGCCTTCGACAGCGCGTTCAGCTTCTCCGGATTGTTGAGCGTCACCGTCGCGATCGCGCCGTCGCGCGCGGTGAGGATCGGATCGCGCATCGGCGCTCAGGCCGCGGCGCGCGGCGCGCTGCGATGCGCCTCGGCGAGGTAGGCCATCGCCGCCTGCACGCCCTGCGCCTTGACCGGCACCCCGGCGAGCGCCAGGCCCATCTCGACGCCGGCGAGCGTGCCCATCAGCGCGAGGTCGTTGAAGTCGCCGAGATGGCCGATGCGGAACACCTTGCCCGCCAGCTTGCCGAGGCCCGTGCCGAGCGACATGTCGAAGGTCTCGAGGATGACCTTGCGCACGCGGTCGGCATCATGCGCGGCGGGCATCAGCACCGCGGTGAGCGAGCCCGAATACTCGCGCGCGTCGAGCGCGAGAACCTCCAGCCCCCCGGCGCGCACGGCGCGCCGCGTCGCCTCGGCGTGGCGCTGGTGCCGCGCGAACACGTTCTCCAGCCCTTCTTCCTCGAGCATGACGATCGCTTCGCGCAGGCCGTAGAGCAGGTTGGTCGCCGGCGTGTAGGGAAAGTAGCCATTCTTGCCGTTGCTCAGCATTTCGTCCCAGGCCCAGTAGCTCTTCGGCAGCTTGGCGGTCTCCGCGGCCGCGAGCGCCTTCGTCGAAACGCAGTTGAACGACAGCCCCGGCGGCAGCATCAGCCCCTTCTGCGAGCCGGCGACGGTGATGTCGACGCCCCATTCGTCGTGCCGGTAATCGATCGAGGCGAGCGACGAGATCGTGTCGACCATGAACAGCGCCGGATGCCCGGCGGCGTCGATCGCCTTGCGCAGGTCCGCGATGCGCGAGGTCACGCCGGTCGAGGTTTCGTTGTGCACCACGCACACCGCCTTGATGCGCTTTTCGGCGTCGCCGCGCAGGCGCTGCTCGATTGCCGCGGGGTCGGCGCCGTGGCGCCAGTCGCCGGCGATGAATTCGATGTCGAGCCCGAGGCGCTTCGCGAGCTTGTGCCAGAGCGTCGCGAACTGGCCGGTCTCGCACATCAGCACCCGGTCACCCGGCGACAGCGTGTTGACCAGCGCCGCTTCCCAGGCGCCGGTCCCCGAGGCGGGGTAAATGACCACTTCGCCCTTGGGCGATTTGAAAATGCGCTTCATGCCGGCAAGCACGGCCTTGCCGAGCGCGGCGAACTCGGGGCCGCGATGGTCCATCGTCGGCATGTCGATCGCGCGCAGTACGCGGTCGGGGACGTTCGTCGGCCCGGGAATCTGCAGGAAATGCCGGCCGGGGGTTCTCGCCATGGGGATGCCTCGTAAAATGAGCTGTGCGCGCAGGGAAGACGAATTATCGGCAGTCGCGGCGGGTTCGGGCAATGCAGATTCGCCGCGCGTGGCCGCCGGCGGGCGGCGCGGCATGAACGCGCCCCAGGCACCGGTGCGGCTGCTGCGGGGCGCCCGCCGCCCGGGCGACGCCGCGCTCGCCGCGCGCCTGCGGCGCGAAGTCGACGGCGAGGTGCTGTTCGACGCCGCGAGCCGCGGCCGCTACGCGACCGACGCGTCGATCTACCAGATCGCACCGATCGGCGTGGTGGTGCCGCGCAGCGAGGAGGCCGCGCGCATCGCGCTCGCCATCGCCGCCGAGGCCGGCGTGCCGATCCTGCCGCGCGGCGCGGGCACCTCGCAGTGCGGCCAGACGGTCGGCGAGGCGCTGGTCATCGACAACGCCAAGCACCTAAACGGGCTGCTCGAGCTCGACGTCGACGCGGGCACCGCGGTGGTCCAGCCGGGGCTGGTGCTCGACCGCTTCAACGCCGAGCTGCGCCGCCACCGGCTGTGGTACCCGGTCGACGTGTCGACCTCGGCGCAGGCCACGCTCGGCGGCATGGCGGGCAACAATTCCTGCGGCTCGCGCTCGATCGCCTACGGCAACATGGTGCACAACGTGCTGGCGATCGACGCGCTGACGGCGGGCGGCGAACGCTGGCGCTTCGGCCCGATCCCCGAGACGCTCGATGCGTCCGCCGGCCCGCCCGGCTATGTCGCACTGCTCGGCAAGCTGCGCGCCTTGTACGAACGCGAGAAGGACGAGATCGCCGCGCGCTTTCCGAAGGTGCTGCGCCACGTCGCCGGCTACAACCTCGACCATCTCGGCGGGCCGCAGGCGAACGCCGCCCACCTGCTGGTCGGCTCCGAGGGCACGCTGGCGTATTTCGAGCGCCTGCACCTCAAGCTGTCGACCATTCCCGCGCAGCGCGTGCTGGGCGTGGCCCACTTCCCGCGCTTCTACGACGCGATGGACAGCGCGCAGCACATCGTCAAGCTCGGCCCGTCGGCGGCGGAGCTGGTCGATCGCACCATGATCGAGCTGGCGCGTGCGAACGCGGCGTTCCGCCGCACGGTCGAATCGTTCATCAGGGGCGAGCCGGACGCGATCCTGCTGGTGGAGTTTTCCGGCGAAGACCGCGCCGAGCAGCTCGCCAAGCTGCGCCAGCTCGGCGAGCTCATGGGCGAGCTCGGCCACCCGGGCAGCGTGGTCGAGGTGACCGACGGCCGGATGCAGAAGGACATCTGGGAAGTGCGCAAGGCGGGGCTCAACATCATGATGTCGATGAAGGGCGACGGCAAGCCGGTGTCCTTCATCGAGGACTGCGCCGTGCCGCTCGAGCACCTCGCCGAGTACACCGATCGCCTCACGCGAGTGTTCGAGAAGCACGGCACGCGCGGCACCTGGTACGCGCACGCCTCGGTCGGCTGCCTGCACGTGCGCCCGGTGCTCGACATGCGGCGCGACGGCGCCGAGAAGATGCGCGCCATCGCCGAGGAAGCCTGCGCGATGGTGAAGGAATTCAAGGGCGCCTACTCCGGTGAGCATGGCGACGGACTGGTGCGCTCGGAGTGGATCGCGCCGTTCTTCGGCCCGCGCCTCACCGCGGCGCTCGGCGAGATCAAGGCCTGGCTCGACCCGAAGGGCCTGATGAACCCCGGCAAGATCGTCGACCCGCCGCGCATGGACGACAAGGCGCTGCTGCGCTTCGCGCCCGGCTACGCGGCGCAGCCGCTGCGCACCGTGCTCGACTGGTCGGAATGGGGCGGTTTCGACAAGGCCGTCGAGATGTGCAACAACAACGGCCACTGCCGCAAGTTCGACGCCGGCACCATGTGCCCGTCGTACCGCGCCACTGGCGACGAGACGCATCTGACGCGCGGGCGCGCGAATACCTTGCGTCTCGCGCTGTCGGGACAACTGGGGTCAGACCCCTTTTCCTCGGCGTCAGGGCAGGACACCAAGATAAAAAAGGGGTCTGACCCCGAGGGTGCGAGCTTCCCCGCACTCGACGAGGTCAAGGCGGCGCTCGATCTTTGCGTTTCCTGTAAAGGCTGCAAGCGCGAGTGTCCGACCGGCGTCGACATGGCGCGCATGAAGATCGAGTTCATGGCGCACTACCGCAGGCAGCGTCCGTTGACGCTGCGCGAGCGGCTGATCGCCTGGCTGCCGCGCTACGCGCCGCTGGCCTCGCGCCTCGCGCCGCTCGCCAACCTGGCGCAGGACCTCGGCAAGCGCGCCGCGCGCTTCGCGCCCGAGCGCAGGCCGCCGCGCTTCCGGCGCGATGTGTTTCGTCGAGCGGCGCCCGCCGGCGGCGCGGCTTCGGGCGCGCGCGAGGTCGTACTATTCGTCGACACCTTCAATCGCTACTTCGAGCCCGAGAACACGCGTGCGGCGATCCGCGTGCTCGAGGCGGCGGGCCGCAGCGTGCACGTCGCTGAGCCCGTGAACGGCGGGCGCGCCTTGTGCTGCGGGCGTAGCTTCCTGGCGACCGGACTCGTCGACGAGGCACGCGCGGAGGCGAGGCGCACGCTCGAGGCGCTTGCGCCCTGGGTCGAGCGCGGCGTGCCGGTCGTCGGCCTCGAACCTTCTTGCCTGTTCGGCTTGCGCGACGAGTTGAGCGCGCTGTTGCCCGGGGAACAGAGCAAGGCGCTCGCGGCGAATGCGCTGCTGTTCGAGGAATTTCTCGTGCGCGAGCACGACGCCGGTCGGCTGCAGCTGCCGCTCAATCCGCTCGCCGCCGACGTGCTGCTGCACGGCCACTGCCACCAGAAGGCTTTCGCCGCGATGGGCGCGGTGGAAGGCGCGCTGCGGCTGGTGCCCGAGCTCAAGCTGTCGACGGTCGAATCGAGCTGCTGCGGCATGGCGGGCAGCTTCGGCTACGAAGCCGAGCATTACGACATCTCGATGAAAATGGCCGAGGCTGCGCTGCTGCCGGCGGTGCGGCGCGCGCCCGCAGAAACGATCGTGGTCGCCGACGGCACCAGCTGCCGTCACCAGATCGCGGACGGTGCAGGCCGCGGCGCGCTGCACGTGGCACGCCTGCTCGAGCAGGCGCTCGCCTAGTTTCTCAGGCGGTGCCGCCGCGCCGCGCGCTCCAGGCGAACAGCGCGATGCCCGCGACGATCATCGGCAGGCTGAGCCACTGGCCCATCGTCATGCCGAGCGCGAGGATGCCGAGGAAGGCATCGGGCTCGCGCGCGAACTCGGCAACGAAGCGAAACGCGCCGTAGCCGAGCAGAAACAGCGCCGAGACCTGCGCGCGCGGGCGCGGCTTCGAGGAGAACCACCACAGCAGCGCGAACAGCGCGAGGCCTTCGAGCGCGAACTGGTAGAGCTGCGAAGGATGGCGCGGCGCCTCGCCTGCGCCGCGGAACACCATCCCCCAGGGCAGGTCGGTCACGCGACCGTAGAGCTCGCCGTTGATGAAGTTGCCCATGCGTCCCGCCGCCAGGCCGAGCGGCACCAGCGGCGCGAAGAAATCCATCAGGCGCCACCAGTCGATGCCGTGCCGGCGGGCGAGCAGCCACATCGCGATCAGCACGCCGAGCAGGCCGCCGTGGAACGACATGCCCCCCTGCCAGACGGCGAAGATCTCGAGCGGGTGGCTGGCGTAATACGCGGGCTTGTAGAACAGCACGTAGCCCAGGCGCCCGCCCAGAATGACGCCGAGCACGGTGAAGAACAGCAGGTCGTCGAACTGCGGTCGCGTCACCGGTGCCGGGCGTTCGGGCGGCGCCTTGTCGATGCGCCGCAGTCCGAGCCACCAGCCGGCGGCGAAGCCGACGAGGTACATCAGGCCGTACCAGCGGATCGCCAGCGGGCCGATGGAAATGGCGACGGGATCGATTTCGGGGTGAACGAGCATGGCGGCGCTGGGTGCGCCGCCGATTCTAACGCTGCGCTCAGGTCAGGCCGAGCTGGCGTGCGCGCATCACCGCCTGCACGCGGTTGTGCACGTTCAGCTCGGCGTAGATGCCCGCGACGTGAACCTTGATCGTGTTCTCCGACAAACCGAGGCGCGCGGCGATGGTCTTGTTCGGCAGGCCTTCGAGCAGCAGTCGCAGCACGTCGAGCTTGCGCGGCGACAGCGGCGTCGACGGCGGAGTCGGCGGCAGGTTGACGCCCGACAGCTCGGGGATGTGGGTACCGCCGGCGAGCACGGTGCGCACCGCGCCCACCAGCACGTGCGGCGATTCGCCCTTCACCACGAATCCGCGCGCGTTGTTCTCGAACGCGGCCGTGACGGTCTCGAGGCTCGAGTCGCTCGTCAGGATGATGACCGGGATGTCGGGGAAATCCTCGCGCAGCGTGAGCAGCCCATTCATGCCCTGCGAGTCGGACAGGCCGAGATCGAGCACGACCAGCTGATAACTGGCTTCGCGCAGCTTCGCGCGCGCATCGCTCAAGGACGACGCCTGGTCGACGGCGGAGGCGACGCCGGTGCCGGTCAGCACGCCCTGCACCGCGGCGATGATGAGCGGGTGGTCGTCGACCACCAGTATGCGCGCAGCCATCAGTGCGTTCCGTCCTGCCTGGCGGCGGAGTCAGACGGTGCCATGCGGCGAATCCTTCTCACAACTCTCCGAGCGTTAATTAATCCCCCGAAGGGATTAGGAACATTACCCATAAGTACTAGTCTCGGCTCTGATTTCGCATAGGGCAAGCCTGCGCGCGACGTGTTTATCCGCGCGTACGTCCGCGCGAGCGCCGTGGCCTGCGGAGCACGACAGGGCGCTCGGCTAAAATTGCGTTTTTGCCCTCCCTCGCAGGCCTCGGGGAGACGTTTTCTTCGGAGATTGCATATGGCAGACAACCGCCGCAGCCGCCTGATCACCCAGGGCGTCGCGCGCTCGCCCAACCGCGCCATGCTGCGCGCGGTCGGTTTCGGGGACAGTGATTTCGAAAAGCCCATTGTCGGCGTCGCCAACGGCCACTCCACCATGAATCCCTGCAACGCGGGGATCCAGCCGCTGGTTGACCGCGCGATGGCGGCGCTGGAGGGGGCCGGCGCCAAACCCCAGGTCTTCGGCGTGCCGACGGTCACCGACGGCATCGGCATGGGCACCGAAGCGATGAAGTATTCGCTGGTCTCGCGCGAAGTGATCGCCGATGCGATCGAGACCTCGGTCAACGGCCAGGCGATGGACGGTGCGCTGGTGGTGGGCGGCTGCGACAAGAACATGCCGGGCGGCATGATGGCGATCGCGCGCATGAACGTGCCGGCGATCTACGTCTACGCCGGCACCATCAAGCCCGGCAAGTGGAAGGGCGAGGATCTGACGATCGTCTCGGCTTTCGAGGCGGTGGGCGCCTACGCCGCGGGCAAGATGAGCGACGAGGACTTCATCGGCATCGAGAAGAACGCCTGCCCGACGGTCGGCGCCTGCGGCGGGATGTACACCGCGAACACCATGTCGTCCTCGTTCGAGGCGCTCGGCATGAGCTTGCTCGGCTCGTCGCAGCTCGCCTCGCCGGACGCGGAGAAGGCCGACTCGGCAGCCGAATCCGCGCGCGTGCTGGTGCAGGCAATCCGCAGCAACCTCAAGCCGCGCGACATCATCACGCGCAAGTCGATCGAGAACGCCGTCGCCCTGGTGATGGCCACCGGCGGCTCGACCAACGCGGTGCTGCACTACCTCGCCATCGCGGCGGCTGCGGGCGTGCGCTGGACCATCGACGACTTCGAGCGCGTGCGCAAGAAGGTTCCCGTGCTCTGCGACCTGAAGCCGTCGGGGCGCTTCGTCGCGGTCGACTTCCACCGCGCCGGCGGCGTGCCGCAGGTGCTGAAGATCCTGCTCAACCACGGCCTGCTGCACGGCGAATGCATGACCATCCACGGCAAGACGATGGCCGAGATGCTGAAGGACGTGCCCGACGAGCCGCGCGCCGATCAGCAGGTCATCCGCCCCTGGTCCAATCCGATGTACGCGCAGGGCCACCTCGCGATCCTCAAGGGCAATCTCGCCACCGAGGGCTGCGTGGCGAAGATCACCGGCCTGAAAAACCTGTCGATCACCGGGCCGGCACGGGTGTTCGATTCGGAAACCGCCTGCATGAAGGCGATCATGGCCAAGCGCATCAAGCCGGGCGACGTGATCGTCATCCGCTACGAGGGCCCGAAGGGCGGCCCGGGCATGCAGGAAATGCTCGCGCCGACCTCGGCGCTCATCGGCCAGGGCCTCGGCGACTCGGTTGGCCTGCTGACCGACGGCCGCTTCTCGGGCGGCACCTGGGGCATGGTGGTCGGCCACGTCGCGCCCGAAGCCTACGTCGGCGGCACCATCGCGCTGGTGAAGCAAGGCGACTCGATCACCATCGACGCGAAAAAGCGCCTCGTTCAGCTGAACGTCTCGGCCAAGGAGCTCGCCGCGCGCCGCAGGAAGTGGAAGCAGCCCAAGCCGCGCTACCGCAAGGGGCTGATGGCCAAGTACATGCGCCTCGTGTCGACGGCCTCGAAGGGCGCGATCACCGACGGGGAGTAAAAGCTTTGGGGTCAGACCCCTGTGGATAAGTCGCGTCCGGTTTTTGCATCGCGCTGACGCAAAAGACTTATCCACAAGGGTCTGACCCCTAAAACCCAAGGGTCTGACCCCTAAAACCTAAAACCCGGCGCCGGGCTGCGCCAGGTACTCGAGCTCCTCGGGCGTCGAGGCGCGCCCGAGCACGGCGTTGCGATGCGGGAAGCGGCCGAAGCGTTCGATCACGTTCAGGTGCTTCAGCGCCCAGTCGTGGAGCGCGCGCGTCTCGGCAAACGGCTTCAGCGTCGCCATCAGCGCGCAGCAATCGCGCTGGTCTTCGAGGGATTCGCTGTGCTCGAACGGCAGGTAGATGAACTGCCGCTCGACCGGCAGCAGCAGCCGGTCGATGGCGCGGTCGATCGCATCACGCGCCGCGGCAAGCGCCAGTGGATCGGCGGCGAACGCACGTGCGTCGTCGCGAAACAGGTTGCGCGAGAACTGATCGAGCACGACGATGCGCGCCAGACACTCGGGCGCCGTCGCCTGCCAGCTTTCGAGGCCGCCCCCGGCCAGTTCCTCGTGCAGCGCGAGAAAGCGCGCGCGCAGATGCGCGTCGAAGGCGGCGTCCTTCTTGAACCAGCACTTACGGCTCTTGCCGTACTCTTCAGGCGCGCCGAACCAGAAGCGCAAGACCTCCGCGGCGCGGGGGTCTTTGGCTTCATCGGGCCGGTACACTGCGGGCTTGCTCATCGTGCACGCTTCGCGTCACGTCGATTCTCCCATGCGCAACCGACTCGCGAACGAGACCAGCCCCTACCTGCAGCAGCACGCCGACAACCCGGTCGACTGGTATCCCTGGGGGCCGGAGGCGCTCGAGCGTGCACGGCGCGAAAACAGGCCGATCCTGCTCTCGGTCGGCTACTCGGCCTGTCACTGGTGCCACGTCATGGCGCACGAGAGCTTCGAGGATCCGGCGGTCGCCGAGGTGATGAACCGGCTGTTCGTCAACGTCAAGGTCGATCGCGAGGAGCGCCCCGACCTCGACCAGATCTACCAGCTCGCGCACCAGATGCTCGCGCAGCGCCCGGGCGGCTGGCCGCTGACCATGTTCCTGTCACCGGACGGCACGCCGTTTTTCGGCGGCACCTACTTTCCCAGGACCGCGCGTTACGGGCTGCCGGGTTTTGCCGACCTGTGCGCGCGCATCGCTGCGGTGTGGGCGGAAAAGCGCGACGAGATCGGCCTGCAGAACGAGCAGGTACGCGCGGCGCTCGCGCGCACCGTGCCGGCGGGCGGCGCGCACCACTCCGAGCTCGATCGCGCGCCGCTCGAAGCGCTCATGGCGATGCTGCGCGAGCGCTTCGACGCGCGCTTCGGCGGCTTCGGCGCGGCGCCCAAGTTTCCGCACACCAGCGACCTTGAGTTCTGCCTGCACGAATTCGTGCGGCGCGGCGAGCGCGGCGCGCGCGAGATGGTCGAGACCACGCTCGCGCGCATGTGCGAGGGCGGGATCTACGACCAGCTGGGCGGCGGATTCTGCCGCTACAGCACGGATGCGACCTGGACCATCCCGCACTTCGAAAAGATGCTGTACGACAACGGACCGCTGCTCGCATTGCTCGCGGATGCGTGGATCGCGAGCGGCGACGTGCGTTTCGCGCGCTGCGCGGAGGAAACCGCTGCCTGGATCGAGCGCGAAATGCAATCGCCCGAGGGCGGCTACTACTCGTCCTTGGACGCGGATTCCGAGCACGTCGAAGGCAAGTTCTACGTCTGGGAGCGCGACGCCGCGCAAGCGCTGCTTTCGCCCGAGGAGTGGGAGGTCACGGCGCCGCACTACGGACTCGATCGCGGGCCGAACTTCGAGGGCGAACACTGGCACCTTGCGGTGGCACGCCCGCTCGAGGCCGTCGTCAAGCTGGCAGACGTCCCGGTCGAGGAAGCGGAACGGCGTCTCGCATCCGCGCGGGCGAAGCTGTTCGCCGCGCGCGAGACGCGCGTGCGGCCGGGACGCGACGACAAGGTGCTGGTGTCGTGGAACGCGCTCGCGATCCGCGGCATGGCGCGCGCCGGGCGGGTCTTCGATCGTCCCGAATGGATCGCCTCGGCGCGCCGCGCGCTGGAATTCATGCGCGGCACGATGTGGCGGGACGGACGGCTGCGCGCGACCTACAAGGACGGCCGAGCGCATTTGAATGCCTATCTCGACGACTACGCGTTCCTCGTCGCCGCGCTGATCGAGCTGATGCAGGTCGCATTTGCGCCACGCGACCTGGAATTCGCGGAAGAGCTCACCGAGGTGATGCTCGAGCAGTTCGAGGATCGCGCCGCGGGCGGCTTTTTCTTCACCGCGCGCGATCACGAGACGCTGATCCACCGCCCCAAGCCGGGGCACGACAATCCGACCTCTTCGGGCAACGCGATGGCGGCCTGGGCGCTGAACCGGCTCGCCGCGCTGACCGGCGAGACGCGCTACAGCGATGCCGCCGAGCGCACGCTGGCGCTGTTCTATCCGGCCATGCGCGAGCACCCCTCGGGCTTCGGCGCGATGGCGCTCGCGCTCGACGAGCGGCTCATCCCGCCGGCGACCGCCGTGCTGCGCGGCGCGCCAGAGGCGCTCGCCGAATGGGCGAGCGCGCTGTCTCGCGAGCAGCGACCCGACACGCTCGTCGTCCCGGTCGCGAACGGCCTCGATCAGCTGCCGCCGGTGCTCGACAAGCCGGCGCGCGCGGCGCCGGTCACCGGCTGGCTGTGCCGCGGCACGGTTTGTCTCGCGCCGATCGACGATCTGGAGGCGTTTCGCCGCGCCGTGCGCGCCGGCGAGGTTGCCTGACCGCCGGCGGCGCGCGCGGGCGGGAGGGCGTCAGCTCGAAGCGTCCGCCGCGAGATCAGCCTGCGTGGTGAAGCTGTCGGCGTAGAACTCGTCCTCGGGCAGCTGGCACTGCTCGGTGAAATCCTTGCGCGCCGCGTCGACCATCACCGGCACGCCGCAGGCGTAGACCTGGTAGCCGGACAGATCCGGAAAATCCTCCATCACGGCGCGGTGCACGAAGCCGCTGCGGCCGTGCCACTCGTCTTCCGGCAGCGCGTCGGAAATCACCGGCACGTAGCGCAAGTTGCCGTGCGCCGCGGCCCAGCGCTCGGCGAGCGCGTGCATGTACAGGTCCTGCGGCCGGCGCCCGCCCCAGTACAGCACCATCGGGCGTTCGATGCCCTTGGCAAAGGCCGTTTCCAGGATCGACTTGATCGGCGCGAAGCCGGTGCCCGAGGCGACGAACACGATCGGCTTGTCGGAGTCCTCGCGCAGGAAAAAAGTGCCGTGCGGCCCCTCGAAGCGCAGGATGTCGCGCTCCTTCATCTTGCCGAACACGTGGTCGGTGAACTGCCCGCCCGGCACGTGGCGCACGTGCAGCTGCACCAGTTCGTCGTCGTGCGGCGCGTTCGCCATGGAAAAGCTGCGCCGCGAACCGTCGCGCAGCAGGAACTCCAGGTACTGGCCCGGCAGGAACTGCAGCCGTTCGTTGGCCGGCAGCTTGAGGTAGAGCACCATGACGTCGTCGGCCAGCCGCTCGAGCTTCTGCACGCGGCAGGGCAGCGTCTTGACGGGGATGTCTTTCGCCGTGCCGACCGTGCGCGCCTCGATGACCACGTCGCCGAGCGGCTTGGCCTGGCAGAACAGCGCCTTGCCGGCGGCCTTTTCGGCGTCCGACAGCGCCTTCTTCTGATACACGCCGTAGTCGACCGTGCCCTCGAGCACCCGGCCCTTGCAGCTGCCGCAGGCGCCGTTGCGGCAGCCGTAGGGCAGCACGAAGCCGTGGCGCAGCGCCGCGGTGAGGATCGATTCGCCGGCGTCGACGCTGAACTGGTGGCCGCTCGGCCGGAGAGTGACATTGGGCATGATCGTAGAATCGGTGCAATGAAACGCTTGCTGATCGCGGGGTTCGGCGACGTTGCGCGGCGTCTCGCGCCGCGGCTGCCCGCGGCGGTGGAACTGCGCACGCTCGGGCGCCGCCTCGGCACCGATCTCGACCGGCCCGAAACGCTCGAGGCCGCAATCGGCTGGGCCGACAGCGTGCTGCACGCGGCGCCGCCGCCCGCCGAGGGCGAGACCGATCCCCGGACCGCAAACCTGCTCGCGGTGATGGAAAAGGCCCGCATTCTACCAACGCGCTTCGTCTACATCAGTACCAGCGGGGTGTACGGGGATTGCGGCGGCGCCCGGGTCGACGAGACGCGCGCACCACGGCCGCAGACGCCGCGCGCCAAGCGCCGCCTCGACGCCGAGCGGCAGCTCGCCGCCTGGTGCGAGGCGCAGCGCGTGCGCCTCGTCGTGCTGCGCGCGCCCGGCATCTACGCCGCGGAGCGCCTGCCGCTCGATCGCCTGCGCGCCGGCACGCCGCTGCTGCGCGAGGAGGACGACGTCTACACCAACCACATCCATGCCGACGACCTCGCGGCCTGCGCGCTGCGCGCCCTCGAGGACGACGCGCCGGCCGGCGTCTACAACGCGAGCGATGATTCCGACCTGAAGATGGGCGAGTGGTTCGACTTTCTCGCCGATCGTGCCGGCCTGCCGCGTCCGCCGCGCATCGCGCGCAGCGAGGCGGCGGGCCGCATCTCGCCGGCCCTGCTTTCGTTCATGAGCGAATCGCGCCGTCTCGACAACCGCCGCCTGAAGACGGTGCTCGGCGCGCGGCTGCGCTATCCGACGGTGCGCGAAGGCGTGCCGGCCGACCTCGCACAGCGGCTAGGCGACGCAGCGCGCGCGCGATGAAAAAAGCGGCACCGTGCGCTTGCCGCTGCGCGCGGGCGCAGAGTATAAAGGTGCGCACTTGCCCGGGCGCTGCGGGCAAAAAAGAGGGTGGTGATCGATGGGCGCGCTGGTTGTCCTGACGAACGTGCCGGATCGCGCGGCCGCCGAGCGGCTCGCGCGCACGCTCGTCGAGCGGCGCCTCGCGGCCTGCGTCAACCTGCTCGGCCCCTGCCGTTCGTTCTATCGCTGGGACGGCGCCGTGCAGCAGGACGAGGAGTTCCCGCTGCTCATCAAGACGACCCGGGCGCGCTACCCGGCGCTCGAGACCGCGATCCGCGAAGGCCACCCGGCCGAACTTCCCGAGATCATCGCGGTCCCAGTCGAGGCCGGACTTCCGGCCTACCTGCAATGGGTCGACGCGGAAACGACACCCTGAATCGCCTGCGATCATGCGTAACGCGCTGCGCCATCTCGCCTTCCTGCTGATCGCCGCGATTGCGCTGCCGGCGGCGGCCCAGTTCAAGCTTTTCGGCCAGAGCGACGAGCTGCTCGAACCCGAGAAGGCCTTCCAGTTCTCGGCGCGCGTGGTCGACGCGCGCACCCTCGAGGTCAACTTCTTGATCGCCGAGGGCTACTACATGTACCGCGACAAATTCCGCTTCGCGCTGGAGGCTGCGGACGGCGTCGCGCTCGGTGCCGCGCAGCTGCCGCCCGGCATCCGCAAGAAGGACGAGTTCTTCGGCGAGGTCGAGACCTACCGCAAGAAGGTGAGCGTGCAGCTGCCGCTCGCGCGCAGCAACGCCGCCGCACAAAGCCTCAAGCTCAACGTCACCTCGCAGGGCTGCGCCGACATCGGCGTGTGCTACACGCCGATGGATTCGAGCGCGACGCTGCAGCTCGCGGCGCTGTCGGCGAGCGATGCGGGCGGCGGCACGGGCGGCGCTCCCGTGCTGAGCGAGGCGCCGCGCGCGATCGAGCCCGCGGCGAGCTTCTCGCTCTTCGCCAGCGACCTCGACATCGCCAAGCTGTTCGAGGGCAACCTGCTCATCGTGCTGCTCAGCTTCTTCGGCTTCGGCCTGCTGCTCACGTTCACGCCCTGCGTGCTGCCGATGGTGCCGATCCTGTCCGGCATCATCGCCGGCGAAGGCCGCAGCCTGAACAAGGCGCGCGCCTTCCTGCTGTCGCTCGCCTACGTGCTCGGCATGGCCGTCACGTACGCGGCGGCCGGCATCGCGGCGGCCTACTCGGGCACCCTGATCGCGGCGGCGCTGCAGAACGCCTGGGTGCTCGGCGCCTTCGCGCTGGTGTTCGTCTGGCTCGCGCTGTCGATGTTCGGCTTCTACGACCTGCAGCTGCCGGGTTTCCTCCATCACCGGCTGCATTCGGCGCACCAGAAGCTGAGGGGCGGCAAGCTGGCGTCGGTCGCCGCGATGGGTGTTTTCTCGGCGATCATCGTCAGCCCCTGCGTCGCGGCGCCGCTCGCCGGCGCGCTGCTCTACATCTCGCAGACCAAGGACGTGGCGCTGGGCGGCGCCGCGCTGTTCGTGATGGCGCTCGGCATGGGCATCCCGCTCATCGCAGTCGGGGTCTCCGAAGGGGCGCTGCTGCCGAAGTCGGGCGCCTGGATGGAGGGCGTGAAGAAGTTCTTCGGCGTGCTGCTGCTGGCCGTCGCGATCTGGATCGTTTCGCCGATCATTCCCGTGGCGGTGCAGATGGTCGCTTGGGCCGCGCTGCTCGTCGGCAGCGCCATGTTCCTGCGCGCGATCGACCCGCTGCCGGCGAACGCGGGCAGCTGGCCGCGGCTGTGGAAAAGCGTGGGCATGCTCGCCCTGGTCACCGGCGTCGCCATGCTGGTGGGCGCGCTCGCCGGCGCGCGCGACCCGCTCAAGCCGCTCGGCGGCGTGATGGGCGGCGCGCAGGCGGTCGCTGCGCCGGTGAACTGGGTGCGCGTCAACTCGCTGCCCGAGCTCGAAGAGCGGCTGCGCAACCCGGGGCGGCCGGTGATGCTCGACTTCTATGCCGACTGGTGCGTGTCCTGCAAGGAGATGGAGCGCTTCACCTTCAGCGACCCGGCGGTGCGCGCGCAGATGGACAGGATGCTGCTCTTGCAGGCGGACGTCACCGACAACACCGAGCAGCACAAGCTGCTGCTCAAGCGCTTTTCGCTGTTCGGCCCGCCCGGCATCGTGTTTTTCGACGCGCAGGGACGCGAGATCAAGGGCCTGCGCGTCATCGGCTACCAGGACAGCGACCGTTTCCTGCAGACGCTCGCCCAGGCGAACGCGCGCTGAGGCGGCCGATGCCTGCGCCGATCTCCGGCATCGATCACGTCGTCATCGCGGTGCGCGACCTCGAGCATGCGCACGCGGTCTACGCGCGGCTCGGCTTCACGCTGACCCCGCGCGGCGTGCACACGCTCGGTTCGCAGAACCACTGCGTCATGTTCGCGCAGGACTATTTCGAGCTGCTCGCGCCGCCGCGGGCGCACCCGGCGATGCAGTACTACAATGACTTTCTCGCCCGAGGTGATGGCCTCGCCGCGATCGCACTCGCCACCGAGGACGCCGACGCGTCGCACGCTGCACTGCGCGCGAACGGCATCGAGGCCGAGGCACCGCTCGATTTTGCGCGCCCCGTCGCGCTGCCCGGCGGTGCGCGCGACGCCGCCTTCCGCATCGTGCAGCTGCCGGTGGCACAGACGCCGGGCTGCCGTACGTTTCTCTGCCAGCACTTCACGCGCGACGTCGTCTGGCGTCCCGAGTACCAGCGCCACGCCGTGGGCGCCACCGCGCTTGCGGGCGTCGCGGTCGTCGTCGAGGACCCGGCGCGCGAAGCGCCGCATTACGCGAAGCTCTTCGGCACCCGGCCGCAGCCGATCGCCGAGGGGCTGCGCGTCGACACCGGCAGCGCGCCGATCGCGCTCACGGCGCGCGGCAAGCTCGGCCGGCGGCTGACCGGCGTCGAGCTGCCGGCGCGCGCGCGGCCCTTCGTCGCGGCGCTCTTCATCCGCGTGGCCGACCGCCTCGCCGCTGCCGAGACGCTGCGTCGCGGCGGTTTCGAGCCGGTGCCGTTGAAGGACGGCGCGTACGCCGTGCATGCGCACGAGGCCTGCGGGGTGACGCTGGTTTTTGGGTAGATTTCTGCAGAACCCGCGCTCTACTCTAAATGGAACGCGACGCGGGTTTGAGGTTTTCATGGTCTCGCGATTTCGTACAGTTGCCGGATGAATCTCCCGGCAACTGTACGAAATCACGAGATCGATAAAACCCGATGGACGCGGAGCGCTTAATGATTGCTCCGCGCCGGCAAGCGGCGTCCTAGCGTTCCTTCTTCAACGCCTTCGCCGCCTCCAGCGCGAAGTAGCTGAGGATGCCGTCGGCGCCGGCGCGCTTCATGCCGAGCAGCGCTTCCATGATGACGCCCTCGCCCAGCCAGCCGCGATCGACCGCGCCGCGCAGCATGGAATATTCGCCGCTCACCTGGTAGAGGTAGGTCGGCGCCTTGAACGTTTCCTTCACGCGCCGCAGGATGTCGAGGTAGGGCATGCCGGGCTTGACCATCACCATGTCGGCGCCCTCCGCCAGGTCGAGGCCGACTTCCCACAGCGCCTCGTCGCTGTTCGCCGGATCCATCTGGTAGGTCTTCTTGTCGCCCTTGCCGAGGTTCGCGGCCGAGCCGACGGCGTCGCGGAACGGGCCGTAGAAGCCGGAGGCGTACTTCGCCGAGTAGGCCATGATCTTGCTGTGAATGTGACCGGCCTTCTCCAGCGCCTGGCGGATGCGGCCGATGCGGCCGTCCATCATGTCCGAGGGGGCGACGATGTCGACGCCCGCCGTGGCCTGCGCCAGCGCCTGCTTGACCAGCACCTCGAGCGTCACGTCGTTGATGATGTAGCCGCTCTTGTCGACGACGCCGTCCTGGCCGTGCGAGGTGTAGGGATCCAGCGCGACGTCGGTCATGATGCCCAGCTCGGGAAAGCGCTTCTTCAGCGCGCTCACCGCGCGCGGCACGAGGCCCTTAGGGTTGTAGGCTTCGCGCCCGTCGAGGCTTTTCAGGCGCTGATCGATCACCGGGAACAGCGCCATCACCGGCACGCCGTACCTGAGGCACTGCTCGGCGACCGGCAGCAACTTGTCGACGCTCATGCGCTCGATGCCGGGCATCGAGGCGACTTTCTGCGTGCGGCGCGCGCCCTCGAGCACGAACACCGGATAGATGAGGTCGTTCGCGGTGAGCACGGTCTCGCGCATCAGGCGGCGCGAAAACTCGTCGCGGCGCATGCGGCGCATGCGCCGCGCGGGAAAACTGCCGTACACGTTCATGGCTAACCTACCCTTGGGCACCGGCGTCAAAAAGCCCTCAAAATCTGCGGGACTTTTGCGCGAGTGCCTGATTTTTTTGCAAGATTTGACTGTGGAACTTTCCGTGGGAATGAGAATCTTACCGTCAGGCGATGCAGATCGTCTCCCGCTTCTCCTCCCTGAGCGGGTGCCTTAATCACCAATTAAGGCGTTTCGGCCCCCGGTTTATTCCCCTTTACCGGGGGCTTTTTTATTTCCGCGCCGTGCCCCAGGCGTCGGCCCAGGAGGCGAGCAGCGCGCGCGCCTCTTCGACCCCTTCGCGCGTGACGCTGGAAAACAGGCGCAGCTCGGCGTGCATGCCGCGTTCGGCGAG
>JBFFEY010000040.1:0-28102 GCA_041558415.1 Burkholderiales bacterium | reverse complement strand
GAACTCGATCAGATTCGGCGCGGGGTCCTGCAATCCTGACAAGGGGTCAGACCCCCGCGGATAAGTCGCACGGCGAACTGTCAGCCTGATTTCTCGACCGACTTATCCACAGGGGTCTGACCCCATTACGGCGCGGCGATCTTCTTTTCCTGCAGGGCGTGCAGCAGCCGGCCCGAGACGAGCGAGATGCGGTCGACCAGCAGGCCAAGAAAGGCTTCGCTGAAGCGCGCCCGCACCTCGTTCGACATCGAATCGATCTGCTCCGGCGTGAAGCCGATCGCCCAGCTCGGCTCGGTCGCGCTCACCGTCGCCATGCGCGCCGGGCCGTTGCGGCGGATGACGGAGAACTCGCCCACGCTTTCGCCCGGGCTGACGATGTTGAGCAGCTCGCCGCGCGCGGTGACCTTGGCCATCCCCGAGGCGAGCACGTAGAAGCCTTCGTCGTGCTCGCCCTCGCGGATCAGCGCCTCGTCCGCTTCGAACTTGCGCCAGGAGGCCTGCCGCACCACCTCCCACAGCTCGACCTCGCTGAAGGTCCTGAAGAACGACAGCCGGCGCATGGCGTTGAAGCGTTCCGCCTCGGTCAGGCCGAGCGTTTCGCCCGAAGCCTCGACGAGCAGCGCTTCGAGCGCGTTTGCCAGCTCTTCCCAGCTCGCGTAGCGCTGCTCGCGGCTCTTGGCGAGCGTGCGCGCAATGATTTCGTCGAGCACCAGCGGCACGTCGTGGCGCATCGCGCTCGGCGGCGGCGGCTCGACCCCCGTGATCTGTTCGAGCAGCTCGCTGACCGTTCCGCCGTTGAACGGCCGGCGCCCAGTCAGCAGGTGGTAGAGCACGGCGCCTAGGGAGAAGATGTCGGTCTGGAAATTGAGCGTGCCGCCCTGGATCTGCTCAGGGGACATGTAGGCCGGCGAGCCGACGCCGAGCACCTGCGTGGTTTCCGCGCGGTCGAGCATGGCGGCGCCGAAGTCCGAGATCTTGATGTCGAAATCCCGCGTCAGCATGATGTTCGCGGGCTTCAGGTCGCGGTGCACGACGCCCATCTGGTTCGCGTATTCCAGCGCCTTGCAGCACTTGAAGCCGAATTCGGCGATCTTCGACACTGGCAGGCCCGACTCGCCGTCGCAGTGATCGGCCAGGCTGCCGCCGTCGATGTACTCCATGACCAGGTAGCGCGTGTCGCCGTCGACACCCGCGTCGAGGATCGTCGCGATATGCGGATGCCGCAGCTTGCCGGCGAGCGCAGCCTCGGTCTGGAAGAAGCGCTGCTGCAGGCGCGCGCTATCAACGTCCGCGTCCGGCCGTTCCTCCATCACCTTGATCGCGACCTCCCGCTCCGAAAACGGGTCCACGGCAAGGTAGACCGCGCCCGTTGCACCCTTGCCGATGAACCGCTCGATGCGGTACTTGGCGATGTTCTCGGGCATCTCGCCGGTGCCGTTCGATTCGGGCGGGATGGATGCGATTGCCCGCATGGCGATCGCCGACGCTCAGTCGCTCCGCATTCCGCGCAGCCGGAACGCCACGATCGGCTGCTGGAAGCCGCGCAGCTGCAGGGGCTCGACCGATTCGGTTTCGATGGCATGCCCGACGTCGCGCTCGGTCTGCCCGTCGATCAGGATCTCGCCGGCGCGCGCCTCGCCGCACAAGCGCGCTGCCAGATTCGGCACGTTGCCGATGGCGGCGTATTCCCAGCGGCTCTCGAAGCCGATCACGCCGAGCGTCGCTTCGCCCTGCGCGATGCCGATGCCGAGACCGACGCTGTGCCCTCGCTGCGACCAGCTTTCGGCGATCGGCTGGAACGCGCGCTGCAGCTCGATCGCCATGCTGACCGCGCGCTCGGCAGGATTCTCCATCGGCACCGGGTCGTTGAAGAAGATCAGCACGCCATCGCCCGCAAAGTGCTCCAGCGTGCCGCCATAGGCATCGACGATGCGCCCCATCGACGCATGGTAGGCGCGCATCAGGTCGACCACGTCCCCCGGGTCCGCGCGGTCGGTAAACGCCGTGAAGCCGCGCAGGTCGAGGAACACCACCGTGATGTCGCGCCGATGCGGCGCGAGCAGCTCTTCGCCGCCGGCGACGATCGCCTCGGCCACCTGCGGCGCGAAAAAGCGCTTCAGCCGGCCGAGCCGCTCGATCGCTGCGACCTGGCTGCGCACGCGCTCCTCCAGCTTGGCGTTCCATTCGCGCAGCTCCTTGGCCTGCTGCTGCACTTCGTCCTGCAGCGCCTTGACGCGCAGCAGCGCGCGTACGCGGGCAAACAGCTCCGGCCAGTTCACCGGCTTAGAAAGGAAGTCGTCGGCACCCGCTTCAATGCCCTTGAGCCGCTCGGCATGCGGGTCGAGCGAGGTGACGAGCACGATCGGCAGCAGCGCCGTCTCGGACTGCGCGCGCAGCCGGCGGCAGACCTCGTAGCCGTCGAGACCCGGCATGACGATATCCATCACCACGAGGTCCGGCGGCGAACGACGCACGCGCTCGAGCGCCTCTTCCCCGGACACCGCGGTGTCGACCTCGTAGCCGCGCACGCGCAGCAGCTCCGCGGCCATCTCCACGTTGGCGCGCTGATCGTCGACCACGAGGATGTGCGCGGCGCGTCCGGTAACGCTTCGCAGCGCCGCGTTCGCGGAGGGGGCAGCGACGCTCATCGGGACGGCCATGACCTTAGAACACGATCACGCCGCGCGCGTTCTTGCCCGACTCGAGGTCGGCGAACGCCTGCGGTGCCTCGTCGATCTTGTAGCGCTTGGTGATCAGCTCGTCGAGCTTCAGCTTGCCGGCGGCGTACAAGCCGAGCATGCGCGGGAAGTCCTCGCGCGGCCGCGCCGATCCGAAGTAGCTGCCGGTCAGCGTCTTTTCCTCGAACGGCAGCGTCATGGTGCGCACCGCGGTCGATTCGGCCGGTCGCGCGACGCCCACTACGACCGCGAGGCCGCCCTTGCGGATCGCCTTGTAGGCCGCAGCCGCCAGCTCGCCGCTGCCGACGCACTCGAAGGCGTAGTCGAGGCCGCCGCCGGTCATTTTCTTGAGCGTCTTGGTGAGGTCCTCGCCGGGCTTGGCGACCACGGTGTCGGTCGCGCCGAACTGCTTCGCGTAACCGAGCTTCGATTCGGCCGTATCGATGGCGATGATGCGCCCGGCGCCGGCAATGGCAGCGCCCTGGATGACGTTTAGGCCGACGCCGCCGCAACCCCAGACGCCGACCGTCGCACCGGGCTCGACCTTCGCCGTGTTGAACACCGCGCCGACACCGGTCGTCACCGCGCAACCCACCAGCGCAGCGCGATCGAGCGGCACCTGGGCGTCGATCTTGACCAGGTTGTCGGCATGCACCACCGCGTACTCGGCCATGACGCCGACGCCGGAGAAGATATTGAGCGGGTTGCCCTTCGCGTCCTTGGTGCGCAGCGTGCCGTCGGGCAGCGTCGACAGCGCCTTGCCCTGCAGGTTGCACAGCACCGGTCGGCCGACGTTGCAGTAGTGGCAGCGACCGCACATGTAGATCCAGTTTGAAACGACGTGATCCCCGGGCGCGAACTCGGCGACCCCCGCGCCCACCTCGACCACCTCGCCCGCTGCCTCGTGACCGAGGATCAGCGGCAGCGGCAGCGCAATCGTGCCGTTGGTCGCCGACAGGTCCGAGTGGCAGACGCCGACCGCGCCGATTCTCACCATCACCTCGTCGGCCTTGGGAGAATCGAACTGCACCTCCTCAACGAGCACCGGCTTGTTGAGTTCGCGGGCGACGACCGCCTTCCCCTTTTTTGTCATTTGCGTCAAAGGCCCACTAGACGAAATTCATAATTTACGCGAAGTATAGCCACTTATGCCACAGGAGCACTGTGACACTTACCCGGAATCAAAGACTTGTGGTGCCCCGGCATCGCGGCCCGCGCGAGTGGAAATTAGGGAAAACTGTCGCCTATAAGCGACAATCTTTTAAGGGACTTGGACCAGCGAAGAGCAGCGGGCGGCGCCTCGCGCCCCCCCCTCACCGCTTACAGGCCCCCGTTAACGATCAGGCACTGCCCGGAGACGTAGTCGCTGTCCGGACTGCACAGCAGATAGACCGAGCCGGCGGCCTCTTCGGGCGTCCCGCCGCGCCCGAGCGGGATCATCTGGTTCATGACCGCGAGGCGCCCGCCCTGGATGCCGACCTTCACCTTGCGCCCCTGCACCTCGATCTCGCCCGCCTCGCCCTCCTGCAGCGGCGTGGTGAGACGGGTCTGGATATAGCCGAAGGCGACGGCGTTGACGGTGACGTCGTAACGGCCCCATTCCTTGGAGAGCGCCTTGGTCAGGCCGATGATGCCCGCCTTGCCCGAGGAGTAGTTCGACTGCCCGGCGTTGCCGTTCACGCCGGAGGTCGAGGAGATGTTGACCACCTTGCGCATCACGCGCTGGCCGGCCTTGCGCTCGGCGTCGACCGCCGGGCGGAAATACTGCTGGAACGCGCGCAGGATGCGGAACGGCGCCGTGAGGTGGACGTCGAGGATCGCGTACCACTGCTCGTCCGACATCTTCTGGATGACGCTGTCCCAGGTATAGCCGGCGTTGTTCACCACGATGTGGCAGCCACCGAAGGCGTCCACCGCAGTCTGCACGATGCGCTCGCCGAAATCCTTGGCGGTAACGTCGCCCACGCAGGCCACGGCGCGGCCACCCTGCTGCTCGATCGCGGCCACGGTTTCCCGCGCCGGCGCCTCGTCGATGTCATTGATCACCACCGACGCACCGTCGCGCACCAGGCGCATCGCAATGCTCTGGCCGATACCGCGGCCCGAGCCGGTGACGATCGCCACGCGCCCGTCAAGCTGTCCCATCTGGCTGTTCTCCCCGGTCGGAAAAATGCTGCACTCTAGCCAGTCGCTCCCGGCTCCGCCAGACGAGAGCTGCGAAGCCATGCAGCGGCCTTGGCAACCCGGTGGCCCGACGGTTGACAGTAAAATCGGGGTCCGCTGACGAATCCGTCGTCGCGTCGCCCGCGTGCGGCGCGCCCATCGTTCATTCCTCGAGGCCAGACATGTTCAAACGCGACAAGTTCTTCATCGGCGGCCAGTGGGTCGCCCCCTCCACCAAGGAAAGCATCGACGTCCACAACGCGGGCAGCGGCGCAGTCATGGGCAGTGTGCCGGCGGGCGGCGAGAAGGACATCCATGCTGCAGTCGCCGCGGCGCGCGCCGCGCTCGACGGCTGGAGCCAGACCCCGGTCGAGAAGCGCGCCGAATTTCTGGAGAAGATCTCGGCCGGCCTGAAGACGCGCGCCGAAGAGCTCGCCAAGCTCATCGCGCAGGAGGTCGGCATGCCGATCAAGCTCGCCGGGCGCATCCAGGCGGGGCTGCCGATCGCCAACTTTGCCAACTACGCCAAGCTGGTCAGGGGCTTCAAGTTCGAGGAAACGGTCGGCAATTCGGTCGTGGTGCGCGAGCCGGTAGGCGTGGTGGGTGCAATCACGCCTTGGAACTACCCGCTGCACCAGATCGCGCTCAAGGTCGCCCCGGCGCTCGCTGCCGGCTGCACCGTGGTGCTGAAGCCCTCGGAAGTTGCGCCGTTCAACGCCTTCCTGCTCGCCGAAGTGATGGAGTCGGTCGGCCTGCCGAAGGGCGTCTTCAACCTCGTCACCGGTCTTGGCCAGACGGCCGGCGAGGCGCTCGTGAAACACCCCGAGGTCGACATGATCTCCTTCACCGGCTCGACACGCGCAGGCAAGCGCATCTCCGAGCTCGCCGCGCAAACCGTCAAGCGCGTTGCGCTCGAGCTGGGCGGCAAGAGCGCCTCGGTGATCCTCGATGACGCCGATCTCGCGACGGCGGTCAAGGCGACCGTGAACGGCTGCTACCTGAACTCGGGACAGACCTGCACGGCGCTCACACGCATGCTGGTGCCGGAGTCGAAGTACGCCGAGGCGGCCAAGGTCGCGGCCGAGGTCGCCAACAGCTTTACCCTTGGCGACCCGCTGTCCGAATCGACCAAGCTCGGCCCGCTCACCTCGGCGGCGCAGCTCGAGCGGGTGCGCGGTTACATCAAGAAGGGCGTCGCGGAGGGTGCCGAGCTGCTCGCCGGCGGCGCCGACGCGCCCCAGGGCCTGCCGGGCGGCTATTTCGTCAAGCCGACCGTGTTCGGCAAGGTGAAGCCCGGCTCGACCATCGAGCAGGAGGAGATCTTCGGCCCGGTGCTCTCGATCATCACCTACAAGGACGAGGAGGAGGCGATCCGCATCGCCAACGACACGCCCTACGGCCTGGCCGGCGCGGTGTGGTCGACGGACGATGCGCACGCGCAGAAGGTCGCGCGCCGCATCCGCGCAGGGCAGGTCGACGTCAACGGCGGCGCGTTCAACATGAACGCGCCGTTCGGCGGCTTCAAGCAGTCCGGGCACGGCCGCGAGGCGGGCGTGTACGGGCTCGAGGAATTCCTCGAGTACAAGTCGCTGCAGCTAAAGGGCTGAAGCGCGCCCGGGGTCAGCCCGACGCGCACGCAGGGTTTCGCGCGCGATCAAACCGAGACCGGCCAGCATGCCGGCCATGTCGGTGTAGAGCGCACCGGGAAACGCGCCGGCCGGAATCAGTGCCAGGAAGCCGGCCAGGGCGAAGCCCAGGCGTAGCGGCACAGGCAGGGCACGTGCGTAATAGCCGGTGATGGCGATCGCGATCAGCCATACCCCGACCACCGCGGTCACCACCGCCAGGCCCACCGCCCAGATGCTGCCGATCAGCAGCAGCTGCGGCGAGAGCACGAAGAGCACGGGCACCACGAACGCCGTCCAGCCGAAGGTCACCGCGGTCCAGCCGGTGCGCATCGGGTTCGCGCCTGCCAGCCCCGCCGCGGCGAAAGCGGCGATTGCCACCGGCGGCGTGATCATCGACATCATGCCGAAGTACATGACGTAGAGGTGCGCTGCGATCGGGGTGATGCCGACCTTGACCAGCGCCGGCGCAACCAGCGCGGCGAGCAGAACGTACACGCCCACCGTCGGCAGTCCCATGCCGAGCACGATGCACACCAGCGCGGTGAGCAGCAGCAGCACGGCAAGGCTGCCCTCGCCGATGTGCACCAGGGTCAGCGTCAGGCCGAAGCCGAGCCCGCTGATACCGAGCACGCCGATGACAATGCCGGCGGCGACGCAGACCAGGATGATCTCGAGCGCAGCGCGGCCCGCGCCCGGGATTGCGGCGAAGAACTCGCGCCAGCGCGGCCGCTCGCCCTGGTAGCCGAAGGCGAGCGCGAGCGGAAGCAGCAGCACGGCGGCGAGCAGGGCGGAAAACTGCGGCGTCTGGTTGTAGTTGAACAGCGCGACGATCAGCACGACGAAGGGCAGCAGGTAGTAAAGCCCCTTCAGCACGCGGCGCGGCGGCGGCATATCTGCCTGGGCAATGCGGCGAATCCCCATGCGCGCGGCGTCCAGGTCGGCCTGGATGAACAGCGCCGCGTAGTAAAGCAGCGCCGGCAGCAGCGCGGCGAGCACGACCTCGGTGTAGGGAATCTGCAGGAATTCCGCCATGAGGAAGGCCGAGGCGCCCATCACCGGCGGCATCAATTGGCCGCCGGTCGAGGCCACCGCCTCTATGGCGCCGGCCTTGTGCGCCGGGTAGCCGCTGCGCTTGATCATCGGAATCGTGACCACGCCGGTGGCCACGACGTTGGCGACCGCGCTGCCCGAGATGGAGCCGAAGAACGCCGAGCCGACGACCGCCATCTTGGCCGGCCCGCCGCGAAAGCGGCCCATCGAAAGCATCGCCAGATCCGTGAGGAAGCGCGAGCCGCGGCTTGAGCCGAGCAGCTCGCCGAACAGCAGAAACGCGACGACCACCGTGCTCGCGACCGCGAGGGGCAGCCCGAGCACCCCATTGACGTCGAGTGCGAGATAGGCCGAGAGCTTCTGCCAGTCGGTGGTGCGCGCAGCGAGCCGCCCCGGCAGCACGTCGCCCCACAGCGCATAGGCGATGAAGACCAGCGCAATGATCGGCAGCGTACGCCCCGTCGCACGCCGCAGGCACTCGAGCGACAACAGGATCGAAACGCTGCCGGCGATGACCGCTCCCTTCGGCCGCAGCACGATGAGATCGACGAGTCGCTGATACTCCAAGACGAGGTAGCCGGCGGCCAGGAAACCGGTCAGCGCCAGCAGCCAGTCGTACCACGGCACCCGGCGCCGCGGCAGCATGCGCCGCGCCGGGTAGAGAATGAAGCCGAGCGGCAGCGCAAGCGCCAGCATCGCCGCGAAGAACTGCGCCGGATAGATGTCGAGCCGCAGCCAAAGCGGCAGGTCCAGCGCCCAGCCGACCGAGGCCAGCGTTAGCGCGCTGGCGAGCACCGCCGCCACGACGCGCGCTGGCGTCGCCGCGGCGGCCTCCTCCGGCCCTGCCTCCGGGGCGTGCACGCCGTGATCCGGCTAGCTGGTCGCGCGGTGCTTCGGGCGCTTCAGTCCTTCGGCGGCCAGACGCCGAGCTCCTTGTAGAACTTCTGCGCGCCCGGATGCCACTGGATCGGACCGAGGTTCTTCACCATGCGGTTCGGGTCGAACAGGTTCATCACGCCGAACACCTCGGCCATCGTCTTCTTGTTGGCGTGCATCGCCTTGATCAGCGCGTAGACGTCCTCGTCAGCGCTCTTGGTGCTCGCCACCAGCGCGGCGTCGTAGGTGATGACATGAATCGGCGCCAGCACACCGACGTTCGGCTTGCTCGGCTTTTCGGGCCGCAGGTAGGCCGGCTGGAAAAACTGCCGCACCTTGGCGAGATTCTCGGGGGTGTTCGGCACGTCGAGTGCCCGGATGCCGCCGACCGCCGCGTCCGCCTCGCGCACCTTCGCTGCGCCGAGCGCGAAGAAAAAGGCGTCGGCCTTGCCCTGAATGAAGGCGTTCGCGCCGGCGACCACGTTCGGCACGTTGACCGGCGTGATGTCCTTGCGCGTCATGCCCGCGGTCGCATACGAGGCATCGAGCAGCGGTGGAATCGTCTTCTGGCTGCTGAAGCCGTCGACCACGCGCTTGCCCTTCAGCTCGGTGATCGACTGGATCGGCGAATCCTTGCGCACGAAGAAGGCGACGCGCAGGGGATAGAGAATCGTCGCCGCCCGCAGGTTGCTGTAATCGCGTCCCTCGAACTGCGCGGTTCCGGTCACAGCGACGCGCAGCTCCTCGACGTTGGAAATCCCGAAGGCGTACTCGCCCGCACTGACCGCAGGCAGGTACACCGTCGCGCTGGCGAACGGATGCACGGTGGCCTTGAGCTGCGCGGCGTCGTTCGCCACTTTGGCGACCGCCGTCCCGGTGGAATGGTAGAGCGACCCCGGATTGGATGCCGCAATGCCGATATCGCGTGCCTCGACAGGCGACGCGGCGAGCGCGCCGGCCGCGCCGAGAGCCGCCAGCGCGCGCAGTACGACGGATTTCGTTTTTTTCCTCATGTTCCCCTCCTCGTGGTTTTGATGATGCGGCGTTCGCGGCCGCCTAGCTAAGCTTTAACAGGCGGCGCGCGTTGCCTTCGTAGATCGCGTGCCGCTCTTCGGGCGAGATGTCCAGCCGCTCGATGATTTCGATCGTGGTGCGGGTGTACATCGAACCTTTCTCCGGGTCGAACGGGGCGTCGGACGCGAACAGCACGTGGTCCGGGCCGAAGAACTTCAGGCCGCACTTGGTCGCTTCCCAGGCGCCGAACAGCGCGGTGTCGGCGTAGAACATGCGGAAGTAGTCGAGCGGACGTCTTTTCAGCTTGCGCAGCAGCTTGGTGTAGTCGACATCCGAGGTGCGCTTGCCGAGCTGGTCCCAACCCGGACCGACGCGCCCCTCGAAAAACGGCACCATGCCGCCCATGTGGTGCGTGATGATCTTCAGCTCGGGGTACTTGTCGAACAGCCCCGCAAATACGATGTGCGCCATCGCCACGCTGGTTTCGTACGGCCAGCCAAAGGTCCACCAGATCTCGTAATGACTTTTCTTCTCGCTGCGGTAGTCGGGCGTCTCCGCGCCGCGCGCCGGGTGCATCCAGATCGGGCGGTCGAGCTTCGCCATCAGGTCGAACAGCGGCAGCGTCTCCGGTGCGGTGAGCGGCCGCCCGAGCACGTTGGTAAACACCTGCACGCCCACCGCGCCGAGCTCGTTGATCGCGCGGCGCGCCTCGCGCAGCAGACCTTTCGGATCGTTCATCGGCAGCGAGGCGACGAAGCCCGGGAAACGCTTGGGGTACTTGCTGACCAGTTCGGCCATGCCGTCGTTCGCCAGCTTGGCGAGGTCGGTCGACAGCGGCGGCGGCCCGAAAACTTCGATCGGCGGCGACGGCAGCGAGATGATCTGCGCGTAATCCTCGCCGAACCGGTCCATGATGCGGAAACGCTCGCGCAGGTCGACGATGCACGGAATTTCGCGCACGCGCTTGTGCATGTCCTTGCCGTTCGGCGCGACCTTGAGCATGCGGTCGTAGAACTTCTTGGGAAACAGGTGATTGAAGATATCGAGCTTCATTGCCCCCCTCCGCGGCGCAAACCGATCGACCTGTCGGCGCGCGATATGGTACACATCCCGCCACAAACCGAGGAACATCGATGACGCGCGCCGGTGACGCTGTCTTCACTCCCGAAACGACGGCCGACGCCTTCCTCGGCCTGCTCGCGGCGCGCGGCATCGACTACTTCTTCGTCAACGGCGGCACCGACTTTGCCCCGATCGCCGAAAGCTATGCCCGCGGCGAGGCGCTTGGCTGGCGACTGCCGACTCCCGTCATCAGCCCGCACGAGAACCTGGCGATCGCCATGGCGCACGGCTACACCATGGTCAGCGGGCGCCCGCAGGCAATGATGGTGCATGTCGGGGTCGGCACGGCGAACCTTTTGAACGGCGCCATCAACGCCGCGCGCCAGAGCATACCGGTTCTCATTTGCGCCGGGCGCACGCCGCTCACCGAAGGCGGGGGCGAGGCTCCGCTGCCCGGCGCGCGCAACAACTTCATCCATTGGGCGCAGGAGCATTTCGACCAGGGGGGCATGCTGCGCGAATTCGTTAAATGGGACTACGAGCTGCGCCATCCCGACCAGATCCAGACCGTGGTCGACCGCGCGCTGGCGATTGCGCAGTCCGAGCCGCGCGGCCCGGTCTACGTCACGCTGCCGCGCGAGCTTCTCGGGGCGCGGGCGCAGCGCGCGCCGCAGGCCCGCGCCGAGATGGCGCCCGCCACGCCGCCCGGCGCGGATGCGGCGGTGCTCGAGGAAGTCGCCCGCCTGCTGGCGCGCGCCGAAGCGCCGCTCATCATCACCGCCGACGCGGGGCGCAGCCCCGCTGCGGCGCGCGCGCTGACGCAGCTTGCGGAAACCTTTGCCGTCCCGGTGATCCATTACCGCCCGCGCTACCTCGCGCTGCCGACCGAACACCCGATGCAGGCAGGCTGGGATCCGCACGCCCTGCTGCCGAAGGCCGATCTCGTGCTGGTCGTCGACTGCGACGTGCCCTGGCTGCCGGTGCAGGGCACGCCCGCAGCTGAGGCCCACGTGGTGCACATCGGCCCCGATCCGCTGTTCGCCCGCTATCCGCTGCGCGGCTTCCGCACGGACATCGCGCTCACCGGCATGCTCGCGCCGACGCTGGGCGCGCTGCGCGAACGCGCGCTGCGGCACGCGCCGGCCGAATCGAAGCTCGCCGCACGACGCGATGCCGTCGCTAACCGCTGCGCCGCCGCACGACGCGCCGCACGCGGCGGCACCGCCAAGGTCCCGGCTGCGCTCAGCGGCAAGTGGCTCTCGGCCTGCGTCAACCAGGTCCTGCCGCAGGACGCCATCGTGGTGAACGAGTACCCGCTCGTGCTCGAGGAAATGACGATCGCGGAGCCCGGGCGCTATTTTGCGGCGTCGCCCGCTGGTGGCCTGGGCTGGGGCCTGGGTGCCGCGCTCGGCGCAAAGCTTGCCGCCGGCGAGCGCACCGTGGTGTGCACGCTGGGCGACGGCGCCTACATGTTCGGCAACCCCACGCCGGGGCATTTCGTTTCCGAGTCGATGCGCCTGCCGCTGCTCTTCGTCATCTTCAACAACGCGCGCTGGGCGGCGGTGCACCGTGCCACGCTGGGCATGTATCCGCAGGGCTATGCGGCGAAGATGCCGCGCCCGCCGATCGCGACGCTCGAGCCGTCGCCGCGCTTCGAGAAAGTGATCGAGGCGAGCGGCGGCTACGGTGAGCGCGTCAGCGCGCCGCAGGACGTTCTGCCCGCGCTCGAGCGCGCGCTGCGCGTGGTGCGCGAAGAAAAGCGCCAGGCGCTGGTCAACGTGTGCCTCGAAGCGAGCTACGTGAAGACTTCCTGACGCAACGCAGGCCGCAACCCGGAGCCCCGAATGGCATCGAATCCCGTCGTGACCGCACCGCAATCCGCAGCGATCCGCATCCGCCGGCTCGGCGTGTTCCTCGGCGCGGAGATCACCGGCGTCGACCTGAGCCGCCCGCTCGAGCCTGCGAGCGTCGATGCGATCCGTCGCGCGCACGCCGAGCAAGGCGTCCTCGTCTTTCCCGATCAACGCATCGGCAGCGACGACCTGATGCGCTTCGGGCGCTATTTCGGCGAGCTCAGCGTGCACCCGTTTTCGACCAGCTCGGCGGAGCACCCCGAGCTCATCGTCTATGACAACAAGGAAGGCAACCCGCCGGCCGCAACCGACATCTGGCACAGCGACGAAACCTTCCGCGAGTGCCCGCCGATGGGCACAGCGCTGTGCGCCAAGATCATTCCCGAGCTCGGCGGCGACACGGTGTTCTGCAGCATGGTGGCGGTGTACGAGGGGCTGTCGGACCGCATGCAGCAGTTCCTATCGGGACTCGAGGCGGTGCACGACTTCAAGCCGTTCAAGCCGCTTTTCCGCGCCACGCCTGAAGGTCGCCGCAAGCTGCAGGCCTACGAGGAGCGCTTCCCGCCGGTCACGCACCCGGTGGTGCGCGTGCATCCGCTGACCGGCAAGAAGGCGATTTTCGTGAATCCGCAGTTCACGCTCGCCATCCAGGGAATGGAAGAAAACGAAAGCCGCAGCCTGCTCGAGTGGCTGTACCGGCGCAGCACGACCCTCGAATATCAGTATCGCCACCGCTGGGCGCCCGACATGCTGGTGTTCTGGGACAACCGCTGGCTGCAGCACGCCGCGGTGCACGACTACTACCCGCAGCGCCGCCTGATGCAACGCGTCACGATCGCCGGAGACCGCCCGGTCGGCGACGCGCCGCCGGCCGACCCGGGCACGCTGCGCCGCTACCTGATGCCGTCGATCACCGCCTTCGAGGCCACGCGCCGCGAGCGGCAGCACGACCTCGACTGAGCGCGCCCCGCTCCGCGGCGCTCAGGCCGGCAGGCGGCTCGCGGCGTCCTCGATCGCGCTGGAGAGTTCGGCGTAGTTCCGCGTGACGCGGAACTGCGGAAACTGCGCTGCGATCGACGCAGGCGGCCGGAAGAAGATACCGCTGTTCGCCGCCGCCAGCATCGAAGTGTCGTTGTACGAGTCGCCCGCGGCGACGACCGAGAATTTCAGTGCGCGCAGCGCTTCGACCGCCGAGCGCTTCTGATCAGGCATGCGCAGCCGGTAGTTGGCGACGAAGCCGTCGGCGTCGATTTCGAGCCGATGGCAGAAAAGCGTCGGCCAGCCGAGCTGACGCATCAGCGGACGCGCAAACTCGTAGAACGTGTCGGACAGAATGACCACCTGATGGCGCGCGCGCAGCCCGGCGAGGAAATCGGCAGCGCCTTCGAGCGGCCCCATGTCGGCGATCACCGCCTCGATGTCCGCAAGGCGCAGCTTCTCGCGTCCCAGGATGTCGAGCCGGTAACGCATCAGCTTGTCGTAGTCCGGTTCGTCGCGCGTCGTGCGCTCGAGCGCCTCGACGCCCTTGCGCCGGGCGACCTCGATCCAGATCTCGGGAACCAGCACCCCTTCCAGGTCCAGACAGACGACGATCACGCGCGGGCCCCCTCGGCCGAGAAAAGGCGCGATGTTACCCCGAAGTAAAATGCCGGAACGGTCCCTATAGACCGCCCTGGCCCCGACTGGACGCGGCGATGAGGAAAACGGCTGCCTGGCTTGCGACGCGCGCGCTCGAGCAGCTCGGCGTGCGCTACACCTTCGGCATCCCGGGCGTGCACAACACCGAGCTGTACGACGAGCTGAACGCCTCGGAGACCATCGCGCCGGTGCTCGTCACGCACGAGCTGTCGGCCGCCTACATGGCGGACGCGATGAGCCGGCTCTCGGGCAGCATCGGAACGCTTGCCCTGGTGCCGGCCTCCGGGCTGACGCATGCCGCGAGCGGCATTGCGGAAGCCTTTCTGGCCGGCGTGCCGATGCTGGTGATCTCCGGCGGTATCCGCACCGACCTGCCTTACGGCTACCAGCTGCACGAAATCGATTTGCACGCCTTCATGCGCGGCATCACCAAGGCCACTTTTCAGCCGAAGACGCACCGCGAGGTGCAGCCGATGCTCTACGAGGCCTACCGCGTCGCGACCCGGGGCGAGCCGGGACCGGTGTTCGTCGAGCTGCCGGTCAACCTGATGCTAATTCCGGGCGAGGCCGACAGCGTTCCGGAATACGAGGAGGGCGAGCCGGCGCGCATCCACGATGCCGCCGCGCTGTCCGCCGCCGTCGAGCTGCTGCGCGCGAGCCAACGGCCCGGGCTGTTCGTCGGCTGGGGCGCGCACGGCGCGCTCGCCGAGCTCACCGCCATCGCCGAGTTCCTGCAGGCGCCGGTCGCCACGACGCTGCAGGGCCTGTCGGTGTTCCCCGGCACGCATCCGCTGCACGTCGGCTTCGGCTTCGGGCCGGCCGCGGTACCCGCGGCGCGCAACGCCTTTGCCCAGTGCGACTGCCTGCTCGCCATCGGCACGCGCTTCGCCGAGATCGCCACGGGCAGCTACGGAACCAAGGTGCCGGCCAACCTCATTCACGTCGATATCAACCCAAGCGTGTTCAACCGCAACTACCCGGCCAAGGTCGCAATCGAAGGCGACGCCGCGGCGGTCGGTGCCGCGTTGCTGCTCGGCCTGAAGGGCGCCGGCGAACCGCGCGCCACCGACACTGCGCGGCAGGAGCGCATCCGGCGCGACAAGGCGGCGTACCGCAACGAGTGGTACGCGCACGACAGCAAAGGCCGCGTCAACCCCGCGCGCTTCTTCGACGCGCTGCGCGCGCGCACGCCGCCGGACGCGCTCACCGTGATCGACGACGGCAACCACACCTATCTCGCTGCCGAGCTCTACACCCTCGGCGAGCCGGGCAGCGTCGCGCTGCCGACCGATTTCAATTCCATGGGCTACGCGGTGCCGGCGGCGATCGGCGCGGCGCTCGCGCGCCCCGGCAAGCACGTCAACGCCATCGTTGGCGACGGCGCCTTCGCCATGACCTGCATGGAGATCGCCACCGCGGTGGCGCAGGGTCTCGGCATCTGCTACTTCGTGTTCCACGACGGCGCGCTGTCGCAGATCGCGCAGGCGCAGGAGATTCCCTACAACCGCACCCCCTGTTCGGAGCTGCCGCCGCTGCGCCTGGAAGGCATTGCGGTGGCGACCGGCGCGCACTACCTGCGCCTCGGCACCGACGACGCGCTCGAGCGCACGATCGACGAGGCGCACCGCGTCGCCGCCGCCGGCCGGCCGGTCATCGTCGACGTCATGATCGACTACAGCAAGCGCACCGCTTTTACGCGCGGCGCGGTGCGCACCAACCTCAGGCGCCTGCCGCTGCGCGAACAGCTGCGCGTGATCGCCCGCGCCCTCGTCCGCCGCATCACCGGCTAGGGGTCAGACCCCTGTGGATAACTGCGCGACGCGACCAATTGTTCGATGAGCAATTATCCACAGGGGTCTGACCCCGCCGAAGTGATCATCATCGGCGGTGGCATCGCGGGCATCGTCTGTGCACTCGAACTGCTCGAGGCCGGGCGGCGGGTGCTGCTGCTCGATCGAGATGACGAGGAGAGCTTCGGCGGCCTGGCGAAGGAAAGCTTCGGCGGCATGTTCTTCGTCGACACGCCCGAGCAGCGCCGCGCCAAGGTCGCCGACAGTGTCGATCTCGCGCTCGCCGACTGGCACGCGTTCGCCGAGTTCGATGCCGAGGACCACTGGCCGCGGCGCTGGGCGGAGTACTACGTGCAGCACTGCACCGCGCGCGGCTACCACTGGCTGAAGTCGCTCGGTGTGCGTTTCTTTCCGGTGCCGCACTGGGTGGAGCGCGGCCTGCACGCGCGCGGCAACTCGGTGCCGCGCTTTCATCTCGTGTGGGGCACCGGCCAGCGCCTCGTCGAAGTGCTCGCACGGCGCCTGCTCGCTCACCCGCAGCGCGCGCGACTCGAGCTGCGCTTCGGCCATCGCGTCGAGCGCCTGCTGACGCACAATGCTGCGGTCACGGGTTGCGCGGGACGCAGCGAGACGCAAGGCGCGGCGTTCGAAGCGCACGGCGAATGCGTGGTCATCGCCGCGGGCGGCGCCAACGGCGCCATCGAGCGGGTCAAGGCGAACTGGCATCGCGACTGGGGCACGCCGCCGGCGACCATCCTCAACGGCTCGCACCGCTACGCCGACGGCAGGCTGCACGATGCCGCGGGGGCGCTCGGCGCGCGTGTCACGCACATGGATCGCATGTGGAACTACGCAGCCGGCGTGCACCACTTCCGGCCGCGCAAACCGGGGCACGGGCTGTCGCTGGTGCCGCCGCGCTCGGCGCTGTGGCTCGACGCGCGCGGCGAACGCATCCTGCCACCGCTGGTCACCGGCTTCGACACGCGCGACCTGGTGACGCAGCTGTCGACACGGCCGGGCGGCTATTCCTGGCAGCTACTCAATCGGCGCATCGCGCTCAAGGAGCTGGCAGTATCCGGCGCCGAGTTCAACCCGTCGATCCGCGAGCGGCGCTGGCTCGCGTTCCTGCGTGACCTCGTGCTCGGCAATCGCTGGCTGGTCGACACGCTCACGGAGAACTGCGTCGACTTCGTTCAGGCCGACTCGATCGAAGCGCTGGTCGATAAGATGAATGCGCTGGCGGGAAGCGCGGCGATCGATGCCGCCCGGCTGCGCACCACGGTGGAACGCTACGATGCCGCCGTCGCGCACGGCGCACCCTGGCAAGACGAGCAGCTGCAGCGCATCGACGCGATGCGCGCCTACCGCGGCGACCGCATCCGCACCGCGCGCTCGCAGCGCATCCTCGAGCCCGCCGCGCTACCGCTCATCGCCATCCGAGAGTTCGTCATCAGCCGCAAGAGCCTTGGCGGATTGCAGACCGACCTCGCCTGCCGCGTGCTCGACGCATCGGGCGCGCCGATCGACGGTCTGTACGCGATCGGCGAGGCCGCCGGTTTCGGCGGCGGCGGCGTGCACGGATTGCGCGCGCTGGAAGGCACCTTCCTCGGCGCCTGCGTGCTCACCGGTCGCGCCGCGGCAGCTGCGATCGCAAAACCCGGCACGTAGCCGCGCAGGGAGCCGCTAGAATTCCGGCTCCCCGGCCGCCGGCGCGGCGCAACTCTCCTGGAGCACTGCATGAGCGTAAAGAAACTCCTCGACCTCAGCGGGCGCTGCGCGATCGTCACCGGCGGCTCGCGCGGACTCGGCCTGCAGATCGCCGAGGGCCTCGGCGAGATGGGCGCGCGCATCGCGATCACCGCCCGCAAACAGGACGAGCTCGACCAGGCCGTCGCGCAACTCGCCAAGCAGGGCATCGACGCCAGCGCCTTCGTCTGCGACCTCGGCAAGCGCGAGAAAATCCCGCCGCTGGTCGATGCCGTGCTCGGCAAGTTCAAGAAGATCGACATCCTGGTGAACAACGCGGGCGCGGTCTGGGTGGCGCCGGCGGAAGATCACCCGATCGAAGCCTGGGACAAGCTGGTCAACCTGAATCTCACCGGCACGTTCCTCCTTTCGCAGCTCGTGGCCAAGCGCTCGATGATCCCGGCGCGCTGGGGCCGCATCATCAACGTCGCCTCGGTTGCCGGGCTGACGGGCAGCGACCCGCGCGTGGTGAAGACCGTGTCCTACAACGCCACCAAGCACGGCGTCGTCGGCCTGACGCGCCAGCTCGCCGCCGAGTGGGGCGAGCACGGCGTGCTGGTGAACGCCATCTGCCCGGGCTTCTTCCCCTCGAAGATGACGCGCGACGCCATGGACACGATCAACAAGTACGTCCTCGAGCTGACGCCGAACCGGCGCCTCGGCAACGAGGAGGACCTCAAGGGCGTTGCCGTGCTGCTCGCCTCCGAGGCCTCGCGCCACATCACCGGCCAGGCGATCGCCGTCGACGGCGGCGCCATCATCATCTGACCATGACCCGGGCGGCGGCACAGGAAGGCGTCGAATTCGTGCGCGACTACCACCGCAAGGTCAGGTTCGCGGCACACCTCGGCATCGAAGAGGTCGCGCTCGAGCCCGGCGTGGCGCGCATGCGCTGCGCGCTGCAGCCGCACATGACCAACAGCTGGGGCATCGCGCACGGCGGCGTCATCATGACCCTGCTCGACGTCACCCTGTGCATGGCGGCGCGCACCCTGCATCCGCACTCGGCGGGCATCGTCACGATCGACATGAGCACCGCCTTCATCGACGGCGGCAAGGGCACGCTGCAGTCGGAGGCGCGCGTGCTGCGCAACGGCCGCTCGCTCATCTTCGTCGAAGGCGAGGTGCGCAACGAGGACGGCACGCTGGTCGCCAAGGCGCAGGGAACGGTGCGGGCGAGGCAGGCGAACGAAGGTAAGTAGGGGTCGGCCCTCAGGCCCGCGCGGACGCTCGTCAGCGGATATCGATCTCGTGTTTTTGCACGATCGACCTTGGCGCTAGGTAAAGGCTGCTTTGTCTCGTGATTTCGATGCTTGTCGAAAACGCACCCACACGCACCGAAATCACGAGATCGATGTCCGATAGCAGGCGCTATCGAGGTGCTGTGCCCCGGTTCCCCCCCGCCCCCTCGAGCGTCTTACGCCCCATCCAGAACCACGCCAGACCGGCGAACTGTACCAACCACAACATCGCCAGCGCCCAACTGTAGGCCTCGGGCGCGTAGCCGGAGGGCGTACCCGGCCACAGACCGATCACCAGGCCGACGCCCCACTGGCCGAGAAACATGCCGATGAAGCCGAACATGTTCAGGCCCGTGATCACCCGTCCGGTCATTGCTTTCGGATAAACGCGCGACAGCGTCGAGTAGATGCTCACCGCGGCGGTGGAGCCGAGCACGAAGATGCACCATAGCGCGAGGCTGCCGGTGCGCACCCCCGCCACGATGAGGCCGAGGCAGAGCGACGCCGCGGCGATGCCGCCGGCGAACAGCGGCAGCGTGCTCGCCCCGCGCTGCACAGCGCGGTCGGCGGCGCTGCCGAAGCCGAGATAACCGACGATCATGGCGACGTTTAGCGCGGCGAGGCCGCGCGCCACCTCGACCGGCGAGTAGCCCGCGACGTCGCGCCACCAGGTCGCGACCCAGAGCGTCTGCAGCGAGGTCGCCGCGAACTGGCTCGCTGCCATGCACAGCGCGATGCGCAGGAAGGTCATCTGGCGCATGAGCGCGCCCAGGCCGCGCAGCAGCGCTCTGAAAGACTCGCCGCGCGGGCGCGCGCTGCGCTCGGGTACCCATAGCCAGAGCACCGCGCTGACAGCCAGATTCAAGGCGACGATCAGGAGAAAGGCCTGGCGCCAGTCGATCGCGCGCAGCAGCAGCTCGAGCGGCACGGTCACCGTGAGCGCGCCGAGCGCGCCGACCGAGAAGGCGATCGCGTTCATGGTCGCGATGCGCGCCGTCGGATACCACAGCACGAAGGCCTGGAAGCTCGACATGAGGGACACCGAAACGCCGAAACCGATCAGCGCGCGCGCAGCGATCGCCTCGATGGCCGAGCCGGCCATGGCGAACCAAAGCCCTCCTGCCGCGGCAATCAGCAGCAGCGTCGCGTTGACGCGGCGTGGACCGAAACGATCCAGCAGCAGCCCGCCGGGCAGCTGAAACAGCATGAACGACAGGAAGTACATGCTGGAAAGCAGGCCGAGCGTGCCGGCGCTGAGCCCGAATTCCTCGGCCAGGGTCGGCGCAAGGACTGCGTTGACCGCACGGTAGCAGTAGGAAACGAAATAGCCGGCGATGAACGGCGCGCCGACCCGTGCCGCCAGCCAGCCGGCGCCCGGCGCCGACCCTGATTGCGTCTCCGGCGCGCTCAACCCTTGGCTGTCTCGGTACCGCCGATCGCCAGGCGGTTAAGCGTTGGGCCGATGATGAGTTCCTCGACGCAGGTACGCGGCGGCATCTTGGCGAGATACAGAATCGTCTCCCCGAGGTCCTCCGGCTGCGACATCTCGGCCAAGCGCTCCGGCGACGGCGGCACCGGCCGCTTCGCCATGATCGGCGTCGCGACCTCCCCCGGCAGCACCGAGGTCGCACGAATGCCGTTCGTGCACTCCTCCAGGTTGATCGACTCGGTGAGCGCGACCACGGCGCGTTTGGTCGCGTTGTACGCCGGGCCCGTCAGAGGCGTGGCGTAGCGCCCGGCGCGCGAAGAGATGTTGATGATCAGGCCGTCCTTGCGCTTGCGCATGCCCGGGATGACGGCGTAGCAGCAGTAGAAAAGGCCATCGAGGTTGATGCGCACGACGTCGTCCCAGTCGTCGAGCGACATCTTGGCGAGGTTGCGCTTGGCACCGCTGATGTTGGTGCCGGCGCTGTTGACGAGGATGTCGATGCGCCCGTGGCGCTTCTCGATGTCGGCCGCGACCTGCATCACCGCCGCGCGGTCCTTGACGTCGAGCAGCATCGCCTCCGCCGAGCCGGCCTTCTGCACCTCCGCCAGGCCGCTGTCGAGCGACTTTGAGGTGCGTCCGGTGATCACCACATGCGCGCCTTCGCGCGCGAGCGACACCGCGCCCGCCAGCCCGATGCCCGAGCCACCGCCGGTGACCCACGCCACTTTCCCCTTGAGCGCCGCCATCATCTATCTCCTCTGGTATTGCGCGACCCCGTACAGTATCTCGCGCTCCTTGTCGGTCTGCGGTCCGGTGCGTCGCCGGTCGGCGAGCACCTGCAGCGCGCGCTGCACCGCAGGTCGCGCGGCGATGCCGTCGCGCCAGCGCTTCACGTTCGGATACGCCTCGATGTCGACGCCCTGGCGCTCGGGAAAGCGCAGCCAGGGCATCACCGCCATGTCGGCAATCGTGTATTCATCGCAGGCCATGAACTTCGACTCGCCGAGCCGGCGGTCCATGACGCCGTAGAGCCGGTTCGCCTCGTTCTTGTAGCGGTTCATGGCATAGGGAATCTTTTCCGGTGCGTAGCCGAGAAAGTGATGCGCCTGGCCGAGCATCGGGCCGACGTGCCCCATCTGGAACATGACCCACTGCATCACCTGCCAGCGCTCGCGCAGGTCTTCCGGCAGGAACCGCCCGGTCTTCGAGGCCAGGTAGAACAGCATGGCGCCCGACTCGGCGAGCGCGAACGGCTTGCCGCCCGGCCCGTCGAGGTCGATCATCGCCGGCATCTTGTTGTTGGGCGAGATCTTGAGGAATTCGGGCTTGAACTGGTCCCCGGCGCCGATGTCGATCGGGTGCACGCGGTAGGGCAGGCCCGTCTCCTCCAGCATGATGTGGACCTTGTGGCCGTTCGGCGTCGGCCAGGTGTAGAGCTCGATCACGCGCCTTCCCCTCGAAAATCGAAGGGCAATAGTGTCGCACCCGCGCGTCCCCTGCGCCACGCGACGCGCGAAACGGCGCTTCAGGCCAACTTAACGAGCTGCTTGCCGAAATTCCGGCCGTTCACCAGGTCAAGGAAACCCTGGGGGGCGCGCTCGATGCCCTCGACGATCGTCTCGCGGACCTTGAGCTTGCTCTGCGCGAGATAGCCCGCGAGCGCCTTGTTCGCCTCGGCGTAGCGGTCGGCCCAATCCCAAACGAGGATCCCCTGCATGCGTACCCGGTTCGGGATCAGCGTGCCGAGGTTCTTGACGCCGTAGGGCTCACTGCCGTGATACCCCGAGATGCGACCGCAGATGACGATGCGGCCGAAGACATTCATCTGTCGAAGCATCATGTCGAGCGTCTCGCCGCCGACGTTGTCGAAGTAGATGTCGACGCCCTTCGGGCAGGCTTCCACCAGGTCGCGGTGCAGATTGCCCGCCTTGTAGTCGACGCAGGCATCGAATCCGAGCTCGCCGGTGACGTAGTCGCACTTCGGCTTGCCGCCGGCGATGCCGACGACGCGGCAGCCGGCGATCTTGCCGAGCTGGCCGACCACGCTGCCGACCGCGCCCGAGGCCGCCGAGACCACCAGCGTCTCCCCGGCCTTCGGCTTGCCGACCTCGTGCAGCCCGAAGTAGGCGGTGCGTCCCGGCATGCCGAGGGAACCGAGGTAGTACGAAAGGGGAAAGCGCGCCGACGGGTCGATTTTGGTGAGCGCTTCGCCCTTCAGCGTCGCATAGAGCTGCCACCCCGCCTGCGCGATCACCTTCTCGCCGGGTGCGAAGCCGGGATGCTTCGACTCGACGATCTCGCCGACGGTTTCGCCGGTCATCACTTCGCCGATCTCGACGCCCTTGGCGTAGCTTTTCTGCTGCGTCATGCGCCCGAGCATGTACGGATCGAGCGACAGCCACAGATTCTTCACCAGCAGTTCGCCATCGGCGGGCGCCGACGCCGGCGCCTCGACCAGACGGAAGTTGTCCGTGGTCGGCAGGCCGCTCAGATAAGCCGCGAGGGTCCAGGCCTTGTTGGTTGCCATGTCTGCTCCTCAGGCGAGCGCCGCGAAGCGCTCGAGATGGTGGTCGGCATCGCCGAATTGCTGCGCGATCATGGTCAGCCGGCGGAACGCGTGCGAAACCTTCATTTCCTCGGTCATGCCCATGCCGCCGTGCAGCTGGATCGACTCCTGGCTGACGTGGCGGCAGGCGTCGGCGATCTTGATCTTCGCCGCCGAGATGGCACGGCGGCGCTCGTCGGCATCCGCCACCTCCGCCTTGCTCGCCGCGAGGCAGGCCATCGAGCGCGCCTGCTCGCCGGTGATGAACATGTCGACCATGCGGTGCTGCAGCGCCTGGAAGGTGCCGATCGGCACGCCGAACTGTTTGCGCGTCTTGAGATACTCGAGCGTCGACTCGTTGGCCGACTTGATGACGCCGACCGCCTCGGCGCAGATGAGCGCGGTGGCGAAATCCACCACTGCCTCGACGAGCGCGAGGCCGGCGTTCTTCTTGCCGATCATCGACTTCTTGTCGACCTGGACGTTTTCCAGCGCGACGTCGCCGGCGCGCATCTCGTCGAAGGTGCGGTAGGCCTTCACCTCGACGCCCGGCGCGTTGCGGTCGACGAGGAACAGGCTGAAGCCGCGCTTGCTGGTCGCCGCCGAGACGATCAGCTTGTCGGCGAGCGGCGCGCCGAGCACCACGCGCTTGTCGCCCGAAAGCAGCCAGCCCGCTTCGTTCGGCGTCGCCCTGGTTGCGACCTGCGCGAGGTTGTAGCGTGCGTCGGCCTCCGTGTGCGCGAAGGCGAGCTTCATGCGCCCCTCGGCCACCGCCGGCAGGATGGCCTTCTGCTGCGCCCTGCTGCCGGCGCGCGCGATGAGCTGCGCCCCCAGGCCGACCGTCGCGAGATAGGGCTCGACGACCAGGCCTTCGCCGAAAGCTTCCATCACCGCCATCAGGTCGAGCGCGCCCCCGCCGAAGCCGCCGTGGTCCTGCGGCAGAGGCAGACCGAGCAGACCCATCTCGGCAAAGGCACGCCAGATATCCTCGCTGTAGCCCGCGTCCGAGGCAACGATGTTCTTGCGCGCCTCGAAATCGTAGTCCTTTAGCATGAGGCGCTGCACCGAGTCGGCGAGCAGCTGCTGCTCTTCGCTGTATTCGAAATCCATGGCTACAAACCCAGGGTCATCTTGGAGATGATGTTGCGCTGGATCTCGTTGGACCCGGCGTAGATCGTCGTCTTGCGCATGTTGCCGTAGCGCGGCGCAAGCGAGGCGACGAAGGGGTCGAAGTCGTCGCGCGCCGCGACCGGCGCGTCGACCGGCCGGAACGGCTGCGCAAGCGGCCCCACGGCCTGCATCATCAATTCCGACAAGGCCTGCTGGATCTCGGTGCCTTTGATCTTGAGCATCGAGACGTCGGCGCCCGGCGGGTTGCCGCTGCGGCGCATCTGGTCGAGAAAGCGCAGGTTGGTGATCTCGAGCGCCATCAGCTCGACTTCGACGCGCGAGAGCTTATCGCGGAAGCGCGGATCCTCGATCAGCGGCCGGCCATCCTTGACCTGCGCCGCGGCGAATTCCTTCAGCTTGCCGAGCTCGCGCTTCGAGGCGCCGATGCGGCCGGTGTTCATGCGCTCGTGACCGAGCAGGTACTTGGCCACCGTCCAGCCCTTGCCTTCCTCGTACACCAGGTTCTCGACCGGCACCTTGACGTCATCGAAGAACACCTCGTTCACCTCGTGCCCGCCGTCGAGCAGCACCAGCGGCCGCACCGTGATGCCCGGCGTCTTCATGTCGAACAGCAGGAACGAAATGCCTTCCTGGCGCTTGGCGGTCTCGGAGTCGGTGCGCACCAGGCAGAAGATCCAGTCGGCGTAGTGCGCCAGCGTGGTCCAGATCTTCTGCCCGTTGACGACGTAGTGATCGCCCTGGCGCACCGCCTTGGTCTTCAGCGAGGCGAGGTCCGAGCCCGAACCCGGCTCCGAGTAGCCCTGGCACCAGAAATCATCGCCGTTGTAGATGCGCGGCAGGAAGCGCTTTTTCTGCTCCTCGGTGCCGAACTTGAGCAGCACTGGCGCGCACATCGAAAGCCCGAAGGGAACCAGCGGCGGCGTGCCGGCGTAGCCGCACTCTTCCTCGAAGATGTAGCGCTGCACCACGTTCCAGCCCGTGCCGCCCCACTCCTTCGGCCAGGACGGCGCCACCCAGCCCTTCTTGGCGAGAATGCGATGCCAGCGCAACAGATCGTCTCGGCCGAGCTCCTCGTATTCGGCGACCTTGCGCCGCAGATCCTCCGGCAGGTTGTCCTGCAGCCAGCCGCGCACCTCGTCGCGAAAGACACGCTCCTCGGGCGAGTAGTTGAGATCCATCGGAATGCCTCCTCAGGCGCCGGCGGGCGGCGCGAACGAAAAGTCTAGCGCAGCGAGAAATCGACCACCATGCGTCCGCGCACCCGTGCCGCGAGCAGATCGTCGAACGCCTGCGGCAGAGTTTCAAACGGAATGCGACGCGCGATTCTTTCGAGATGGCGCGGCCGCAGGTCGGTGGCCAGCCGCTGCCAGATCGCCTTCTTGCGCTCGAGCGGGTTGTCGACGTTGACGCCGATCAGCCGCACGCCGCGCAGGATGAACGGCAGCACGTTGCCCTTGAACTCGACGCCGCCGGCGTTGCCGAAGGAAGCGATCACGCCGTCTTTCTGCATGCTGCGAGCGATCCAGGCGAGCTGCTCGCCGCCGACCGAATCGAGCGCCCCTGCCCAGAGCATCGCCTCGAGCGGCCGGCTGCCGAACTCCATGGCGTTGCGGTCGAGCACCTCGGTGGCGCCGAGCGCGGTGAGGTAGCCGGCTTCCTCGCTCTTGCCGGTCAGCGCCGCAACCTGAAAGCCGAGCTTGGAGAGAATGTCGATCGCGATGCTCGCCACGCCGCCGGTGGCGCCGTTGACGAGCACCTTACCGTTGTCGCGCTGCAGCCCGTTCAGCTGCATGAGGTCGATCGCCAGACCCGCGGTGTGCCCGGCGACGCCGAGCGCGGCCGCCTCGAACAGGCTGAGGCCCTGCGGCATGGGGATCAGCCAGTCGGCCGGGAACCGGCCGAACTCGGCGTAGCCGCCGTCGTGATCAACGGCCAAGCCGAAGCTGTGCGTCAGCACTTCGTCACCCGGCCGGAAGCGCGCATCCGACGATTCCTCGACCGTGCCGCTCAGATCGATGCCCGCGACGAGCGGAAACTTGCGCGCGATCTTCGCCCGCCCGCGCGCGGTGAGCGCGTCCTTGTAGTTCACCGAGGCATAGGCGACGCGCACCACGACATTGCCCTGATCGAGCTCGGCGCGCGTCATCGTTTCGAGACGGCCCTCGCCGAAGCGGCCGTTGTCGTGCACGCGGTAGGCGCGGAAGGAATTCATGGCCTGAGATTCTAGGCAGCCGAACCGGCCGCGCCTACCCCAGTTTCAGGCCGCGAAAGCCGCCTGGGCCAAGCTGATCCGCAAGGTCTGCGAGGTCGATCCGCTCGTGCGCCTGGAATGCGACAGGCAGATGCGGGTGATTGCGCTCATCGCAGACCCGGCCGTGATCGAGCGCATCCTGTCCTGGCTCGGCCTTTGGGCGCCGACGCGGCCCGGCGGCGCCTCACCGCCCGCCGGGCGTTCGGGCCTGCCGCCTGCCTACCACCCCGTTCCCGACATCGCCTCAGGCTGCCGCAGCGGCACGCGCAGTCCTCGCCTGTCCCGAACGTGCGAAGCGATTTCCTATCATTCATTCACTTCTCTGTGGCCTTGAGCAAGACCTTACGCCAGCGTTTATCCCCGAGATACGCCCAACTGGAAGGGTCTTCTAAGATTTGTCGTTCGAAGAAGCTGGCGTAATGTTGCATTGCTGTTTCGATATTGTCTGTGACGATTTCTTCACCGAAGCGTGCAATCACTTGCTTACCGTCGGAGCGAAAATAACTTGGAATCATTGGCACCTTCTTTTTAACGGCAATTTTCGCCGCCCAAGAGGCAAATCGCACTTCTTGCCCAAACATGCGCACAGTCGTCGGGCTGGAGTGGTCAATACTGTCTACCGTCGCGGCTACAGCTACCCCTTTTTTCAACTCGGCAAACAACGTACGTGTTAACTCAAACGGGTTGCCGCCGCGCACCATGAGTACAGTCACTTGCATGCGCTCGAAAAACTCCAGCGCGGCTTTGGTTCGATCTATCGTGGGCGAATTTCGAGTCACGATTAACAACGGAAAGGCGCGATTCATTTTCGAACTGGAAAGTACACTGGCGAAATTATGGGGAACCATGATCACCACGCCGCCGTATTGCTTGGCCAGCCTGTTTATTTTTTCGGCGTATTTACCATCCAGCTCGATAATATCGAGCACGGCGTCTATTCCATCGCGATACAAATGGAAAAAATTCTCAACGGTACCCAGGGAGTTATCCAGCAATTGACGATAGATTTGCCTGGGCTGATGCGCATATCCCGCTGCACTCGCCAGTTGACAAATAGCTTCGCTGGCGTGACGGAATGGATTATTGGGCCAGAGGTACAACAAACGCAGCAACAGCACTAATACGCGTATCGGCAACAGCGCTAGCCATTTCGGAACATGTTTGATCGCCCAATACATGATCGGGGCTAGCGTGGCTTTCATACGAGTACCGCTGAACAAGCGGTAGTCGTTGATATTCAGTTGCTCGGTGGCTTCAAATTCCTTGAGATACAGTGAGGGCGAACGCAGAATTTCAGACTTAATATCTCGGGATTGATTGGCAGTATCCATATTGGGTCGTAATTTTATTCTTGAATACGGGACCCCGAAGCGTTCAGCGCCATGGACGCGGTGCCGGTGCGCCGGCGCCAACGAGTGGAGATGCTCGGCGCCGAGCGGCATCGCCATAGCCTCGCGCACGGACCCAATCGCGCGCCAGGCTCGGCGGGCGCTGGACGCACGCAGGGCGTGCCTACAGACCGATATGGAGCAGGTGAACCAGCTCGTTGTCTGCGAGTTCCTCGCGCGAGGCGCCCTCGTACTTATTTGCCATCAGGCACCTTGTGCGCCGGGCTTGCAGCCGCGGCGAGGATCGAACATGGCGCCACGCACCGTTCATCGACCCGAATCACGCCGCAACCACACGCGTTTCGCGGCACAGAGGCGAAGGGATTTCTTATCATTCACCTGGTCAGATGGAGAAGTTCATGCGCATCCCGATTGCTCGACTGTATTTTGCGTTTTCCCTGCTTTTTGCTACCGCTGCGGTGTGGGCCGAGGACAGCGTTTCCCTGGTTGACGCGATTCGTGACGGCAAGCCGATTTTGAACTTCCGGCTGCGCTATGAAAACGTCGATCAGGCCAACATTGCGGAGAAAGGCGAGGCGGTGACCCTGCGTTCGCTGGTCGGCTGGCGAACGGGCACGTGGAACAACCTGTCCGGGACGCTGGAGTTGATCGACGTCGG
>JBFFEY010000039.1:0-28630 GCA_041558415.1 Burkholderiales bacterium | reverse complement strand
GTCGAGCCCGAGCTGCGCCGGCTGGGCGCGATGCCGGAGCATGGCCCGGCGCTGGCATCGGTGGTCGCGCTGCTCAAGGATCGCGCGACCTCGATTCTGCATCTCGCCGAGGCGGCGACGCTGTTCTATCTCGAGCCGCATCCGCCGCCGGGGCTGCTCGAAGAACACCTCAGCGAGGCCGCGCGCCCGGCGCTGCGCACGCTGCAGGCGCGCCTGGCCGAGCTCTCGAGCTGGGACAAGAACGCGATTGGCGGCGCGCTCAAGGCGGCGCTCTCGGCGAGCGGGCTGAAGATGCCGCAGCTCGCGATGCCGCTGCGCGTGCTGGTCACCGGCCGCACGCAGACGCCGTCGGTCGACGCGGTGCTCGCGCTGCTCGGGCGCGAGATCGTGCTGGCGCGGCTTTCACACCATCTCGACACCGACTGAAGGGAGTTCACTGCATGAACCGACCGCTCGTTTTCGCGCTGCTCGTCGCGGCGGGCACCGGCGCCGCCGCGCAGCAACAGGGCATGGAGCCGGGTGAATGGGAGCTGACCACGACCGTGTCTTCGCCGATGATGCCGCAGCCGCAGACCATGACGGTGAAGCATTGCATCAAGGCCGAGGATCTGGCCGATCCCTCCCGCTGGATGGGGGGAACCCCGCCGGGGAGCGACTGCACGCTGACCCCCGGCGAGCGCGATGCGCGCGGTGCGACCTGGCAGATGGCCTGTCCGTCGCAGGGCCTCGAGGGCAAGGGGCGCGCCCGCTTCAACGAGGGCATGCTCGACAGCGAGATGCAGATGCGCGGCATGCAGGACGGAAAGAAGTTCGAGCTCAGTACGCGCACGCGCGGACGGCGACTTGGCCCCTGCCGCTCCTAGGCGCGGCGAAATTGCCCGGGCCGGCCGGTTTCCCCTATAATCCGCGGTCTTGTCTGGGGGTATAGCTCAGCTGGGAGAGCGCTTGCATGGCATGCAAGAGGTCACCGGTTCGATCCCGGTTACCTCCACCAGCAGGTTTGCAGCATCGGTCGTCGGAAGACCCCATCGTCTAGAGGCCTAGGACATCGCCCTTTCACGGCGGTAACCGGGGTTCGAATCCCCGTGGGGTCGCCAGCCTGAAGAAGCCCGCCGCGCGCGGGTTTTTTTGTGCCTGTGCGTGGTCTCGCCGGGCGCTGCGCGATCAGGTAACGTTGCGTCAGTTCTGACGCGCAACTCGGTGATTCCCAGCGAGACATCGATCCACTATGGCGGGCATTCCCGAAGCGAAGCCGAAAGCGGCGCTGCACTCGAAGCGCTATACGCTTGATGACGTCATGGCGGCACAGGAGTTCTTCCACAGCCGCGGCTGGACCGATGGCCTGCCCGTGGTGCCGCCGACGCCGCAGGCGGTGGCGGCCTGCCTCGAGTGGGTGCTGATGCCACCCGACCAGCTGATCGGTGTCGAGCCCGTGCGCCAGCGCGCGATCACGGCGGAGAAGCTGGCGGTGAATGCGGTGATGGCGGGCTGTTTGCCGATGCACTTCCCGGTGGTCGTGACGGCGTTCACCGCGATGTTGCAGGAACCGTTCCTGCTGCACGGCGCCACCGCAAGCACCGGCGGCTGCGCGATCCTCATCGTGGTGAACGGGCCGATCCGCCAGGAGCTCGGCATGCGCGGCACGTTCAACGCGCTCGGCCCGAGCGACCGCGCAACCACCGTCATCGGCCGTGCGATCCGCCTCGCACTCTATAACCTGCTTGATGCGCGACCCGGCGATGTCGACCGTTCGACGTTTGGCCACCCGGGCAAGATCAGCTACTGCGTCGCCGAGGACGAGGAGCACTCGCCGTGGCGGCCGCTTGCCGAGGAGCGTGGCATCCCGCCGCAGGCCTCGGCGGTGACGGTGCTCGCGGCCGGCGCGCCGCGGCAGATCATGAACGAGTGGACCACCCAGCCCGAGGAGATCCTCGACACCTTCGTCGCCGAGATCCGCGCCAACATGCGCCATTACTCGATCTGGCCCGGCAACTACGCGCTCGTCGTGCCGCCGCAGCTGCGTGCGCATTTCGAACGTGCTGGCTGGTCGAAGGCGGACGTTCGTCGCTATGTCGCGAAAAATGCGCGCATCCGGCGCAGCGAATGGGCCGAGTGCGGCAAGGGCGCGGTGGTCGGTGAGCGTGGCGAGCGCGAGTACGCGGCGTTCACGCAAGAGGATGACGTGCTGGTGATCGCGGCGGGCGGGCCCGCCGGCGGCTTTGGTGTGGTGATCCCGCCCTGGTACGGCAACAAGAGTCGGGCGGTCACCATGGCGATCGGCGCCTGCGTCGATTGCGAGCGCTGAGCGAGAGGAGGGCGGCATGCGCATCGAAGTTCTCGATCCGAGCCACGAAAACGATGCGCGCGCCTTCGCGCCGGCAAAACGGCTCGCGAGCCTCGAGGGCGCGACGGTAGGCATCATCTCGAACGGCAAGAAGGGCACGAAGCCGTTCTTCGACGCCGTCGAGCGCACGCTGCGCGACGGTTACGGCGTCGCCAAGGTCGTTCGCCTCACCAAGGCGAACTACAGCGCGCCGGCCGAGCCGGAGCTTCTGAACGAGGCGGAGCGCTGGCAGGCGCTGATCGCCGGCGTCGGCGACTGAGGCAGCTGCTCGTCGTGCAGTTTGCACGACGCCATCATCGGTGAGCGGCTGGGGCTCCCTTCGGTCGGCATCATGACATCGAACTTCGTCAGCGCGGCCGAGCTCATGGCGCGCGCGCTGGGTGCCGAGGGCACCCGCTTCGTCGTCATCGACCATCCGATCAGCAGCGCGAGCGCAGACGAGCTCGCGGCGCGCGCGCGCAAGGCGGTGGCGGAGAGCGCCACGATCCTGTGCGGCGCGCGGTGCTGAGGCGCGCGCTCAGCGCAGCTGCTTGCCGAGAAACGCCATCGTCCGGCCCCAGGCGATCTCGGCGGCCTTGGGGTCGTACTTCAGGATCGGCAGGTTCTTCGAGTCGGCGGTCTCGTTGGCGAAGGCATGCTTGGCGTTGTAGCGGTGGAATTCGAAGTTCACCTTCGCGCCGCCCAGCATCTTCTCCAGCTCGTCGACCTTGGCGATCGGGAACGCCGCGTCATCGGTAGCCCAGTGCGCGAGCAGCGGCGCCTTGATCTTCGAGGCATCGACGTACTCGAGCGGCGGGTAGCCGTACCAGACGACGCCGGCGTCGGCTTCCGGCACGTTGACTGCAGCAAGCAGGGTCAGCGCGCCGCCCATGCAGAAACCGGTGACGCCGACCTTCTGGCTGCCGCTCGCCTTGAGGTGCTGCACCGCGCCGCGCACGTCCTGGCCGGCCGCGTCGCCAAAGCTGAGGTTGGTCATCAGGTGCTCGGCCTCGTTCGCCTCGAGCGCCACCTTGCCGCGGTAAAGGTCTGGTACCAGGGCGCGGTAGCCGGCTGCCGCCAGCTTGTCGGCGACGCCCTTGATCTGGTCGTTCAGGCCCCACCACTCCTGAATCACCACCATGCCAGGCGCGGTCGCGCCCTGCGCGGGCTCGGCAAGATAGCCGTTCACGCTCTGACCGTCCGGTCGCTTGAAGCTGATCATTTTGCCCATGGCTTCCTCCTCGGTTGATGTGCGAATTTAACCGGAGCCCGGCCCGCCTTTCCACTCAGCCGGGAACGATATGCGTACCCGTGCGGCCCTCGATCGCCGGCAGCGCCTCGTCCAGGCCGGCGATGATCGCGCGCTGGCCACCGCCGGCAAGAAACTTCAGCGCCGCCTCGACCTTCGGCGCCATGCTGCCTTCGGCGAACTGGCCAGCCTTGAGGTACGCCTCGAGCGCGCTCGCCGGGACGCGGTCGAGCGCGCGCTCGCGCGGCGTGCGGAAGTCGATCAGCACCTTCGGCACCGCGGTGAGGATCAGCAGCGTGTCGATGCCGAGCCGGTTGGCGAGCAGCGCCGAGGTCATGTCCTTGTCGATCACCGCCGGCACGCCGGCATACGAGCCGTCGGGGCGCAGCACCATCGGGATGCCGCCGCCGCCCGCCGCGATGACGACGATGCCCTGCGCCGCGAGCCCGGCGATCAACTCGAGATCGAGAATCTCGCGCGGCTTGGGCGAGGGCACGACGTAACGCCAGCCGCGACCTGCGTCCTCGACCATGTTCCAGCCGAGCGTCGCGCGCAGCTCGGCCGCCTTTGCCTCAGAGAAAAAAGGCCCGATCGGCTTGCGCGGGTGCTGGAAAGCCTCGTCCTCGGCGCTCACCGCGACGCGCGTAATGACGCAGGCGACGCGCCGTGCGTCGCCCGCGCGCATCAGCTCGTCCTCCAGCCCCTGCATCAGCAGGTGGCCGATGCCGCCCTGGCTGTGCGCGACGCAGACGTCGAGGCGCATCGGCGGCACGTGCTCGCGCGCGTAGTACTGGCGCAGCATGATCTTGCCGACCACCGGGCCATTGCCGTGTGTGATGACGATCTCGCGCGCCGCCTGCACCAGCGGCAGCAGCGAACGCGCGGTGCGCGCAGCGATCTGTTCCTGCTCTGACGTCGTGCCGCGAATGTCTTCCGGGTGCGTGGCGTTACCGCCGACGGCGACGACGATGCGTTCGGGCGTGTCCATGGCCTGCGGCCGATCATAGCAGCGCCGCTATAATCGACTGGACCGGGCGCCTTTTGCGACGCGCCGCCATCATTCCGTTTTCGCCATGTCATCGAATTCTCTGCTCGGCGGCGCGCCGCGCGTCGTCAACATCGGCCTGCGCGGCTTCGCCGACGAGCTTGCGGCGCGCAATGTCGACGTCGTGCATGTCGACTGGCGGCCGCCGGCGCCGGGGCGTCGCGCCGCGAGCGAGCTGCTTGCGCGGCTGGGTGGGCGCGAGGACGAGATCGCCCGCGCCAACGCCGAAGGCCTGCGCCGCATGCTCGCCGCCGAGCCCGTTCTGGTCGACGTGCAGCCCGCGGGCAAGGTGATCCCGGAACTCGGCGAGCGCGTGTTGCTGCACGCCGGTCCGCCGATCGACTGGGAACGCATGTGCGGACCGATGCGCGGCGCGGTGGCCGGCGCCATCGTGTTCGAAGGCTGGGCAGGCGATCTCGAGGCCGCCATGCAACTCGCGGCCTCGGGGGGCGTGACCTTCCACCCCAATCACCGCTTCGATGCCGTCGGTCCGATGACCGGCATCACCACCCGCTCGATGCCGGTGATGGTCGTCGAGAACCGCGGCCAGGGCATCAATGCGGGCAATCGCGCCTACTGCATGATCAACGAGGGCCTCGGCAAGGTGATGCGCTTCGGCGCCAACGACGCAGAGGTGCGCGCGCGACTGGCCTGGCTGCGCGATGTGTTCGGCCCGCTGCTGGGCGCGGCCCTGCGGGCCGCCGGCGGCCTCGAACTGGTGCCGCTGGTCGCGCGTGGCCTCGCCATGGGCGACGAGATGCACCAGCGCAACGTCGCCTGCTCGGCGCTTACGCTGCGCACGCTGTCGTCCCACCTGGCGGGCGCTGCCGACAGCGCCGAGACGCTGTCGAAGAGCCTCGCCTTCATCGCCGGCAACGAGCAGTTCTTTCTCAACGTCGGCATGGTGATGGGCAAGAGCATCATGGACCCGGTGCGTGGCATTGAAGCCTGCAGCCTCGTGGTGGCGATGTGCCGCAATGGCACCGAATTCGGCGTGCGCGTCTCGGCTATGGGTGACGCATGGTTCACCGCGCCGGTGGAAATGCCGCAGGGCCTGTACTTCCCGGGCTACAGCGAAGCCGACGCCAATCCCGACATGGGCGATTCGGCGATCATGGAGACCATCGGCCTTGGCGCCTTTGCCATGGCGAGCGCGCCGGCGGTGGTCGGGTTCGTCGGCGCGGGGCGGGCGAGCGACGCGGCCGGCTTCACGCACGCGATGGGCGGCATCACGCTGGGGAAGAACCCGCGCTGGACGATCCCGGCGCTCGACTTCCAGGGCGTGCCGACGGGCATCGACCTGCGCCGCGTGGTTGAATCGGGCGTGCAGCCGGTGATCAACACCGGCATTGCACACCGTGAACCGGGCGTCGGGCAGGTGGGCGCGGGCGTCGCGCGTGCGCCGCTTGGCTGTTTCGATGCGGCGCTGGTGGCATTCGCGCGCAGCCTCGGAATCGAGCCATGAGCGTGCTGCGCAACCGCGTGCGGCGCGGCTACTACGCCGACTCGGTCGCCTTGATGCGCATTGCGCGGCAGCTGTCCGAAGCGCGCGGCGTGCTCGAGGCCTCACTCATGATCGGCAGTCCGTCGAACAAGGCGCTCCTGGAGAACTCCGGCCTGCTGGCGCAGACGGCGCGCGACGCGCAGGCCGACGATCTGGTGATCGCGGTGCGCGCGAAGGACGCGTCGCAGGCCGAGGCGGCGCTTGACGCAGCCGAGCGCCTGCTCGCCGGCGGCGCCGCGCCGCTCGAAGGCGGCGTGCCGGCGCAGACGTCCGCATCGCGCGGCGTGTCGGGCTTCACCGCTGCGCTGGACGCGCTACCTGCGGCCAACCTCGCGCTGATCTCGGTGCCTGGGGAGTTCGCGGCGCTGGAGGCGCGCCGCGCGCTCGAGCGCGGGCTGCACGTCATGATCTTCTCGGACAACGTGCCACTCGAGGAGGAGGTCGCGCTCAAGCGCCGCGCGCGGGAGCGTGGCCTGCTGCTGATGGGGCCGGACTGCGGCACGGCGCTGATCGGCGGCGTGCCGCTGGCGTTCGCCAACGCAGTGCCGCGCGGCGACGTCGGCATCGTGTCGGCCTCGGGCACCGGTCTGCAGGAGCTGTCCTGCCTGCTGGCGCACGCCGGCTGCGGCGTGTCGCACGGCATCGGCGTTGGCGGTCGCGACCTGTCGGAGGCGGTCGGGGGGCTCATGACGCTCGCTGCGCTCGACGCGCTCGACGCCGATCGCGCTACCAAACGCATCGTCGTCATTTCCAAGCCGCCGTCGCCCGCGGTCGGCGAGAAGGTGCAGGCGCGCGCGGCGCGCAGCCGCAAGCCGGTGGTGCTCTGCCTGCTCGGCGCCGAGGCGAGGGCCTCGCAGGGCAGGCTGCGGTTCGTGCGCACGCTCGAAGCGGCGGCCGCCGCGGTGAGCGGCCGGCGGCCGGCGCGGCGCGCCGCGAAACCGGTCCCGCGGCGCGGCTCGATCCGCGGCTTGTTCAGCGGCGGTACGCTGTGCGCGGAAGCGCAGATCGTGCTGATGGACGAGGGGCATGCGGTGCAGTCGAACGCGCCCGTGCCGGGCGCGCGGCGACTCGCGCGGAGTGGCGCCGGGCATCGCCTGCTCGACCTTGGCGCCGACGAGTACACGCGCGGCCGCCCGCACCCGATGATCGACCCGGCGCTGCGCAACGAGCATCTGGCGCGCGCCCTGCGCGCGCGCGAAGTCGCCGTGGTGCTGCTCGACGTGGTGATCGGCAGCGACGCGCACCCCGACCCGGCCGGGTTGATCGCACAAGTGCTGCGCGACGCCGGGCCGCGCGCGGCGCCGGTGGTCGCTTCGGTGACCGGCACCAACGACGACGCGCAGGGCTACGCGCGGCAGGTTGCGGCGCTGCGCGCGGCAGGCGTGCAGGTCGCGGCCTCGAACGCCGCCGCGGCGCGTCTGGCGGCACGCATGGTCCGTCGCCCGAGCGCGAACTAAGAATCCGTTTCCGGCGGTTTGCGCTCGGGAAACTCGGCGAACATCTGCCTGAAATACGCTGACTTCCAAACCCTGACGATGATCAGGAGGTCGATGATGCCGCTCACCAGGACGAGGTTGTCGGGGTTGGGCCGCCAGCGCGGGATGCCGGTGAAATACCATGCGACCCACGCCAGATTGAGCGCCGCGGCCACGGTGAGGATCTCGCGCCCGTAGCGCCAGACCCCGCGCACGAAGCCGCCTCCGAACGGGTCGCGGTTGAGGGCGGCAAAGGCGAGCAGCATCACCGGCAGCTCGAGCGCGAGCTGCAGGAAAGGCACGCCTTCGCTGCCCAGCAGGCGCGCGGTGTCCGGCGAACGCCGCATGCCGATCACCGCGGCGGCGACCAGAAACCAGTGGCGCGCCTGAAACGCGACGATCAGCCAGAACGACAGCGGCACCCGCAGCACGCCGTACTGGTTGATCTTGGTGAAGAGGTCGCTCATGCGCGGTTTTCGGGCGGATTGGGCCGAAAGGGTACTGCATTTCGACACGGTTGCCGTGGCGGGCGCCGCGCGTGCGGGCATGCGGGCATACTTCGTCTCCCACCAGGGAGGGCAACATGGCAAAACAGCAGATCACCACCGACCGGCTGCGCCGACCGAGCGGTCACTTCTCGCAGGCCACGGTGATCGAGGCGCGCGGCAAGCTCGTCTTCGTGTCGGGCATGACGGCGCGAAAGCCTGACGGCAGCATTGCCGGCGTCGGCGACATCGAGGCGCAGACACGCCAGGTGCTCGAGAACATCAAGGCGGCGATGGAGGCGGCCGGCGGCACGCTCGACGATGTCTGCCGCGTCGACGTCTACATCCGCAACATGGAGCACTTCGACGCGATTCACAAAGTGCGACGCGAGTACTTCAAGCCGCCGCTGCCGGCCTCGACGATGGTCGAGGTGACGAAAATGGTGTCGCCCGATTACCTGATCGAGATCAGCGCGATCGGCGTCATTCCCGAAGCCTGAGGACGCCGCGCCTATGCGCCGTCGTCGCGCGGCGGGCTTGCCTGCACCGGGACGAACACGGTGACCTGGTTCAGCGCGGCGATCTGCAGGGAAACGTCGATGTAGTAGTACTGCAGGACGGCGACGGCGAGGAACAGCACCAGCACCGTCTCGCGTAGCAGTGAGCGTTTCGGCGGCCTGTCATCGTCCCGCAAGCGCGACTGGGCCGCGAAGTAGGCGTCGATCGAGGCGCGCGTGCGGAGGGGCTGGCCGGCGTGCTGCTCGACATGGTGCAGCAGCCGCTCGGCCGTGTCCTCGGGGTTCGTCGCGCCTGGCGCGTCGTCGATGCTGCCGTCGCGTTCTGGCGGCGCCGTGCCCTCGAATGCGCACGGCGCAGTGGCGGGGCGGCTGTCGCGTTCGGGTCCGCGCTCGACCGCCGCCGCCTCCGGCGGGGCGACGGCTTTGCCGCCGCGATCGCGCGACCTGCGCTGCCGGGCCTCCAGCTGCTGCTCGTAGAAGAGCTTGAGCGCGTCCATGGTGCAACCGCAATTTCTCTCGACTCGATCGGTTATGCAAGACGTCGCCGCTTTGCGACTACGAGAAGTGACGCCGCCGCGCCCAGCTCAGCACGGCAGCGATCCAGGCTCCCGCGCCGCGCGCCTCGGACGGGGTGAGGTCGAGTTCGCCCTGCGCGTCTTCGTGAGCGAGCGCGCTGCTACCGGGCAGCGCCTCGGCGCCGAGCCAGCCGCTCTCGACCTCTTCGGTCGGTCCGCGGCCCAGTGCTGCCGTCTTAGGGTCGCGCATGTGCCCGCGCCAGCCGACGTTCACCCGCCCATGCCCGCGCGTTGCCCTCGCGCCACAGCCTCTGGTGCGCGAATCTCAGGACGCGGTCGAGCTCGAGCAGTTCGGGCAGGAGCTCGACGCCGCCTTCCTTCAGCGCCTTGCAGTGCCGATGGAGTTCGCGGTACGCGTGCTCGACGTCCGCTGCCGTGCTCAGCTCGACGGGCTGCTGGTATTCGTCGAACGGCGCCCAGCCGGCATCGGTGCGTTGCAGGCTCGCGATACGCTCGCGGGTCCAGCTGCGAAGATAGGCGCGCACTGCCTCGAGCACGGCGCTCGCTCGGCGCGCCGCGTTGATGCGCCCGATATGACGGTCGAGCGCGACCGGCTGCACGTACTCGGCCTGTCCCATGGCATGCTCCCATATCTCGAAGGCTGGTTTACGCCAGCTCATTGAACGCCTGATGACGCGCGGGGTGTGCAAATGATTGCAAGGCCTGCGGCATGCGGCCGGGGGAGGCGGGCCCGGTGAGGCTGCCGATGCACCAAAACTCGCTGTTCGCGCTTCTGCTGCGCTCGCGCTGGTGGATCAGCTTCGCCGTCGCGTTCGGCGTCTTTTTCCTGGCGCGCCTCTTTATCCCGGAGATCTACGCGATCGTCGTTCCGATCCCCTTCATCGTGATCGGCTGCATGGCCGGCTGGCGTCAGCTGCGCGCGCCGAGCGCGGGGCGCATCGCCGAGCGTCTCGCGGCCGTACGCGCCATGTCCTGGCCCGAATTTGCCGCGGCGCTGGAAGCCGCATACCGCGAACAGGGGTACGCCGTGCAGCGGCTCGGCGGCCGTTCGGCGGACCTCGAGCTCGAGCGCGACGGCCAGCGCACGCTGGTCAGCGCCAAACGCTGGAAGGTCGCACGCGCCGGCGTCGAACCGCTGCGCACACTGGCCGAGGCCGGCCGCGACGCCGCCGCGGCGAAGCGCGTGTTCATCACCGCCGGCGCGCTCTCCGAGCAGGCGCGCGCGTTCGCCGCGGACATGGACATTCGCATCGTCGAGGGCGCCGAGCTTGCCGCCCTCGTAGCGCGCGCGGCGCGCGGATAGAAGCGGGCGCGGCGCCGTGCTTCAGCGCGCGACGCCGGGCAGCGCCTCGAGACCGCGCACGTCCTGCCCGCCGTAACGCCGCAGGCGGATGTCCGCCTGCTCCTTGTGGCCGGCGAAATGCTCCAGCGCGCACAGCCGCGAACAGTACTCGCCGACCTTGACCGAGGCTTCGCGCGTAATGCGCTGGTAGGTGCAGGTCTTGATGAACTTGCCGACCCAAAGTCCGCCCGTATAGCGCGCCGCGCGCCGCGTCGGCAGCGTGTGGTTGGTGCCGATCACCTTGTCGCCGTAGGACACGTTGGTCTCGGGGCCGAGGAACAGCGCGCCGTAGTTGGTCATGTTGTCGAGAAAGTACTGCGGGTCGCGCGTCATCACCTGGACGTGCTCGGCGGCGATGCCGTCGGCGACTTCGACCATTTCCGCGTCGCTGTCGCAGACGATCACCTGGCCGTAATCGCGCCAGGCCTGGCCGGCGGTATCGCCGGTCGGCAGGATCTTGAGCTGGCGCTCGACCTCGGCCATCGTGGCGCGCGCCAGCGCCTCGGAATTGGTGAGCAGGATGGCGGGCGAGGTTGGTCCGTGCTCGGCCTGGCCGAGCAGGTCGGCCGCGCACAGTTCGCCGTCGACGCTGTCGTCGGCGATGACCAGCGTTTCCGTCGGCCCGGCGAACAGATCGATGCCGACCCGGCCGAAAAGCTGGCGCTTGGCCTCGGCGACGTACATGTTGCCCGGGCCGACCTGCATGTCGACCGGCTGGATCGACTGGGTGCCCAGGGCCATCGCGCCGACCGCCTGCACGCCGCCGAGGCAGTAAATCTCGTCGGCACCACCGAGGTCCTGCGCGACGACGATCGCCGGGTTCGGCCCACCCTCGTAGGGCGGGGCGCAGGTGATGATGCGCTTGACGCCCGCGACCTTGGCGGTCACGACGCTCATGTGCGCCGAGGCGACCATCGGGTACTTGCCACCCGGCACGTACGAGCCGATGCTGTTCACCGGGATGTTCTTGTGGCCGAGGATGACGCCCGGCATGGTCTCCTGCTCGACGTCGCGCAGGGCGTCCTTCTGGATCTGCGCGAAGCTGCGAATCTGGGCCTGCGCGAACTCGATGTCGGCGCGCTCGCGCGCGCTGACGCGGGCGTAGCAGGCTTCGATGTCGGCGCGGCTGAGGCGGAATTGCTTCGGCGACCAGTGGTCGAGCTTGGCCGAGTACTCGCGCACCGCAGCATCACCGCGCCGCTCGATCTGCGCGAGCATGTCCTCGACGGTCTTGCGTACCTTGGCGTCGGCGTCGGCCTTGGCGTCATCGCTGATGCCGGTCTTCAGGGTTCGGGCCACGGCGTGTTCCCTCTTGATTGAGAAAGGCGGTATCGTAGGTCCCGTTTCCGGTTCAGACAAACGCAATGGCGGGAGGCGCGCAGCGCAGGTGAGCACGACCAGCAACGCGGATAGCCGGCCCCTGTGGGCACGCGGCATCGAAGGAAAGGTCGCGCTGGTGACCGGCGCCGGACGCGGAATCGGGCGCGCCTGTGCGCTGGCGCTGGCCGAGGCGGGCGCGCGGGTGATCGTCGTCGCCCGCACGAGCGCAGAGCTCGAACGCCTGGCAGCGGACGCGGCGGCGCCGGTCGAGACCTGGGTCGAGGACGTCACGGGCGACGCACTGCTCGGCCGCATCGAGGGGCTCGCGCGCCTCGATGTACTGGTCAACAACGCGGGCAGCAACCGGCCGCAGCCCTTTCTCGAGGTCACCGACGACGCGCTCGACAGCCTGCTCGATCTGAACGTGCGCGCCGCCTACCGCGTGGCGCGCAGTGCGGCGCGCGTCATGGCGCGGGCAGGGCAGGGGGCGATCATCCACATGAGCTCGCAGATGGGGCACGTCGGCTCGCCGCTGCGCAGCGTGTACTGCATGACCAAGCACGCGATCGAGGGCCTCAGCAAGGCGATGGCGGTCGAACTCGCGCCGCTGGGCATCCGCGTCAACACCGTCGCGCCGACCTTCGTCGACACGCCCATGACCCGGCCGTACTTCGAGAACCAGGCCTTCAGCGAATTTGTCATGGGCATGATTCCCGCCAAGCGCCTGGCAACGCTGGAGGAAGTGGCGGCCGCGGTGCTGTACCTGGCCTCGCCCGCATCGGGTATCGTGACGGGAACGAGCCTCAGGCTGGATGGCGGCTGGACGGCGCACTAGCGCCGCGCCTGCGGATCGAGAGGTGACCATGATGTCGGACGGGGTGCGAAGCAGACTGCAGAGAGGGCTGGGGACGCTCGGTGCGCTCATCGTCATCGCAATTGCCGCGGTTGCGGCGTACTACATTTATGTGAACGTGTTCGAGGGGGAGGAGGCGCCGAGCTGCAAGAAGGAACTCGAGGACTGCATGCAGCGCTGCCGCAAAACGAGCAGCGATACCAGCGCGGCGCAGGCCTGCCAAGCGAGCTGCCGGCGCGAAGCGCAGCTGTGCGAGGGATTCAAGCGCTGAGTCTAGTCTTCGCGGTAGCGAAAGCGGAACGCATTCCCGGCCGAGACCACCTGGCCCATCGACGGCTGCGGAAAGTGCGCGGTCATGACGAGCGTGTCGCTGTCCGCGTGCTGCTCGAGAAAGCGGCGCCGCGTCTGCGCCGACAGCGCGCGATCCCAGTCGGCGCGCGGGCTCCACTCGGGGAATGCGAGCTGCAGCGGCGAATGTATCAGGTCGCCTGACATCACGCCGCGCGCGCCCTGCGAGGCGAGCGCGACGGCAACGTGCCCCGGCGTGTGTCCGACCGTTGGTTCGAAATGAATGCCGTGCTCGATTTCGTAGTCGAGCTCGACCAGCACGGCTTGGCCCGCCTCCATCACCGGCAGCACGCTCTCGCGGAACACCACGCTGTTGCCGGCGGCGCTCGCTTCGTATTCGGGGCGGGCAAAAAGATACCTGGCGTTGGGAAAGGTCGGCACCCAACGGCCATCCACCAGACGCGTGTTCCAGCCGCAATGATCGACGTGCAGATGCGTGCACATCACGGTGTCGATATCCTCAGGCGCCACGCCGGCTGCGCGCAGGTTGGCGAGCCAGACTTCGTCGTTGCGCTTGCCCCAGCCGCGGAACAGGTCGTGCGACTTGCGACAGCCGATGCAGCTGTCGATGAGCAGGCTGTGCCGGCCGCTGCGCACCAGGTAGGACTGCACCGGCAGATTCATGCGCAACTCGTCGACCGACAGCGCGCCCGGCGCGAGCCAGTCGAGATGCGACTCGAGCGCTTCGCGCGTCGCGTCCGGAAAGAACTGGAGGGCGGTCAGGAACGGTCCGTCCCAGTCGACGATGCGGTCGACGCGGATTTCCCCGAGCTGAAACGTCGGCATTTTCGTGCTGCGTTCCGGAAAAACCGCCCCTCTTGCCGTGGCGCGGCGCAAACGCGCCGCCGCGCGGTTGGCCCTTTAAAATCCGCGGCGTAGCCCTCATACTACGCCTGTCGAATTTGGCGTTGTTGAGTTGTCCGACGTTCCCCGTGCGGGTTCCCGGCCTTCTCGAATCGACGATTTGATGCCCCGTGCCGCGGTGGCCGGGGCGACGGTAGACTCGGAGTGACTGCATGCCTACTGGCACCGTGAAGTTCTTCAACCAATCCAAGGGCTACGGCTTCATCCAGCCGGACGCCGGCGGCAAGGACGTGTTCGTCCACATCACAGCCGTGCAGCGCGCCGGTCTGGCCGGGCTGAACGAGAATCAGAAGGTCGAGTACGAGCTCAAGCAGGGCCGCGACGGCAAGACCTCCGCCGACGATCTGAAAGTGCTTTGATGGCGAAGGAAGAGCTGATCGAGATGGAGGGTGTGGTGACCGAGGTGCTGCCGAATACCCAGTTCCGCGTGACGCTCGACAACGGCGTCGAGGTGCTGGCCTACGCCTCGGGCAAGGTGCGCAAGCACCGCATCCGCATCCTTGCCGGCGACAAGGTCAGTCTGCAGATATCACCTTACGATCTCACCAAGGCGCGCATCAGTTTCCGTCACAAGGACGAAAACGCGCCGCCCCCGAGGGCGCGTCCCCAGTACCGGCGCCGCTGAGGCGGGGACCCCGGCCAGGCTCGCAGCCGCTGGCGTCTTAAGGCGCTGATTTCTCTAGTCATCGGGGCCGATTCGCGCTAGAATCTCGATTCGCCGTCGCGGGTCTCTGCTCCCGTATAGCGGCGAATCTGGACGCAGGACTTCCGGGCGGTCGACGGCATGCCGAGTCGGCCCCCCAGACGCGCTGTTTTCGGGACCCGGGAGAGCGACAGCAGCCCGGCCGGCGGCGCATTCTGTGACCCTCGGAAACTTCGACGACAGAAAGCGAGAAACCCGTGAGCATTCCCAAGGCCGAGCGCCGGCAGTTCAAAGTCGGAAAGTACGACGTGATCGCACAGCCCATGAATGGCTCGGCGCACATGCTGCGCTACACCGTGCGCCTGCACGGCAAGCGGCTAGGCGCGCTGGCCAGCATGCCGACCGAGTCCGACTGCAAGTTCATGGAGTCGCCGCCGCCGGTGCCCCCCCTCAAGCCCTTCGTCTATTACCGCCCGGGGCGGCCGAAGAAGGGCACCGCCAGTCCCAGCGCGGGCGGCGATCTCGGGGCGAACCCCGCGGCGCGCGACGACCTGCCGAACGACGCCATCCCTGACGCCCTGCGCGGCAGGATCAACGACTAAACTGGACTGAACAGGGCGCGAGAGCCGGCCGGCCTTCGCGCCTCCCTGGCCTACCGTCCGCGGCCAGCGCCGGCGCCACCGCCCGGCCCCTTGCCCGCGCCGCCTGCAGCGTAACCCTGTCCGCGCGAAGGCGGCTCGTCGGGTCGTGTCGCAGCGTTACGCGCTCTCTAGCTGAGGCGTTTCGCGGACCACGGTCGCCCGTGGGCTCGCCCTGGGTTGCCCATGCTCACGCAGTGAGCCTCTACCGTCTGCATCATCGTGCGCATGCACGACGCCCCCGAGATTGGAATGACCGCGGAACTCGAGACGGCGAACGCGCAGCCGCGCTTTTTCCGTCCCTTCGGCGATGCCGCGTCGGAACGCCGCTGCGCCAGCTGCCGCCATGCCATCGGCTGGGACAGCGTGCACGTCTACTGCCAGCGCGCGCGGATCGTGCCGGTCTACGCCTGCGGCTGCTGGGAGCGCGAGCCGGGCTGCGATTGAACGGCGCTAGACGAGCTGCGACATCGGCTTCAACGTGACGCCGGCCTTCATCAGCGCCGCGCGCAGCTGACCCGCCATCGCCACCGCCGCCGGGTTGTCGCCGTGCACGCAGATGGTGTCGATCTTCACCGGCATCTTCTTGCCGCTGACGCTGGTCACCGCACCGTCCTCGAGCATGCGCAGCACGCGCTCGGTGGCGAGCGCGGCATCGTGGATCACCGCGCCCGGCTGCTTGCGCGAGACCAGGTTGCAGCTGTCGTCGTACTGACGGTCGGCGAAGACTTCGCGGGCGATGCGCAGACCGGCCTTCTCGGCCGCCCTTTCCGCCTCGGTGTTCGGCATGGCGACCACGATCAGCTCGGGATCCGCGGCCTTGGCGCCACGTGCCACCGCCAACGCGGTGTCAAAATCGACCGCGGCAAGATTGCCGAGCGAGCCGTGCGCCTTGACGTGCGTCACCTTGTGACCGGCGGCACGCGCGATCGCCTGGATCGCGCCGATCTGGTAGACGACCATCTTTTCCAGGTCCTCCGGTCGCTCGCCCTGGATCGGGCGCCGGCCAAAGCCCCAGATGTCGAGAAAGCCGGGGTGGGCACCGACGTCGACGCCGTTCTGCTTCGCCAGCGATACGGTCTTGTGCATCACCAGCGGGTCTCCGGCATGAAAGCCGCAGGCGACGTTCGCCGAGGTGACGATGCCGAGCATCGATTCGTCGTCGCCCATCTTCCAGGCGCCGAAGCTTTCGCCCATGTCGGAATTCAGATCGATGTTCGCCATGGCACTTCCTCCGCTGTCGACGCACGCCGCCGCCGGTCGGGCGGCGCGCTCGGGTGGCATACTCGGCCCATGCGGACCTTGACCACGAACATTGTAACGGCTGCGTTGGACGCGAACGCAGCCGCATATCGATGAACGCGCGCAAACGCGCCGCAGCTGCAGCGGCCGCACACCGCATCCTGCACGCGGGCGATCAGGCGCTGGTGGTGGAATTCGGCGACGTGATCGACGCGGGCCTCAACCGGCTCGTGCAGGCGCTCGATCGGCGCGTCGCGGACGCGGCGATCGAGGGCGTGATCGAGTGCGTGCCGACCTACCGCTCGCTGATGATCGTCTACGATCCGCTGCGCATCGGCGCGTCGGCATTGCGCAAGCGCGTCGAGAAGCTGGTACCGAAGTCGGCGGACGCAGAGGCGCCGACGCGGCGCTGGACCATCCCGGTAGCCTATGGCGGCGCGCACGGCCTCGACCTGGAGGAGGTCGCCAAGTTGCACGGGCTGACGCCCGACGAGGTCATCGCGCTGCACAGCGGCGCCGAATATCGCGTCTACATGATCGGTTTCTCGCCCGGGCTGGCCTATCTCGGCGGGCTGCCCGAGCCCTTGCACACGCCGCGACGTACCACGCCGCGGCTGCGCGTGCCGGCGAGCAGCGTGTCGATCGGCGGCGTGCAGGCCGCGGTGTTCTCGGTCGAGATTCCGAGCGGCTGGCATCTGCTCGGGCGCACGCCCGAGCGCCTGTTCAACCTCGCGCGGGCGCAGCCCTTTTTGCTCGGCGCGGGCGATCGGGTGCGTTTCCGCCCGATTTCGCCCGAGGAATACGAGCGGCTCGCCGCGCGCGCCGCGCGCGGCGAGATCGTCGCCGCCTGCGAGGCGGCTGTATGAGTCGATCGGCACAGGGCGCGGTGTTGCGCGTGATCAACCCGGGCGCGCTCGCCACGCTGCAGGATCGGGGGCGTACCGGTTACCAGCGATACGGCGTACCGCAGTCCGGGGCCATGGATATGCTGACTTTCACGATCGCCTGCATGCTGGTCGGTAACGCGCCGGAGGAGGCGGCGATCGAATTCACGCTGATGGGCGGCAGCTACGTGCTCGAGTCGGGGCGGTGCCGCGCGGCCGTGGCAGGCGCCTTTGCGGTGACGCTGAACGGTGCCGCGATTCCGTCCTATCGTGCCTTCGACCTGCGTGCCGGCGACCTGCTGCGCATCGGTGCCGGGACGATGAGTCACGGCAGCGCGCGCGGTTATCTCGCGGTGGCCGGCGGATTCGAGGTTGCGCCGGTGCTCGGCAGCCGTTCGACTCACGTGCGCTCGGGCATCGGTGGCGTGGAGGGTGCCGCGCTGCGCAAGGACACGCGCCTGCCGTTGCGCGAGTCGCACGCGGTCGGTGGTCCGCCGCTCGCGCTCGATCCGCGTCTCGCACGCCACGATCCGGGACCGATCCGCGTGCTGCCCGGCCCGCAGGACGATTATTTCGACGGTGCCGGCTGGGATGTGTTTCTCGGCGAGCGCTGGCGCATGAGCCCGCAGTCCGACCGCATGGGCATGCGCCTCGAGGGACCGCGCGTGCCGCACAAGGGCGACTACAACATCGTCTCCGATGGCGTGCCGCACGGGGCGATCCAGGTTCCGGGCGACGGCCAGCCGATCGTCATGCTCGCCGACCGTCAATCCACCGGCGGCTACCCGAAGATCGCCACCGTGATCTCGGCCGACCTGCCGCGCCTCGGACAGCTGCGCCCCGGCGACGGGTTGCGTTTTGCGCGGGTCGCGATCGACGAGGCCGAGGCGGCCGCGCGCGAGCACGCCGAACGCATCGACCTGCTGCGCCGTGCGCTGCGCCCTGCCGGCATCCTCAGCTGAGACTGCACCGTCATGCCGCTGTGGAAAAAGCTCTGGCTGCTGTTCACCGTGATCTGGGTGTTCGTCGGTGCGCTGCACGTGGCGACCATCCTCGCGGTCGCCGACCCGGTCGAGCACGGCAAGGCCTGGACGCCGATCGTGATCACCGTCGTCGTCCCGCCCATCGTCTACGGGCTTGCCGGGTTCATCGTCTGGCTGCGCCGCCGCGGGGCACGCGAGGATTGAGCCGGTGAGCGAGCCGCGCAATGCGGTCGTCGGCGAGACGCCCGCCTGGCATGTCATCCCGGCCGAGGATGCGCTGCGCGCGGTGAAAAGCGCGCGCGGCGGGCTGGACGCCGACGAGGTCGAGCTGCGCCGCGCGCGCCATGGACCCAACGCGCTGCCGCCGCCAGTCAGGCGCAGCGCCTGGGCGCGCTTTCTGCTGCAGTTCCACAACGCGCTGCTTTACGTTCTGATCGGTGCCGGACTGGTCACGCTCGCCCTGCAGCACTGGGTCGACAGCGGCGTGATCTTCGGCGTGGTGATCATCAACGCCGTCGTCGGCTTCATTCAGGAAGGGCGCGCCGAGCAGGCGCTCGATGCGATCCGCAGCATGCTGTCGCCGACCGCGATGGTGCTGCGCGCCGGACGCAAGCGCTCGCTGCCGGCCGCCGACATCGTGCCGGGCGACGTCGTGATGCTGACGGCGGGCGACAAGGTGCCGGCCGATCTGCGCCTGCTCGAAGTGCATACCTTGCGTGTCGAGGAAGCGGCGCTCACCGGCGAATCGGAGCCGGTCGACAAGTCGGTGGCACCGGTCGCGGCCGAGGCGGTCATCGGCGACCGCCGCTCGATGGCCTATTCGGGCACCCTCGTCACCTACGGGCAGGGCGTCGGCGTCGCGGTCGGCACCGGTGCGGCGACCGAGATCGGCCGCATCAGTGCGCTGCTCGAGGGCGTGGAGCAGATCACCACGCCGTTGCTGCGCAAGTTCGAGCAGTTCGGACGCTGGCTGACGCTGGCCACGCTCGGCCTGATGGCACTCACCTTTGCGCTCGGCACGCTATGGCGCGGCTACGGTCCTGCCGAGACCTTCATGGCGGCGGTGGCCATCGCCGTGGCGATCATCCCGGAGGGGCTGCCGCCGATCCTCACCATCACCCTGGCGCTCGGCGTGCGGCGCATGGCACGGCGCAATGCGATCGTGCGGCGGCTGCCGGCGGTCGAGACGCTCGGCGCGGTCACCGTGATCTGCTCGGACAAGACCGGCACGCTGACCCACAACGAGATGACCGTGGTGCACGCGCTCAGTGCGGAACACTCGATCGAGGTCGAGGGCAGCGGTTACGCGCCGCACGGTGCGCTGCTGGAGAACGGTGCGCAGGTCGACGCGCGCGCCGATGCCGCGTTTCTCGAGCTCGCGCGCGCCGCGCTGCTGTGCAACGACGCGGTGCTGGTCGAGTTCGACGGCGACTGGCGGCTGGAGGGCGACCCGACCGAGGGCGCCCTGGCGTGCTTCGCCCGCAAGGCCGGCCTCGACCCCGAGAGCGAACATGCTGCATGGCCGCGGCTCGACGAGATTCCCTTCGAATCGCAGTACCGCTTCATGGCGACCTTGCACCAGGCCGGCGATGCGACGCGCATCTACGCCAAGGGCGCGCCGGAGCGCATTCTGGAGATGTGCCGCCGCGAGCGCGCGGCGCAGGGCGAGCGTGTGCTCGACGCGGCGTTGTGGCGTGCGCGCATGGATGCCATTGCAGGCCAGGGGCTGCGCGTGCTGGCGCTCGCGGCAAAGGACGGCGAGCCGGGGCAGCGCACGCTCGATTTCGCGCATGCGCAGGACGGCTACTGCCTGCTCGGCATGGTCGGCATCATCGATCCGCCGCGTGAGGAGGCGATCACCGCGGTGGAGAGCTGCCGCGAGGCGGGCATCCGCGTAAAGATGATCACCGGCGATCACGCTGCCACCGCGCGGGCCGTGGGCGAGCGCCTCGGCATCGGCGAGGGCCGCGGGGTGCTCACCGGCATCGACCTCGAGCAGTTGTCGGACGACGAACTGATGCGCCGGGTACCGCACGTCGACGTGTTCGCGCGCGCCAGCCCCGAGCACAAACTGCGCCTGGTGCGCGCGCTGCAGGCGAACGGCGAGATCGTGGCGATGACCGGCGACGGCGTAAACGACGCGCCGGCGCTGAAACGTGCCGATGTCGGCGTGGCGATGGGGCAGAAGGGCACCGAGGCGGCGAAGGAGGCGGCCGAAATGGTGCTCGCCGACGACAATTTCGCCTCGATCGAGCATGCGGTCGAGGAGGGGCGCACGATCTACGACAACCTGCGCAAGGCGCTGATCTTCATCCTGCCAACCAACGGCGGCGAAGCGTCCACGCTGCTGGTCGCGATCCTGTTTGGCTTCACGTTGCCGATCTCTCCGGTGCAGATCCTTTGGGTGAACATGATCACGGCGGTGACCCTGTCGCTCGCGCTCGCCTTCGAGCCGAATGAGGTCGGGGTGATGCGCCGCCGGCCACGCGATCCGGCTGCGCCGATGCTGGATCGCCTGCTGATCTGGCGCATCGCGTTCGTCTCGCTGCTGCTGTTCGGCGGCATTACGCTGCTCTACCTCTGGGAACTGGGCCGCAGCGGCTCGGTCGAGACGGCGCGCACCGTGGCGGTCAACACCCTCGTGATCGGGGAGATCACCTACCTGTTCAACTGCCGCCATCTTTCGCAGAGCACCATGAGCGCCGAGGGACTGTTCGGCAACCGCGTGGCCCTGCACATGACGCTGCTGCTGCTTGCGGCGCAGGTCGCATTCACCCACCTCGGTTCGATGCAAACGCTGTTTCACACGCAGGCGATGGACGCACTGGCCTGGAGTGCGGTGTTCGCCTTTGGCGTGGTGAAGTACCTCGTGATCGAGGCCGAGAAAGCGATTACGCGTCGCTGGATGCGGGTCGGGACGGTGGCCCGATGACGTCGGCGTCGCGGCGATACGCACTGTCGCTGGCGCTCGCCGGCGCATTGCTGTCGGTGACGGCGGCCGCCGAGGAGACCGTCTGGCGCGGCAATTTTCTGGTCGGCAAGCCGGGCGCCCTGTTCAGCCCCTGCCGCACGGGCGAGCGCCTGCTGCTGGAGGACGCGACGCCCGGCCAGGCGCTCGAGGCCGCCTACCGCGAGCTGGCGCGCCGGCCCGGGCGAGCGATCTTCGCCGAGTTCGTCGGCCAGCGCGACGCCGAAACGATTCGCGCGACGGGCTTCCTGCGCGCGCAGGCCGAGGGGCCGGGCTGTCGGGAGGACCTCGACGAGGTACGCCTGCGCGCCTACGGTTTCAACCCCTTCCTGCAGCTGGAGATGCGTGCGGCGTCCACGCTGCTGCGCCTGCGGCCCGCTGGCGCGCCGCTCGAATACGCCGGTGCGACGCTGCGCCTCGAGGACGGCGAGGCGCGCTACGAGGGTGCCAACGCGGACTCGGTGCTGCGCCTGCGCGTGCGGGCCAAGGCCTGCCGCGAGGTGCTGTCGAGCGCGATCTTCAGCTACGAGGCGCTGATCGAGGTCGAGGGCGAGCGCTATGCGGTCTGCGCCTACTGGGGCGGCCTCGGCCCCATTCCCGCGCTGACGCGCTGAGCCGGTTCAGGCCGCGCGCTTGCTGTTCAGCAGCGTGGCGGCGAAGGCTTCCAGCTTGCGCGCGTCGGCGTCGAAGCGCCGGATGCCGTCGGACAGCTTCTCCACGGCCATCGCATCCTCGTTGTGCATCCAGCGGAACGTCTTCTCGTCGAGTGCGAGTCGCTCGATGTCCTGCCGCTTGGCGTCTTCGGGCGACAGGCGGCGCGGCAGGCTGCCCTCGGTGTCGCCCAACTGCGCGAGCAGGTCCGGCGCAATGGTGAGCAGGTCGCAGCCGGCGAGCGCGGTGATTTGCCCGGCCTTGCGAAAGCTCGCGCCCATGACCTGCGTCGGGTAGTCGAATTTCTTGACGTAGCGGTAAATGCGCAGCACCGAGGCGACGCCCGGGTCGTCCTCGAGTGGAATGTCGTCCACCTTTCGCGCCTGCTTGTGCCAGTCATAGATGCGGCCGACGAACGGCGAGATCAGCGTGACCCCGGCTTCCGCGCAGGCCACCGCCTGGGCGAACGAGAACAGCAGGGTGAGATTGCAGTGGATGCCCTTCTTTTCGAGGTGCTCGGCGGCGCGGATGCCTTCCCAGGTGCTCGCCACCTTGATCAGCACCCGCTCGGGTCCCACGCCGGCCTCGCCGTAGAGCGCGATCAGACGCTCGGCCTTGGCGATAGTCGCCCCGGTATCGAAGGACAAGCGGGCGTCGACCTCGGTGGACACGCGTCCGGCAATGTGCCGCAGGATCTCGCAGCCGAAGCCGACGAACAGCCGGTCGATCACCGCCTGCGGGTCGCCGCCTGCCTTGCCGAGTGCCGCCTCGACCACCGGGCGATAGCGCGCGTCCTGCGCGGCGGCCAGCAGCAGCGACGGGTTGGTGGTGGCGTCCTGGGGTTTCCAGCGCGCAATGGCGTCGATGTCGCCGGTGTCGGCGACGATGACGGAATACTGTTTGAGTGCGTCGAGATGCGTCGGCATGGTCGTTGAAGAATAACGCGCGAAATCCCCATAAGGAAGGTGGAGACTAAGCGCTAATGTCTCTCCGATGCAAAAATTGGTGGTCGGATGCGGAAGTTCTCCTAGCGTTTTGAAATCACAGGCTTTCCCTTGCGTCTCGTCGAGAGTAAACTGTTTGGCGCTCAAACGATTTGGACGCGCCGCATGACGATGAGACGGCATGTTTGCCCGTCGCGTTCAGTGGAGACAGGAGTTGCAGCCCACCGACATACGCAATCCCGATTACTTTCATAAAGTCGTTGATTGCCAGTGGGCCTGTCCGGCGCATACGCCGGTGCCCGAATACATCAGGTTGATTGCGGCGGGGCGATACTCCGACGCCTATCTCGTCAACTGGAATTCGAACGTCTTCCCCGGCATCCTCGGCAGGACCTGCGATCGCCCCTGCGAGCCCGCCTGCCGGCGCGGGCGCGTCGAGGAGGCGCAGGCAAGCAAGCCCGAGCCGGTTGCGATCTGCCGGCTGAAGCGCGTCACCGCCGATTACAAGGACGACATCCGCCCGCGCCTGCCGAAGCCCGCGGCCAAGAAAAACGGCAGGAAAGTCGCCTGCATCGGCGCCGGTCCGGCGTCGCTCACGGTGGCGCGTGATCTTGCGCCGCTCGGCTACGCCGTAACCCTGTTCGATCAGGATGCCAAGGCGGGCGGCATGATCCGCAGTCAGATTCCGCGCTTCCGCCTGCCCGAGGAAGTGATCGACGAGGAGTGCGGCTACGCCCTCGACCTCGGCGCGGAACTGCGCGCCGGCGTGCGCATCGATTCAATGAAGCAGCTGCTCGGCGAGGGCTTCGACGCCGTCTTCGTCGGCTCGGGCGCGCCGCGCGGGCGCGACCTCGACATTCCCGGTCGCCAGGAGGCCGCGGCCAACATCCACATCGGCATCGACTGGTTGTCGTCGGTGTCCTTCGGTCACCTCTCGAAAATCGGCAAGCGCGTGATCGTGCTCGGCGGCGGCAATACGGCGATGGACTGCTGCCGCACCTCGCGCCGGCTGGGCGGCGAGGACGTCAAGGTGATCGTGCGCTCGGGCTTCGAGGAAATGAAGGCCAGCCCCTGGGAGAAGGAGGACGCGATGCACGAGGGCATCCCGATTCTCAACTACCACGTGCCGAAGACCTTCGAGCTCAAGGACGGCAAGCTCTGCGGCATGACCTTCCAGATCGTGCGCGCCGAATACGACGCGAACGGACGGCGCACGCTGGTGCCGACCGGCGACCCCGACCCGAGATTCGAGTGCGACGACGTGCTGATCGCCGTCGGTCAGGAGAACGCGTTTCCGTGGATCGAGCGCGACTGCGGTATCGAATTCGACCGCTGGGGGCTGCCGGTGCTCGATGCCGCGACGCTTCAGTCGACGCTGCCGCAGGTGCTGTTCGGCGGCGACGCCGCCTTCGGCCCGAAGAACATCATCTGGGCGGTGGCGCACGGTCACCAGGCCGCGGTCTCCATCGACAAGCTGCTCTCGGGCGAGGATCCGCGCGAGCGCCCGGCTCCGGGGGTGACGCTGATCTCGCAGAAGATGGGCATTCACGAGTGGAGCTACGACAACGACGTGGCGCTGGATGCGCGCTACAAGGTGCCCTGGCGCGACATTAAGGAGACGCTGAAGAACGTCAAGGCGGAGGTCGAACTCGGCTTCGACGTCGCCACGGCCTGGAAGGAGGTGCAGCGCTGCCTCAACTGCGACGTGCAGACCGTGTTCGCGGCCAAGCTGTGCATCGAATGCGACGCCTGCGTCGACATCTGCCCGACGGACTGCATCAACTTCCTGCACAACGGCGAGGAGCAGGGGCTGCGCGCTCGACTGCGTGCGCCGGCGACCAACGCCTCGCAGGACCTCTACCTGCAGGACGGCCTGAAGACGGGGCGCGTGATGGTGAAGGACGAGGACGTCTGTCTGCACTGCGGCCTGTGCGCCGAGCGCTGCCCGACCGGCGCCTGGGACATGCAGAAGTTCCTGCTCGAGGTGACGCAGGCCGGTCCGGGCTGCCGCACGCCGCAACGCAAGGCGGCGTAGCCGAGCGCAAGGAGCCGACGTGAAACATGCTGCCCGTAGATCGAACAAGGTCGCGCCGCTTGCGCGGCGCCTGGGAATGGACCCGAAGGAATGGGCGGTGCGGGTCGATCTCGCCGCCGCCTATCGCGTGGCCGCGCACCTCGGCTGGTCGGAGCTGATCTACGCGCACATCACCGCGCGCCTGCCGGGTCCCGAACATCACTTCCTCATCAACCCCTACGGCCTGCGCTGGGACGAAGTGACCGCGTCGAACCTGGTCAAGATCGACGGGGAGGGCAACCCGGTCGACGAGCAGCCCTACGGCGTCAACAAGGCGGGCTTCGTCATCCACAGCGCGATCCACATGAGCCGCGCAGACGCGGCCTGGGTCTATCACACGCACACGCTGGCAGGCATGGCGGTGTCGACGCAGGCCTGCGGATTGCTTCCGATCCATATGTACGCGCACAATTTCTACGAGGCGCTCGGCGTGCACGACTACGAGGGCCCGAGCATGCGGCTCGGCGAGCGTGAGCGGCTGGTCGCGAGCCTCGGCCAGCATCCGGCGCTGATGCTGCGCAACCACGGTCTGCTCACCGTCGGGCGCACCGCGGCCGAGGGCTTCATCCGCATGTGGCGGCTGGAGCGCGCCTGCCAGATCCAGCTCGCGGCGCAGGCCGGCGGTGCGCTGATCGAGCCGGGCCCGGACATGTGCCGCCAGTCCCAGGCCCTGGGCGAGGAGTTTCTCACCGACCAGGCTGCGCTCGGCGAGCTCGAGTTCGCCGCGCTGGTGCGCATCATCGAAGCCAGCGATCCGAGTTACAAGACATAGGCGTAGGCGGAACGGGAAGGACGCAGGGCGTGAAGCGCATCGAGGCAGTCAACGATTTCGTCATCAAGTTCGCGAACGTGAACGGTTCGGGGTCGGCCTCGGCCAACGAACTTTTCGCGAAGAGCTTCCTGCGCATGGGCATTCCGGTGAGCCCGCGCAACATCTTCCCGTCCAACATCCAGGGGCTGCCGACCTGGTACGAGGTGCGCGTGACCGAGGCGGGCTGGCTCGGCCGTCGCGGCGGCGTCGACATGATGGTCGCGATGAACCCGCAGACCTGGGACAAGGACGTGCGCGAAATCGACCCCGGCGGCTATCTCTTCTACGACAACACCAAGCCGCTGCCGCAGTCGAAGTTCCGCGAGGACATCCACGTCGTCGGCATGCCGCTGACCGAGATCTGCAACGCAACGTACACCGACGCGCGCGAGCGGCAGCTGTTCAAGAACATCATCTACGTCGGCGCACTGGCGGCGCTGCTCGGCATCGAGCCCGGCGTGATTGCCGAGCTGATCGGCGAGCAGTACAAGGGCAAGGAAAAGCTTCTCAAGCCCAACCTGAACGCCTTCCAGATGGGCTACCACTACGCGGAAGAGAAGCTCAAAGACGCCGTCGGCCTCAAGGCGCAGCGCGCCTACGCGGTCGGCGACCGCATCTTTATCGACGGCAACTCGGCGGCGGGCCTCGGCATGGTCTACGGCGGCGCCACGGTCTGCGCCTGGTACCCGATCACGCCGTCGTCGTCGCTCGCCGAAGCGTTCCAGCGCTACTGCGCGCGCCTGCGTGTCGACAAGGAGTCCGGCAACAACCGTTTCGCGATCGTGCAGGCCGAGGACGAGCTGGCCTCGATCGGCATGGTGGTCGGCGCAGGCTGGAACGGCGCGCGCGCCTTCACCGCCACCTCGGGGCCGGGCATCTCGCTCATGACCGAGTTCATCGGCCTGGCCTACTTCGCGGAGATCCCGGTCACCATCGTCGACGTGCAGCGCGGCGGCCCCTCGACGGGCATGCCGACCCGCACCCAGCAGTCGGACATCCTGGCCTGCGCCTACGCCTCGCACGGCGACACCAAGCACGTGCTGCTGTTTCCCGAAGACCCGCACGAATGCTTCGAGCACGCCGCTGCCGCGCTCGATCTCGCCGACCGCCTGCAGACGCCGGTGTTCGTCATGACCGACCTCGACATCGGCATGAATCAACGCCTCGCCAAACCGTTCACCTGGGACGACGCGCGGCGCTATGACCGCGGCAAGGTGATGAGCGAGGCCGAGCTGGAGGCCGGCAAGGAGTTCGGTCGCTACCTGGATGTCGACGGCGACGGCATTCCCTTTCGCACTTACCCCGGCACGCATCCGACCAAGGGCGGTTTTTTCACGCGCGGCACCACCAAGGACCGCTACGCGCGCTACAGCGAGGAAGGGCCGGTCTACGTCGACAACGTGCAGCGGCTGCTGCGCAAGTTCGAAACCGCCAAGTCGCTGGTGCCGCAGCCGGTGCTGCGCAGCTGCGGCAAGAAAACGCGCTTCGGTGCGATCTATTACGGCTCGACCAGTCCGGCGATGGACGAAGCCTACGTCGCGCTGGAGGCGGCGGGCATCGCGGTCGACACACTGCGTATCCGCGCCTTCCCCTTCGGCGACGCGGTGAGCGACTTCATCGCCGAGCACGAGCAGGTCTTCGTCGTCGAGCAGAACCGTGACGCGCAGCTGCGCACGCTGCTGATGAACGAGCAGAACGTCGACCCGGCAAAGCTGATGCCGGTGCTGCACTACGACGGCACGCCCATCACGGCGCGCTTCATCGCGGCCGAGATCAGCGAGCGGGTGCGCGTGCTCAATGTCGAGCCGCTCAAAAAGGGCAGGGCGGCCTAGGAATCCGGATAGCCATGACCTATATCGCCAAACCGAAGCTGCATCACCCAACGCTCAAGCAGAACCGCATCGGCTACACGCGGCGCGACTACGAAGGCAAGGTCTCGACGCTCTGCGCGGGCTGCGGCCACGACTCGATTTCGGCCGCGCTGATCCAGGCCTTCTGGGAGCTCGACATCGAACCGCACAAGGTGGCGAAGCTCTCCGGCATCGGCTGCTCGTCGAAGACGCCGGACTACTTCCTCGGCAACTCGCACGGCTTCAACACCGTGCACGGGCGCATGCCCTCGGTGCTGACCGGCGCCAACCTGGCGAATCGCGACCTGATCTACCTCGGCGTGTCGGGCGACGGCGATTCGGCTTCAATCGGCCTCGGCCAGTTCGCCCACGTCATGCGCCGCGGCGTCGACATGGCCTACATCCTCGAGAACAACGGCGTCTACGGCCTGACCAAGGGACAGTTCTCCGCCACCGCGGATCCCGGCTCGCGCTCGAAGCGGGGCGTCGAGAACACCGACTCGGCGGTCGACACCGTCGGCCTGGCGCTGCTGATGGGCGCGAGCTACGTGGCGCGCGGCTTTTCCGGCGACAAGGAGCAGCTCGTGCCGCTGCTCAAGGCGGCCATCGCGCACCCGGGGGCGGCCTTCGTCGACGTCATCAGCCCCTGCGTCGCTTTCAACAATCACCCGGGCTCAACCAAGAGCTACGACTACGTGCGCGAGCACAACGAGGCGGTGAGCCGCCTCGATTTCTGGCCCTCGCGCGAAGCCATTACGGTGTCCTACGAGGAGGGCGCGGTGATCGAGGTGCCGCAGCACGACGGCTCGATCCTCAAGCTGCGCAAGCTGGACGGTGCCTACGATCCGACCGACAAGATTGCGGCCATCAACGCCATCGCGCGGGCCGCGGCGGACGGCGAGGTGCTGACGGGGCTGCTCTATGTTGACCCCGCGGCCGACGATCTGCACGCGCACCTGTCGACGGTCGCGGCGCCGTTCAACCGGCTCGGCGAGCAGGAGCTCTGCCCCGGCTCGGCGATGCTCGAGCGGATTAACGCCAGTCTGCGCTAGGCAGCCTGCCTATAGCGTTCGCCGCTCC
>JBFFEY010000038.1:0-29189 GCA_041558415.1 Burkholderiales bacterium | reverse complement strand
GGGCACCGGGGTGATCTTCTTCACCATGGGTGCCATCGCGACGACGACCAAGCGCGACTTCAGCTTCATGGGCAAGTTCCTGTTCGTCGGCATGATCGCGCTGCTGGTGGCGATGATCGCCAACATGTTCCTGCAGATCCCAGCGCTCGCGCTGACGATCTCGACGCTGGTGATCGTGGTGTTCTCGCTGTTCCTGCTCTACGACCTGAACCGCATCGTGCGCGGCGGCGAGACGAACTACATCATGGCGACGACGGGCGTCTATATGAGCCTGTTCAACATCTTCGCCAACCTGCTGCACCTGCTGATGGCGCTCGCCGGACAGCGCGAATAAGCGCGCGAGCACGTCATGAAAAGGGCGCCTGCGGGCGCCCTTTTTGTTTCCAGGACCGGCGCGCGTTCATCGCTCGAACAGCGCGATCGACTCGACATGCGCGGTGTGCGGGAACATGTTGACCACGCCCGCCGCCGCCAGGCGGTAGCCCTGCAGGTTGACGAGCACGCCGGCGTCGCGCGCCAGCGGGCCCGGGTCGCAGGAGACGTAGACGATGCGGCGCGGCAGTGGCCCCGCTAGCGTCTTGACGACGTCGATCGCGCCCTCGCGCGGCGGGTCGATGAGCAGCTTGTCGAAGGGCCCGGCCGCGGCCAGCGCCTCGGCCGCCGCTTCGTAGAGGTTGGCCTCGCGGAACTTGGCGCGCTCGGCGAGGCGGTTGGCCGCGGCGTTCTCGCGCGCGCGCTCGACCAGCGCGGCGCTTCCCTCCAGGCCGACGACCGCCGCGCCGCGCGCCGCGATCGGCAGGCTGAAGTTGCCCACGCCGCAGAACAGGTCACCGATGCGCTCGCCCGGCGCCGGGTCGAGCAGGCGCAGCGCGCGCGCCACCAGCGCCCGGTTCACCGCATGGTTGACCTGCGTGAAGTCGGTCGGCCGGAAGCCGATCCACACGCCGAATTCCGGCAGCGCGTATTCGAGCACCGGCCCGCGCGGCGGATGGAACGGCTGCGCGCTCGCCGGCCCGGCGGGCTGCAGCCAGGCCCAGATCGCGTGACGCTCGGCGAATGCGCGCAGCGCCGCCTCGTCGTCGCCCGACAGCGGCTCGAGGTGGCGGAAGACGAGCGCGGTCGCCGTGTCGCCCACCGCGACCTCGATCTGCGGCAGGCACTCGCGGATCGACAGCGTCTCGATGAAATCCCGCAGCGGCCGGATCAGCGCCGACAGCTGCGGCGGCAGCACGTCGCAGCGCTGCATGTCGGCGACGTAGCTCGAGCGCCGCTCGTGAAAGCCCACCAGCACGCCGCCCTTTTTCGCCACGCGGCGCACCGTGAGGCGCGCGCGGTGACGGTAGCCCCATTCCGGGCCGTACAGGATCGGCAGCAGGCTCTCGGCGCGCACCTTGCCGATGCGCGCGAGCGCGTCTTCCAGGCCGCGCTGCTTGGCCGCCATCTGGGTCTGCGCGTCGGCGTGCTGCGTGGCGCAGCCGCCACAGACGCCGAAGTGCGGGCAGCGCGGCGCGCGCCGCCCGGAGGCGGCCTTGTGAACGTGGAGCGTCTGCAGCACATCGAATGCCGGCTTGCTGCGCACCACCGCGGCCTCGACGCGCTCGCCGGCGAGCGCGCCCTCGACGAACACCACCTTGCCCTCGGCGTTGCGCCCGACGCCCTTGCCCTCGGCGTCGAGCGAATCGATCGAGACGCTGATCGGTTCGCGCCGCTTCACCGCCTCAGGCCAGCGGGTCGTTCCAGCGTTCGAGGAACTCCGCCCAGTGCGCGCCGCGCTGCTTCTCGAGGAATTCGCGCAGCACCGTGCATTCGCGCCGGTAGTGCTGCTCGCTGTAGAGGCCGCGCAGCTGCTGAAAGCGCAGGAACAGCAGGTAGGTGTTCGCCGCGTCGGCTTCGCAGTAGTCGCGGATGCCCTGCAGGTCGCCCGCCTGGAAGCGCGCCCACACCGCGCCGCCTTCCATGCCGAGCTTGCCCGGAAAGCCCGCCAGCCGCGCGACCTCGTCGAGCGGCGCGTTGTTGCGCGGCTGGTACATCGCCAGCACGTCCATCAGGTCGAGGTGCCGAGAGTGGTAGCGGCTGACGTAGTTGTTGAAGCGGAAGTCGCGGTCGTCGTCGCCCTGCTCCCAGAAGCGCGATGCGTGCACGCCCTGGATCAGGCCGCGGTAGTTGAGCACCGGCAGGTCGAAGCCGCCGCCGTTCCAGGACACCAGCTGCGGCGTGTAGCGCTCGATGCCGTCGTAGAAGCGCTGGATGGCCGCCGCCTCGTCCTCCTCGGGCGCGCCGATCGACCAGACTTTGACGCCGGTCTCGTCGCGCATGACGCAGGAGATCACCAGCACGCGGTGCTGGGCGGGACCGAGAAAGTCGCTGCCGGTCTGCGCGCGGCGCTTCTGGAAGGCGAGCTCGGCCACCTCAGCATCGGACAGCTCTTCGGGCAGCTCGTAGAGCCGCCGCAGCCCCGCGCAGTCGGGGACCGTTTCGATGTCGAAGGCGAGGATCGGTGTCATAACGCGGTCAAAACGGGGTCAGACCCCTGTGGATAACTTTATCCAAGCCCTTTGATTCTCTGATGATCATGGAGAAGTTATCCACAGGGGTCTGACCCCGTTATTCGTAAACGCCGGTCGAGAGGTAGCGATCGCCTCGGTCGCAGACGATGGTGACGATGACCGCGTTGCGAAGCCGCTCGGCGACGCGCAGCGCGACGTGCATCGCGCCGCCGGAGGACACGCCGGCGAAGATGCCCTCCTCGCGCGCCATGCGGCGCATCATCTGCTCGGCCTCGGCCTGGCCGACGGTCTCGAGCCGGTCGACGCGCGAAGCGTCGTAGATCCTGGGCAGGTAGGCCTCGGGCCACTTGCGGATGCCGGGAATCTGCGCGCCCTCCTCCGGCTGGCAGCCGATGATCTCGATCGCCGGGTTCTTCTCCTTGAAGAAGCGCGAGCAGCCCATGATGGTGCCGGTGGTGCCCATGCTGGAGACGAAGTGCGTGATGCGCCCTTCGGTGTCGCGCCAGATCTCGGGCCCGGTGGTCTCGTAGTGGGCGCGCGGGTTGTCGGGGTTGGCGAACTGGTCGAGCATCACGCCCTTGCCCTCGGCGACCATGCGGTCGGCGAGGTCGCGCGCGCCTTCCATGCCGCCGGCCTGCGGCGTGAGGATGATCTCCGCGCCGAAGGCGCGCATGGTCTGGCGCCGCTCGGCCGACAGGTGCTCGGGCATGATCAGCACCATGCGGTAGCCGCGGATCGCCGCCGCCATCGCCAGGCCGATGCCGGTGTTGCCGCTGGTCGGCTCGACCAGGGTATCGCCCGGCTTGATCTCACCGCGCGCCTCGGCGCCGCGGATCATCGAAATCGCCGGCCGGTCCTTCACCGAGCCGGCCGGATTGTTGCCCTCCAGCTTGGCGAGGATGACGTTGCCGCGCTGCGCGTTCGCCTCGCCCGGCAGGCGCTGCAGCCGCACCAGCGGGGTTTCGCCGATGAAGTCTTCCAGCGTGCGCTTCATGCGCCGCCGCGCGCAGCGAGCAGCGCGCCGACGTAGGCGCCGACGCCCTCTTCCACCGACATGAACTCGCTCTGGTATCCCGCCGCGCGCAGCTGCGTCAGGTCGGCCTCGGTGTAGCTCTGATACTTGCCGACGAGCTGCGGCGGGAAGGGAATGTATTCGATCAGGCCCTCGGCGACGATGTCCTCGAGCGCCAGGGCGCTCTCGCCGCGCCCCGCGCGCACGCCGTTCACCACCGCGCGCGCCACGTCGTTGAAGGTCTGTGCACGGCCCGTGCCGCAGTTGTAGATGCCGGAGACGTCCTTGCCGCCGAGGAAATGCATGTTGACCCCGACCACGTCATCGACGTGGACGAAGTCGCGCCGCTGCTCGCCGTCGCCGTAGCCGGCCGAACCGACGAACAGCTTCACCTTACCGGCGTCGAGGAACTGGTTGAAGGCGTGGAACGCGACCGAGGCCATGCGCCCCTTGTGCGCCTCGTTCGGGCCGTAGACATTGAAGTAGCGAAAGCCCACCACCGGCGCGCTGCGGCGCGCCAGGCGCCGGCGCACGTGCTGGTCGAAGAGAAACTTGGAGTAGCCGTAGACGTTGAGCGGCGCCTCGTACTGGCGCTCCTCGCGGAACACCGGGCCGGCGCCGTACACCGAGGCCGAGGAGGCGTAGAGGTAGGGCACCTCCTCGTCCTGGCACCAGTCGAGCAGCCCGCGCGAATAGCGGTAGTTGTTGTCCATCATGTAGCGCCCGTCGGACTGCATCGTGTCCGAGCAGGCGCCCTGGTGCAGCACCGCCTCGACCGCGTCGTCGAACTGCCCCGCCCGCAGGCGCTCGAGGAACTCGCGCTTGTCGAAGTAGTCGGCGATCTCGCCGGGCACCAGGTTGCGGAACTTGTCGGCGTTCTCCAGGTTGTCGACGGCGAGGATGTCGGTGACGCCGCGCTGGTTGAGGCCCGCGATGATGCGGGAGCCGATGAAGCCGGCAGCGCCGGTGACGACGGTATACATGGCAGTTCTATCCGAGCAGCTCTTCGCGCGTGGCGACGGCGGTCCCCAGCTTGCCGACGACGATACCGCCCGCGCGGTTGGCGATGCGCATGGCGTCCTCCAGCGTCGCGCCCGCGGCGATCATAACGCCGAGCGCCGCGATCACGGTGTCGCCGGCACCGCTCACATCGTACACTTCGCGCGTCTCGGCCGGGACGTTGAGCACGCCGTCGGCGCGAAACAGCGACATGCCCTGCTCGCTGCGCGTGACCAGCAGCGCCTCGAGCCCGAGCTCGGCGCGCAGGCCCTGCGCGCGGCGCACGAGGTCGGCCTCGTCCTTCCAGCTGCCGACGACGTCGCGCAGCTCGGCGCGGTTCGGCGTGACGACGGTGGCGCCGTGATAGCGCGAATAGTCGTCGCCCTTGGGATCGACCAGCACCGGACGCCCCGCCGCGCGCGCCAGCCGGATCATGTGCTCGATGTGCGCGAGCCCGCCCTTGCCGTAGTCCGACAGGATGACGGCGTCGGACACCGGCAGCGCGGCTTCAAAGTCGGCGAGCTTGGAGGCCAGCACCTCGCTCGAGGGCGGCGTCTCGAAATCGACCCGCACCAGCTGCTGCTGCCGGGCGATGACCCGCAGCTTGACGGTGGTCGACATGCCCGCGTCGGTGTGCAGGCTGGCGCGCACCCCGGCGGCGTGCACCAGCTCGGCCAGTCGCCGGCCGTGCTCGTCATCGCCGACCACCGAGAGCAGCTGCGCGGTGGCACCGAGCGCGACGCAGTTGCGCGCCACGTTCGCCGCGCCGCCCGGCCGCGCCTCCTCGCGCTCGACCAGCACCACCGGCACCGGCGCCTCGGGCGACACGCGCGAGGCGTCGCCGAACCAGTAGCGGTCGAGCATCACATCGCCGACGATGAGCACGCGTGCGCGCGCGGTGTCGGGAATGTTCAACGGCGGCGCCGCACGCGCATCGCTCATGCCACCACCTGCCCGGCCGCGGCGCGGCCAATCGGGAAATACTCGATACCGTGCCCGCGCACCACCGCCGGATCGTAGAGGTTGCGTCCGTCGAACACGAGCGGCGTCTTCATGCGTGCCGCGAGCGCGGCGAAATCCGGCGCGCGGAATTCCTGCCATTCGGTGACGATGGCGAGTGCGTCGGCGCCGTCGGTCGCGGCCTGCGCCGAGGCGGCGATCTCCAGCTGCGGCAGCGCGGCGTACAGGCGTCCTGCCTCCTCGCCTGCCACCGGATCGTAGGCGCGTACGCGCGCGCCCGCCGCGAGCAAAGCGTCGATCAGCACCCGGCTCGGTGCCTCGCGCATGTCGTCGGTATTGGGCTTGAAGGCAAGCCCCCAGACGGCGATCGTGCGGCCGCGCAGGTCGGCGCCCAGGCGCGCCAGGATCTTTTCGCCGAGCAGCTGCTTCTGCGCCTCGTTGACGCGCTCGACCGCGCCGAGTACCTGCAGCGGCACGCCCGCGGCCTGCCCGGTGTGCTGCAGCGCGCGGATGTCCTTCGGGAAGCAGGAACCGCCGAAGCCGGCGCCGGGGTAGAGGAACTGGTAGCCGATGCGCGGGTCCGAGCCGATGCCGCGCCGCACGTCCTCGATGTCGGCGCCGATGTTCTCGGCCAACCGCGCCAGCTCGTTCATGAACGAGATGCGCGTCGCCAGCATGGCGTTGGCCGCGTACTTGGTCAGCTCGGCCGAACGCACGCTCATCAGCATCACGCGCTCGTGATTGCGCTGGAAAGGCGCGTAGAGCTGTCGCAGCAGCTGCGTCGCGCGCGCGTCGTCCGAGCCGATGATGATGCGGTCGGGACGCATGAAGTCCTCGACCGCCGCGCCCTCCTTGAGAAACTCCGGATTGGAGACGACGCTGAACGGGATGTCGCGTCCGCGCTCGGCCAGCGCCTGCGCGACGACCGTGCGTACCCGGTCGGCCGTGCCCACCGGCACGGTGGACTTGTTGACGATCACGCGGTAGCCGTCCATCGCTTGGCCGATGGCGCGCGCCGCATCGAGCACGTAGCGCAGGTCGGCGCTGCCGTCCTCGCCCGGCGGCGTGCCGACCGCGATGAACTGCAGCGCGCCGTGCGCGATGCTCTGTGCCACGTGGGTGGTGAACGCCAGGCGCCCAGCGGCGCGGTTGCGCTGCACCACCGCCTCCAGCCCGGGCTCGAAAATGGGGATGCGGCCGGCGTTTAGCGAGGCGATCTTCGCCTCGTCGACATCGAGGCACAGCACTTGGTTGCCCATGTCCGCCAGGCAGGCACCGGTAACCAGGCCGACGTAGCCACTGCCGATGATGGTGATTTTCATGACGCCAGCTCGAACTCCTCGGAACGCACCGGCGGGAACGTTTCCCAGCCGCCGCAGGCGGGGCACTGCCAGTGAAACTGGCGCATCTTGAAACCGCAGGCGCCGCAACGGTAGCGCGCCAGACGCCGTGTGTGGCCGTGCACCAGGTTGCGCATCAGCTCCAGGTCGCGGCGCCGCTCGGGCGAGCTCGCCCCGACGATCTCGGCCTCGAGCAGGTGGTCCAGCCCGAGCAGCGTCGGGTTGCGCCGCAGCTCGTCGCGCACCAGCCGGTAGGCCGCGTCCGCGCCCTCGGCCTCGAGCATGCTCTGGAAGACGGTATCGAGCAGGTCGGGCGACGGGTAGCGCTCGAGGTAGCCGAGCAGCAGGCGCAGGCCCTCGTCGCCCCGTCCCAGCTCGCGATGCGTCTCGAGCATGCGCTGCCCGACCAGCGCCAAGTGCGCGGGGCTCTGCGCTTCGATGCGCATCCAGCTGGCGAGCGCTTCCCGCGGGCGCTGCGCGCTGCGCTCGAGCTCGCCGAGCTGGATGTTGGCGCGCACGCACTTGCGATTCGATTCGAGTGCCATGGTCAGGCGCGCGCGCGCGCCCTCCGTGTTGGAGCGCATCGCCTCGCTCGCCGCGAGTTCGCAGTGGTACTGCGCGATCTCGCGCGCCCGCGTCTGCCCGGTTAACGCCTCCAGCGCACGCGCCATCTCGATGGCACGCGCCCACTCCTTCTCCTGCTCGCAGATGGAGAGCAGATGCGCGCGCGCCTGCGCGCCGTAGGGGCCGTCGGTCAGCTGGCGGAAAGCCTCCTCCGCGCGGTCGAGGATCCCGGCGCGCAGGTAGTCCTCGTCGAGCGCAGCCAGCGCGACGCGCTTCTGCTCGGCGCCGAGATCGGCGCGCTCGAGCAGGCTCTGGTGCATGCGGATGGCACGGTCGTACTCGCCGCGCCGGCGAAACAGGCTGCCGAGCGCGAAGTGCAGCTCGATCGTCTCGGGATCGACGCGCACCACCTCGAGAAAGGCGTCGATCGCCTTGTCGGGCTGCTCGTTGAGCAGGAAATTAAGGCCGCGGAAGTAGGAGCGCGGCAGCGCGCGCGATTCGGTAAGCAGATGCTTGATGTCGATGCGCGCAGCCAACCAGCCCAGACCGAAGAGGATCGGAATCCCGAGCAGCCACCAGATCTCGAACTCCATCGCGGCGGCTCGGATCAGGCGTCGATGACGGGCGGGGCGGCCTGCGGTTCGCGCGCGGCGATCGTGGCGGCGTGGCGTGCCTCGCGCCGCAGCCGCGCAATCTCGCGCCGCTGGCGCATCAACGTGCCGGCGGTCGCGGCAATGCCGAACAGCGCGCCGATCGCCAGCACGCCGAACAGCACCACGACGAGTGGCGCCTGCCACGCGAGGTCGAAGTAGAAGTTCAGCGTGACCGGGTCGGTGTTCTTCACCGCGAACGCCAGCAGCACGATGAAGAGGATCAGCCTGACGGCCCAGGTGAGGATTTTCATGCTCAGCAGCCTGGCGCGCGGCGGGCCTCGCGGCAACCCGCCCCGCGCCCGTGCGCAGGTCGCCTGCGTTCGTTAGGGCGCGGGATGAGGCTCCATCGCCTCGTCCGGGCCATCTTGTTCCGCATACCGCGCGTCTACCCGCTCGCGCAGTTCTTTGCCGGCCTTGAAATGCGGCACGTACTTATCGGGCACGTGCACCTTCTCGCCGGATTTCGGATTGCGCCCGACGCGTGGGGGACGGTAATTGAGCCCGAAGCTGCCGAAGCCACGGATCTCGATGCGATTGCCCGAGAGCAGCGCCTGGCCCATCGCATCGAGAATCATCTTGACCGCGAACTCCGCATCCTTCGCCACCAGTTGCGGGTAGCGCTGCGCAAGACGCACGATCAGTTCGGATTTCGTCATCGTCCCCTCCCGCCGGCGCGTCGCCCGATCGCTTTTGTCCGCACGCCGGCTTTACTGCTCGGGATTGCGGTTGTCGAGCTTGGCACGCAGCAGTGCGCCCAGGTTGGTGCTGCCGGCCGCACTCGCGGCCTGCTCGCTGCGCAGCTGCTTCATGGCATCGCTTTCCTCGGCGATGTCCTTCGCCTTCACCGACAGGTTGATCGAACGGTTCTTGCGATCGATGTTGGTGATCATCGCCTGGACCTTGTCGCCGTCCTTAAGGTGATTGCGCAGGTCGTCTATGCGCTCGCGCGAGAACTCGGAGGCGCGCAGATAGCCGTCGACTTCCGCCGTCAGGCCGATGACCGCACCCTTGGCATCGACCGACTTGACCACGCCCTCGATGATGCTGTTCTTCTCGTTGCTGGCGATGAAGTTGGTGAACGGATCGCCCTCGAGCTGCTTGATGCCGAGCGAAATGCGCTCGCGCTCGACGTCAATCGCCAGCACCACCGATTCGACCTCGTCGCCCTTCTTGAAGCGCTTGACCGCTTCCTCGCCGGCCTCCGACCACGACAGGTCGGAGAGATGCACCAGGCCGTCGATCCCGCCCGGCAGGCCGACGAACACGCCGAAGTCGGTGATCGACTTGATCTGTCCCGAGACGCGGTCGCCCTTCTTGAACTCGCGCGCGAAATCGTCCCAAGGGTTGGGCAGGCACTGCTTCATGCCGAGCGAGATGCGGCGCCGGTCCTCGTCGATCTCGAGGATCATCACCTCGACCTCGTCGCCCACCTGGGTCACCTTGGATGGATGCACGTTCTTGTTGGTCCAGTCCATCTCGGAGACGTGCACCAGGCCCTCGATGCCTTCCTCGACCTCGACGAAAGCGCCGTAGTCGGTGAGGTTGGTCACCTTGCCGAACAGGCGCGTGCCCTGCGGATAGCGCCGCGCGATGCCGACCCAGGGGTCCTCGCCGAGCTGCTTCAGGCCGAGCGAAACGCGGTTCTTCTCGGCGTCGAATTTGAGCACCTTGGCCGTGACTTCGTCGCCGACGTTCAGCACTTCCGAGGGATGCTTCACGCGGCGCCAGGCGAGGTCGGTGATGTGTAGCAGGCCGTCGATGCCACCCAGGTCGACGAATGCGCCGTAATCGGTGATGTTCTTGACGATGCCCTTGACGATGGCGCCTTCGGACAGCGTCGCGAGCAGCGCTTCACGCTCGGCGCCGGCGGTCTCCTCGAGCACCGCGCGTCGCGACACCACGACGTTGTTGCGCCGGCGGTCGAGCTTGATCACCTTGAATTCCATCTGCTTGCCCTCGTAGGGCGTGGTGTCCTTGACCGGGCGCAGATCGACCAGCGAGCCCGGCAGGAAGGCGCGAATGCCGCGGATCATCACCGTCAGGCCACCTTTCACCTTGCCGGCGATGACGCCCTCGACCTTGTCGCCGCCCTCGAGCGCCTTTTCGAGCTCCATCCAGGCCGCCAGACGCTTGGCCTTCTCGCGCGACAGGCGGGTCGCGCCGTATCCATCCTCGAGTGCCTCGATCGACACCGAGACGAAATCGCCCGGCTTAACGTCGACTTCGCCCGCGTCGTTGCGGAACTCCTCGATCGGGATGACGCTTTCGGATTTTAGGCCGGCATTGACGACGACGACGTTGGGGTCGACGCTGACGACTTCAGCGGTAATAACCTCGCCGACGCGCATCTCCTTGCGGTGGATGCTTTCTTCAAACAGCGCGGCGAACGATTCGTTTTCGGACAGATGGGAAACAGCAGGAGAAGCCATAAGGAGTTGGATTGAAGAACCTATTTGCCGCCCCGCCCTGCGGGAGGGGTCGGGTCAAGTTGTCGACACAGGCCGCCGCATTGCATGCGGCAGGCCCACCTGTTTCAGCCCGGCCGAGGGTTTCACCTTTGAAATCAACCGCTCGCGCCCTGCTGCCCTGCCCGCCACCACTCGAGAACCGTTGCCACCACGCTATCGACCGGCAGCGAGGAGCAATCGAGCGCCCTCGCATCGGCCGCACGCGTAAGTGGCGCAACGGCCCTGGCCGTGTCACGCGCGTCGCGCGCGGCCAGGTCACGGGAAAGGGCGCGCAGGTTAGCATGGATTCCTTTTTGTTTCAACTGGTTATATCTGCGCCGGGCGCGCTCCTCCGCCGAGGCGGTGAGGAACACCTTGAGCGCGGCGTCCGGGAACACCACGCTGCCCATGTCGCGGCCGTCGGCAACCAGCCCGGGCGGCCGGCGAAACGCGCGCTGGCGCGCGAGCAGGGCGCTGCGCACCGCCGGATGCTGTGCGACATGGGAGGCGCGCTCGCCGCAGCGCTCGTCGTACAGGGCCTGGCTGACGTTCTCACCGTCGAGCAGCACTGCCTCGCCGTCGAAGCGTACGGCGAGCGTCTCGGCGAGCCGCGCCAGGCCGTCGCCGTCGTCCGGCGCCACCCCCGCCTTCAGCGAGGCGAGCGCCACGACGCGGTACAGCGCGCCGCTTTCCAGGTAGTGAAAGCCGAGCGCCTGCGCCACCCGCTTGGCGACGGTGCCCTTGCCCGAGGCGGACGGTCCGTCGATCGCAATGACGGGCACGCTCATGCCGGCTCGACGATCGACGCGAGCGCCTCGAAGTACCCGGGAAAGGTCTTCGCCACGCAGTCCGGGTCGTTGACGCGCACCGCAACCCCGCCGAGCGTGGCGAGCGCGAGGCTCATCGCCATGCGGTGATCGTCGTAGGTGTCGACGGTGGCCGGCCGCAGCCGTGCGGGCGGCGTGATGCGCAGGGCGTCGGCACGCGCCTCGACCTCGGCACCGAACTTGCGCAGCTCCGCGGCCATCGCCGCGATGCGATCGGTTTCCTTGACGCGCCAGCTGGCGATGTTGCGGATCGTGCTGGGGCCGCTCGCGAACAGCGCCGCGACTGCGGCGGTCATGGCGGCGTCGGGAATGTGATTGAGGTCGAGATCGATCGGCGCGAGCGGCGCATGGCCGCGCACCTCGATCCAGTCCGGTCCGGCCGCGATCTTTGCGCCCATCTGCTCGAGCACGTCGACGAATGCGATATCGCCCTGGATGCTGTCGCGGCCGACGCCTTGCACGCGCACCGGCCCGCCGGCGATCGCGCCGGCGGCGAGAAAGTACGACGCCGACGAGGCGTCGCCCTCGACGTGCAGCTCGCCCGGCGCGCGGTATGGGCCCGCCGGTACCTCAAACGCGCGCCAGTCCTCGCGGCGCACGGCGAGGCCGAAGCGCGCCATCAGCTTGAGCGTGATCTCGACGTAGGGCTTGGAGATCAGCTCGCCCGACACCTCGATGCGCGTCGGCGCGCCGGTCAACGGCAGCGCCATCAGCAGCGCGGTGAGAAACTGCGACGAGACGTCGCCGCGCACGCGCACCGGCCCCTGCGCCCGCAGCTGCGCCGGGTGGATCTGCAGCGGCGGAAAACCCTCTCGCCCGAGGTATTCGACGCGCGCGCCGAGCTGCCGCAGGGCGTCGACCAGGTCGCCAATGGGTCGCTCGTGCATGCGCGCAACGCCCGCGAGCCGGTAACGGCCGCCAGCGAGCGCCAGCACCGCGGTAAGCGGCCGGAACGCGGTGCCCGCGTTGCCGAGAAACAGTGCCGCCTCGCGCACGCCCGGCGCGCCGCCCGCGCCGTGCACGCACAGCGCCTCGCCCTCGGGCGCACAACGCACGCCGAGCTGCGCCAGCGCCTCGCGCATGACGCGCGTGTCGTCCGCTTCGAGCAGCCCGACGAGCCGCGTCTCGCCCTGCGCCAGCGCAGCGAGCAGCAACGCGCGGTTGGAGATGCTCTTCGAGCCCGGCAGGCGAACGGTGCCCGCGACGCGGCGAATGGGTGCGAGCTCGAGCGTGCGCATGGCGGGACCTGTGCAGCGCCTAGCGCGGCTTGCCTGCACCCTTGCTCGCCGCGCGCCGCAGCCAGGCGTTGCGCGCGTCGCGCGCCACGCGGAACGCCTGCTCGAGCGCCACCGCGTCGCCCCGCTCGAGCATCCCGCGCAGCGCGTCGAGCGCCGCCTGGTAGCGCAGGCACTCCGCGTGCAGCAGGTCGCGGTTTGCCATGCAGATGTCGCGCCACATCTCCGGATGGCTCGAAGCGATGCGCGTGAAATCGCGGAAGCCGGCCCCGGCATTGTCGAACAGCCGGTCGCGGTCCGCGCGGCCGGCGAATTCGTGCACCAGCGCGTAGGCGAGCAGATGCGGCAGGTGGCTCACCGCGGCAAACACCGCGTCATGCTCCTCCGGCGTGAGGCGCGAGACCTGCGCACCGCAGCTCTTCCACAGCGCCTCCACCCGCGCGACGTCCTCGGCCGCGTTCTCCTCCAGCGGCGTAAGGATCACACGCCTGCCGCGAAACAGGTCGGCGCGCGCGGCCTCGACGCCGCTCGCCTCGGCGCCGGCGATCGGATGGCCGGGAACGAACTGCGCCGCGCGCGCGCCGAGCGCATGGTGCGCGGCCAGCGCCGCGTCGCGCTTCGTGCTGCCGGCATCGGTGAGCAGCGTGCCCGACGCCAGCCGCGGAGCAAGCGCGGCAAGAATTCCCGGCGTCTGCGCGACCGGCGCGGCCAGCAGCACGAGATCCGCACCCTGCACGGCCTGCACCGGATCGTCCGCGGTGGCGTCGATCACGCCGAGCGCGAGCGCGCGCGCGAGGTTGTCCGGATTGCGGCCGACGCCGACGATCGAGCCGCAGGCGCGCGCCGCCTTGAGTGCCAGCGCAAACGATCCGCCGATCAGGCCGACGCCGATGATCGCGACGCGCTCGAACTGCGCGCTCATTCCTTCAGGCTGGCCGCCAGGGCGGCAAGGAAGCGGTCGTTCTCCTCGGCCGTACCGACCGAGACGCGCAGGTGCTCCGGCAGGCCGTAGCCTGCGACCGGCCGCACGATGACGCCTCGCTTGAGCAGGCGCTTGTAGATGTCGGCGGCCTTGCCGACGCGCACCGTAAGAAAGTTGCCGTACGAGGGAATCGCCTCCAGCCCGAGCGCCCCGACGCCTTCGCCGAGCTGGCGCAGGCCCTTCAGGTTTTCGGCATAGCTGCGCGCGACGAACTCCATGTCGTCGAGCGCGGCGGTGGCCGCCACCAGCGCGAGGCTGTTGACGTTGAAGGGCTGGCGCACGCGGTTGAGGATGTCCGCCAGCACCGGGTGCATCAGGCCGTAGCCGACCCTCAGGCCGGCCAGTCCGTAGGCCTTGGAAAAGGTGCGCACCACGACGAGGTTCGGATAGCGCTTGAGCCATTTGACCGAGTCGTACTTGCACTCCAGCGGCAGGTACTCGTTGTAGGCCTCGTCGAGCACCACCAGCACCTGCTGCGGCACCGCCTGCAGCAGCGCTTCGACCGTGTCCGCAGGCGCGAAGGTCCCGGTCGGGTTGTTAGGGTTCGCGATCCACAGCACGCGCGTGTCGGCCTGCACGGCCTTCGCCATCGCGGCGAGGTCGTGTCCGTAGTCCTTCGCCGGCACGACGATCGCGCGCGCGCCGCGTGCCTGCGTCGCCAGCGGGTAAACGGCGAAGGCGTGCTGCGACAGCACGGCCGAGGATTCGGTGCCGAGGAAGGCCAGCGACACCAGCTCGAGCACGTCGTTCGAGCCGTTGCCCAGCACGATCGCGTTCATGTCCACGCCGAAGCGCTTGGCGAGCGCCGCCTTCAGCTCGAAGCCGTTGCCGTCCGGGTAGCGGCAGATCTCGCCCAGCGCGGCGTCGATCGCCGCGCGCGTGCGCGGCCCGATGCCGAGCGGGTTCTCGTTCGACGCCAGCTTGACCACCGCAGCCTCGTCTAGCCCGAGCTCGCGCACCAGCTCGGAAATCGGTTTGCCGGGCTGGTACGGCGCAATCGCGCGCACGTACTCCGGCGCGAGGGCACTCAGTTTGTTCGCTTTGGACATCGGCGCGTTCATGGAACGTTCAGGTCGGCGGCGGCGCGCGCTAAGCGCTCGCCGCCAGCGGATAGGAACCCAGCACTTTGAGGAATGGTGCGAGCGCAGCCAGCTCCTTCAGCGCCGCGGCCACCGGCGGATCGCTGCGATGGCCCTGGAGATCGACGAAGAAATGGTACTCCCACTTGCCGATGCGCATCGGCCGCGATTCGAGCCGGCTCATGCTGACGCCGTGCTTGGCGAACGGCGTGAGCAGGGCGTGCACCGCCCCGGGACGGTTCGGCGCCGACATCACCAGCGAAGTGCCGTCGCGCCCGCTGGCTGCCGGCTCCTCGTCACCGAGTACGAGAAAGCGCGTGCGGTTGTCGGGATGGTCCTCGATATTCGCCGCCACGATCGTGAGGCCGTAGCGCGCGGCGGCGATCTGCGGTCCGATCGCGCACACGCCCTCTTCGCCCGCCGCGCGGCGCGCCGCTTCCGCATTGCTCGACACCGGCACGCGTTCGGCGTTCGGCAGGTGCTGCGCGAGCCAGCCATGGCACTGCGCGAGCGACTGCGCGTGCGAGTACACGCGCCGCACGCCCACCAGCGAATCGCCGCGCAGCATCGCGTTCTGGTGGATGCGCAGCACCACCTCCGCGCAGATCTTCTTCGGCGTCGAGAGCAGCAGGTCGAGCGTGCGGCCCACCGCGCCTTCGGCCGAGTTCTCCACCGGCACCACCGCGTAGCGCGCCGTACCGGTCTCCACGCTGCGGAACACCTCGTCGATCGATGCGCAGGGCACGCCTTCGACGGAGGCGCCGAACTGGCGCAACAGCGCCTGCTCGCTGAAGGTGCCCTCCGGCCCGAGATAAGCGACGCGGATCGCTTCCTCGAGCGAGCGGCAGGCCGAGATGACCTCGCGGAACACCGCGCCCACCCCGTCCGAGGTCAGCGGCCCCGGGTTTTCGGCGCTCACGCGACGCAGGATCTCGGCCTCGCGTTCCGGACGATAGGCCTGCGCGCCCTGCTTCAGGGTGCCGATGCGCTGCGCCAGGGCGGCCCGCCGGTTCACCAGCGCCAGCAGCTCGCGGTCGAGCGCGTCGATCTCGCCGCGCAGCTTGGCAATGTCGTCCTTGGCCATCGATTCGCGATCCGGGGAGAGGTCCGTTGCGGGGCCGGCGGTTCAGCGCGTCGTCGGCTGCGGGTCAGGCAAGTAGCGCACGCCGAGCACGCCGCCGATCGCACGCAGCTCGCCCAGCACCGCGTCGCTCACCGGGGTGTCGACGTCGACCAGCGTGTAGGCCATCTCGCCGCGCGACTTGTTGAGCATGTTGTGGATGTTGATGCTGCGCGCGCCGAGCGCGTGCGAGATGCCGGCCAGCATGTCGGGCACGTTGGCGTTCGCGATCGCCAGCCGGTAAGGCGACTCGCGCGGCATGCAGGCGTCCGGAAAGTTCACCGCATTGGTCACGTCGCCGTGCTCGAGGTAGGCCCGCAGCTGCTCGACCACCATCACCGCACAGTTTTCCTCGGCTTCGCGCGTCGACGCGCCGAGATGCGGCAGCGCAATCACCCCCGCCTGGCCGAGGATCGCCGACGACGGGAAGTCGGTGACGTAGGCCTTGAGCCGCCGCGCCTGCAGCGCCTGCAGCACCGCGGCGTCTTCGACGACCTCCTCGCGCGAGAAATTCATCAGCACCGCACCGGGCCGCAGCTGCGCAAGGTTCTCCGCGCCGACGAGGTGCCGCGTTTGCTCGAGCAGCGGCACGTGCAGCGTCACGAAGTCGCTCGCCTTGAGCACCTCGTCGATGCTGCGCGCACGCCGAACCTGGGACGGCAGCCCCCAGGCCGCATCGACCGTGATCTCCGGGTCGTAGCCCAGCACCCGCATGCCCAGGCGGATCGCGACGTCGGCCACCAGGCTGCCGATCTTGCCGAGCCCGATCACGCCAAGCGTGTGGCCCGGCAGTTCGATGCCGGCGAAGGCTTTTTTGCCCGACTCGACGCGCTTGCCCAGGTCCGGCGCCGCGGGGTCCAGCCCGCGCACGAAGTCCAGCGCAGCGCCCAGGTTGCGTGCGGACATCAGGATGCCGGCGAGTACCAGTTCCTTCACCGCGTTGGCATTGGCGCCGGGCGCGTTGAACACCGGGATGCCGCGCCCCGACAGCTTCGGCACCGGAATGTTGTTGACGCCGGCGCCGGCACGGCCGACCGCCTTCACCGATTCGGCGAAGCCATACTCGTGCAGGTTGCGCGAGCGCAGCACGATGACGTCCGGCGCCGAGGATTCGTTGACCAGCGCGTAGCGCTCGCCCGGGAAACCCTTCAGGCCGAGCGGCGAGACCTGGTCGAAGACCAGGACCTCGGTCTTGCGCGTGGCGCCGTCAGCCATGGCGCGCCTCGAAGGCCTGCATGTACTCGACCAGCCGGCGCACGCCCTCGATCGGCATCGCGTTGTAAATCGACGCACGCATGCCACCGACCGAACGGTGTCCTTTCAACTGCAGCAGCCCGCGCTTTTCCGCACCCTCGAGGAACGCCGCGTCGAGCTCGGCATCGGCCAGCGTGAACGGCACGTTCATGCGCGAGCGATCCTCGGGCGCCACGGGGTTCTGGTAAAAGCCGCTCGCATCGATGAAATCGTAGAGCAGCTTGGCCTTGGCGATGTTGCGCCGCTCGATCTCGACCACCCCGCCCAGCTGCTTGAGCCATTTGAACACCAGGCCGGCGACGTAGATCGCGTAGGTCGGCGGCGTGTTGAGCATCGAGTCCGCATCGGCCTGCTGCCGGTAGTCCATCACCGAGGGCGAGCCCTTGGCCGCGTGGCCGAGTAAATCTTCGCGCACCACGACGATCGTCAGTCCCGCGGGACCGACGTTTTTCTGCGCGCCCGCGTAGATCAGCGCGAACTTCGAGACGTCGATGGGGCGCGACAGGAAGTGCGACGAGGCGTCGGCCACCAGCGGCAGACCGCCGACTTCCGGCACCCAGTGGAACTCGACGCCGCCGATGGTCTCGTTCGAGCAGTAGTGCAGGTAGGCCGCATCGCGCCGCAGATCCCAGGCGGTCTCGCGCGGCGCGCACCTGAAGGCACGGTCCTCGCTCGAGGCGGCTACGTGCACGTCGCACAGCGCGCGCGCCTCCTTCACCGCCTTTTTCGACCATTCGCCGGTGACGACGTAGTCGGCCTTGCCCTTGCCGGCGAGCAGATTCATCGGCACCTGCGCGAACTGCAGCGTCGCGCCGCCCTGCAGGAACAGAACCTTGTAATTCGCCGGGATCGCGAGCAGCTCGCGCAGATCGTGTTCGGCTTCTTCCGCGATCAAGATGAACTCCTTGCCGCGATGGCTCATCTCCATCACGCTCATGCCGGAGCCGTGCCAGTCGAGGATCTCGTCGCCAGCGCGCGCCAATACCGCCTCCGGCAGCACCGCGGGCCCGGCGCTGAAGTTATAGGCGCGCGTCATATCAGTGCAGGCCCGAGGGTTCGCCCGGCGTCGGCGGCACGAGCGGCGGCTCCTCGCCGCCGTCGCCGCTGCCGTTGCCGTTGCCGTTGCCGTTGCCGCTACCGTTACCGTTGTCTCCGCCGTTGCCTTCGAGCGCGCTTTCACCCTCGCCGCCGTCGCCGTCGGCGCCGTTCTCGGCGTCACGCTCGACGATGCGCTCGATCCCGGCGAGCAACTGGCCGTCGTCGAGCGAGATCAGCGTCACGCCCTGCGTGCTGCGGCCCTGCGGGCGAATTTGCGCGACCTCGGTACGGATCAGCACGCCGCCCGTCGAAATCAGCATCACCTCGTCGTGATCGTCCACCAGCGTCGCGCCCACCAGGCGGCCGTTGCGCTCGCTCGCCTGAATCGCGATCATGCCCTGCCCGCCGCGACCGTGGCGCGTGTACTCGGCCACCGGCGTGCGCTTGCCGTAGCCCATCTCGGTCGCCGTGAGCACGGTGCCCGACTCGTCCTTGGCCACCAGCATGCAGACCACGCGCGCATCGGCACCCAGCCGCATGCCGCGCACGCCGGCCGCCTGGCGGCCCATCGGACGCACCGCATCCTCGGCAAAGCGGATCGCCTTGCCCTCGGAGGAAAACAGCATCACGTCGCATTGGCCGTCGGTCAGCGCAGCGCCGACCAGGTAGTCGCCTTCGTCGAGGCTTACCGCGATGATCCCCGAGGGTCGTGGACGCGAGAATCCGGACAGTGGCGTTTTCTTCACCGTGCCGTGCGCGGTGGCCATGAACACGAAGTGCTCGTCGTCGAACTCGCGCACCGGCACCACGGCGGTGATCTTCTCGCCTTCGGCGAGCGGGAACACGTTGACCAGCGGCTTGCCGCGGCTGGTGCGGCTGCCCTGCGGCACCTCGTAGACCTTGAGCCAGTACAGGCGCCCGCGGCTCGAGAAACACAGCAGGTTGTCGTGCGAATGCGCGACGAACAGCCGCTCGATGAAATCGTCTTCCTTGGTGGCCGCCGCGGTGCGCCCGCGGCCGCCGCGGCGCTGCGCACGGTAGTCGGCGAGCGGCTGCGCCTTGACGTAACCGCTGCGCGAGAAGGTGACCACCATGTCCTGCGGCGCGATCAGGTCCTCGAGCGAGATGTCCTCGGCGACGGTGATGATCTCGCTGCGCCGCGCGTCGCCAAACGCCTCCTTGATGCCCCGCAGCTCCTCGGCGATGATGGCCGTGATGCGCGCCGGCTTGTCGAGGATGTCGAGCAGGTCGGCGATCTGCGCCATCACGTCCCGGTACTCGTCGCGGATCTTGTCCTGCTCGAGACCGGTCAGGCGCTGCAGGCGCAGCTCGAGAATCGCCTGGGCCTGCGCATCCGACAGGCGGTAGCCCTGCGGCTGCAGACCGAACTCCGGTGCGAGCCCTTCGGGCCGATACGCCTCGGCCGCGCCGCGCTCGAGCATCTCGCGCACCAGCGTCGACTGCCACATGCGCGCCATCAGCTCGCGTTTCGCGTCGGCCGGCGTGGGCGCCTTCTTGATCAGCTCGATGACCTCGTCGACGTTCGACAGCGCCACCGCGAGGCCCTCGAGGATATGCCCGCGCTCGCGCGCCTTGCGCAGGTCGAACACGGTGCGCCGCGTCACGACCTCGCGGCGGTGGGCGATGAACGCCTCCACCATCGCCTTCAGGCTGAGCAGCTTCGGCTGGCCGTCGACCAGCGCGACCATGTTCATGCCGAAGCTGTCCTGTAGCTGGGTGTGCTTGAACAGGTTGTTGAGCACCACCTCCGGGATCTCGCCGCGCTTCAGCTCGATCACCACGCGCATGCCGGACTTGTCCGATTCGTCGCGGATGTCGGAAATGCCCTCGAGCCGCTTTTCCGTCACCAGGTCGGCGATGCGCTCGAGCAGCGCCTTCTTGTTCACCTGATAGGGCAGCTCGTCGACGATGATCGCCTGCCGGTCGCCCTTGCCGGCCTCCTCGAAGTGCGTGCGCGCACGCATCACGACGCGCCCGCGCCCGGTGCGGTAGCCCTCGTGTACGCCCGAGATGCCGTAGATGATGCCGGCGGTCGGGAAGTCCGGCGCCGGCACGAGCTTGATCAGCTCCTCGATCGCGCAGTCCGGATGCTCGAGCACGTGCAGGCAGGCATCGACCACCTCCGACAGATTGTGCGGCGGGATGTTGGTCGCCATGCCGACCGCGATGCCCGAGGAGCCGTTGATCAGCAGGTTCGGAATGCGCGCCGGCAGGATCAGTGGCTCGTGCTCCGAGCCGTCGTAGTTCGGTCCGAAGTCGACCGTCTCACGGTCGATGTCGGCGAGCAGCTCGTGGCCGATGCGGGCCATGCGGATTTCGGTGTAGCGCATGGCCGCGGCGTTGTCGCCGTCGACCGAGCCGAAGTTGCCCTGCCCGTCGACGAGCATGTAGCGCAGCGAGAAATCCTGCGCCATGCGCACGATCGTGTCGTAGACCGCCGTGTCGCCGTGCGGGTGGTACTTACCGATCACGTCGCCGACGATGCGCGCCGATTTCTTGTAGGCGCGATTCCAGTCGTTCGACATCTCGTGCATCGCGTACAGCACGCGTCGATGCACGGGCTTGAGGCCGTCTCGCACGTCGGGCAGCGCGCGCCCCACGATCACGCTCATCGCGTAATCGAGGTAGGAGCGGCGCATCTCTTCCTCGAGGCTGACCGGCAGCGTCTCCTTGGCGAACTGATCCATCCGTAGCGTGGGCGAGCTGATCTGGCGAACGTTTGCGAGAAAAATTGCGGTGTCGACCGCGACCGAAACAGCGTTCGGAGAACACCGGACCGGGCGACCGCGAGCTGTCCAAAAAAACGCGAAATTTTATCACGTGCAGCTGCGCGAAGTGCGCCGCAGGGCGCACCGAAAAACGCCCTGCGCGGATTCGCGCACGCCGCGGATCTTCCTTCTCCGAACCGCGCCGCCTGCGCTTGTCCGCGATCGTCGGGCTGTGCTTAAATGCGCCGCAGCCGCGCGCGCCGGAGGGAGATCCCGGACTGCGGCGAACAACGGCCGAGGCAACCACCGAAACAGGGAGGCGTGGTGAAAACATTCAAAATTCTCGCGGCCTGCGCTCTTGCCGCCGGACTGGGCAGCGGCGCCGTGGCCGCGCAGGCGAAGGACGGCCATTGGGTCAGTGCCGGCCAGCAGGTCTGGAAGAACGGCTCGGGCCAGTGCTGGAAGAGCGGCTACTGGACGCCCGCCATGGCGATCGAGGAGTGCGACCCGGACCTGATCAAGAAGCCGGCACCGCGACCGGCGCCCGCACCGGCCGCCAAGCCAGCGCCCAAGGCAAAGACGCTGACGATCACTTCGACGCAGCTGTTCGCCTTCAACAAGTCGGATCTGTCGAGCGAGGCCAGGTCGAGGCTCGATCGCGAGGTGCTGGGCCGCCTGGACGAGTTCGCCACCATCCAGTTCATCAACGTCTACGGCCACACCGACCGCATCGGTTCTGCGCAGTACAACCAGAAGCTGTCGGAGCGTCGCGCCAACGCGGTGAAGAGCTACCTCGTGTCGAAGGGCGTGCCCGCCGCCAAGGTCGAGACCTACGGCTACGGCAAGACTTCACCGGCGAAGAGCTGCCCCGGCAACCTGAGCCGCAAGGCGCTGATCGACTGCCTCGGGCCGAACCGGCGCGTGGTCGTCGAAGCCAAGGGCATGCCGAAGTAACGTACGTAACGTAAGTAACGGCGGTCGCGCCGCACGCGATCACGCACGCAGGGCCCCGCGCGAGCGGGGCCTTTTCATTTGTGGCCGAAGCAACCCTGATCCTGCCACGCTGGGTGGTTCCGATCGAACCACACGGCGTCGTTCTTGAGCACCACGCGGTGCTGCTGCGCGGCGCGCGCATCGAGGCATTGCTGCCCGCGGCCGAGGCGCGCGCGCGCTTCGCCGACGCGCGCAGCGTCGAGCTGCCGGGGCACGTGCTCATTCCCGGGCTGGTGAATGCGCACACCCACGCGGCGATGACGCTGATGCGTGGCCTCGCCGACGACCTGCCGCTGATGCGCTGGCTGACCGAGCACATCTGGCCGGTCGAGATGCGTCACGTCACGCCGGAATTCGTGCGCGACGGCACCCTGCTCGCCTGCGCCGAGATGCTGCGCGGCGGCATCACCTGCTTCAACGACATGTACTTCTATCCGGAGGCCGCGCTGCAGGCGGCGTCGACAGCGGGCATGCGCGCCGCGCTCGGCATGATCGTGGTCGATTTTCCGACCGCCTACGCCTCCGACCCGGATGACTACCTGCAGAAAGGGCTCGCCCTGCGCGACCGCTACCGCGACGATCCACTCGCGTCCTTCTGCCTCGCGCCGCACGCGCCGTACACGGTGTCGGACGAGGCGCTGCACAAGGTCGCCATGCTCGCCGGGGAGCTGGACGTGCCGGTGCACATTCATGTCCACGAAACCGAGGACGAGGTGGCGCGCTCGGTCGCCGAGCACGGCGCGCGACCGCTCGAACGCCTGCGTCGGCTCGGCCTGCTGGGACCGAATTTCATGGCGGTGCACGCGGTGCACCTGTCGGACGACGATATTTTGTTGCTTTTGCGCCACAATGCTTCGGTAGTTCACTGTCCCTCTTCGAACCTGAAACTGGCGAGCGGCTTTGCCCCGATCGCGCGTATCGCCGGCGACGGCGTCAACATCGCGCTGGGCACCGATGGCGCGGCCAGCAACAACCGCCTCGACCTGCTCGGCGAGATGCGCCTGGCGGCGCTGCTGGGCAAGGCGGTGGCCCGGAATGCCGAGGCGATACCGGCGCATAGCGCCCTGCGGGCCGCCACGCTAGGGGGCGCCGCCGCCCTCGGGCTCGAGCCCAAGATCGGATCGATCGTGCCTGGCAAGGAGGCCGACCTGACCGCGGTGGATCTTTCGGCCCCCGAGCTCTCGCCATGCTATGACCCGGTGTCGCACCTGGTCTATGCTGCCGGAAGGGAACACGTGAGCCATGTCTGGGTCCGCGGCAGGCTCATTTTGGAGGATGGCGCGTTCAGCGGTTCTTTGACCACAGGGTTGGAATCGCGCTTGGAGTTATGGCAGAATTTCATCAAGCCTGGTCCAGGGCGTTGAAACAACGTAATTTTTGGACCATTCAATAAAGTCAGCTCAGAGAGGAAACGGCATGAACAAGAACATGTGGCTGTCGCTGGTCGCGGCTGCGGGTCTCGCGCTTTCGGCAGCATCGTTTAACGCCATCGGTGCAGCGCACACGATGGGAGAATCCAAGGACGGCCACTGGACGGATGCCGGCAAGACGGTGTGGAAGAACGGCTCCGGCCAGTGCTGGAAGGCCGGCTACTGGACGCCGGCGATGGCGATCGAGGAGTGCGATCCCGATCTGATCAAGAAGCCCGGGCGTCCGGCGCCTGCGCCTGCCGCGAAGCCGCGTCCGCGCCCGGTCGCCGACAAGGTGACGCTGGCCGCCGACGTGCTCTTCGATTTCGACAAGTCGGTGATCAAGCCCGAAGGGCGTGCGCGCCTCGACGACCTGGTCTCGAAGATCGGCGGCATCAACCTGGAAGTCGTGATCGCGATCGGCCACACGGACTCGATCGGCAGCGACGCGTACAACCAGAAGCTGTCGGTGCGTCGTGCCGAGTCGGTCAAGGCCTACCTCGTCTCGAAGGGTGTGCCCGCCAACCGCATCTACACCGAAGGCAAGGGTGAGAAGCAGCCGGTGGCGAGCAACAAGACCCGGGACGGCCGCGCGAAGAACCGTCGCGTGGAAATCGAGGTCATCGGCACCCGCAAGTAAGGTTTCTCCTCTCGAAAAAGCCCTGCTACGGCAGGGCTTTTTTTTTGCCGAACAAAACTGCCGCGCGTTGGCCTAATTCCGCATGGAACGTCCTCTGAACGCCGATCCGGCCGAGCTGGAGAAATTCAGCCAGCTCGCGCACCGCTGGTGGGACCCCACCAGCGAGTTCCGCCCGCTGCACGAGATCAATCCGCTGCGCCTGGAATGGATCGACGGTATCGCCGGACTTGCCGGCAAGACCATGCTCGACGTCGGCTGCGGCGGCGGCATCCTGACGGAAACAGCAGCGCGCAAGGGCGCGGTTGTCACGGGCATCGATCTGTCCGAGCGCGCCCTCAAGGTCGCGCAGCTCCACCTGCTGGAGAGCGGGCTGCCGGTACAGTACGCACTGGTCTCGCCCGAGGAATACGCGCAGACGCACGCCGGCAGCTTCGACGTCGTTACCTGCATGGAGATGCTCGAGCACGTGCCGGATCCGGGACGCACGGTTGCGGCCTGCGCCCAGCTGCTGAAACCAGGCGGCCAGGGCTTCTTCTCGACAATCAACCGCAATCCGAAGTCCTATCTGTTCGCGATCATCGGCGCCGAGTACGTCCTCAAGCTGCTGCCCAAGGGCACGCACGACTACGCGCGCTTCATTCGCCCCTCCGAGTTGATGGGCTGGTGCCGCGACGCCGGCCTGCGCCCAATCGAAGTGAAAGGCATGACCTACAACCCGTTCACGCGCGTGTATCGGCTCGGCAAGGACTGCGACGTCAACTACCTGCTGCATTGCGTGCGCGAGGCGTGAAGGTGACGCGCGACGCGGTCAAGGCGCTGCTGTTCGACTTCGACGGCACGCTCGCCGACACGGCGGCGGATCTGTGCGTGGCAGTGAATAGGCTGCGCGCCGAGCGCGGCCTCGACGCGCTGCCGGTGGATCAGGCACGGCCCTATGCCTCCAGCGGTGCGCGCGGCCTGCTGCGCGCGGCCTTCGGCATGACGCCCGAGCATCCCGACTACGAGGTGATGCGCGACGCCTTCCTGCGTCACTATGCCGAGTGCCTGGACCAGCACACGACGCTGTTTCCCGGCATCGCGCCGCTAATCGAGCAACTCGTCGCGCGCGACATCGCCTGGGGCATCGTCACCAACAAGGCGACGCGGTTCACCGAGCGCATCGTCGCCGGGCTCGGCCTGGCGCCGGATTGCGTGGTCTGCGGCGACACGACGCCGCACTCAAAACCGCATCCGGCGCCGCTGCTGCACGCGGCACAGGTTCTCGCGCTCGCGCCGGCGAGCTGCTGGTACATCGGCGACGATCTGCGCGACGTGCAGGCCGCGCGGGCGGCCGGCATGCGCGCGATCGCCGTCGAGTATGGCTACCACGGCATCGAAAACGGCGGCCCGCAAAGCTGGAACGCCGACGCGGTCATCACCCATCCGCTCGAGCTGCTGGCGCAGATCGAGCGCTAGGGTGCTTGATTTTCGGGCAATCGGCCCGATATGCGACAATGCGTCGAGAGACGTTATCTGACTGGGGGCGACCTGGCTTCGACGTGGGTCGCGAAGCAGTTCAGGGCATGCCGAGGACCAGTTCCCTCGTAAATCCAGCTGGAAACACATAAACGCCAACGACGAGCGTTACGCTCTAGCCGCCTAACACCGGCTAGACGCTGCACTAGCTTGCTGATGGGCTAGGCCCCGAAAGGGGTGCAGCGTCATTCACATCAGCCTCTCCGCACGGTCTGGCCGCTTGGCCATGCGGATCCGTCGAAGCGGCTGGCTGCGCGTCAGCCCGCCCGCCGGCGGGCGCAAGGCGAGATCCAAACGGCGAGGCTAAGCATGTAGTCCTGACTGTAGAGGGCTTGCGGACGCGGGTTCGATTCCCGCCGCCTCCACCAGTTTTCTTCTTGTAATTCAATCGGTTAGACAATACCCAAGCCCTCGTCCAGAGGGCTTTTCTTTTCTGAGTGTGTCTCCCGTTTCGGGACCTGTTCGCGATGGGGAACTTGGGTTGGCCAGGCGTTTTCACAATGGAAGCGCGGGTCTGAGCCGGCGACCTGCTCAGCGCGAAGTCCCGATTGGAATTTCGGGATAGCGCTCGCGACGGCTGCCCGATACTCGAACGCGAGGCTCCACAATGACTGATTGACGCAGCACGGTCGTTTGGCGGATTTAGGCAATTTACGAATGTACGGCGGAAGCACATGTTCCAGCGACACAGGACCGTCAAACTGCCGATTCAGTGAGATCAGAAGAACCGGCTCAAACGCAATGTGACGAAGCTGTCGTTGCGTATGCCCGCAAGCGGGTCGTCATAGGGCACGTCGAAGAACAATCTGCTCTCGAGCTCGATTCGCCAGCTGTTTCCGAGACGCCGTTCGGCTTCCACGAAAACGATTGCGGCTCCCGAGCGGCGGTCGAACACGGTGCCTAGGAGGGCGCTACTATCTTGGGAGTCATTCAGCGCGAGCCGTACGCCCAGAAAGATGTCGTCCTCCAGCGCCGTCGGCGGCGCCAGCCTCTTGTCCCGACCGTCGTAGAGGTACTCGGCCAGCAGGCCCAGATCGGCGCCGGTGCCGAAGACGTCGTAGTGAGTCACTTCGAATCCACCGACCACGGCGGCGAACCGGTCGCCCTGACCGCTCCTCGTAAGCCCCTCCAGCTTCCAGAGCCAGGCCCCCGTCGTGAACTGCAAATCGACGCTCGTCTGATCGATCTGATCGTAGTGGGCAACGAGCTGCTCGCCGCCGCCAAGACCGTTTCTTGATATGAATCGCGGCTCGCGGCTTGTGCCGTGAAAATGGGCAAGCCCGATATCCCACGGCCCGGTCGCGTGAGCCCACCGCAGAGCTAGGTCCGTGTGCCGATCTTCGGCACCCGAATCAAACGTCGCGGTGCCGACAATCGGCAGCGGGCCCCGCAGGCGCGCGTCGTCTGCAGGAAAGGTTCTTTTCCGAAAACCCGGCAGCACGTAGATGCCGAGGCGGCCCCAGTCACGGTAGAGGTTCAGATTAAGCATCGGCTGCCCGAGCTTGTCCTCGCCGTCGATATCCTCCACGCGGTCGTCCTGGTTGACGATGTCGACGAGGTGCCGAGACTCCGTGACGCCCCAGAACACCTTGTCGATCCCAATGACCAGGTCCCACCCGTCACCGACGTGTAGCCAGTTGGCCTCCCGTAAATCAGCGTGGGTTCGATTGTCGTCGTGGGCGTCGAGCCGTAAGAACGGCACCGCGGTCAGCCGATCGTGACCCTCGTTCCACTCGTAGACGACCCTCGGCTCGAAGGAAAGAGACGGGGAGAGTGTCGCGTCGTTCTGCTCCACGAACGCGGGCGAATCCGGGAAGATCCGTAACTCTCCGGCGACGGACCCCGAGAGTTCCCACTCTCCTGCCGCTCCAACCCCGGTTCCGACGACGCAGGATCCGAGCACCGAGGCGCAGGTCATGAATCGTTTCCAGGAGGCCACCCGTCTCGTTCGGTCTTTAGAGCGCATGGCCAAGCGTCACCGCGTGCGCTTGAGATTGCCTTGGCTGAAATCTTGCTCGGTCAGCCCCGTTCCAAACTCGTAGCGCTCATAGCGTAAACGGGTCTTCTTCCCGGTCCGGTAGCTGTCCATGACCAGCTGGTGCGGCCGCCAGAACCGCCCTTCGTACTGCCGGTACTCGCTGAGCGTGAGGGTCTTCAACAACTCCTCCTCGCCTGTGTAATAGTCGACGCGCTGTATGCGGTACTCGGTCTTGTCGTACCAGGTCACCAGCTTCACGTAACCCGAATTCTCGTAGCGTGGACGACGCTCCACCACGAAGCATTCAAGATCGCTGCACGGTTCGTCGCGTAGCCATTTGTAGCTGTATTTTGCGAATTCCTGGCCCGTGATGTCCTCGTAAGCAAATTCGCTGCCGACGAAGGAGCCGGACTTGTTGATGGACGAGATCCGCTTGATGCGCTTCAGGGCCGGCAGAAAGAGCCACTGGTCGTCGGGCTCGAGGATGTGAGCGTAGCTCAGCAGCGCCGTGCCCTTGATGTCTCGCGGCTCGTCGAACACGACGACCGACTTGTCGCCCTCGGTCTCATCGGCTGCTTCGAGCGTGCTGATGCGCAATTGGCGCTCTCGTGTATCGCCTTGGCGGTCCTCGAGGATCATCACCAGCTGCGTTTTGCTGTCACCAAATCCCCGGTCGCGAAGGTCGGCTTCTCGGGCTATCGTCTCGCCCTTGCCGACCGCGTCCTCGCCGGCGGTCGCCGCGCCCGAAAGCGCGGTCAGCATCACCACTGCGAAGATCGGGTAAAGGCGAAATCCCCGGATGCGAGCCACCGGCGTTCGCCCGCATCGGGCATCCCCGCTACCCGGCCCACAGAAGATCTTGCGGACCACCCGCCGCCAAGCTCCGTGCCCGCTCGCTCCCACGGGGGCGTCCGCCTTACCTGTTGTCCATCTGACTGGTGCATTCATTGGCTGCATCATTCGATACTCGGACGAACGTATTGCGCGGGGTCTGCCTCGAAACGCTCCAGGCAACGGCGTGAACAAAATACGTAGCGCGCGTCGCGATGTTCCGAGAATAGGGTTGCCGTCCACTCGTCCACCCGCATGCCGCACACCGGGTCATTGACCCAGGAACGCTCCTGCGTTTTTCGGTCGCGTAAAGCGCCGTCTTCGAGCCACAGGATCCGGTCGGCGACCTCGACCACCCGCTGGTCGTGAGTCACCAGCACCACCGAGCACCCCTCGTCGCGGGCGACATCGTAGAGGATCATCATGACCTCCTGTCCGCTCTGGGAGTCGAGATTACCGGTCGGCTCGTCTGCAAAGATCAGCCGGGGACGGTTGATGAGGGCCCGTGCGATGGCCACACGCTGCTTCTCGCCACCGGACAGCGTGTTCGGGCGGGCGTCGCGTCGGTGCGAGAGATTCAGGCTCTCGAGCAGCGCCTCGGCATGGGGCCGGGCGGCCTCTACACCCCCCGGCGCAAGATGGGCGGGGAAGAGCACGTTCTCGAGCACGGACAGCGCCTCCAAAAGATTGAAGGACTGGAAGATGAAACCAATCTTGCGGGCTCGCAGGGCTGCCAGCCCCGCTTCGTCAAGTGTAGTGATGTCGACGTCGTCGATTGCAATGGTGCCCGAGTCGGGGCTCAGCAGCGCCCCCAGCATCGATACCAAGGTGGTCTTTCCCGAGCCCGATGGCCCCATGATGACTACCATCTCGCCGCGGGCGACCGCGAGCGTGACGTCATCCACGGCACGCACGGTGGCATGGCCGCTGCCGAAGGTCTTGACGAGGTGCTCTGCACGAAGGATGGCACTGTCGCTCATAAGTCTGCCTCATCCCCGGAACGCGGACAGAGGATCGACACGCACCACCCGGCGTACCGGGATGACGCAGGCGAGCAACGCGACCGCGAGTGCCGCG
>JBFFEY010000037.1:0-29428 GCA_041558415.1 Burkholderiales bacterium | reverse complement strand
GGCCGCGATCCGCGCCCGCGTGCTCGCCGACGCCGCCTGGCTCGGCGTCAAGCCGAACGCGCGCGCCAACGCGAAAGGCGGACCGCGTATCAGCGCCGCGCGCAGCCGCGTCTCGGCCTGGGTCATCCCGACCAACGAGGAACTGATGATCGCGCGCCACACCCGGCGTCTGCTGGGCGCGGCCTGAGGCGCTCACGAACACGAGGCAGACCATGACCACAGCCGTACCCCGCCCGGCGCTCAAGGACAAGAAGGCCCTGGTCGTCGGCATCGCCAACGAGCACTCGATCGCCTACGGCTGCGCGCGCGCCTTCCGCGAGCTGGGCGCCGAGGTCGCCATCACCTACCTGAACGAAAAGGCGAAGCGCTTCGTCGAGCCGCTCGCGGCAACGCTCGAGTCGCCGATCTTCCTGCCGCTCGACGTGTCCGAGCCCGGCCAGCTGGAGGCCCTGTTCGAACGCATCGAATCGCAGTGGAGCGCGCTCGACATTCTGGTGCACTCGATCGCCTGGGCGCCGAAGGACGACCTGCAGGGCGGTCTGTTGCACTGCACCGCGGAGGGCTTCGCCAAGGCGATGGACATTTCCTGCCATTCGTTCGTGCGCATGGCGCGGCTCGCCGCGCCGCTCATGCAGCACGGCGGCTCGCTGTTCGCGATGAGCTACCACGGCGCGCAGAAGGTGGTGCCGAACTACAACGTCATGGGCCCGGTGAAGGCGGCGCTCGAGTCCGCCTGCCGCTACCTCGCCTACGAGCTCGGCCCGCAGGGCATCCGCGTGCACCCGATCTCGCCGGGCCCGCTCAAGACGCGCGCCGCCTCCGGGCTGAAGGATTTCGACCTGCTGCTAAACGAAGCGGTGCAGCGCGCGCCGGTCGGCGAGCTGGTCGACATCATGGACGTCGGCTTCGCCTGCGCCTACCTGGCCACCGACTACGCGCGGCGCATGACCGGCGACACCGTCTACGTCGACGGCGGCGTCAACATCATGGCCTGAACCCCGCGCGCCGACGAGGGCGTGTGGCGGCTAGCGGCCGAGATTCGGCCGCGCAACGCGCGGCGTTTCGCGCGTCAGCGTGATCGGCTCGTCCTGGTGGCGGATCGTCAGGCTGTCGCCCTCGAGCAGCGTGTAGGTCGTCGACTCGATGCCGATCTCGACTTCCAGCATCTGCCCGCGGTAGGTGAGCGGAAACCTGATCGTCGCCTGCGGCTCGGGCGCGCGATGCGGGCGGAACGAGAGCGCGCCGTCGTAATCGCGCATGCCGGCAAAGCCGTAGACCCACATCATCCAGGTGCCGCCCATCGAGGCGATGTGCACGCCGTCGTGCACGTTGCCGCTGACGTCCGCGAGATCCATGAGCAATGCCGCCATGGCATGCTCGATCGCCTTGTCGTATTCGCCGATCTCGGTGGCCACGATCGCCTCGACGCAGGATGAGAGCGACGAGTCGCCGGTGGTCAGCGGATCGTAGAACAGGAAATTGCGCCGCTTCTCCTCCAGCGTGAACTCGTGCCCGAGCAGGAACATCGCCAGGATGACGTCGGTCTGCTTGATCACCTGGCGGCGATAGATGTTGAGCGGGTGGTAGTTGAGCAGCAGCGGGTACTTGTCCGCCGGCGTGTGCTCGAAGTCCCAGGGCTCGCGGTCGAGGAAGGTGTCGTCCTGCGGGTAGATGCCGGTGGCCGAGTCGTAGGGCACGAACATGAGATGCGCAGCGCGCTTCCAGTCCTCGACCTCGGAGGCCTCGAGGCCGGTCTTGTGCAGCAGCGCGTCGAAGCTCTCGGGGTGCGACGCGCGCAGCCGCTCCACCACCGCCGCGGCGTAGCGCAGGTTCTCGCGTGCCATGAGGTTGGTGTAGGTGTTGTTGTTGACCACCGTGGTGTACTCGTCGGGTCCGGTCACGCCGTTGATGCAGAAGCGGCCGCCACGGCGCTCCGAGAAGAAGCCGATGTCGACCCAGAAGCGCGCTGTTTCGATGAGCATCTCCGCGCCGTACTGCTCGAGGAACGGCTCGTCGCCGGTCGCGTGCACGTACTTGCGCAGCGCGTACATGATGTCGGCGTTGATGTGGTACTGCGCGGTGCCCGCGGCGTAGTAGGCCGAAGCCTCCTCGCCGCTGATCGTGCGCCAGGGAAACAGCGCACCGCGATGATTCAGCTCGCGCGCGCGCTCGCGCGCCTTGTCGAGCATGCGATAGCGGAACAGCAGCAGGTTGCGGGCGACGCGCGGGGAGGTATAGATCAGGAACGGCAGCACGTAGATCTCGGTGTCCCAGAAGTACTGCCCTTCGTAGGCGCTGCCGGTCAGGCCCTTGGCCGGCACGCCGGTATTGTCGGCGCGCGCCGCGGCCTGAAGGATGTGGAACAGGTTGAAGCGGATCGCCTGCTGCACCTCGACCGTGGTGCGCCGCACCCGACCGGTGCGCACGTTCTGCACCTGAACGTCGCTGCGCCGCCAGAAGTCGTCCATGGTGCGCTGCTGGCTCGCGGCGAGCACATCGAAGCCGTTGGCGACGATCCGGTCCAGCGTCCACGCCACCCGGCCGCAGACCTGCTCGGGCGAGGCGGTCGCCGAGCTGTGATAGGCGATGAATTTTTCCAGCCGGATCGGCTTGCCCGGCTCGGCATCGACGGTAAAGGCGACCTGGCCGAAGTCGGCCTGCAGGTTCGGCTTCCAGCGGCTGCGGCACTCGGTCTCGATGCGGTGATCGATGCCGCAGGCGAGCGTCATCTTGGTGCGCTCGGTGCCGTGGCACAGCAGAACGCGCATGTCCTTGCCCTGCGTGGTGCGCGGCTGCAGCACCCGGCCGGCGAAGTTCTTGCCGCGCCGCGGGTCGTTGCCGGCTCGGGGCTCGCTGCGCCGCTCGGCCAGCACCTCGGAAGACAGCACCACCGGCGCGCGCGCGTTTAGCAGCGTCACCTCGTAGAGGATGGCGGCGGCATGGCGGTGCTCGAAGGAGATCAGGCGCCGCGAGCGGATCAGCACCTGCTTGCCGCCCGGCGTCTCCCACAGAACTTCGCGATCCAGCGTGCCGGCGCGCATATTGAGGCGGCGGTCGAAGCGCAGCATATGCGCGCTCGCCAGCCAGAACGGCTCGTCGTCGACGAACAGCTTGATGATGCGCCCGTCGGTGACGCTGAGCATCGTCTGGCCGGTGCGCGCGAAGCCGTAGGCCTCCTCGCCGTAGACGATCGGCCAGGTCTCGTGGAAGCCGTTGACGAAGGTGCCGTATTGCACCACCGGCCCGCCCTCTTCCGGCGAGCCGCGCATGCCGAGATAGCCGTTGCCGAGCGCGAGGATGGTCTCGGTCTGCGCCATGAACTCCGGGTGAAAGCGGCGCTCGATCCAGTTCCACTCGTCGGCGACGTAGTCGTGCGGCGGGGGCTTGATGCGCTCGTGTGCAGGCATGGTTCGATGCGCCTCGCGTCTAGGACATCAGCTCGCTGAGGCTGGCGACCACGCGCTGGGCGCCGTGCGCGGCGAGCGCCGCCGCGTCGCCCTTGCGCGCCACGCCGACCACCAGCCCGAAGCCGCCGCGCGCGCCGGCCTCGACGCCGGAGATGGCGTCCTCGACCACGACGGCGCGTGCCGGATCGACCCCCAGCGCGCGCGCCGCCTCGAGGAACATGTCCGGCGCCGGTTTTCCGGCGAGGCCGCGCTCGACGATCGTGATGCCGTCCACCGCGACATCGAACAGGGCGCCGAGGCCGGCTGCCTCGAGCACGCGGGCGCGATTCTGGCTGGAGGTCACCACCGCCGTGCGGATTCCGGCGGCGCGCAGCCGCTCGAGCAACGGCACGGATCCCGGGAACACGCGCACGCCCTCGGCCGCGATCACGTCGTTGACCAGCTGGTCCTTGCGTTTGCCCAGGCCGTGCACCGTCTGCGCCTGCGGCGGATCGTCCGGCGTGCCCTCGGGCAGCGTGATGCCGCGCGCGCGCAGGAAATCGCGCAGCCCGTCGGTGCGCGGCTTGCCGTCGACATGGCGCGCATAGTCGGAGTCGATGTCGAACGGCACGAAGCGCTCGCCGCTGGCTGTCGCGCGCGCGCGCAGGAACTCGTCGAACATGCGCTTCCAGGCGCTGGCGTGGACGCTGGCCGTGTCGGTCAGCACGCCGTCCATGTCGAGCAGGACAGCGTCGAAGCGCTCGCGCGATATGACGTCAGCCGGAAAATCGCCCATGCGCGGTTGATGTTACCTCAGCCCCTCGCTAAGCTAGGTCGTGGCCGATACCCCGATCATACGAGCACCGATTGACCGGCTCACCGCCTGGTACCAGCCGATCGTCGATCTCAACACGGGGGAGGTGCGCGGCTTCGAGGCGCTGATGCGCATCGTCGAGCCCGACGGCCGGGTGCACTCGGCCGGCCCCCTGATCGAGACGCTGGAGCACGACCTGGACGCGCTGGTGAGCGTGGTCGAGCGCCTGTTCACCTGCATGCGCGAGGACGTGATTCCCGTCTTCGAGCGCCATGGTGACTTCTACGTCAGCGTCAATATCCCGCCGTCGATCATCGGCACCGGCCGGCTGCGGCACATCACCGAGACGCTCGACCTGGTGCACTGGGGCAAACGCATCGTCGTCGAGCTGACCGAGCGTCAGGCGCTGTCCGACGAGGGACGCGCCGCCGTGCGGCTTGCGCGCGAAGCGGGCATCGCCGTCGCGGTGGACGATTTCGGCACCGGGCACAGCGGTCTGGCACAAATCGTCGGCCTCGAGCTCGATCTGCTCAAGATCGACCGCAGCCTGATCACGCCCGCGCTCACCAGCCGCTCGGCCGCGCGCCTGCTGCGCGGCATCGTCGGCCTTGCCGAAAGCCTGCGCATGCGCACCGTGGCCGAGGGCGTCGAGTCGATCGAGGAAGCGTTCTACCTGCGTGCGGTGGGCGTCGACTACGGCCAGGGCTACTTCTGGAGCAAGGCCGTTCCCGCGGCGCAGATGTCCCAGCTGCTTGCGCGGGGATTCGCCGCCACGCTCGAGTGGCCGGGCACCAACTGAGTGCTGCCGCCGCGCGCCTCTGCAGCGTCCGCTCACGACCCGATCCGACCCCTCACGGGACGCGTACGCTGCGCTTGAGCGCAACCGATATCGCTGGCTTTTACGACCGGACAGCGTACAGTGGCCGAACGACGCGTCGCGTACGACGAGTCCTGAACCGCCAAGCGGTAGCGGGCCGGCGCGCGCGTCGACTCGCCCGGCCTGCCGCGCGGGACGGCTGGCGCGGTTGTGCGACTCGGCACTCTCAATCCATGACGAAGGAGTAGCGCCAATGGCCTGGAACATCACTGGAAAGATGATTGAATTTTGCAGTTGCAAAGCGATGTGCCCGTGCTTTCTCGGCCCGGTCACTGAGCCCGATCAGGGCTGGTGCGCCGGTGCGATCGCCTATGAAATCGAGAAAGGCAAGATTGAGGGCATCGACGTTAGCGGCTGCAGCGCCGTGCTCGCTGCCGAGTGGCCCGGCAACTTCTTCGGCGGCAAGGGCAAGGCGCGGCTCTACCTTGATGCCAAGGCCAATGACGACCAGCGGCGCGCACTGGAAGCCGTATTCTCGGGGAAGAAAGGCGGCCTGTTCGAGGGATTGATGGGAGCGGTGATTTCGAATTGGCTTCCGGCACGAGCCGTCCCGATCGAGATCCAGCACGGCGAGAAGCTGTCGATCTCGGTGGGCGAGGTCGGTAAGGCGACCATCGAGTTGTTCAAGGATCAGGCTGGCAAACATGCCAGCGTACAAGGCACCGCGGCGCAAGCGGCCTTTCAGAGCCCGAGCATGGACCTCGGGAGCAGCCGCGGGACACGGTGGACGGATCCTGACCTAAGGAATTGGGAAGGGGATTCCGCCACCCTACACAAGGTCAACTGGAGCGGGTAACCGCTCTGCGCGTGCGCACGCCGGGGGCGGGCTTCGGCGCGCAGACCGCGTGATCGATTGCCCGCGCCCGGCCGTTCTCAGTCGGTCAACCGCCACGGGTTTTTGTCAACGTCACGCACCAGGTGCGGTTTCGAGCCGACCCATTGATCTCCTCGCGGCCGTTGGAGATTAGAAGTCAGCGCGGACACCAGCAGTCCGGGCGCAGGCGGAACACGCCCTGCGCCGTGTGGCCGAGGATGCAGCGGCGCTGCACTGCGCTGAAGCGGGCGTCCTGCACCACCTGGGTCGGCGCCGGGTCGCCGATCGGAAACGGCATGTCCGAGCCGAGCATGATGCGCTCGGGTGTCGCCTTTTTCGCCAGGAACTCGAGCGCCTCGGCGTCGAACACGCAGGAATCGAAGTACATCGCTTGGAAGCCCTTGCGCGGATCGGCGTATTTGCCCTGCGCGATGGCGTGGTTGCGCGCCAGCCGGCCGAGCGCGGTGGGCAGCGCAGCGCCGCCGTGCGAGAGCACCAACTTCATCCCCGGAAAGCGCAGCAGGTGCCCCGAGAACAGCAGCCGCGAGACCGCGATGGTGGTGTCGGCCAGCCGCCCGACGGCATTCACCAGGTCGTAGTCGGCGAGCCGCGGCTCGCCGCAGAGGAACATCGGGTGCATGAAGATCGCCGCGCCCAGGTCGGACGCCGCCTGCCAGAACGGGTCGAGCGTGGGATCGTCGAGGTTGCCGCTCAGGCCTTTCGGCAGCGTGCCGATCATCGCCCCGCCGAAGCCGCGCTCGAGCGCCTCGCCCAGCACCTCGGCGGCGAGACCGCCGTCCTGCAGCGGTACGGTGGCGAGCGGCGTGAAGCGCGTCTCGCTGCGCAGCGCATCGTGCAGGCAGTCGTTGTAGTACCGGCTCCACGCGGCGCCCTCCGCGCCCGGCAGCTCGTAGCCGAAGCTGTCGAGCCAGCCGCCGACCAGCTGGTGATCGATGCCATTGGCGTCCATCCAGGCGCGCCGCTCGTCGAGGTCCGAAAGCTTCGGCGAGATCGGCCGCGTCGCTTCGCCGCCGGGGAACTGCATGCGCCGGCTGTTGCCCTCACGCAGCAGCCGCACGCCGGGAAAACGCGCCGCGTGCGCATCGAAGCGCTCGAACAGGTACGGCGGGATGTAGTGCGCGTGGATGTCGATGACGAGGTCTTTCATGCCTTTCAGGCCTTCTTCTCAGAAACGGCGATGCATTGCCAGATCGCCGGCGCGGTCATCGGCAGCGTGTCGATCGCCGCGCCGAGCGGCTCGAGTGCATCGTTCACCGCGTTGGCGATCGCCGCCGGCGCGCCGAGGTAGCCCGCCTCGCCCGAACCCTTCTGCCCGAAGGTGGTGAGCGGCGACGGCGTGCAGTGATCGACGATGTGCAGCGCGGGCACCTCGTGCGCGCTGGGAATGAGATAGTCCATGAAGGTGCCGCTCGCCAGCTGGCCGTCCTCCGTATAGGCGAACTTTTCGTACAGCGCCGCGCCGATGCCGTGCGCGATGCCGCCGTAGGTCATGCCGTGGACGATGTCCGGGTTGATCATCACGCCGCAGTCGTGGCCGACGACGTAGCGCTGGATCGCCGGCTTGCCGGTGTCGCGGTCGATCTCGACGTACACCACGTGCGCCTCGAACGAATAGCAGGGGTAGATCTGGATGCGGCCCTCAGGTGTCGGCAATCCGCCGCCCGTCGGCACTTCCCAGACGAACTTCGCCTGCAGCCCCGGCTCGACGCCCGGCGGCATCTTGTGGATGTTGCGATGCGCGATCGTGACCAGCTGCGTCCAGCTGAGCTTCTTTTCGGGCGCGCCCTTGAGGCGCACGTCGCCGTCGGCGTACTCCAGATCGTCGACCGCGCACTCGAAGTTGTGCGCGGCGATGGCGAGCAAGGTCTGCTTGATCTGGCGCGCCGCGCCGGCCGCCGCGCCGCCCAGCATGATCGCCATGCGGCTGCCGACCGGGCTGTTCGACGGCAGCGCGGTGAGCGAGTCGGCATGCACCACGCGGATCGTCGTCGGGTCGCGCTCCAATACTTCGCCGACCACCGTCGCCACCAGGGTTTCGTGGCCCTGCCCCGAACTCGAGGTGTTCATCACGCCGGTAATCGCGCCGGACAGGTCGACGCGCACCAGGCAGGAGTCCATCCAGGTGGTGGTGTCGTTCTTGGTATTGAACAGCACCTCGAAGGCGGAATTGCCGCCGCTCGGCTCGAGGCAGGTGGCGATGCCGATGCCGGCGAGCTGGCCGTCTGCGCGCGCCGCATCGCGCGCGGCGACGAGCGCCGGATAGTCGACCGCGGCGAGCGCCTTGTCGAGCACCGTGTGGTAGTCGCCCGAGTCGTAGGTCGAGCCGCTCGGGATGGTGTACGGAAACTCGTCCGCGCGGATCAGGTTCCTGCGCCGCAGCTCGATGCGGTCCATGCCGAGGTGGCGCGCGACGCGGTCGATCGCGCGCTCGATCGCGAAGTTGGTCGGCGACTGGCCGAAGCCGCGCACCGCCTCCTGCGCGGTCTTGTGGGTCAGCACCGAGGTCGGCTCGTATTCCACCGCCGGGATGCGGTAAGGGCCGCAGATTGCGGTCACCGGCTTGCCGAGCTGCAGCGGCGAGCGCCCGGCGTAGGCGCCAACGTCGTCCACCGCGCGGATCTTCAGCGCGCGGATCGTGCCGTCGCCGTCGAACGCAACCTGCATGTCGAAGAAGCGGTCGGGCCCGTGCATGTCGCCGCCGCGCATGTTCTCCAGCCGGTCCTCGATCAGGCGCAGCGGCATGCCGAGGCGCATCGAAAGGTAGCCGACCAGCGCGGTGTGCTTGATGCCGCGCTTCACGCCGTAGCTGCCGCCGACGTCGACGTCGAAGTGCACGCGCACCGCGTTGCCCGGCAGGCGCAGCGCGCGCGCCGTCTGGTCCGGGTACTTCGGCATCTGGATCGAGGCCCAGACGTCGAGCAGCTGCATGCCCGGGTCCCAGCTCGCCGCCACGCCGAAGGTCTCGATCGGCACGGTGGCGTTGCGCCCCCACACCGCGCGGAAGGCGATACGGTGCTCGGCCGCGGCGAACGCGGCGTCGACCTCACCCCACACGAATTTGCGGTGGTAGATCACGTTCGAGCCGTGCGCCGGATGCACCAGCGGCGCGTCCTGCGCGAGCGCCGCCTCGGCGTCGATGACGTAGGGCAGCGGCGCGTACTCGACCTCGACCCGCTCGGCCGCGTCCTCGGCGAGCGCGCGGCTGTCGGCGACCACCGCGGCAACCCATTCGCCCGCGTAACGCACCACGCCGTTGGCGAGTGCCCAGCGCTTGACCTGCGGCGCGTCGACGCCGATCAGCAGCGGGTCGGTATTGGCGCAGAACTCCTCGCCGGTGAGCACGTAGTGCACCCCGGGCAGCGCGCGTGCCGCCGTCGCGTCGATCGAGACGATGCGCGCACTGGGATAGGGCGAGGCGACCAGCGCCACGTGCTTCATCCCCGGCAGGGCAACATCGGCGACGTAGCGCCCGCGGCCGGTGACGAAGCGCGGGCCTTCCTTGCTGCGCGCCTTGCGGCCGATGTAGCGAAAGTTCACGCGGCGCCGCCCGCGAGGCGCTCGGCGGCGAGCCGCACCGCCTCGACGACCTGCTGGTAGCCAGTGCAGCGGCACAGGTTGCCGCCGATCGCCTCCCGAACTTGCGCGTCGCTCGGCTGCGGATTGGATGCGAGCAGCGCCTGCGCCGCGATCAGCAGCCCCGGCGTGCAGTAACCGCACTGCAGGCCGTGCGCCTCGCAGAAGCTGTCCTGCAACACACTCAGCGAACCGTCGGACCGCGTGAGCCCTTCGACCGTCGTCACGCGATGGCCGTCGGCCTGCACCGCGTACATCAGGCAGGCGCGTACCGCCTCGCCGTCGAGCAGCACCGAACAGGCGCCGCACACGCCGTGCTCGCAGCCCACGTGCGTGCCGGTCAGGCGCAGCGCGTCGCGCAGCCAGTCGACCAGCGACAGGCGCGCGGGCACCTGCGCCTTGCGCGGCACGCCGTTGACCTCGACCACGATCGGGTAAAGCGACTCGCTCATTGCAGGCTTTCCGCGCGCCGGCATGCCTCGCGCAGCACCCTTGCCGCGAGCACGCGCGCGACGTGGCGCCGGTAGGCGGCGCTCGCGTGCAGGTCGTCGCCCGGCTCGCTCTGCGCCGCCGCGTCGCGCGCCAGGTCGTCGAAGTCGGCGTCTGCCGGTCGCGCGCCCACCAGTTTTGCCGCCAGCGCGGGAAACGCGAGCGGCGTCAGGCCGACGCCGCCGAGACCGAGCGCCGCGCGCAGGCAGCGCCCCTCCGCATCGAGCGCGATCTGCGCTGCGGCCGAGACCATGGCGAAATCGCCGTGCCGCGTGGCGAGCTCGCTGAACGCCGAGCCGACGCGCGCCACGGACCAGGCCGGCCAGTGCACGGCCTCGAGGCACTCGTCCGGCGCCAGCGCAGTGCTCATCGGCCCGTCGAAGAACGCGTTTGCCTCGATGCTGCGCGCGCCCTTGGCGCTGCGCAGCTGCAACTGCGCGCCCAGCAGCTGCGCGACCAGCGGCAGCTCGGCGCAGGGATCGGCATGCGCCAGGCTGCCGCCGACCGTACCGCGGTTGCGCGTCTGCACGTGGCCGACCCAGGCAAGCGCCTGATGCAGCAGCGGCAGGCGCGCGCCGAGCGCGGCGTCGCGCTCGAGGTCGACCTGGCGCGCGCAGGCGGCGGTGCGCACCCCGTCCGCCTCGACGATGATCTGCTTCAGGCTACCGATCTCGTTGATGTCGACCAGCCAGGCCGGGCGCAGCAAGCGCATCGCCATCATCGGCACCAGGCTCTGACCGCCGGCGAGCAGCTTCGCCGCATCGCCGTGCTGCTGCAGCAGCGCGCAGGCTTCTTCGAGAGACGCCGCGCGCGCGTATTCGAAGGGCGGCGCTTTCATCGATAGATGAGCAGCAACAAACGGGCAATGTGTTTCGAGGAGGCGCCATGTTACACCGCGCTATCTGCTCGAAGCGCGTCGTGCAGGCGCACGGCGGCGGCGCGCGTTTCCGCCGCCGATGCCGGCCTGCGGCTACGCGGCGCTGCAGATCGGCGACCGCATCGTGGTGCTGAAGCGGCCGGCGAAGATCGCCTACGACGTCAAACTCACGTCCGATCTCGACGCCGCGGAGAAGGAAGCGATCCGCGCACGTATTCTCGACGTGCTGTCCGCCTGAGGGCGACGAAGGCCGCAGCGGTCATCAGGCTGAGGGCCAGCGCAATTTCGAAGGGCGACATGTTCAGGCCTCGCTCACGTACAGGTTGTCCATTTTTGCGCCGCAGTCGGCGCACTGTACCGATTGGCAGGCATAAAGCACGAAACGGTCGCCCGCGCAGCGCGTGCAATAGAAGTTGTTCGCGCCGAGCGGCTTGGGCGGACCGGAGGGCCTGCGCGCCGCGTCATTCTTCCAGCCGCGCTCGGGGAGTTGCAGAACCTGTCCCATCGGTGCTCCTCTTCACGCGTCACCTGACGCACGGCGCTAGCCTGCCCCGCGGCCGCCGGAAAAGGTGTCAGGAACCTTTTGCAGCGTGCACTTGTTTCCGCCGCGGCCTGCAGAATCTATAAAGTTTGTGCGTTTCCCGGCGACGCCGGGAATGCGGCGACGAAACAGGGTCTGCAGCCATCTTGGCGCCCTCGAGCCGGCGCTCCTCGCGTCGGGCGTGAAGCCCTCCCCCTGGCCTGCGCGGGCGCGCGCGCCAAGCCCGCTTACTTGCCGAGCACTTCGGGCAGCGGGTCGCCGATCGAGGCCGACGGTGGCTTGACACCGAGGTAGGCGGACAGCGTCGGCGCGACGTCATACGGCGTGACCCGGCGACTGACCGTCCGCGGCCTCAGGCCACCGCCCGCGAATATCAGCGGGACAAAGCTGTCGTATCGCCACGGCGAGCCATGGGTCGAGGCGACCGTCAAGCCATCGAAGTCATTGATGAACACGTTCGGCTCGAACACCAGATAGATGTCGCCGGAGCGCTTCGGATGAAAGTTGCGCAGGATCGCGCGCGTCAGCACGGTGTCGGGCAGCCCGGCGGTGCGCAGTTCCGTGCTGGAGATCGCGGCTGCGACGCCGGGAAATTTTTGCAGCTCGTTGGCAACGGCCTTTTCCACCTCGGCCGGGTCCAAGCCCTTGTCCTGGATCAGCTTGCGATTGAGATAGACATACGGCTGGAAAAAGGCTTCGATCAGTTCCTCGCCAAGCCCGAATTGCTTTTTCAATGCCGCGATCGCCGGCGCCCGGTCCAATGACCGGGGGTCGAGGTAGCGACCGCCTTCGATGCCCAAGTCATGCAAATACCCCGGCACTTCGGGCTGACCGTGATCGGCAGAGAGCACGATCAGTGTGTTCTCCAGTCCGACTTTCTCGTCAACGTAGGCCAGCAGATCCGCCAGCCTGCGGTCGAGATGCGCCAGGTTGTCTTCGCTCTCCAGGCTGGAGGCCCCGAACAGGTGCCCGACGTAATCCGTCGAGGAAAAGCTGACGGCGAGGTAATCGGGTACGTCATCCTGTCCGAGCCGTTCGTTGTCCAGCAGCGTCTTGGCGAAATCGAGCGTCAACGCGTCGCCGGCCGGTCCGAGCGTCAGGCGCGTGGTCAGGTACTTATCACCCGCCTCACCGTAGGCATGGGGGAAGGTGCGCCCGAAACCCGGAAAGTCGGTTTCGTAGGCGCGCTCGTCGGCGTCGCCGAACAGGTACTTCGACCGGGGGTGCAGCAGGGTCCACGACGTGCCCGCGTATGCCAAGGCGGGCTGGCGGGCGTTCCAGGCGCTCACCCAGTCCGGATACTTCTTGTAGTAGTACGTACTGGTGACGAATTCGCCGCTGGATTTGGAGAACCAGAAGGCCTTGCCGGCATGGCCGGCCATCGAAACCGCGCCGCGATCCTTCACCGACACGGCGAAGATCTTCGACCGGCCGTTGAAATGCACGGCCAGCTCATCGCTGAAGGTCGAGGACAGGATGGCGGCCGGCGAACGGCCATCGGCCCTGGCCGCCTTCTGCGTCGGATCAATCTCGGTTTTCTTGTCCACGTCCGCGCCGGCCGTGAGCAAGCGGTAGCGCGCGTCCTCGATGTTGTAGGTCAAGCGGCCCTGCGCGCGATCGAACCAGACGTTGCCGACCATGCCATGCGCCGCCGGCACGGTCCCGGTGGCCAGCGACACATGCCCGACGATGGTCTCCGTATTGGCGTGCCCGTAGTGCGCGTTGCTGTATTGCACGCCGTGGTTCCAAAGGTATCGAAAGCCGTCCTCGCCCAGCACATGCGCATAGCGGCGCGGCAGGTCCCCGCGCAGCGCATCAACCGTAATCTGCAATACCAGACGTGGCGTGGCGGGCGTCGACGTCGCGCCCTGTGCGCCGGCCAGACCTGGAAGCGCGAAAAGGGCGATCGCCAGCCTAAGCCGCGCCGCGCGGCAGAGGCGCCGTGATTGCATGTCCTTGTTGGGCTCCGGTTTCAGCCTAAAACGAAACGGGCCGTCATCCGCTTCCGGACGATGGCCCGCGTCGAAAACCGAGCGCAGAGAATCAGCGCGCCCCGGCGTTCTTGCGCAGCTGCTCCTCGATCTTCGTCAGGTTGAACGAGCCCGGCGACTGGCTCGGCGGGAACTCCTGCATCGTCTGCAGGAACCGCGCGGCGAACCCCTGCAGCGGCACGATGACGAACGGCCGATCGAGGAACCAGTCGTTGTAGGTGTTGGAGTTGTGCTGCGCCCGCTCAAACGGGTCGCGACGCAGGTGGAACAGCAGCGGCACGCGCAGCTCGGTGAACGGCTCGCGCCAGACGCCAAAGGCCTGGCCCCGGTTCTCGAGGAACACGACCTTCCAGTCCGTGTAGCGGATGGCGACGATCTGGCCGTCGTCGTTTACGTACATGAACTCCTTGCGCGGCGACGCCTTTGCCTTGCCCGCGAGATAGTCGAGCTGGTTGTGGCCGTCGATGTAGTTCTTGTAGTTGCGGCCGTTGAGCGAGGCGCCCTTCTTCAATTTCTCCTTGACCCCGGCGTCGCCCGCCGCGGCGGCGAAGGTCGGCAGCCAGTCCTCGTGCGCGACGATTCCGTTGAGCGTCGTATCGGCGGGAAACTTCCCGGGCCAGCGAATGAACGCGGGCACGCGATATGCGCCCTCCCAGTTCGAGTTCTTCTCGCTGCGGAACGGCGTCGTGCCGGCGTCCGGCCAGGTGTTGTAGTGCGGGCCGTTGTCGGTGGAGTAGAAAACGATCGTGTTGTCGGCGATCTTCAGCTCGTCCAGCAGCTTGAGGAACTTGCCCACATGCATGTCGTGTTCGACCATGCCGTCGGAGTACTCGTCCTGACCGGAGATCCCGCGGCGCTCTTTCTTCACGTGCGTGCGGAAGTGCATGCGCGTGCCGTTCCACCACACGAACCAGGGCTTGCCCGCTTTCTGCTGCTCGCGGATGAACGCGATCGCGCGCTCGGACGTCTCGTCGTCGATCGTCTCCATGCGCTTCTTGGTGAGCGGACCGGTGTCCTCGATCTTCTGCTTGCCGTCCGGCAGCGCCCAGGAGTGGATTACGCCGCGCGGGCCGAACTTCTTCTTGAACTCCGGGTTCTTCGGGTAATCCTCGTTCTCCGGCTCCTCTTCCGCGTTCAGGTGGTAGAGATTGCCCAGGAACTCGTCCCAGCCGTGCATCGTCGGCAGGTGCTCGTCGCGGTCGCCCTGGTGGTTCTTGCCGAACTGGCCGGTCGCGTAGCCGAGGCTCTTCATCACCGTCGCGATCGTGACGTCGCTCTTCTGCCAGCCTTGCTTTGCACCGGGCAAGCCGACCTTGGTCATGCCGGTGCGCACCGGCACGTTGCCGCCGAGGAACGCCGCGCGGCCCGCGGTGCAGGACTGCTGCGCGTAGTAGTCGGTGAAGGCGACGCCCTCTTTCGCGATGCGGTCGATGTTGGGCGTGCGATAGCCCATCATGCCGCGGTTGTTGTGGCTGATGTTCCAGGTGCCGATGTCGTCGCCCCAGATGACGAGGATGTTGGGTTTCTTCTGCTGCGCCGCCGCCTGCGCCGATAGGCTCAGCGCAAGCAGCATTCCAAGGCAGCCACCGATCCATCGCGAACCGCTTTGCATGCGTCTCTCCTGTCTCGCCCGACCGTCGAAAGTCGAAAGATGGGGAGTTTACGTCCATCAACCGTGCGACGCGAATCAAACCCGGTCGCAGAACCGCTAGTCGAAACGACGCATTAAAACCGCGCGGCTCTGAAACGTTTTCGCCTCTGGCAGAATGCAATCCCTGCCTTAGACATGTATTCCCCGTGAATTCACGCAAGCGCGATCGCCGTCGCGCGCCGGCAACGCCTTCGGGCGATCGCGCAGCGCAGCCGCGCCAAGGCGTCCGTCGCATCGGCTATCGCTGGTCGGTGATCGCGCTGCTGGTCGCCTTCGCGGCGGCGGCGCTCGCGTGGTGGACGCTGCAGCGGTCGACGGCGCCGCGTGTCGACGCGCCGCAGCCGTTGACCGCCGCGACGCCGCCTGAATTCACCGGCAGCGCCGCCTGCGCCGAGTGCCATCGCGCCGAAAGCGAGGCCTGGAAGGCTTCACATCATGCCCTTGCCATGCAGCACGCCAACGACCGGACCGTGCGCGGCAACTTCGACAACGCGACCTTCGTCTACAACGGCATCACCTCGACCTTTTTCCGGCGCGACGGCAAGCATTTCGTTCGCACCGACGGCGCCGACGGCAAGCTGACGGACTTCGAGCTGCGCTACACCTTCGGCGTTGACCCGCTGCAGCAGTACCTGATCGAGTTCCCCGACGGCCGCCTGCAGGCGCTTTCCATCGCCTGGGACACGCGGCCGAAGGACCAGGGCGGGCAGCGCTGGTTCCACCTCTACCCGGACGAGAAGGTCGACTTCCGCGACGAGCTGCACTGGACCAAGCGCCAGCAGAACTGGAACTTCATGTGCGCCGACTGCCACTCGATCGACGTGCGCAAGAACTACGACGCGGCCTCCGACAGTTTCAAGACCGCCTGGTCGGAGATCACGGTGGGCTGCGAGGCCTGCCACGGTCCGGGCAGCGTGCACGCCGCCTGGGCCAAGACCAAGGCCGGGGATCCGGCAATGGGTCTGACCGTGCGCCTGGACGAGCGCCACGATGTGGCCTGGACGATCGACCCCGCCACCGGCAACGCGACGCGCAGCCGACCGAACGACACGCGCGTCGAGGTCGCGGTCTGCGCCCAGTGCCATGCGCGCCGCGCGCAGATCGCGGAGGGCTATTTCGCCGGCAAGCCGTTTCTCGACCATTACCGGCCGTCGCTGCTCGCGCCGGGGCTGTACTACGCCGACGGCCAGCAGCGCGACGAGGTCTACATCTGGGGCTCGTACCTGCAGAGCAAGATGCATCGCGCGGGCGTCACCTGCAGCGACTGCCACGCGCCGCACAGTGGCGCGCTGCGTGCGCAGGGCAACGGCGTCTGCGCGCAATGCCACCTGCCGGCGCGCTACGACAGCGCGCAGCACCATCACCACCGCGCCGGCGAAAAAGGCAGCGCCTGCGTCGACTGCCACATGCCGGCAACGACCTACATGGTGATCGATCCCCGGCGCGACCACAGCCTGCGCGTGCCGCGTCCGGAGCAGAGCGCCGACTTCGGCGTGCCGAACGCCTGCAATGCCTGTCACGCGGAAAAGGGCGCGAGCTGGGCCGCGGCCGCCATCGCGCGCTGGCTGGGGCGCCCGGCGGACGGCTTCCAGCGTTTCGCCGCCACCTTGGCCGCGGCCGCGCGCGGCGACGCCGCGGCCGGCAGCCTGCTCGCCGCGCTGGCCGGCGACCCGTCGCAGCCCGCGATCGCGCGCGCCAGCGCGCTGCAGGCGCTCGGCCGCTCGCTCAGTCCGCGCACGCTCGATGCGCTGCGCGCGCCGCTCGCCGCCGCCGATCCGCTGCTGCGTCTGGCCGCCGTCTCCGCGCTGGAAGCGCTGCCCGACGCGCCGCGCCTCGCGCTCGTCGTGCCGCTGCTCGACGACCCGCTGCGCGCCGTGCGGGTGGAGGCCGCCTGGGTGCTCGCCTCGATTCCCGAGACGGCGTTCTCGAGCGCCCAGAAAGCGGCGTTCGAGCGCGCCGCCGCGGAGTACGAGGCGGTGCAGCGCTACAACTTCGATCGTCCCGAGTCACGCACCGCGCTCGGCACCTTCTACGCGCGGCGTGGTCGCGCCGACGCGGCCGAGAAGATGTTGCGCAGTGCGCTCGCGCTCGAGCCGCGGCACGTTCCGGCCACGGTCAATCTCGCCGACCTCTTGCGCAGCCAGGGCAAGGAGGCCGAGGGCGAAGCCCTGCTGCGCGAGGGACTCGCGCGCCTGCCGGACAATGCGACGCTGCACCACGTGCTCGGCCTGACGCTGGTGCGCCTGCAGCGCAGCGACGAGGGACTCGCCGAGCTGGCGCGCGCCGCCGCGCTCGAACCCGGGGACGCGCGCTTCGCCTACGTCTACGCGGTCGGCCTGTATTCCATCGGCAAGCCGCAGGAAGCGCTCGCCGAAATCGATCGCGCGCTTACGCGCCATCCGGCCAGCCGCGATCTGCTGCTGGCGGGCGCGAGCTTCAGCCGCGAGACCGGCGCGCGCGAGCGCGCACTGGCTTACGCGCAGCGCCTGGCCGCGGCGGCACCGCGCGACCCGCAGGCGCAGGAGCTGCTCAACGTCCTGCGGCGCTAACGGTTTTCTTCGCGCGCCTTGCGCTGCATCGCATCGAGGTAGTCGTCGAGCTCCTCGACGCTGCGGAACACGCTCTTCAGCGGCAGCGCCTTGACGATGTCGAACACCTTCTGCACCGCCGGCTGCAGGTTGACCATCAGCACCTCGCCGTTCGCCGCGTGCATCGCCTTCTGGGTGCGGAAGATCGCGCGCAGGCCTGCACTGCTGATGTATTCCAGCGCCGCCATGTCGAAGACAACCGCGAGCGGCTTTGCGGCGAGCACTTCGTCGACCTTTTTCTCCAATGCCGGAGCGGTGGTGGTATCGAGACGTCCAGCGAGGCTCAGTCGCCCGAACGGCGGCTGGCTGGCATCGACAGCGATCGTCAGACTCATGGTGCGTTCTCCTCGCTCTTGCGCACGCCTCCTGCCGCGCGTCCGAGCCGGATTGTAGCCGGTCGCCGCGCGGCTCAGGCCCCTGCGCCGTGCCAGCGCACGACCATCAGCGTGATGTCGTCGCTCTGCTCGGCACCGGCGGCGAAGCGGTGCACGTCGGCGACCACGCCGGCGCACAGATCGAGCGCGGAGGCCGGTGCGCGCTCGCGCACTGCCGCCTCGAGCCCCTCGCGCCCGAAGGCCCGCTGCTGCGGATCGAAGGCCTCGCTCACGCCGTCGGTATAGAGGATCAGCGCATCACCCGGCGCGAGCCGGAATTCGGCCGCCGGGTACGGCGTGCCCTCGATCAGGCCGAGCGCCGGGCCGTTGTCCACCGCCAGCCAGGCGAGCGAACCGTCCGCGCGCAGCTGCAGCGCCGGCTCATGGCCCGCGCTGGCGAGCGACAGGCGGCCGTCGGCGAGCTCGAGCGCACCGCACACCAGGGTGACGAACATGCAGCGCTCGTTGTCGGCGCACAAGGCGTCGTTCATGTTCGCGAGCAGCGCGGACGGGGAAACCGGGCCCTGCGACAGCGTGCGCAGCAGCGTGTGCGCGCGCACCATGAAGAGCGCCGCCGGCACGCCCTTGTCGGAGACGTCGGCGACGACGAACACCAGCCGGCCTTCGCGCGTGACCACGTAGTCGAAGAAGTCGCCCCCCACCGCGCGCGCCGGCTCGAGCGCCGCGGCCACGTCGTAGCGCCCGAAGGCCGCGTCGTGCGCCTCGCCGGGCGGCAGCATGCTGCGCTGCAGTTCCTTGGCCAGCGCCAGCTCGGTTTCGATCTTCTCGCGCGCCGCGGTCTCCGCGACCAGCGCGCGCTCGCGCTCGACCAGCGCGCGCGCCATGCCGGTGAAGGTCCGCGACAGCCGCGCGATCTCGTCATCGCCGTGCACCGGCAGGTCGACCGCCATGTCGCCCTCGGCGACGCGGCGCGCGGCCGCGTCCAGGCGCGCGACCGGCCGCGTGATGCGGTTCGCGACCAGGCTGACGCCAAGCACGAGCGCCGCGAGCACGACGACCACCAGGGCCACCGCGCGCCAGACGCGCGGCCACGCCGCCGCCAGCACCGCGCGCTCGTCGACGCGCAGACCGAGCACCCAGCCCGGCGAGTGCACCAGTGCATAGAAGATCCACTGGGGTTCGCCGGAATCCCAGCCCTGCGCGCGCACGTCGCCGGGCGCGTTGCGCAGCATGGCGCGGCCCAGCGCGAGCAGATCCGGTCGCTGCAGCTGCCGGGCAATGTCGGCGAGCGGCGTGCCGATGTCCGCGGAGTTGTGCGTGAACACCATGCGCTCGTCCGCGCCGATGACGAACATCTTGTGCTGCGCCGCCTCGGCGTCGATCACCCGCTCGCGCAGCGTCGACAGCTGCACATCGACCGTCGCGACGCCGGCCACGCGGCCGTTCCAGCGAAACGGCGCCGAGAACGTGACCATCTTGGTGTTGCCTGCCCCGGTGTCGTCATAGACATCGGTCCAGGTACCGTGGCCGCGCTCCAGCGGCCTGTGCCACCACTGCCACTGCGGCGCCGTGTAGTCGTAGGCCTCGCGCCCGATGTCCATGACCTCGGGTTCGCGCCCTTCGCCGCGAAACGCATAGGGCGCGAAGAGCCTGCCCTCGGGCGAGGCGCCGGGCGCAAAGGCGATCGCGGCGCCGTACACCAGCCTGCCCTCGTCCGCCGTCACGTTGCGCCGCACGAGATCGAACAGCCCCGTCCGATCCAGGTTCGGATTGAGCTCCAGATAGTTCGCCGTGTGCTTGGCGATCTGCGCGACCTCGCGCAGCCTCGCGTCGAGCTCGGCCGCCTCGCTTTGCACCAGCGCGCGCTCGCGGACCACGATTTCGGTGCGCGCGTCACGCACCGCGCTCCAGATCTGAAGAGCGCCCAGCAGCACCACGATGGGCAGCGCCACGAAGGCGAGAATCTTGCCGCGAAGGTTGAGGCGCATGGGCGGGAAACCGCGGCCAGTATACCGACGCCTGGTATATGATGGTTTGCGACGCCAACCGAACCGACAATCGTCATGCAAACCGCCCGCCCGCTTGCCGCCGCGCTCGCTGCGCTCGCAGCCCTGCTGCTCTTCGTCGCGACCGAGAGCGCGGCGCAGGCCACCTACAGCCGCTCGCAGGCGTCGGCGCAGGCGGTCGGCGCCGAGTCGGTGGTGCTTAAACCGCAGCAGCTCATTTTCAATTTCGGCAGCGGCAAGGCGATGCTCGAGCCGAAAGGCGAATGGACCGTCGACGCGTCGGTGACCCACCGTGGCCTGCTGTGCGGCGAATACTCGGTCGGCATGCGCTTCGGCATCGGCCGGCCGGGTTGCAGCAACGTCGCCTGGCTGACCGACGTGACCTACGCCACCGCGCGTCGCCAGTGCAACAACGCGACGCTGTATCACGCGGGCGGCGACGTGCAGCCCGAGCTTGCCGGGTCCTTCGCGCAGATCACCTGCGCCGAGCGCGTGATCCGCTGCACGGGCGTCTGCAAGTAGCGGCGCCGGCGGCGCTCAAAGCAGCGTGCGCTCGGCGCGGCGGATCGCCTCGTCGGGGGGCGGCATGTCCTGCCGCGCGCAGCGCACGAAGGCGATCACGCCGCGCAAGCCCTCGCCGATGAACAGCTCCTGCAGCCGCAGCTCGGTTGCCGCCTCGCCCGAGCCGGCCTCGACCCGCACCCCGGTGCCGCTCAGCCGCAGCTCGACGGTTTCGAGCCCGAGCACCTTCTCCGGCGCCTCGAAAATTCGCCGCACGTTGTCGATGATGCCCTCGAGCGTGGCGAGGCTTGCCTTCGCCGCGACGAACTCGTCGACGGTGGCCTGCAGCGCGCTCTCCAGCTGCGCGATCTCGAGCGCCGGATCGCCCGCTTCGTCCTCGCCCTCGTCCTGCATCGCGCGCTGAACGCCGTCGCGCCGCAGGTGCAGCATGCGCAGGCGCGTCGCGAGGATGCCCTTGCGCTCCTCCAGGTCCTTGACGCGGCGCTCCTTGCCGACCATGCCCTGCAAGGCGAGCGCGGCCATGCGCCGCAGGATCGCGGCGCCTACTTCCCGCCGGCAGCCGAGCGCGTCCGCCGCGGGCGCGATCAGGCGGCGCCGGTCGAAGCTCACGACCACCTGCTGCACGTCCTGGCGCAGCTCGCCGCCGACCAGCGCCGGCGCGAGCACGCTGCGCTCGTCGCGCCCCAGCGCGAGCAGCGCATGCGCCTCGTCGCAGCCTGGGTTGGCATCGAAAAAGCGGTACAGCTCGCGGCTGCGGCCGAGCAGCTCGCGCAGCTGTTCGGGTCGCGCGAAGCAGCAGCGCAGCAGCGGCTCGCTGCGCCAGCTGGCGGGTGACAGCGCAATCGGCGCCGGCAGACGCTGGCCGATCGCCCGCATGTGCTCGACGGTGCGGCGCACGCCGGGCGCGAGCTTCCTGCGGTAGCTGCGCTCGGCGCGAATGCGCGGGTCGACCGCGTCGACGATCGCCTCGATCGCGTCGTCGACCAGCGCCTGGTCCGCGTCGGGCGGCGCGGCCGGCCCGAACAGGCGGGTCGCGATGTCGGTGAAAAGCTCGGCGAACGCCATGCGATCGATGTGGGGGAAGCGTCGGTATCATACGGACATCTCCCGCACCGCACCAAGAGGCTCGGCACCATGCGCATCGTGATCGGCAACCTTCCCGACGACGTCACCGAAGAGGGCATTCAGGACGCGCTAAGCGCCTTCGCCCCGGTCAGCGCGATCAAGATCATCCACGAATCGGGCACCCCGAGCGCCGTGATCGAGATGGAGATGACGAAGGCGGACGCAGACGCGCTCGCCAAGCGGATCCAGGGACGGATCTACGAGGGACGCGAGCTGCGCGCCTGGGTGCCGATCATGGACTGGAAGAAGTAGCGCACCCTCTCAGCCCGCGGCGAGCGTGAAGCTCGGCACGGGCTCGGCGAATCCCTTCAGCTGCAGCGCCGCGCCGGAAAGGAGTTGCCCGCGGCGCGCCTCGTCGGCGAGCAGCTCGCAGCTGCGCGCATCGACCAGCACCTGGCCGTGGGCCGCCTCGGAACACAGGCGCGAGGCGAGATTCACTGCGGGACCGACGGCCGTGTACTCGAGGCGCGAGGCGCCGCCGATCACGCCGACCGTGACGTAACCGCTCGCCACGCCGACCCCGACGCCGAGCCGGCGCTCCGCGCGCGACCAGCGCGCCGCGAGCGCGCTGCCCTCGCTGCGGATACGCGACGCCAGGTCGAGCGCGCGTTGCGCGTGGTCGGCGAAGGCAATCGGTGCACCGATGAGGATCAGCACGCCGTCGCCCGCCTGGTCCTTGATCGTGCCGCCGACCACCGACGCCGCAGCGCCCACCGCATCGTAGTACTCGCGCAAAATTCGAATCACCTCGTGCGACTCGGTGGCGGCCGAGAACGCGGTGAAGCCGCGCAGATCGCAGCACACGACCGAGATCTCCAGCGTCTGCTCCTGCGTGGCGCTGCGCAGTCCCCGCTCGCGGACCAGCTCGGCGACCTGCGGCGCGAGGAAGCGCGACATGAACTGCGCGCGCGAACCCTGGATGACGTGATACTGCACACCGCCGATGAGAAAGATGAGCAGGCCGATCGCGGTGGTCACCGGCGCGTAGTCGACCGGCACCACCAGACCCAGCGCCATGATCGGCGCGCCGACGATGAACGCCACCAGCCGGATCCGCTCGGCCTTGTCGGGACGCCGGTTGAGCAGCAGCAGCACCGAGCCGATGCCGAGCACGAGCGACAGCGCGAGCGGCGCTGCGAACAGCCAAAACTGCGGCGTCGTGAGCGGATGCATGCCAACGTCCGGGTTGGTGAAGTAGGCCGAGCGTGCATGCGGCAGGCCGAGCGCGAGCAGCAGGTAGACGAGCGCCAGCCCCTGCGCGACGCGAAGCTGGCGGTCGCCGAAGCGCGTTTTCAGGTTGCGCGTCGGCACGGTGCGCCGCACGCGCAGGATCCATTCGTAAGCGAAGACGAAGGCGAGCGCTTCGGGAATCGCGAACACACCGCCCCACCATGGCACGCCGTGACTGGCCTTGTACGGCAGCGCGACCAGCGCGCCGATGCCGATCGACAGGCCGACGCAGGCCAGGAACAGCGACAGCGCTCGGCTCGTCGGCGCGCGCCGGTCGGCGATGGCGAACGCGAGCGCCATGCCCAGGCACATCAGTGCGACGATCACCTGCGGCCGGACGTCGATCAGCATGCGGGCATCTTACGCCCGGCGCCTCAGCAGGCGCGCTTGCGCGTCTCGCGGATCAGCACCTCGGTCGCCACCTCGAGCGCGTCGAACTGCGCGGCGAAATCGAGGCCGTTGGCCTGCTCGATCTCGCGCCCGGTGTCCGAGCCGATCAGCCAGGCGTCGCCGCGCGGATTGCATTCGATGACGTAGAGCGCGCCCGAATCGGCATCGCGCACGATGTCGGTGCCGAGCAGCGGCTGCTCGGGAAACGCCGCGTGCGCGCGCTCGGCGAGCGCGATCACGTCGGCGTCGAAGGCCAGCGTGTAGTGCGAGTCCTTCTTGTTCGACACCACCGTGATGCCGCCGGTGGCGCGAAAGTCCCAGCGCGACTCGAGCGGCCAGTAGCGGTGGTCGGCCTCGCAGCGCCAGCACAGCAGCCGCGTGCCGAACAGCGTCACCACGCGGTAGTTGACCGGCCAGCGCCCGGTGTAGATGAACTGCTGCGCGACGAGCGGCGCCTTGCGCACGGGGTGGTCTTGCGGGTAGCTCTCCGGCGGCCGGTAGCGCACGCGGCCGGTGCGCTTGATGAAGATCTCGGCGCCCTTGCGGCCGAGCTCGGGCTTGACCACGACGTAGGGTCCCCAGTCCTTCGCATCGAGCGCGATGTCCGGCAGCACGCGCGTCCAGCGCGGCACCGCGACGCCGATCGCGGCGAGGCGCTCGTACTGCTCGCCCTTGGGAAACTCGTAGCCCTGACAGACCGCGCCGCGCGGCGGCGCGAAGCCGCGCAGCGGCATCGGCGCGACCGTCAGGGTCGCTGCGGCGGCATCGAACCCGGCCGGGCGCCAGTCGCGGTCCTTGGTGCCGGCGAGGTACACCGCGATATCCGGCGCGCGCGCCGCGATGCGCCGCGCGATCTCCGCGTAATCGCTCGGGTCCTGCTTGGTACGCTGGTGAACCAGGATCAGGTTGGGCATGGCGGGCCGGCAGGCGTCTATCTAACACAACAGCCCCGCGCCATGCGGCCGGGGCAGCCACGGCGCGGGCTTGCGTTGCCCCTGTGCCCGGTATGACAATCCGCCCTGCCGATGGCGCGCCGGGGCGGGCGCGCCCTGCGGCCGGCGGTGACGCGCCAAGGGGAGAATAACCGTGACATCAGCTCGAAGCGCGGGCCGCATCCTCATTTACAGCCACGACACCTTCGGCCTCGGTCACCTGCGCCGTTGCCAGACGATCGCGCACGCCCTGGTCCAGCACTTCGAGCGCCTGTCGGTGCTGATCCTGTCCGGCTCGCCGATCATCGGCAGCTTCGACTTCCGTTCGCGGGTCGACTTCGTGCGCGTGCCCGGCGTCATCAAGCTGCGCAACGGCGAGTACACGCCGCTCAACCTGCATATCGACATCGAGCGCACGCTGTCGATGCGCGCCTCGATCATCCGCCACACGGCCGAGGTGTTCGATCCCGACATCTTCATCGTCGACAAGGAACCGCTCGGCCTGCGCGGCGAGGTGCTCGACACCCTCAAGCTGCTCAAGCCGCGCGGCACCCGGCTGGTGCTCGGCCTGCGCGACGTGATGGACGAACCGCGCCTGCTCGCGCCCGAGTGGGAGCGCAAGAACGCGGTGCCCGCGCTGCGCGACTTCTACGACGAGATCTGGGTCTACGGCCTGCCGCAGATCTGCGACCCGCTGGAGGGCATTTCGCTGCCGCTCGCGGTGCGCCGCAAGATGATCTACACCGGCTACCTGGCGCGCGAAGCGTCGTACGCCGGGGCGAACCTGCGCCTGCCCGACATCACGCGGCGCCCCTACCTGCTGGTCACCACCGGCGGCGGCGGCGACGGCGAGTCGCTGGTCGACTGGGTGCTGAGCGCCTACGAGCACGACCCGCTGCTGCCCTACCCGGCGCTCGTCGTGCTCGGGCCGTTCATGCACTCCGACCGGCAGGGCGAGTTCATCGAGCGCGCCGCGCGCCTGAAGCGCGTCGAGACCATCACCTTCCACAACCACCTCGAGGCGCTGGTCAAGCGCGCCGCCGGCGTGGTCGCGATGGGCGGCTACAACACCTTCTGCGAAGTGCTCTCGCTCAACAAGCGGGCGCTGATCATCCCGCGCACCGTGCCGCGGCTCGAGCAGTTCATCCGCGCCTCGCGCGCGGCGGACCTCGGGCTGGTGAGCATGCTGGCCGACGACGGCCGCCGCGATCCCGAGACGATGGCGGCTGCGCTGCGCGCGCTGCCGCGCCGCAACCTGCCCTCCGAGGTGGTGGTGCCCGGGCTGCTCGAGGGCCTGGAGAACGTCGCGCGCCTGGTCGCGCCCTGGCTCGAACGCAGCGAGGAAGCCGCCGCCCCGGCAGACCAGCTCGCCCCGCGCCGCGCGTGAGCGCATGAAGGGCGCCCGCGCGGGACGCGTCGCGCTGGTCCTGAAAGGCTACCCGCGGCTCTCCGAGGCCTTCATCGCGCAGGAGATCGCCGCGCTCGAGCGCCGCGGGCTCGAGTGCCTCATCGTGTCGCTGCGCCACCCCACCGACAAGCGCCGACACCCGGTGCATGCCGAGATCCGCGCGCCGCTCGTCTACCTGCCGGAGTATCTCTACCAGGAGCCGCTGCGCGTGCTGCGCGCCTGGCGGCGCGTGCGTCGCTGGCCGAGCTACGCCGCCGCCCGGGCGCTGTGGCTCGCCGACCTGCGGCGCGATCCGACGCCGAACCGCGTGCGGCGCTTCGGCCAGGCGCTGGTACTGGCCGCCGAACTGCCGCAGGACGTCGCGCGCCTGCACGTGCACTTCCTGCACACGCCGGCCTCGGTCACGCGCTACTGCGCCCTGCTGCGCGCCCTGCCCTGGAGCGGCTCGGCGCACGCCAAGGACATCTGGACCACGCCGGAATGGGAAAAGCGCGAAAAGCTCGCCGCCTGCGCCTGGCTGGTGACCTGCACCGCCGCCAACCGCGACCATCTCGCGGCGCTCGCCCCGCCCGGTCGCGTCGAGCTGGTGTACCACGGCATCGACCTGGCGCGCTTTCCCGCGCCGGCCGCAGCCCGCCCGCCGCGCGACGGCCGTGATGCTGCCGATCCGGTCGTGCTGCTCAGCGTCGGCCGGCTGGTCGAGAAGAAGGGCACCGACCTGCTGCTCGAGGCGCTCGCGCGCCTGCCACACACGCTGCACTGGCGCCTGGTGCACGCCGGCGGCGGGCCGCTGCGCGCCAAGCTCGAGCAGCGCGCGCGCGCCCTCGGCGTCGCCGCGCGCATCACCTGGCGCGGCGCGCTGGCGCAGGACGCATTGCTCGAGGAATACCGCGCCGCCGACCTGTTCGTGCTCGCCTCGCGCATCGCGCGCGACGGCGACCGCGACGGGCTGCCGAACGTGCTGCTCGAGGCGCAGAGCCAGGCACTGGCCTGCGTCAGCACGGCGGTGTCGGCGATTCCCGAGCTGATCGAGCCCGGCGCGACCGGCCTGCTCGTGCCGCCCGAGGCGCCCGAGGCGCTGGCCGAGGCGCTCGCCGCGCTGATCGCTGACCCGGCACGCCGCCAGGCGCTCGGCGCGGCCGGACAGGCGCGCGTCGACGCGCACTTCCGTCTCGAAGCCAACCTCGAGCGGCTGGCGGCGAAGTTCGGCCTGCCTGCGGCGCCGCACGCGGAACCTGCGCGGGCCGCGTAGCCCGCGTCGATCACAGCGTGCGGCATAAAATGCGCGCATGCGCATCGCCTTCTACGCGCCGCTCAAGGCGCCGACGCACGGCGTTCCCTCGGGCGATCGGCGCGTGGCCGGCCTGCTGATGCAGGCGCTGGCGCGCGCCGGGCACCACGTCGAGCTGGTCTCGAGCTTTCGCAGCTACGTGGGCGACGCCGACCCCGTGCGCCAGGCGGCGCTGCGCGCGCAGGGCACGGCGCTCGGCGAGCAGCTCGCGGCGCGCTGGCAGGCGGGACCGCCGGAGGCCCGTCCGGCGCTGTGGTTCACCTATCACGTGTACTACAAGGCACCGGACTGGCTCGGCCCGGTAGCCAGCCGCCGGCTCGGCATCCCCTACGTCATCGCGGAAGCCTCGCACGCGCCGAAACGGGCCGGCGGTCCCTGGACGATCGGCCACGAGGGCAGCGCCGCCGCGATCCGCGAGGCCGCGCTGCTGCTCGCGCCGACGCAGCACGACGTGCCCTGCCTCGCCGCGCTGCTCGGCTCGAGCGAACGCATCCTGCGGCTGCCGCCGTTTCTCGACGCCGCGCCCTTCGCCGCCGCGCGCGCGGCGCGCGCGCCGCAGCGCGCCGCGCTCGCCGCGGCGCATGGCCTCGACCCCGCGATTCCCTGGCTGGTCGTGGCTGCCATGATGCGGCCCGGCGACAAGCAGGCCTCCTACGCCGCGCTCGCCGCGGCACTGGCCACGCTGCGAACGCGGGCCTGGCAGCTGCTGGTGGCCGGCGACGGCGAGGCGCGTCCCGCGGTCACCGCGGCGCTCGAGGCCGCCGCGCCGGGGCGCAGCCGCTTTCTCGGCGCGCTCGAGCGCGATGCGCTCGCCGCCGCCTGCGCGGCGGGCGACCTGTTCGTCTGGCCGGCCGTCAACGAGGCCTACGGCATGACGATGCTCGAGGCGCAGGCGGCCGGCCTGGCCGTGGTGTCCTGCGCCTTGCGCGGCGTGCCCGACGTGGTGATGGACGGCCGCACCGGCCTGCTCGCGCAGCCGGGCGACGCCGCGGCGTTCGCCGCGCGGGTGGCCGCGCTGCTCGAGGACGCGCCGCGCCGCCGGGCGCTGGGCGAGGCGGCGGCGGCCTTCGTCGCGCGCGAGCGCAGCCTGGAGGCCGCGGCAGAGGTTCTCGATCGCGCCCTCACGCGGGTCACGGCCGCCTGGCCGCGCGCCGCGGCCGCCTCATGACGCTGCTCGCCACCCTGCGCCATGCGCAGACCGAGTGGAGCCGCGACAAGCGCATACAGGGGCGGACCGACGTGCCGCTGTCGGACGCCGGACGCGCGGCGCTCGCCGGCCACGCGCTGCCGGCGCTGTGCGACGGCATGCGGGCGGTGACCAGCCCGCTCGCGCGCTGCGTCGAAACCGCGACCTTGCTGGGCCACGCCGACGCCGATCGCGAGCCGCGCATCGCCGAGATGCGCTGGGGCGCATGGGAAGGCGAGCGCATCGCCGATCTGCGCGCGCGGCTCGGCGCGGCGATGCAGGCCAACGAGGCACGCGGCCTGGACTTCAGGCCCGAGGGCGGCGAGAGCCCGCGCCAGGTCCTCGCGCGCCTGCAGCCCTGGCTGGCCGAGCTGGCTGCGCGCGCACAGCCGACGCTCGCCTTCACGCACCGCGGCGTGATCCGCGTGCTGTTGGCGCAAGCCTGCGGCTGGGACATGCTGGGTCGCCCGCCGGCCAAGCTCGACTGGAACGCGCTGCAGGTTTTCCGTCTCGACGCGCAGGGCCGACCGCAGGTGCACGCGCTCAACCTGCCGCTCGTCGCCGTGAACGCCGAGGCCGATCGCGCATGAGCGCACGGCGCCGCGTGCTGATCTATGTCCAGCACCTGCTGGGCATCGGCCACCTGCAGCGCAGCGCGATCGTCGCGCGCGCCTGCGCCGAGGCCGGGCTCGAGGTCGTGCTGGTGAGCGGCGGCACCCCGGTGCCCGACCTGCCGCTCGGCACGGCGCGCTTCGAGCAGCTGCCGCCCTGCGTCGCGACCGACCCCAGCTTCAAGCTGCTGACGGACGCCGACGGCAATCCGGTCGACGACGCCTGGAAGGCGCGGCGCCGCGAGCGGCTGCTCGCGCTGTGGCGCGCGTTCAATCCGCACGCCCTGGTGATCGAGCTGTATCCCTTCGGCCGCCGCCTGATGCGCTTCGAGCTGGTGCCGCTGCTCGAGGCGGCGCAGGCCGCGGCGCAGCGCCCGGTGATCGTCTCCTCGGCGCGCGACGTGCTGCAGGACAACGAGGACAACGCGCCGCGCCTGCAGAAGATGCTGGAAGCGTTCGAGCGCTACTTCGACCGGGCGCTGGTGCACGGCGATCCGGCCTTCATCCCCTTCGAGCGCACCTTCCCGCACGCGGCGCGCATCGCCGCGCGCATCGCCTATACCGGCTACGTCGTCGACCGCCCGCCCGAGCCGAGCGCGCCGGCCGACGCCACAGCGGATGCGGGCGACGGCGAGGTGCTCGTCTCGGCCGGGGGCGGCGCCTTCGGCGCGGCCGTGCTCGAGACCGCGCTGCGCGCGCGCCCGCTCACCGCGCTCGCCGCGCGCCCCTGGCGCGTGCGCGCCGGCGTCGATCCGGCGCCGGCGCGCATC
>JBFFEY010000036.1:0-29940 GCA_041558415.1 Burkholderiales bacterium | reverse complement strand
TCAACGTCGCGTTGCCGAACGACCTGCCGCTGGCGCACGGCGACGCCGGCCGCCTGACGCAGTGCCTCATGAACCTCGCCGGCAACGCGCTCAAGTTCACCAAGCAAGGTCAGGTCGCGATTTCGGTGGAGGCGCAAGACGATCGCCTTCTCTTCCGCGTGACCGACACCGGCATCGGCATCCCGCCGGAGAAGATCGACAGCCTGTTCACCGAGTTCAAGCAGACCGACGCCACCATCGCCAGCGAGTACGGCGGCACCGGCCTCGGGCTCGCCATCACCCGGCAGTTCATCGAGATGCACGGCGGGCGCATCTGGGTCGAGAGCGAGCCCGGCAAGGGCTCGACCTTCATTTTCGAGATTCCACTACGGGCGCGCGCGACATGAGCGGCAAGACCATCCTGTACGTCGAGGACAACGAGGCGAACCGCAAGATCGTGCGCCTGCTCCTCAAGAACACGCGCTACCAGCTGATCGAAGCCCACGACGGCGAGGCCGGCGTGGCGAAGGCGCTCGAGGCGCGGCCGGACCTGATTCTCATGGACGTGCAGCTGCCCAAGATCTCGGGGCTGGAGGCGACGCGCAGGCTGCGCGCGGAGAGCGCGACTGCCGCGACGCCGATCATCGTCATCACCTCGTTCGCGCTCTCGGGCGACGACCAGAAGGCAAAAGAGGTGGGCGCCACGGCGTACCTCGCCAAGCCCTACAGCCCGCGAGACCTGCTTGCGCTGATCCGCAGCACCGTCCCCGAGGGTTAGCGACGCCGCGCGCGCAGGGCGAACGAGCGCGCACGGCCGGTCACGCCCTGCCACCGCATCTCCGCCGCCCACCCCGAGCGGCCGGCCCCGTGGCGCGTCGCGACACAATCTCGCCACGGCGCGGCCGACGATGATGCTGCGGCGCGTTCCAGGCCTTGCGCGACCCACGCGGTGTCACGGATTGTGCATCGCAGCGCGGAGACGGGCACATGCGCTGCGCCAACGCGCGCATCGCGATTGACAAGGGTCAACGCCCGCTTGCCTGAGAGGCGTAGGGTGATCGGCAATTTTTCAGCGGTGTTCTGCCAATCACAACATCGGCAACTCCATGCTCGCGGCCGGGCATGCGACCGCCAGGCGTGATCGACCGACAACCGAAGGAGGTCAGCGCAAATGGAAAAGACGAAACAGGCAGTGGATTGGATCGGCGCGTATCTCGAATGGAGCGGCGCGGACTGGACGCCCCCGCGGCAGGCAGCGCTGCAGGCAGCGGAGACCGACTTCTGCGCCGCCTATCTCGACTGGATGGACACAGGCGCGATCGCCGGGCGGCAACCGCGCGAGCGATTGCGCCAGACGATGCACGGCCGGCGCGCAAGCGACGTCATGGCGGGAACGAACGGCTTTCGCGAAGCCGTGCTGCTCGCGGCGCTGCGCGCGCAATCGGATTGCCTCTACATCCTGCGCCAGGTCGTCGGCAACGGCGGCGCCGACGTTGCAACGCTGAAGCTCGCCGTCCAGGCACTCGATCACGCGCAACGCCTGATCGATGATGAGCGCCAGGCGAAGCGGGCGCTGGACAAACTGCAGGGCCACGGCGAGCGGCGCGCAGGCGACCGCGCGTACATGCAGGTCGACGCCGAATGGCCCGAGGCGATCGAGCACGTGGTCGCGGACGTGCGTTCGCTGACCGACACCGTGGTCGCCATGCAGTTGCATTGAGAACGGCCGCAGGCCTCGCACAGGCAGCGGTCGCGCAGCGCGCATCGGGACACGGCTGCCCGCGGTCGCGCTGCGGCCAAAGGCAGGCGCCTGATCGCCCGTTGCGGCCAGGCGGCCCTCTGCGCGCGAGCAGGCGTCGCGCAAGGTCAGGCTTCTCCCTCCGCGAAAACCGGCGTGGGATTCGCGCGGCAGATGTCGTCGATGCCCGACTGGATCGTCCTGCGCAGCGTCTCGGTCTCGCGGAACAAGAACTCCATGCGCTCGCGCTCGCCGGAAATTTCCCGATAGGCATCCGCAATCGGGCGCACGTCGATGCTCGGCAGGATCTTGAACACCGCTTTCTGCGGCCCGAGATCGCAGTCGGGCAGCCCGACGGCAACCCGGTAGCGGCGCAGCTGCTCCGCCCAGGTCTCGAGGTCGGGGTGCTGCAGTTGATACTGCGGATTGAAGGGCGCCGCGAGAATGATGTCGCGGGTTCGCTGGATGTCCTGCAGCAACACGGCACGCTGCGCTTCGTCGGCCGGAACGTCGGTCATGCGCGCATAGATCTTCATGCGGACGTGAATCGCGCGGCGGCGTTCGTAACCCGTTTGCACCATGCCCAGATAGCGCCGCTCGAGATCCTCGAGCACCCAGTGCTGGAGCTTGCGCGCGCGATCGAAACGATCCGGCGCATCCCAGGCCTCCCTCGGCGCGCCGTACTGCCGCGCCTTGTGCTCGATGAGGCGATCCGCGATGGCTCTGAGCCGCTGAATCAGCGATCCCGCCTGCCGTCGGCCGAAGACCTCCTGCCGGCGCTCGAGCTCTGCCACCGCGTGCTCGACCCTGCGCGCCGTGAGCGTTCGATCGGTGAAGAAATACACGTGCGCGAACGGGGTGATCAGGATCGGTCTGGCGCCACGCCGCGTGCCCGGTGCCCGCGCGGCGCGCGACATGCGCAGCGCCGCTTCGACGGCGATGCGCAGCGCCCCGTATTCCATCGGCATCACCTCGCGCGAGTAGTACACGTCGCCCTCCGGGAAGATGCCGGCCCACTGGCCTTCACCGAGCCGAGCGACGACGTACTCGATCGCCTCGGGATTCGGACGGCCTCGGGCCACCGGGACGACCCCCAGTCTGCGCAGGAATGCGCGCGCGAATGCGCTTTCCCGATAGTAGGCCTCTGCCGCGACCAGAAAGACCCCGTCGGGCCGTCGTGCCCGGCGAACCAGTTCGTACATGAGAAAGGGATCGTGCGGCCCGGGGTGAGGCCCGACGAGCACGTTGCCGGCCTCCCGGGGTATGGCGCGCAACAGGGCCAGGTCGGCGCTGGAAAACACCGGCGTCATGCGCCCCAGGCGTTGCCGCCCGAGGGCGAGGTTGTACACGCGATTGATGCCGAAGCCGAGCCACTGCACCAGGCGCGAGGGCGCCGGGGCTTGGAAGGCGAGGCGCTCGGCTGCGCGCGTTTGCTCGAATGCCGGCTCGTACTCGAGACAGGCCGAGGGGACCGAGCTGCCCTCGGGCAGCCAGGTCGTCGTCATTCGAGCGCGCGCTCGACCCGTCGCGGCAGGCCGGCGACAAAGCGGTCGTAGGCCTGCGGGTCGAGCCACTCCCATGCGCCGAGCGCGATCGCGGCGAGCCCGCCGACGACGAAAACGAAGCCGAGCAGTCCGCGCGGCACGCGCACCAGCAGCGTCCACGCCCAGCCCCTGCGCCCCTGCGGATTGAGCATCATCAGCACGCCGATGCCGATCAGGAGCAGCCCGCCCGCGCCGAGCAGCGGCGCGGGCCGGCGCGCAAGGTGGTTCAGCGTCGATTGCCATTGGCCGTCGGCGAGCAGGTACGCCGAGGCGACGACGCCCGCGCCGACGAGCAGCGCCATGAGGCCGACGATGATCGCCGGCGCACCGGCGTAGACCTCGTAGGCATCTTCCGCCGGGCGAAAGCACAGGCGACGCGTGGCGAGCGATTCGAGCCCGCCGAGCGCGAGGCCGGCGCCGATGAGGAATACGCCGAGGTGGAAGCCCTTGGGCAGGGCGAAGAACTGGCCGGCGATCACGGCGACGATGCCGACCACCACCGCGGCGTATTCGATGAGGGCGATCAAGCGCACGGTGCCGCAGTTTAGCGAAGAACCCCGGCGCGCGATTTGCTGACGCGACCCGAGGCGGTGTAGGGTGTCCGCTGACTCACCGATTCGTCGCCAAACGAGGACCGTAGATGGACACGCGAGCGTATTCGATTGCACAGCTGGTCGAGGACCTGCGGCAGATCCGCGCCAAGGCAAAAGACGAGCACGACATTCTCAGCCAGGTGCGCCCGCTGGCGCGCCGCGCCGCGCTGGCGAAGGACGCCTGGCTGAAGCCGGAGATGTTCGACGCCGATGCGGAACAGGGCTTCGGCGTGCACCTGCTGCACGAGGAGCCGGACCACACGCTGGCGGTGTTCGCGGTGAGCTGGCTGCCGGGGCGCGGCACGCCGCCGCACGACCACGGCACCTGGGCGGTGGTTGCCGGCGTGCACGGCCCCGAGCTGAACCGCTTCTACGAGCGGATCGACGACCGTTCGCAACCGGGGCATGCCGAGCTGAAGCAGATCGGCGCGAAGACTTTCAACGTCGGCGAGGTGGTGGCGATGCCGGCCGGCGCGGTCCACGTCGTGTGGAACGAGTCCGATGCGGTGAGCGTGTCACTGCACATCTACGGCAGGCACATCAACTTCACGCAGCGTTCGCAATACGATACGGACAAGCAGACCGAGACGCCGTTCGTGGTCAAGGTGTCCTAGGCAACGCCCCCATGCAGCCGCGTGATTGCGCTTTCCTGTTCGCCGCGTTGCTGTCGAGCGCAGTGCTGGCCTCGGAGCCGGCGCCGCGCTACAACGTGGTTTCCCTGCAGGCGAGCGCGCAGCGCGAGGTGCCGAACGACTTGGTGAAGGCCACGCTCACCGTCGAGGTCAACGACGCCACGGCGGCCAAGGTCGGCAACGCGCTGAACCGAAGCCTGAACGACGCACTGCGCACCGCCAAGCAGTTCCCGAGCGTGCGGGCGAGCAGCGGCAACAGCCGAACCTTCCCGATCTACACGCGCGGCAACCAGCTGCAGGGCTGGCGCGGCCGCGGCGAGCTGCGCCTCGAAAGCGAGGACTTCGCCGCGCTGCCCGAGCTGATCGGCAAGTTGCAGGGCAGCTTGCAGCTCGGTGGCCTGCAGTTCAGCGTCTCGCCGCAGGCGCGCCGCGCGGCGGAGAACGCGCTCGTCACGGAGGCCATCGCAGCCTTCAAGGCGCGCGCCGACATCATCAAGACGGCGCTCGGCGGACGCGGCTACAAGCTGCAGAGCCTCGATGTCTCGAGCGGGCAGCGGCCGCCGCCCGTGCCGCGCGTCGCCATGGCGCAATCCGTCTCGGCGGCGCCGGCCGTCGCGCCGCCCGAGCTCGAAGCGGGCCTGAGCACCATCACGGTCAGCGCCAGCGGCACGATCGAGATCCTCGAGTAAGCCTGCGAAACGGGGCTGCACGCCGCGCCTCGCGCGGCGGCGCTATGGCAGAATCGCGCTGCCTTGACCGGAATTGGCCGGCGCGTCGGGGAGGCGCGCCAAGAATGCACGACATCGTCACCGAGATCGACCTGCAGACGAGCGCTGCGCGCGTCTGGGCGGTGCTCACCGATTTCGGCGCGTACGAAAAATGGAATCCGGTCATCCAATCGGTCGACGGCCCCGCGAACGAGGGCGCGAAGCTGCGCGTGACGCTGCGCCGCGAGGCGCTGCTGCAGACGGCCGCCGGGCTGCTGGGTGGACTGAAAAGCTTTGCCTTCCGCAGCTGGTGCGCGATGAACGGTATGCGCATCGCCGTGCGCGTGACAAAGCTCCTGCCCGAGCGCGAACTGCGCTGGGTCGGCGCGCTGCCGATCCCCGGGACGTTCCGAGGCGAGCACTACTTCAAGGTCGCCGAGCGGGGCGACGGCAGCGTGCGCTTCACGCAGGGCGAGCACTATGCGGGCCTTCTGGCGCCGGCCTTCCGCGATGTCATGGAGGCGGTCAACCGGCAGGCAATGAACGCCGTGAATCAGGCGCTTAAGGATTACGTGGAGGCGTCGGGCTAGTCCGCCGCAGGCCCGGAAGAGAACGCCGCGCAAAACGAGAAGCGGTCTCATCTTTGCAGCGGCGAATCCGCTTGCGAACCCTTATCGATCCGTCTACCCTGAAGCCGCGCGCGGCGCGAGGCCGCAGTGGGAAGAAGCCCACCCTATAAACGCCGGCCGGCCGTCGCGATGCAACGGAATTACGGCCATGGCAACCGAACTCGGCACGCATGACATCGCCGCCTCCCTCGTCAAGGCGGCGCCGAGCGAGTTCGCACTGGAAGACGGTTCGCGCGTCGCCGTGGTCGGCGGCGGCCCGGCGGGCACCTTCTTCGCCTACTTCCTGCAGCGCCTCGCCGAGTCCTCCGGGCTCGAACTCGAGATCGACCTCTACGAACCGCGGCTGTTCACGCACCGCGGGCCGGCGGGCTGCAATCATTGCGGCGGCATCGTCTCCGAATCGCTGGTGCAGCTGCTCGCCAGCGAAGGCATCAACCTGCCGACCGAGGTGGTCGAGCGCGGCATCGAAGCCTACATGCTGCACATGGACGTGGGCAGCGTGCGCATCCGCACGCCGAGCGAGGAAAAGCGCATCGCCGGCGTGTTCCGCGGCAACGGCCCGCGCGGCTCGGAACGCTCGCTGCGCGTCGGCTTCGACCGCTACCTGCTCGATCTCGCCGCCTCCAAGGGCGTGCGCGTGATCCGCAGCCTGGTGACGCGTGTCGGCTGGCACGAGGACCGGCCGGAGCTCGAGCACGGCGGCGGCAAGCACGCCGGCTACGACCTGGTGGCGCTTGCCGCCGGCGTCAACAGCCGGCTGCTGGAGGACGGCTGCGAAGCGGCACCGCAGTACAACTTTCCCGGCACGCTCACCACCTTCATCTCCGAGTTTCACCTCGGCCAGGCCGCCATCCAGGCGAGTCTCGGCGACGCGATGCACATCTTCCTGCTCGATCTGCCGCGGCTGGAATTCGCCGCGCTGATTCCCAAGGGCGACTACGTCACGCTGTGCGTGCTCGGCCACGACGTCGACGAAAAACTGGTGGATGCCTTCCTCGCCGCGCCGGAGGTGCAGCGCTGCTTCCCCGAGGGCAAGGTTCCCGCGCTGGCCTGCCACTGCTTTCCGCGGCTCAACGTGCGCCCGCCTGCGCAGCCCTACGCCGACCGCCTGGTATGGATCGGCGACTGCGGCGTGGCGCGGCTGTACAAGGACGGCATCGGCTCGGCGTACCGCATGGCCAAGGCGGCCGCGCGCACGGTGGCGTTCCACGGTGTCTCGGCGCAGGACTTCGAGACGCATTACTGGCCGACCTGCCGGGCGATGAACTGGGACAACACGCTCGCACGGCTGGTCTTTCTTTCGACCACCCTGATCCAGAAACTGCGCCCGCTGCGCCGCGGGGTGCTGCGCATGACGGCGAGCGAGCAGGCGCACCGCGAGAAGTTCCATCACATGAGCAGCGTGCTGTGGGACGTGTTCACCGGCAGCGCACCGTACCAGGACGTCCTGGTGCGCAGCTGCCACCCGGGGTTCATCGCCAGCCTGACCTGGAACCTGGTGGCCGGCAACGCCGCGGCACTCGCGGGCAAACACAAAAGGAACGCTTCATGACCGAAGGCGCACTGGGCAAGCGCTACGCCAACGGCGAACTGGTCGTTCGCCAGGGCGAAGAAGGCAACTGCATGTACGTCGTGCAGGCGGGCAAGCTCGAGGTGCTGCGCGAGGAGCACGACGGCGCCGTGCGCCTGGCGGTGATGAGCGAAGGCGAGATTTTCGGCGAGATGTCGATCTTCGAGCGCGAGCGGCGCTCGGCGACGGTACGCGCGCTGGGCGAGGCGCGCGTGCTGTCGATCGACAAGAAAACCTTCCTGCGGCGCATCCAGGAGGATCCGCCGCTCGCCTTCAACCTGGTGAAGGTCATGTCGCACCGCATCCGCCTGCTGACCGAGGAGGTCGCCGCCCTGAAGGCGAAGACAACGCCGCCCGCGCCGCGCGCGCACGAACAGGAACGCCGCAGCGGGCGCGACCGACGCCATGGCCACGAGCGGCGCTCCGGCGTCGACCGGCGCAGCGCGGTGGTCGGCAAGGTGCGCAGCGCATGAGCACGCTGAAAAACAGGCCCGGCGCCCGCGGCGCGAAGGACGTGCTGGTGCATCCGGCGCAGGGCAGCACGCCGGCGCCCTGCATGCTGGGCTGCGCCAGCGGCGGCGACGTGCGCCAGTGGATCGGCATCGTCGCGCAGCGCGGCAAGCTCGGTTTGAGCAATGCGCAGGCCTACGCGCGCGCCTGGGGCCTGATCGCCGAGACGAACCCGTTCCCCGCCACGCTGGGCCGCATCTGTCCGCACCCCTGCGAGACCGCTTGCAACCGCGACGCCAAGGACGGCGCGGTCGCCATCAACGCCATGGAGCGCTTCCTCGGCGACTGGGCGCTGCAGTGCCACCTGCCGCTGTCGCGCGTCGAGGGCGCGCCAGCGGGTGCGTCGATCGGCGTCGTCGGCGCCGGACCGGCGGGACTGTCGTTCGCCTACCAGCTCGCGCGCCGCGGCCACCGCATCACGTTGTACGAGCGGCGCGAGCAGGCCGGCGGCATGCTGCGCTACGGCATCCCGGCGTTCCGCCTGCCAAAAGACATCCTGCAGGCCGAGATCGACCGCATCGTCGCGCTCGGCGTCGACTTGCAGCTGAACGTGGCCGTGGGCCGCGACGTGAGCGTCGAGGAACTGCGCGCGCGGCACGACCGGCTGTTCCTCGGCATCGGCGCCGGCAGCGCGGCGCGCCTCGGCGTGCCGGGCGAGGATGGCCCGGGCGTGGTCGGCGGCATCGAGTTCCTGAACGCCGTCAACCGCGGCGAGGGCTACGCGCGGCTCAGCGAAGTGGTGGTGATCGGCGGCGGCAACACGGCGATCGACGCGGCGCGCACCGCGCGGCGCCGCGGCGCCAGCGTGTCGCTGCTCTATCGCCGCACGCGTGACGAGATGCCGGCCATCGCGAGCGAGGTGGACGCGGCGATCGCCGAGGGCGTGTCGATCGAATTCCTCGTGGCGCCGACCGCGATCCGGCGCGACGCCATCGGCCCGAACGCGGTCATGGTGCAGCGCATGGCGCTCGGCGAAGCGGACGCATCCGGCCGGCGTCGCCCGGTTCCCGTGCCGGGCGCGACCTTCGCGGTGCCGGCGCGGCTGGTGATCGCCGCCGTGTCGCAGAGCGTCGACTGGAACGGCCTCGAGCCGTTCGAGACCGAGGCCCCGGCGGGCGACGCCGGCGCACGCGGCGAAGGCGTGTGGAGCGGCGGCGACATGCTCGGCCTCGGCATCGCCGGAATGGCGATCGCACAGGGGCGCCAGGCGGCCGAGGCGGTGCACGCGTTGCTGACCGGGGCGACGCCGCCCGGATCCGCCGCGCGCAGCCGCGCGCCGGCGCGCGACGTCGCAGCGGACTTCTATCCCGCGCAGCCGCCCGCGCGAGTGCCCGAGCAGCCGGTCGCCGAGCGCATCGCGCAGCCGGACCTCGAGGTGCACGATACGCTTTCGGAAGACGCTTTCCTGCAGGAGGCCGAGCGCTGCTTTTCCTGCGGCCAGTGCCACGGCTGCCAGTACTGCTTCATGTACTGCAACGGCGGCGGCTTCGTCCACCTGGACGAGGCGCAGCCGGGTGCGTATTTCGCGCTGTCGCTGGATCGCTGCCTGGGCTGCGGCAAGTGCATCGAGCTCTGCCCGACGGGCTTCCTGTCGCCGATGGATGCGGCGCCCTGAATATCCCGTCGCCGCGCGTGTGCCGGGCGAGTATATTCCCCGTTAATCCAGGTCAAAACCGCGCGCTTTGCCGGGTGTAAAAAAGCCGTAACGTCACCGTCAGTGGGGACCAGATCGCGCGAAGGGTCCCCAAAGGAGGCGCGTCATGACCGCCAGGTTGCGAAGCGCAGCGCGTACACGCGTTGCCGCAAACGTCTCGCTGCGGCACGCGCTGCTCGGCGCGCTGGCGGCGCTTGCCCTCGCGAGCGGCACGGCTTGGGCGCAGCAGCCCGGCTTCCGCGGCGTCGACATCTACGACGCCGTGTGCTGGGGCTGCCACGCCAGCGGCGAAGAAGGCGCGCCGCGCGTCGGCGACCGCGACGCCTGGGCGACGCGCGCCGCCAGGGGCCTCGAGGACCTGACGCAAAACGCGCTCATGGGCGTCGGCGGCATGCCGCCGCACGGCGGCAACACCAGCCTGACGCGGCTGCAGATCGAGCGCGCCATCGTCTACATGGTCAACGCCTCGGGCGGCGACTGGAGCGAGCCGCCCGACCCGCGGCCCGGCAGCGCGCGCAGCGGCGGGCAGGTGTACCAGCAGTACTGCGCGTTGTGCCACGAGCCGGGCTTCGACAATGCGCCGCGCATCGGCGACCGCGCGGCGTGGCTGCCGCGCACGCGGCTCGGCATCGACCCGATGGTGCGCGCCGCGATCCGCGGCCACGGCGCCATGCCGCCGCGCGGCGGGCAGGCCAACCTGACTGACGCCGAGCTGCGCGACGCGGTGATCTACATGCTCAGCGCGCCGGAGCGGCGCGCCGCCAAGGGCCGGTAGCCGTATCCCCGCCCCCCGGCGGCCTCTAGCCGTCCCTAGAGCATTCTTTTTTATCAATGGGTTAATGGGATATCCCCATAGTTTTTTATTGCGCCGCAATAAAAAGTGTGAATACCGCACACCGCTTTCGCGTCGTGGTTCGCTGAGCCACCCTGCCCTCGGGCCCTATCGTGTAGCCACGCTTGAACGAAATTGGAGGCAACGATGGAAGCCACACTCGAAATCATCCAGACCCTGATCATCGCCACGGCACCGACCGTAATGGTCGCCCTCGCTGCACTCATCTCGATCTTTTAAGGGCAACACCCGGCCCGGCGCGCAAGCGACGGGTCGGTCGCACCGCAGGTCTCCCAACCGACCTCCTCCTCGCCCCGCTTCGGCGGGGCCCTTTTTTGTCCAGCGCTTCGGCGGGCGCTAGAGAACCTCGAACACCTCGTAGATCGCCGCGCCCGGCTCGCGCCGCCCGACGCCCACGCCGACCACGCGGTTCATCCAGTCGTATTTCTGCGACCCGGTTTCGAACACGAGGGCGGTGCGCAGATAGTACGCATCGCGCGGCACCGCTTCGCCCTGCGCGATCCGCTGCATCACCTCCGGCGGCCCATGCCGCACGCCGCGATACTGCACCAGCAGCGTCTCGCCGTCGTCGAGCTTCAGGATGAGGCGCACGTCCGGGCGCAGCGCGCCGTCGCCGCCGCCGAGCAGCAGGTCCATGCCGCCGCTCACCACCTCGGCCGCGATCTTCGGCCCCCTGAAGTGGCCCTTGTCGAGGCGGTCGAGCCGGCGCCGGCCGAGCGGCGCATCGCCGAGCAGGTAGCTGCCGGTGACTTCGATTTTCAGTTCGCCGATGTAGGCGGTTTTCAGCTCGGGCATGGTCGCTCCGCAGTACGCAGTCGGCGCGTGCGCCGGTTTCAGAAAGAGGACGAGCCGCCAGTGTAGTCGCGCGCCGGCTTCCCTTCGGCCGGAATTGGCGTAGAGTTCGCGCTCTGCTCATCCCGCGAAAGGGATGCGATGCGCATGACCGGACGCCGGCAGTTCCTCGCGGCCCTGGGGGCACTGCTCGCCGCGCCACGCCACGTGCGCGCGCAGGGCAAGCGGCTGCCGCGCGTCGGCTACCTGCTGCTGTCGCCGGTCACCGACCCGCCTTCGCGCGAACGGCAGGCCTTTCTCGCCGGCTTGCGCGAGCTGGGCTACCTGCCCGGCGAGACCGTCGAGATCGTCTATCGCTCGGCCGAGAACGAACCGGAATTCATGGACGACATCGCGCGCGACCTGGTGAACGACAAGGTGGACGTGATCGTCACCTCGGGCACGAGCGCGACGCTGGGCGCGATGCGCGCCACCCGCAGCGTGCCGATCGTCATGCTGGCGCTCGGCGACCCGGTGGGCGTCGGTGCAGTCGCCTCGCTCGCGCGGCCCGGGGGCAACGTCACCGGGGTGTCGTTCCTCTCGAGCGAACTCTCCGCGAAGCGCGTTCAGCTCGTAAAGGAACTGGTACCGCAGGCGCGCAGCATGGCGATCGTGTGGGACGCGCGCAATGCCAACGCCCACGAGGAAGCGGATGAAACGGTGGCCGCGAGCAAGGCGCTCGGCTTCGCGCCCGAGTCGATCCCGCTCCGCTCCGACAAGGCCCTGGCGCGCGCGCTCGAGCGATTGTCGGTTGCAAGGCCCGACGTGCTGTACGCGGCGTTCGAGGGCGGCATGGTCGCGGGCAACCGCACCACGATCGCCGAGTTCGGGCTGCGCAATCGCGTGCCCGTGGTCTCGGGCTGGAGCTTTCTCACCGAGGCGGGCGGCCTGATGAGCTATGCGCCGGACATCCCGGCGATGTTTCGCCGCGCGGCCCGCTACGTGCATCGCGTGCTGCAAGGCGAACGCCCGGACGCGCTGCCGGTCGAGCTGCCGACGCGGGTCGAGCTGGTGATCAACGCGAGCACCGCACAGCGGCTCGGCCTGACGATCCCGCGGTCGGTACTGCTGCGCGCCGATCGCGTGATCGACTGACGCGCGACGTCGGGCAAGTTGCCAATTCTGGGTCTTGCGGACATCCCGGCCAGCGCGTAGCGTCTTGAACGACGCCCGGCAAGAGGAGATCCACATGCGCAGCATCGACGTTCTGAGGTTTGTCCTGTTCTTCGCCGCGCCGCTGCTCGCGGGCCCGGCCGCGGCCGAGCGCGCCAACCCCTACGTCATCATGGCGCAATCGGCCTGGAGCGCCTTCCAGTGCTCGGTGCTGGCGGAAAAGGCCAACAACATGGCCGAGCAGAAACGCCTGTTCGACTACGGCTACGCGCAGGGCAAGGCGTTCATCACCGCGCTGGAAGCGGGCAGCGCGAAGAAGGAGGACATGCCCGGCGCCGCGCCGTTCAGCATGCTGTTGCTGGTGCGCGGCCCGACGCCCGATTTCGCGCTCGGTCGCATCTTCGAAGCCGCGCTGCGCGCGGCGCTCGAGGACGTGTTCGCAGCGAACGATGCCTACACCTCCGAGGGCATTCAGCAGTCCGCCGCAACGCGCGAATTCTGGAAGCGCAACTGCACGCTGATCGGCCGCTGAACCGGGCCCCTGGCCGCTCGCCTTGACCGGGGTGGAGTGGCTGCATACATTCCGCGCATACGCCCGGGGGAACGAAATGCTGCGAACCTACGACCGCGCCTCCCTGCGCAGCCCTCTGCTCGCGCTGCTCGGCGCAGCGATATTCTTGGCGCCGTCCGGCCTGCAGGCGCAATCGCAACGCAGCTACCGCATCGGCTACCTGCTGCCGCCGACCGAGGAGAACGTCCGTTCGCACACCGAGGGTTTCCTCAAAGGGCTGCGCGAACACGGCTACGCGGTCGGCAAGAACCTGCAGATCGACTTCCGCTACGCGGAATACAAGCTCGAGCGACTGCCCGCGCTCGCCAAGGAACTCGTCGCGCTCGAGCCGGATGTGATCGTGACCGCCTCCCCGCCGGGCGTGCGCGCCGCACAGCAGGCGACACGCGAGATCCCGATCGTCATCGCCGCCGTCTACGATCCGGTCGGCCTCGGTTTCGTCAAGAGCCTGGCGCGACCGGGCGGCAACATTACCGGCATGTCGGTGCAGTACGAGGACACGATCCCGAAGCTGCTGGAACTGTTGACCGCGGTGGTGCCGCGGGCACGCAAGATCGCCGTGCTGCAGACCGTCGACCGCTCGCACGACCGCTTCGTGACCCGCATCACGAAGATGGCGCAGCCGCTGCAGATCGGCGTCGAGGCCTTCACCGCGCGCAAGCCCGAGGACATCGAATCCGCGTTTGCCAGAATCGGTGCGTCGCACAGCGATGCGCTGATGGTGCTGCCGCACCCGCTGTTCAACACGCGTTCGGCGGAGGTGGTCAAGCATTCGATGGCCATCGGCCTGCCGGGCACCTATCCGTTCAGCACCTACGCCGATGCCGGCGGCATGATCAGCCTCGGCGTCGATCTGCCCGACAGCTTCCGCCGCGCGGCGTACTTCGTGCACCGCATCCTGCAGGGGGGGCGCCCGGCCGAGCTGCCGGTCGAGCAGCCGACGAAGATCGATCTGGTCGTCAACCTTAAGACGGCGAAGCAGATCGGCGTCGCGATTCCGCCGGAAGTGCTGCTGCGCGCCGATCGCGTCATCCGCTAGCGGTCCGGCGGGGCGCGTGGCGCGCGCCCTGACGTACACTGCGCACCCATGAAAGGCTACGTCTTGTGGTCGGCGGTCTGGTTCGGCCTGATCGCCGCCGGCTTTTTCGTTGCCGATCACCTCAGCGCGCCGGCGCCGGTCGAGGCGCGCGTGCTCGCCGGGGGCGCGCGCGAAATCGCCGTCCCCGTCGCGCGCGACGGACACTACTATGTCGATGGCACGATCAACGGCGTACCGCTGCGCTTCATGATCGACACCGGCGCCAGCTACGTTTCGGTCGGCGCGGCGTTCGCCCGCGCGGCGCGCCTGCCGAAGGGCGTGCGCGGAACCTTCAGCACCGCCAACGGCACGGTGGAGGGCGAGATCGTGAAGAACCAGGAGGTGCGGGCCGACGCCTTCCGCGTCTCCGGCCTGAGTGTCGCGGTGACGCCCGCGCAGGGCAGAATCGGGCTGCTGGGGCAGAATTTCCTGCGCCGCTTCGAGGTGTCGCAGTCGGACGGGGTGCTGCGCCTGCGGCTGCCGGCGGCGCGCGAGGGCTGAGCACGGCGCCATGGCCGACCCGATGCCCGCCAGCGCCTTCGTCGCGCTCGACGACGGCCGCTATGCCGCGACCGAACTGACGCGCGGCCCCTGGGACGACGCGCACCAGCACGCCGGCCCGCCGATCGCGCTGGTGGCAGGCGCCATCGAGCAGGCCGCGGCGGCGCGCGGCCTGACCCAGGTCGCACGGCTCACCGCCAACCTGCTGCGGCCGATCCCCATCGCCACGCTCGGCGTCGAAGTGCAGACCGAATACGCCGGGCGCAACGTGGCGCACTTCGCCGCGCGCCTGGTCGCCGGCGACAAGGAGGTGGCGCGCTTCACCGCCGTGGCCCAGCGGGAGCACGCCCTCGCGCTGCCGACGCAGCTCGCGGGCCACCCGCTGCCGCAGGCGCCGCGCGCAGTGGCGGACTCGCCCGAGCAGCGCTTTCCCTGGCGCCTGAAGAAGATCGGCTATCACGACCTGATCGAGAGCCGCGTCGCCGAGGGCGTCATGTTCCGCGGTCCCTCGGCGGTGTGGATGCGCATGCGCTACCCGCTCGTCGCCGGCGAGCAACCCAGCCCGCTGCAATGCGTCGCGGTCGCCGCGGACTCCGGCAACGGCACCAGCGCGGTGCTCGACTTCGAGCGTTACCTGTTCGTCAACTCCGACCTGACCATCAACCTGCTGCGCCGGGCGCAGGGCGAATGGATCTGCATCGATGCGCGCACCCTGCTCGGACCGGCGGGCGGCGGGCTGGCCGAGGCGCGCATCTTCGACGAGACGGGCCTGCTCGGGCGCTCGGCGCAGAGCCTCGCGGTGCGGCGGCTCGCCTGAGCGCACCGCGCGCTCAGGCCGCGCGCAGCGGCCGGAAGAATTCGCGGATCTCGTTCGCCAGCACTTGCGGCTGCTCGAGCGCGGCGAAGTGCCCGCCCTTGTGCATCACGCTCCAGCGCCGGATGTCGCTGTACATGCGCGCAGCCACCGAGCGCGGCGGACGCAGGATCTCCTTGGGAAACTCGACGTAGCCCGTCGGCACGTCGACGGTCTCGCCTTGCGGCACCGGCCAGGGCCCGTGCCTGCGCGCGTAGTACGGCCAGAACGAAGAGCCGATGGCGCCGCTCGCCCAGTACAGCATGATGTCGGCGAGCATCTCGTCGCGCGTCAAGGCGTTCTCGGGATTGCCGTCGCAGTCGGTCCAGCTGCGGAACTTCTCCACCAGCCAGGCCGCGAGCCCGGCGGGCGAGTCGGTCAGCGCGAAAGACAGCGTCGTCGGCTTGGTGCCCTGGATCCACTGGTAGCCGGTTTCTTCCTTCAGGAAATGGGCGAGCTGCTCGAGAAAGACTTTTTCCTCGGGCGTCGGGTCGGCGACCATCTTCGGGTCGCGCCGCACCGCGAGCAGATTGAGGTGAATGCCGATCATGCGCTCGGCGAAGGCGTAGCCCAGGCGCGTGGCGACGAAGGCGCCCCAGTCGCCGCCCTGCGCGCCGAAGCGCGGGTAGCCGAGCACGTCGCTCATCAGGGAAGCGAAGACCTCGGCGATCTCGTCCAGGCCGAAGCGCTTCTGCCCCGGCTCGAACGAGAGCACGTAGCCCGGCAGCGAGGGCGCGACGACGGTAAAGGCATCGGCCGGATCGCCGCCGAAGCGCGCGGGATCGGTGAGCATCGGCAGCAGCTTGTGGAACTCGAGCACCGAGCCCGGCCAGCCGTGCGACAGGAGCAGCGGCATCGGCTTGGGGCCCTTGCCCTCCTCGTGGATGAAGTGCAGCTCGATGCCGGCGAGCGGCACGGTGAACTGGCGGAAGCCGTTCAGCATCGCCTCCTGCGCGCGCCAGTCGAAGCCGTCGCGCCAGTAATCGAGCAGGCCCTTGAGGTAGGCGACGCTGGTGCCGGTCGACCAGGGTTCGAGCGGCGGCTCGTCGGGCAGCCGCGTGCGCGCCAGGCGTTGGCGCAGGTCCTCGAGCACCGCGTCGGGAACGTGCAGCCGAAACGGACGGGGACTGGCGGCCATGTCGGCCCTCGCGGACGGCAGCTCAGGCGAAGCCGCCGAACAGCACCGCCTTCGCCAACTGATCGAGCGGCTGATCGATGGCTTTCCCCGCCTCGGCACCCCCCTTCAGGGCGACGATCTGCTGCGTCAAGCGCTCGAGACGCTGCGCAAGCAGCACGGCGACGTGCAGCGTGAGCACGGGGTCTTCGCGCAGGACGCGTGCGGCGTCGATGACGTGGCACTCGGTCCGCGTCACGGCGCGCAGGTCCGCGGTATGCGGGCCGTTGAGCAGGCTCGCCACCTCGCCCATGACCGTGCCCGGCGCCTCGAGCTCAACCAGCACCACGCCTTCGCTCGACACTTCGACACGGCCCTTGCGCAGCACCAGCAGCTTGCCGCTGCGCTCGCCGGCGCGCAGCAGGCGTTCACCAGCCGCAAAAGACACGGTCGGCAGGCCACGCAAGTGCTCGAGCAACGCTTTCGATTCGGCCACTGTCATTGCGGTCTCCGGGCGGCAGGAAAGGGGGGGCGAAGGCGGGATTCTACGCAGCCGTCAGGGAGTGCGTCCCCAGGCAAGGGCGATCCCTCTCCGCAGCGCAGCAAAAAGTGTGAATATTTCACAAGAAAGCCGCGGCAGACGTCGCTGAGCGGCACGCCGGCGAGGTCTATCTTGCAGCCATGGCCAAACAAACAAGGAGTGAAGCCATGGAAGCGTTCAAGGAAATCGAGACCATCGCGATCATGTCGACCCCGACCGTGGTCGTGGCCCTCGCCGCACTCATCTCGGTCTTCTAGGCCGCTATTCCTTCTTCGCGAAACCCGCGAAGTCGATCTCCACGTCCCCCACCTTGACCTCGGCCTTCTGCTTGGCGTCACGCGCCGCCCGCGCCACCGGATTGAACTCCAGGTTGGCCGCGATGAAGGCCTCGGCCAGCTTGAAGGAGAGCTGCGCCACCGCCTTGGGTTCCGGTTTCTTGGCGTCCGCGACGCTGTAGATGTTGCCGCACAGCCGCGCGTAGATCGTCCGCGCCAGCGCCTGTACCGGATCGTCGGGGACCGCCGTCGCCGTGGAAATCGGTTCGCTCATGATGTGCCTCTTCGTTGCGCTCGTGTGTGAAACGCCATGCTACCGCGCTCTCGCCGGCCCTCGACGGCGGCAGGCTCAGCGCTTGAAATCGCGGAAGCCGGCGGCGCGCACCAGATCCGCCTTGACGTCTTCGCGGCTGCGCTCGTACACGATTTCCCGCCCCAGCGCGCTGCCGGCGTAGGCCAGTCCGTTGCGCGTCGGCGTCAGATCGCAACGCACGCTGTGAATGCCCTCGCCGAGCACGACCTGAATCAGGTCGAGCCGCTTGTTGAGCACCACCACCTCGATCAGCTGGCCGCTCTTGGTGGCGCGCACCTGGATCTTTTCTTCTTCTTTCATCCCCACGGTCGTCTTCCCCGGGTACGACGGCCCCCCGCCGCCCGCGCCGCCACGCAGGCGGCGTTCAGAGCGTCGGCGGCGCGTCGAACGCCCCGCCCAGCGCCACCAGCCCCCAGGGCGCGGCCTGCGCGTCCCAGGAAAAGCCGATGTGCCCCATCAGCGCGTGCGCGTCGCGGAACAGGCGCTGGATCGGATAGTGGTCGTAGATGCCGCGCGCGCCGGCCATGGCGTGCAGGTTGTCGACCGCCTCGGTGCACAGCTGCACCGCGTAGGCGACGTTGCGCTTCCAGCGCAGCTTCTCCTCCAGCGTCGGCGCACGCGGCACCTCGGCCACGGCCTGCGCCTCGAGGCAGTCGTGCCTGATGATGTGGCGCGCCGCATCGACCCGTGCGCCGGCCGCGGCGACGCGCAGCTGCACCGCCTGGAACTCGCGCATGCGCAGGGCCGTGTAGTTGGTGTCGCGGTCGCGCACCGCCTCGGTCGTGAGCTCGAGCGCGGCCTGCGCGTTGCCCACCGCGGCGCCGGCGATGCAGTGCGAGCCCAGGCCGGAGAGCGGGATGGCGTAGTGCGGATGCGGGTTGCTCTTCGCGCCGGGGTACTGCGCCTCGCCGCGCGCCAGGTACATGCACAACGCGCGGTACTCGGGGACGAACAGGTCCTTCACCTTGACCGACTTCGAGCCGGTGCTCCGCATGCCGAGCACGTGCCAGTCGTCGATGATCTCGAAATCCTGGCGCGGCACGAGGCACATGCGGTGATCGACCACCTTGTCGCCGTCCTTGACCGTGACCGCGAGCATGTTCCAGGTGGCACCGTCGACACCGCTGGAGAAGTTCCAGTAGCCGTCGATGACGAAACCGCCGTCCACCTTTCGGGCACGACCCTGCGGGTAGGCGATGCCCGAGGCGATCAGCGCGTCCGGGTTCTCGTCCCATACCTCTTCCTGCGCGCGCGTGTCGTACAGCGCCAGCATCCAGTGGTGGATCGCGAGGTTGGCCCCGCTCCACGCGGTCGACGCGCAGCCGCGGCCGAGCTCGGCAGGCAGCTCGAACATCGCGATCCAGGGCAGCTCCATGCCGCCCCAGCGCTTCGGCTGCGTCATGCGCAGCAGGCCGTTGGCGTGCAGGTCGGCTTCGGTCTCGGGCAGCAGCGAGCGCATGTCCTCGGCGCGCGCCGCGCGCTCGCGCAGCACCGGCACCATGGCGCGGGCGCGCGCCAGCGCCTCGTCGTAAGCGACATTCGAGAAATCGCGGCGCTCGGCCGCCTGGACCCTCTTCGCAACCGGCGCGTTCATGTGGTGGCCTCCGCTCGCGGCATGCTGGAATAGTCCTCGCCCTCCTCCCATTCGGAGGCATCGGTGACGTTGTGGAAGTTGAGCTCGATCATGAGCCCGTTCGGATCGCTTAGGAACAGCTGAAACAGCTTGAACTCGGGAAAGTAGCGCGGCCGATAGCCGACGCCCAGCTTCTTGAAGCGCTCGGTGAAGGTCTTCGGCTCCGTCGCCAGGAACGCGATGTGGTCGACGACCCCGCTCTGGTCGGTGCGGGCGTCCGGCGGCGTGCCGAGATAGTAGAGCTGGGAATTGTCGATGCCGTGCGGCCCCATGTGGACCTGGATCTTGCCGCCGACGCCCAGCCAGTAGCCGGGGAAGGGGAAGGTCGGCCGCGGCATGATTTCGAAGCCGAGCACCTTGACGTAGAAATCCTTGGTCGCCTCGAGATCGTTGGCGCGCACGAAGTAGTGATTGATGTCTGCGACAGGCATGGCCCCCTCCGCGTCGATCGGACGCCGCAAGTGTACGCCAGGCGCGCGGGCCGTGCCCACGCCGCCGGCGCGCTGTTTTGCCCCGCGGGCGGCGCGCCGCCCGCTAGGCGAGCGTGAATTCGCGCGCCGCCGAGGAGTGCGACAGCATGATCTCGGCCGGCTCGCCGCCGACGTTGCGCAGCGCGTGCACCGCGCCGCGCGGCACCACGCTGCGCTCGCCCGCCTCGAGCGTCACCGACTCGCCGTTGGTCGTGCATTCCACGCGCCCGCGCACCACGTACACCGCCTCCTCGCAGTTACCGTGGATGTGCACGTCGGTGCCCTTGCCGGGCGGCAGCGACATGCGCGCGAGCGAGATCTCCTTCGCGTTGCCAACCTCGGCGCCAGCGAGCCATTCGATCACGCCCCAGGGAAACTCGTTGCGGACGATCTTGTGCGCAGTCTGTGCCATGTCGTTCTCCCCGGCCCGTCGCGGGCCGCTAGATCCTGCCGAGGGCCTTGAGAATACGCTCCGGCGTGAACGGCTGCACCGTCACCCGCACCTTGAAAGGCGCGAGCGCGTCGTTGATCGCGTTCATCACCGCGCCGGGCGCGCCCGCGGTGCCGGCCTCGCCCACGCCCTTGGCGCCGAGCTCGGACTGCTTGGTCGGCGTCACGACGTGCGCGATCTCGATGTCCGGCGTGTCGCCGGTCATCGGCACCAGGTAGTCGGCAAGCGAGCCGTTCAGCAGCTGGCCCTCGGCGCTGTACAGGCACTCCTCGAGCATCGCCGCGCCGATGCCCTGCACCACGCCGCCGCGGATCTGCTCGTCGACCAGCATCGGGTTGATCACCGTGCCGCAGTCCTCGACGCACCAGTGGCGCAGCAGCCTGACGAAGCCGGTGTCGGTGTCGACCTCGACGTAGGACGCCTGGATGCCGTTGGTGAAGGTGAAGCCGTACTCGCGCGGCGTGTAGTGCCGCGTCACGGTGAGCTCGGCCTGGAACTTCATCGGCAGCGTGTCGGGGCGGAAGTAGCCGATGCGGCCGACCTCCGCGAGCGGCAGCTTCTCCTCGCCGCTCGACTTGTCGACCACGCTGTTGCCGCGCACGTCGAGCGTGGCGCGCTCGACCTGCAGCACCAAAGCCGCGATGTCGAGGATGTTCGAGCGCAGGGCCTTGCCCGCCTGCAGCACGGCCTCGCCGCCGATGCCCGCGCCGCGCGAGGCCCAGGTGCCGCCGCCGTAGGGCGTCACGCCGGTGTCGCCCGTCATCACGCGCACCTTGTCGATCGTCACGCCGACCGCGTCGGCGCAGATCTGGTTGAACACGCCCTCGGTGCCCTGCCCCTGCTCGGTGACGCTCACCAGGCAGGTCACCATGCCGGTCGGCTCGAGGCGCACCGTGGCGCCGTCCTGCGCCGAGATGCGCGCGCCGCCGACGCCGTAGAACGCGGGCGAGGGATTGGTGACCTCGATCATCGCCGCCAGGCCGATGCCGCGGTGGATGTTCTTCTTGCGCAGCGCGGCCTGCTCGGCGCGCAGGCCCTTGTAGTCCATCATCGCGAGCAGCTTGTCGAGGCACTGGTGGTGCGAGAGCTTCTCGAACTTGAGCCCGGAGGGGAAGCTGTAGGGATAGGCGTCGTCGGCGATCAGGTTCTTGCGCCGGAATTCCGCCGGATCCATGCCGAGCTTCTGCGCGGCGAGGTCGACGATACCCTCGGTCAGCGCCACGGCGATCGGGTGGCCCACGGCGCGGTACTGGCAGGTGACGTTCTTGTTGGTGAACACCACGTTCATCTTGGCGCGGTAGGCCTTGTGCGCGTACGGTCCGCCGGTGAGGTTGACCACCTGGTTGCCCTCGATGCCGCTGGTGCGCGGGTAGACCGAGTACGGGCCGATCGCGGTGAGATCGTCGAGGTCGAAGCCGACGATGGTGCCGTCCTTCTTGCAGGCCAGGCGCACCGTCGCCTTGTGCTCGCGCGCGTGGATGTCGGTGAGGAAGGACTCCAGCCGGTCGGCGACGAATTTCACCGGCCGGCGCAGCATCACCGAGAGCGCCGCGGTCGCCATCTCGTCCGGGTAGACGTGCACCTTGATGCCGTAGGAGCCGCCGACGTCCTTGCAGATCACGCGCACGTTCGCCTCGGGGATATTGAGGTGGCGCGAGAAGATGTCCTGCATCATGTGCGGCGCCTGCGTGGCGTGGTACACGGTCAGGCTGTGCTCGGCGGCGTTGTAGTCGGCCAGAATGACGCGGCTTTCCATCGTCACGCCGGTGTGCCGGCCGAAGCCGTAGGTCTCCTCGACGACCAGGTCGGCCTGCTTGATCGCGTCCTCGAAGCCTTCCGTTTCGAACGATCGGGCAAAGCAGATGTTGTCGCCGAGGTCGGGGTGGATGACATAGCGGTTGGACAGCGCGTCCTCCATGTCGGTCACCACCGGCAGCTCCTCCCACTCGGCGACGACGTGGCCGAGCGCGTCCTCGGCCTGGGCGCGCGTCTCGGCGACGATCGCCGCCACGGCCTCGCCCTGCCAGCAGGCGCGGTCGATCGCCACGGCGTACTGGGGCGGCGACTTGATGCCCTTCAGGTGGCCGAGCACCGCGACCCAGGGCGTGCAGTAGTCGGCGATCGCGCGGCCGTCGAGGGCCGCGATCACGCCGGGCTGGCGCGCCGCCTTGGAAAGATCGAGCTTCTTGATGCGCGCATGCGCATGCGGGCTGCGGAAGAACACCGCCTGCGCCAGGCGCGGGAACTTGAGGTCGTCGGTGTAGGCGCCGCGTCCCTGCAGCAGGCGCTTGGCGTTGGCGCGCGGCACGCTCTGGCCGACGTAGCCGACCTGCGGCTTGGCGGGCTTGGCGGTCCTGGCGACGTCGGGTTTGGGCGGCGCCTCGACTTCCGAGGCCTGCGGGGCGAGCGCGGCGGCGTCAATGCGGTCGTTCATCGCAGCACCTCCTTGCGCGGCGTGCGCAGCACCGTCTCGATTGCGTCGATGATCGCCTGGTAGCCGGTGCAGCGGCAGAGATTCCCGGACATGAACTCGCGGATCTCCTCGCGCGTCGCCTCGGGATGCTCCTTGATCAGCGCCTGCGCCGTGAGCAGCATGCCCGGCGTGCAGTAGCCGCACTGCAGGGCGTTCCGCTCGTGGAAGGCCTGCTGCAGCACCGCGAGCTCGCCCGAGTCCGACAGGCCTTCGACGGTGTCCACCGTCTTGCCGTCGGCCTGCACCGCGAGCGTCAGGCAGCCGCGCCGGATTTCGCCGTCGACGCGCACCGTGCAGGCGCCGCACACGCCGTGCTCGCAGGACACGTGCGAGCCCGTGAGCCCGAGCTCCTCGCGCAGGAAATCGATGAGATGCATGCGCGGCTCGATGCGCCTTGTCAGCCGCGTGCCGTTCACCGTGATGGTCGCTTCAACCTGCTGTTCCACGCCCCGTCTCCTTTCTTCGCGCTCAGCCGGCGAGTGCCGCGACCGCGCGCGCCACCAGCACGCGCGCCAGGTGGCGCTTGGCCTCGGCCGAGGTGTAGATGTCGGCGCTCGGCGCGAGCTCCGCGTCGAGCGCCGCCTGTGCCGCGCGCAGCGTGGCGTCGTCCGCCGCCTTGCCTTCGAGCGCGGCCATTGCGCCCTTCGCCTGCACCGGCGTCACGCCGACGCCGAGGAACACCAGCTGCACGCCCGCGAGCGCCTTGCCCTTGACGCGCGCGCGCGCCGCCAGCCCGACGATCGCGTAGTCGCCGCGCCGGCGCACCAGCTCGAGAAAGGCATGGCGCTCGTCCTTTGCGGCGCAGGGGATCTCGACCGCGGTGATCAGCTCGCCGGCGCCGAGCGCCGTGGTGTAGAGGTCCTTGAAGAATTCGCCCGCCGGGACGCGGCGCTCGCCTTTTTTCGAGGCGATGACGATGTTCGCCTCGAGCGCGATGCAGCAGGCCGGCCACTCGGCCGCGGGATCGGCCATGGCGAGCGAGCCGCCCAGCGTGCCGGCGTTGCGGATCGCGACGTGCGCGATGTGCGGCGCGGCCTGCGCCAGCAGCGGCGCATGCTTGGCGACCGCCTCGGAGCGCTCGATCGCGCGGTGCGTGGCGCGTGCGCCGATCACCAGGTTCTTGCCTTGCACCGCAATGCCGTCGAGCCCCGGGATCGCGCCGATGTCGACCAGGATCTCGGGCGCCGCAAGGCGCATGTTGAGGGTGGCGAGCAGACTCTGCCCGCCCGCCAGCAGCTTTGCGTTTTCTCCGTGCTTGTCGAGCAGCGCGAACGCCTCCTCGAGCGCGCGCGGCCTTGCGTAGGCGAACGCCGACGGCTTCATGACTGACCTCCTCCTCGCCGCATTATGCCCAAGCTAGGCCTTGAGGCGGTAGCCCGTTTTGAAGATCCACCACACCGCGACCAGGCAGGCCGCGAGGAAGGCGGCGGTCATCGCGAGACTGACGCCGACGTGCACGTCGGCAATCTCGTAAAAGCTACAGCGAAACCCGCTCACCAGGTAGACCACCGGGTTGAACAACGTCACCGTCTGCCAGGCGGGCGGCAGCACGTCGATCGAGTAGAAGGTGCCGCCGAGGAAGGTGAGCGGCGTGATGACGAGCAGCGGCACGAACTGCAGCTGCTCGAAGCCCTCGGCCCAGATGCCGATGATGAACCCAAGCAGGCTGAAGGTCACCGCGGTGAGCAGCAGGAAGGCGAGCATCCAGCCCGGATGCGCGATCCTCAGCGGCACGAACAGGCTCGCCGTGGCCAGGATGATGAGGCCGAGGATCAGCGACTTGGTCGCCGCCGCGCCGACGTAGCCCACCACGATCTCGAGCGCCGACACCGGCGCCGACAGAATCTCGTAGAACGTGCCGGTGAAGCGCGGCATGAAGATGCCGAAGGACGCGTTCGACACGCTCTGCGTGAGCAGCATCAGCATGACCAGGCCCGGCACGATGAACGCGCCGTAGGCGACGCCCTCGATCTCGGCGATGCGCGTGCCGATCGCCGCGCCGAAAACGATGAAGTACAGCGAGGTCGTCACCACCGGCGCGACGATGCTCTGCAAGAGCGTCCTCCCGGTACGCGCCATTTCGTACAGATAGATCGCGCGGATCGCGTGCAGGTTCACTGCCGCTCCCGCACCAGGTCGACGAAGATGTCCTCGAGCGAACTCTGCCTGGTGCGCAGATCGCGAAAGCCGATGCCGACGGCCTCCAGCTGGCCGAGCAGGTCGGCGATGCCGCTCGCCTCGGCCTGCGCATCGTAGGTGTAGACCAGCTCGCGCCCGCCGGCGGAGAGCGTCAGGCCGCGCGCGGCGAGCGCCGCCGGCACGGCCGCGAGCGGCGCCTGCAGCTCGAGCGTCAATTGCTTGCGTCCGAGGCGCTGCATCAGCGCGGCCTTGTCGTCGACCACCACGATCTCGCCGTGGTTGATGACGCCGATGCGGTCGGCCATCAGCTCGGCTTCCTCGATGTAGTGCGTGGTGAGGATGATGGTGACCCCGGCCTCGCGCAGCCGGCGCACCGCCTGCCACATGCCCTGGCGCAGCTCGACGTCGACGCCCGCGGTCGGCTCGTCGAGGAAGAGAATCTGCGGATCGTGCGCCAGCGCCTTGGCGATCAGCATGCGCCGCTTCATGCCGCCCGAGAGCGTCATCACCTTGCTGTCGCGCCGCTCCCAGAGCGAGAGGTCCTCGAGCACGCGGCGCAGGCGCGCCGCATCCGGCGCCTTGCCGAACAGCCCGCGGCTGAAGCGCACCGTGCCCCACACCGAGTCGAAGGCGTTGTTGGTGAGCTCCTGCGGCACCAGCCCGATCATCGATCGCGCCGCGCGCCAGTCGCGCAGGATGTCGTGTCCGGCGACCGTCACGCGGCCGGCGGTGGGCCTGACGATGCCGCAGACCGCGCCGATCAGCGTCGTCTTGCCGGCGCCGTTCGGGCCGAGCAGGCCGAAGATCTCGCCGCGGCGGATCTCGAGGCTGACGTTCCTGAGCGCCTGCTGCCCGGTGGCATAGGTCTTCGAGAGGTCGGCGATCGAAATGATAGGCTGCACCGGGCGAAGCTTAGCCAATTCGCGCTACGCCCGCGCCTGCTAGCATTTCGCCTCTCGCAGCCACCGGATCAGTCCATGCAGCGCCTGCTTGCTCTCCTCGCCGCATTCGCTGCCGCGCTCGGCGCCTCGCTCGCGCTCGCGCAGCACGGCCATCAGCCGATGCACCGGCATTTCGGCGACGCCGAGCGCTGGGCGCAGGTGTTCGACGATCCGGCGCGCGACCAATGGCAGAAGCCCGACCAGGTCGTCGCCGCGCTCGCCCTCGCGCCCGACGCGCGCGTCGCCGACATCGGCTCGGGCACCGGCTACTTCGCGGTGCGCCTGGCGCGCGCGGTGCCGCAGGGCGGGGTCACCGGCGCCGACCTCGAGCCGGACATGGTGAAGTACCTGAACGCGCGCGCGGCGAAGGAACAGCTCGCCAACCTCAGGGCCATCGTTGCGGCGGCCGACGACCCGCGCCTGCCCGAGCCCGTCGACCTGGTGCTGCTGGTCAACACCTATCACCACATCGGCGCGCGCCCGGAGTATTTTGCGCGCCTGCGCGAGCGGCTGCGGCCCGGCGGGCGCGTCGCGATCATCGACTTCAAACTCGATTCGCCCACCGGCCCGCCGGTGAGCGGCCGCCTCGCGCCCGAGGCGGTGGAAAAGGAAATGGCGCAGGCCGGCTACCGCCGCATCGCGGCGCATGACTTCCTGCCGAACCAGTACTTCCTCGTCTTCACGCCCGCGTCCTAGGGGTCAGACCCCGCCTGCAGACCCCGCCTGCAACTGCCTGCGTTTTCGAAGACTCAGTACTTGACGCTGCCCGAGGTGCGCGGGTAGGGAATCGCGTCGCGCACGTTGGCGAGCCCCGTGGCGTAGGCGAGCGTGCGCTCGAAGCCGAGGCCGAAGCCGGCATGCGGCACCGTGCCGTAGCGGCGCAGGTCGCGGTACCAGCCGTAGTGCGCGGCATCGACGCCGAGCTCGGCCATGCGCGCGTCGAGCACCGCGAGGCGCTCCTCGCGCTGGCTGCCGCCGACGATCTCGCCGATGCCCGGCGCGAGCACGTCCATCGCCGCCACCGTGCGGCCGTCGTCGTTCAGCCGCATGTAGAAGGCCTTGATCTCCTTCGGGTAGTTGGTGACGATGACCGGGCGCCGGGCGTGCTGCTCGGTCAGGTAGCGCTCGTGCTCGGACTGCAGGTCGGCGCCCCAGCGCACCGGGAATTCGAATTTCTGCTTCGCGCGCTCGAGCACCGCGATCGCCTCGCCGTAGTCCATGCGCGCGAATTCCGCCGCGACGATGCCTTCCAGCTTGGCGAGCAGGCCCTTTTCGACGCGCTGCTCGAAAAACGCCATGTCCTCGGCGCGCTCCTCGAGCAGCGCGCGGAACACGCTCTTGATGAGCGCCTCGGCGAGCGCGGCGTTCTCGTCGAGCCCGGCAAAGGCGATCTCCGGCTCGATCATCCAGAATTCCGCCAGATGGCGGCTGGTGTTGGAGTTCTCGGCGCGGAAGGTCGGCCCGAAGGTGTAGACCCTGGACAGCGCCAGGCAGTAGGCCTCGACGTTTAGCTGGCCCGAAACGGTGAGGAAGGCTTCGCGGCCGAAGAAGTCCTGGCTGTAGTCGACCTTGCCCTCCGGCGTGCGCGGCAGGTTGGCCAGGTCGAGCGTCGAGACGCGGAACAGCTCGCCCGCGCCTTCCGCGTCCGACGAGGTGATGATCGGCGTGTTGACCCAGAAGAAGTCGCGCGCGTGGAAGAAGCGGTGGATCGCCTGCGCCAGCGTATGCCGCACGCGCGTCGCCGCGCCGATGACGTTGGTGCGCGGGCGCAGGTGCGCGACCTCGCGCAGGAATTCGAGCGTGTGGGGCTTGGGCTGGATCGGGTAGCTGTCCGGGTCGTCGACCCAGCCGACGACGGTCACGCGGCTCGCCTGCATCTCGAAGGGCTGGCCCTTGGCGGGCGACGGCACCACGCTGCCGGTCGCCTCGACCGCGCAGCCGCTGGTGAGGTGCAGGATTTCGCTGGCGTAGTTCGGCAGCGTGCTCGGCGCCACCACCTGCAGCGGGTGGAAAGCCGAGCCGTCGGAGACGTTGACGAAGGAAAACCCCGCCTTCGAGTCGCGCCGCGTGCGCACCCAGCCGCGCACCGTGACCGGCGCGTCCTGCGGCGCGCGGCCGGCGAGGATGTCGCGCACGCTGCGGGGATCGCTCATAGCGTGAATCTTAGCGCCCGCAGCAGCGCCCCCGGCAGCCGCGCACTGGCGGTCGAGCGCCCCTCGTAGGTCGAAGGATCGAGCAGCAGCTCGCGCTCTGCGGTGAGCGCCTCGAGGTTTTCGCCCAGCATGCGGTAGAGCGTGTCGTCGAAGCGCATCGCGTCGACCGGCGCGACGATGCGCCCGCCCTCGACCCAGAAGGTGGCGAAGCGCGTCATGCCGGTGATGCGCCCGGCGGCGCGGTCCGAGTAGTTCAGGTACCAGAGGTTGCTGACGTAGAGCCCGGTGTCGAGCGCGGCGAGCGCGTCGGCCTGCGGCAGCGTGCCGGCGGCCAGCTCGAGCGACTCCGGCGCCTCGCCGGCGTCGGCGCCGTTCGGCTCGAGGCGGTACTCCTTCGCGGTGCGCGGCGCCACCAGCGTCGCGCCGAGGCGCCCGCCGTCGATCAGCGTCAGCCGCGGCGGCCGGACGAAACCGTCTTCCTGGAACGGCGGCGCAATGCCTGCGGCGCAGTTTTCGACGACCGTCAGCGCCGGCGAGAGCTGCGCGCCCTGCGCCATGCGCAGCAGCGGGCTTTGCTTGGTGGCCTGCGCGCGGGCCGAGAAGCCGTCCCAGGCGAGCAGCCCCATCAGCTCCTCCATCGCGCGCGGCGCGAGGTAGGCGCGATACTCGCCGGGCGCCAGCCGGCGCGGCGGGGCAGCGAGCCGCGCGAGCGCCGCGGCCGCGGTGTCGAGCTGCGCGGCCAGCGCCGCCGCGTCCCAGTCGAAACCGGCGCTGGCGTACTTCACCGCCTGGCCCGACGGCGCGTGCAGGCTCCAGTCGAAATTGAAGCTGTCGACCGCGTGCCAGTTGCGCTGGCCGAGCGAATTGGCAAAGCCGCGATAAACCGTGCCGCCGGCGTAGAGGCCGACCAGGTCGCGCTCGCTTGCCGCGCCGACCACCTGCTCGACCACCGCGTCGGCCGCCGGCAGCGTGCCGCGCCGCTCGCTGTCGCTCGACGCGGGGGTCTCGTTGATCAGAAGCCAGGGGTCCTCCGGCAGCCCCTCGAACGCCTCGCGCAGCGCGCCGAGCGCATCCTGCGCCTGTTCGAAGTCCCCCCCGCCGTCGCCCAGCTCGAGCGTTGCCGAGGCCTGCCGCCCGGCGGCGAGCAACCGCACTTCGAGCGTGCGCTGCTCGACGCTGCCCGCCTGGCGCACCCGGCCGCGGTTGAAGCGCACGAAGTCGGAGCGCTCTGCGTCCAGCCCGAGCAGCAGCACCTCGCCCGCCCGTAGTCCGCGCTCGAGCTGCGCGGCGAGATCGTAGAACGCGTCCTTCATCCGCCGCCGAACACCTCGACGCCGCCGAACAGGCAGGCCGGCGCGGCGTGGCCGCAGTGCACCGCCTGGTTCGGCTCGCCCTTGCCGCAGTTCAGCGTGCCGTGCACTTCGAAGGTGGCGGCATCGCCCACCATCCTGAGGCTCCTCCAGAAGGTCGCCGACACGCCGCGGTAGTTCGGGTTCTTCACCACGCCGGCGCGCCGGCCGTTTTCGATGCGCTCGCCCCACTCGCATCCGAACTGGAACTTGTTGCGCGCGTCGTCGATCGACCAGGACACGTTCGTGCGCATGAGCACGCCCTGTTCGATGGCGGCAATCATGTCCTCGAGCGTGCTGGCCCCGGGCTCGACGTTCAGGTTGGCCATGCGGTCGATCGGCGGCCGGTTCCAGTTGCTGGCGCGCGCGTTCGCCGTGCCGCGCAATTGCGCGCGCGCCTGCGACAGGCGCGCGCCGAGCGGCGCGACCAGGATGCCGTCGCGGATCAGCCAGACCTTTTCCGCCGGCGCGCCGTCGTCGTCCCAGCGAAAGCTCGCGAATTCCTCGGCGCGCGTCGGATCGTGGCTGACGTTGAGCAGCGGCGAGCCGTAGCGGTAGGACCCGAACATCTCCGGCGTGACGAAGCTGGTACCGGCGTAGTTGCGCTCGTCGCCCAGGATGCGGTCGAGCTCGAGCGGATGACCGATCGACTCGTGGATCTGCAGCATCATCTGGTCCGGCATCAGCAGCAGGTCCATCCTCCCCGACGGGCAGTTCGGCGCGGCGAGCAGC
>JBFFEY010000035.1:0-30060 GCA_041558415.1 Burkholderiales bacterium | reverse complement strand
CTGGTGCGCGTCAAGTACGGCGTCGACGAGGATACCTGCACGGGCGACCATTCCTGCATCCGCCTCTCGGGCTGTCCGACGCTCACCATCAAGGACAACCCCGATGCGCTGCGCCGCGAGCCTGTGGCCACCGTGATCGAAGGCTGCGTCGGCTGCGGCCTGTGCGGCGAGAACGCCCATGCCGCGGTGCTGTGCCCGTCGTTCTACCGCGCCGAGGTGGTGCAGAACCCCAAACCCTGGGACCGGCTGCTCGACGGCATCCGTTCCACCGTCAGAGGCTGGTTGGCATGACGACGACCCTTCCGGAACGCACGCTCACCATCCTGATCGCAGCGCTCGGCGGCGAAGGCGGTGGCGTCATGGCCGACTGGCTGATCGACGCGGCGACCGCCTGCGGCTTCCCGGCGCAGAGCACCTCGATCCCGGGCGTCGCGCAGCGCACCGGCGCAACCACCTACTACCTCGAGATCTACCCGGCACAGCGCGAGTCGCTCGACGGCCGCGAGCCGATCATGGCGCTCACGCCCTCGCCCGGCAACGTCGACGTCATGGTGTCCTCGGAATTCGTCGAGGCCGGGCGCGCGATGCAGAACGGCTTCGTCAGCCCGGAACGCACCACGCTCGTCGCTTCGACCCACCGCATCTACGCAACGATGGAGAAGATGCAGATGGCTGACGGCCGCTTCGACGCGACGCGGGTGCGCGAGGCCGCCGAGCGCCTGGCGAAGAAGGCCGTGCTGTTCGACATGCGCGCGCTGGCGCAGGAGCACGGTACCGTGATCAACGCCGTGCTGTTCGGCGCCATGATCGGCTCGGGCGCGCTGCCCCTGCCGCGCGAGGTCTGCGAGGCTGCGATCCGCCGTGGCGGGCGCGGCGCCGAAGCGAGCCTGCGCGGCTTCGCCGCGGGCCACGAAATCGCCGCGGGGACGCGCGCGGCGCCGCCCGTGCCCGCGCCGGTGAAGCGCGCCACCGAGCTGCAGGAGGTCGTCGCGCTCGGCGTCGAGCGGCTGCGCGACTACCAGGATGAGGCCTACGCCCGCCTCTATCGCGATCGGCTTGCGGCGCTGGACCTCGAGGACACGGCGCTCGCCGCCGAGGTGGCGCGCCAGCTCGCGCTGTGGATGAGCTACGAGGACATCATCCGCGTGGCCGACCTGAAGACGCGCGCCAGCCGCTTCGCGCGCGTGCGGCGTGAAGTCGGCGCCAGGGACGGCGAACCAGTGGTGGTGATCGATTACCTCAAGCCGGGTGTCGAGGAAGTGGCTTCGCTGCTGCCCGTCGCGCTCGGCCGCAAGCTGGTGGCCTGGGCCGAGCGGCGCGGCAAGCTCGACGCCTACAACGTCGGCATGCACGTCAAGACCTCGGGCGTGTTCGGCTACCTGCTGGTGCGCGCGCTCGCCAGGCTCAGGCCCTGGCGGCCGCGCAGCCTGCGCTACGCGGACGAGCAGGCGCTCATCGAGCGCTGGCTCACGGCACTGCGCGGGGCGGCGGCGCGCGACACGGCGCTCGCCCTAGAGATCGCAGCCTGCGCCGGGCTGCTCAAGGGCTACGGCGAGACGCATCGGCGCGGCAAGGCGAACTTCCTCGCCATCTTCGACGCGCTGGTCGACAACCCGTCGACCGCGGACCCGCGCGAGCAGGCCGCGGCCATCCGTCGCGCGCGCGAGGCGGCGCTCGCCGACCCCGAGGCCAAGGCGCTGTCGCAGCAGCTCGGCAAGCCGGTCACCTGGCTGAAGCCGGTGGTCTAGCGTACCGCGCAGCTGCGAAACGGTCGCCCGCGTTACGTGCTGCGCGGGTGATGATGCCGCCTTTCGCTCCGCCCCATGTCCTCGCCACCCGACGTTGCCGCGACTCCCGGCTGGCGCGCGCGCCTCGCCGATCCGATGTTCGCCGCGGTCTGCGCGCTCGGCATCACGCAGATCACCGGCTGGGGCACGAGCTACTACTGCCTCGGCGTGCTCGCCAATCCGATCGCCGAAGACACCGGCTGGAGCCGCAGCCTGATCTACTTCGGTTTCACCGCGGCGCTGCTGGCAATGGGACTGGTGTCGACCTGGGTCGGACGCGCCATCGACCGTTACGGCGCGCGCGGCGTGATGTCGATCGGCACGGTGCTGGTGTCGGCGGGGCTTTATCTGCTTTCCCAGGTCCGCGGCGAGGAGGCCTACCTCGCCGCCTGGGTGTTCCTCGGCGTCGGCATGCGCCTGTGCCTATACGACGCGGCGATGGCGGCGCTGGTGCAGGTCGTGCCTTCGCGCGGCCGGCGCGCGATCTCCTACCTGACGCTGTTCGGTGCCTTCGCCTCTTCCGTGTTCTGGGTCGTCGGCCACTACCTGAACGAGCTGCTCGGCTGGCGCGCAACGCTCGAGCTCTTCGCGGTAATCAATCTCGCGGTTTGCCTGCCGTTGCACTGGCTCGGTCTCGCCCGCCGCGAGCACGCGCACGCGGCCGACAGCAGCGTCAGCGCGGGGCAAACCGCGCGCGACGGTCCGCCGCTCGAGGGCCGCACGCGGCGGATCGCCATCGTCCTGTTCGCGCTCATCATGTCGCTCAACGGTTTCGTGTTCGGCGTCGTCACCGTGCAGCTGGTGCCGCTGCTGGAAGCGGCCGGACTGGCGACCGCAGCCGCGGTGTGGGTCGCCTCGATGAAGGGCTTTGCGCAGTTCGGCGGGCGGTTGGTCGAGATCGTCTTCGGCCGCAATCTGCGCGCCATGACCGTGGCGCGCATCGCCATCGGCGTGCTGCCCGTGTCCTTTCTCACTCTGCTGCTCTCGGGCGGCAATCTCACGGCGATCGTGCTGTTCACCGTGCTGATGGGGGCCTCGCAGGGCGTGATCACCATCGTGCGCGGCGCCGTGCCGCTCGCCCTGTTCGGCGTGACCGGCTACGGCACCGTGCTCGGCATCCTCGCAACGCCGATCCTCGTGGTCAACGCCGCTTCGCCCACGTTGTTCGCGCTGATTGTCGACCATGCCGGCTGGCCGGCGGCCGAATGGTCCCTCATCGCCTGCGCCGCCGCCTCGTGGATCGCGATGGAGCTGATGTCGCGCTGGGTCGAGCGCCGGCGTGCGCGACACTGAGCTCGCAGCGCAGTTTAGGATAGCGCCCATGACCGCCGCCCTAGAAGCATTGAAGCGCCTGCGCGAAGGCAACCGCCGCTTCGTCGCCGGTGTGCGCAGCCTCGATACGCTGACTAGCCAAACGCGGCGCAGCGAGTTTGTCGCAGGCCAGAAGCCGTTCGCCGTCATTCTCGGCTGCTCTGACTCGCGCGTGCCGGTGGAGCTGGTCTTCGACCAGGGCCTCGGCGACCTGTTCGTGATCCGCGTTGCCGGCAACATCGTGGCTGCCTCGCAGGTCGGTAGCGTCGAGTTCGCCGCCGCGCAGTTCGGCACGCCGCTGGTGGTGGTGCTCGGCCATACGCGCTGCGGCGCCGTACAGGCGACGCTCGACGAGCTGCAGCGGCCGAGCGAAAACCAGTCCCGCAATCTGCGCTCGATCGTCGATCGCATCCGCCCGGCAGTCGAGGCGCTGCTGGAAACCGAGCTCAGCCGCGACCGCGAAGCGCTCGCCCGTCAGGCGGTGCGCGCCAACGTGCGCGTCTCGGCCAATTTCCTGCGCCATGGCTCGCAGATCCTCGAAGAGCTGATCGAGAGCGGCAAGCTGCTCGTCGTCGGCGCGGAGTACGCGCTGGAGACCGGGCAGGTCGAGTTCTTCGACGGCCTGCCGGCTGCCGGCTGAGGGACGGGCCGTGCAGATCTTTCGACGTCCCTCGGCGCGCGATGTGCGCCGTCTGCTATCCGCGGCGACGCTTCCGCTCGACGACCTGACGCCGGAGCATCTCGAGCATTTTTTTGGCTGTGGCGCGCAGGACGCGACACTCGGCGTCGGCGGTGTCGAGCTGCACGGCCGCGATGCGCTGCTGCGCTCGCTCGCCGTCGACGAGCAGGCGCGCGGTCAGGGCTGCGGCAAGGCACTCGTTGCCGCGCTCGAGGCACATGCGCACGCCGAGGGCGCACGCCGCATCTATCTGCTGACGACGACGGCGGCGCGCTTCTTCGAACGCCTAGGCTATCGCGGCGTCACGCGCGACATGGCACCCGACGCGATCCGCGCCGCGCCCGAGTTTGCCGCGCTCTGTCCGGCGAGCGCGGCGTTCATGGTCAAGGATCTCGGCTGACGGATCGCGCTCAGGCAAGTTTCTGCAGGTCCTGCCGCGTCAAGGGCACCGTATAGAACACTTCGCCCTTCCAGGCGCGCGCGATCAGCGCCTCGAAGAACAGTCGCGACACAGCATCATGCGCCGCGTGGCTCGGCGCGAGGTGCTTCCACAGCTTGCGCCACAGAATCGGCGCCTCGAGCAGCAGCCACTCGAGAAAGTAGTGACCGGGGTGGCGTCTGACGCCGACGCGCGCGGCGGCTTCGGGGCCCAGCAGGCGCGCCATCATCAGCTTCGGCAGCGCGCCGAAACCGAGCGCCCGCAGCCAGCGCGGCAGGAGCTCGCGCATCATGCGCAGGTCGGCCTGCGTCAGCTCCACACCCTCGGGATTGTCCTTCGCCTCGACGAAGTTTCTCCGTGCATAGGCGTCACTGAATGCACCGGCGTCCTCGAGCGACTGAGGCATCCATTCGGGCCGGATACCCTGCAGCTCGCCGTACACGCGCCAGAGGTAAAAATAATCCTCCGCGAGGGCCGCGTACCGCGGCGCCCTGAAGGCGCCCAGCGCCTCGATGACATGGTGTGAGAACGTGACGATGGTGTAGACGAGATCCTCCTGACAGATCGGCGTGCCGAACCTTGCCGCATAGGCAGGGAAGCTGTTGCGCACCACGTGCCGCACACCGGCATGCAACAGGCGCAGCTTCTGTCCGGTGACGATGGCCAGGCCGCTGTCGCGAAAGGCGCCGTCCTGCGTGATGTTGACCAGCATCTGCAACACGCCCAGCACGCGACGGTAGGGATGGCGCTCGAGATTGCCGGTGAAATGCAAAATCTGCGTCAGGCGCGGCGACGCGTAACCCGCGGGAAGGCTCTTCGCCAGCAACGCGAGCGCCGCGAGCGTTGCGTTGTCGAGAAACAGCTCGGCGCCGCGCTTGATACGCGCCGCATCCGTGCCGGCCGGAACGCGTGCGGTCGCCTCGACAAAGCGCCGCAGCGGCGCCGGCGCATCCTTGGGCAGATCCATGTCTGTCCGCCGCATGTGCGCGAAGGCACGATCGATCTGGTCTTCGCCGGAATGGGCAACCAGTTCGGCGACGGTCTCGTCGGCGAGCGGATCGCCGACGTCGCGCATGCGGTTGAGTTCTTCTTCGTCCCAGGCCCGCATGCGCGTCACCCCGTGCAACTGAACTGGACGATGGCGCCTTCGCAGGGGCCCACCAGCCACCAGGCGATGAGCACCGCAGGGAACATCAGTACGCCGACCAGAGCGCCCAGCAGAAGGCTGTAGGGCCACGCCGAGCGCAGCGCGAGCCGCCCGATCCAAGGCAGCGGCAGCGTCAGCAGGAACTCGGAAACGATGATGTAGAACGGCGCGTGCAGGATCATCGGCGTGCGCGTATACGTCCAGTAATTCGCGTAGTGCGCGAGCAGCTCGTAGAGCGGAATCGAGATGCCGCCGAGCAGGCCCGTGAGGAGCATCGCCGCGGCGAGCGGCAGGCGCTGGCCGAGCCAGGTGGCAATGGTGCCGGTCTGCGCCAGCACGATCATCCAGGCAAACGGCATGTAGAGCGGGGAATCCCACACCAGCGGCTCGCCGGCCGGATAGAGCAGCGTCTGGGTGTGCGCGACCAGCCAGGCATCGGTCGTGATCTCGATCCAGCCCCCGATCAGCCCGATCAGCAGCCAGCGCCCGAATACCGGGTCGCGCGTGCGGGCCTGCCAGACGAGCATCACGAGGAGCGTGAAGGCCGTGCTTCCGGTGGCGAGCTTCCAGCCCGCCCCGGTCAGCGCTCCCGTGACATTGAACGCGACCACCATGCCAATGGTGATCAGCGCGAAGATCAGCCGATGTTTTTCCTGGTTCATGCCGCTACCCTCGCAAGGCTGCTCTCGGCGCGCGCTTCGAAGGCCCGCGCGCCCTGGGCTCTGGCGGCGCGCAGCGCTCGCTGCAGACTCTCCTCTGCCGCGTCGCGCCGTCCCGGCTCGAGGGCGAGCAGCACTTCGCCGCGCAGCCGATGCACCTCCGCTTCCCACCAGCGCTCGCCGCCCGCCTCGATCGCCGCGAGCGCCTCGTCCAGCGCCCCCAGCGCCGCCTCGCCCTGCCCGGCCGCCAGGTTTGCGTCGGCGAGCAGGGCGCGAAAGTAGGGCCGCAGATTCTGCGCACCGGTCGCGTCCCACGCGGCGCAGCCGCGGCGTGCGAGCGCGACACCTTCGTCCGCGCGCCCCTGTTGCGCGAGCGCCCAGCCCTGTAGCACGCGGGCCATCGCCGCCCAGGTGGGAAAACCCTGCTCGCGCGAGATCGCGAGCGCGTCGGCCGCATGCGCGGCCACGGCCGCCGCATCCTGCTGACACTGATTCAGCACCGCGAAGGCGCAGCGCGTGAAGGCGCGGTCGTACGGCTCGAGTACGCCATCGAGCGCATGCAGGCGGGCAAGGCTGTCGATTGCCGCCGCGCTCTGGCCCGAGAGCCACAACACGAGCATTTCGAACGCGTGGCACATGACGCCCGGGTCGTGCACGCCGCGCGCTTGGCGCGCCTGCCCTTCCGGCGGGCGGCGGTACAGCGCCAGGCCGCGCCGCAGGGCAGCCAGTGCCGCCGCGAAATCGCCCTGGTAGAACAGCGTCATGCCGAGCGTCTCGGCGGCGACCAGCGCCGGACCCGGCGCCCTGCTTTGCTCAGCCAGTTGCTCAAGTTGCGCGGCCAATGCACGCGCCTCCCCGTAGCGCGCGCGCATCAACGCGTAAGCCCACAGCCCCCACAGGGGGACGAGCAGCTTTGGCGTGCTGCCCAACTGCCGGCACAAGGCGCCAGCCTGGGCATACGCCTGTTCGACCTCGTTGGCCACCGCGCCGCGCACCGCCATCAGCGCCGGCGCAAGGACGAGCTGCAGTTCGAGCTCGCGCGCGAGGCGCGCGCTCTCGGCAGGCAGGCTCTGCACAAGCTCGAGGCCGCGTCGCACGTGCGCGACCGCCTCAATGCAGGCCGAGCGCGCGAGCGCACGCCGCCCGGCCATCAGCCAGTACGTGACCGCCTCGCCCAGCAGCGCGGCCTCGGTGTAGTGGTGGGCGAGCACCTCCGGCTGGGTTTCCGCGGTCTGCGGCTCGACCTGCAAAATCGCCTCCGCCACGCGCCGGTGCATCTGCTGGCGCGTGCTGCGCAGCATCGACTGGTAGGCGATGTCCTCGAACAGCGCGTGGCGGAATGCATAGCGCGCTTCGGGCGGCACGCCATGACCCGAGACCAGACCGACCTGCGCCGCATGCTCGAGCGCCTCGGCGAGAGGACCCGCCTCCAGCGCGGTCACGGCGCGCAGCAGGCCGAACGAAAAGCGCCGTCCGATGACCGCCGCCTGTTGCGCGACCGGCTTCGCGGTTCCAAGGCGATCGAGCCGCGCCATCAGCAGATCCTGCAGGGTTGCGGGAATCTCGAAACTGCCGGTTTCGCACACCGCCCGCGCGAGTTCCTCGGCAAACAGTGGCACGCCGTCGGCGCGTGCGACGATGCCGGCGACGACCGTGTCCGGCAAGGGGTCCGCCTGGGCGAAACTGCGCACCAGCGCCTCGAGCACTGCGTCGGGACAGCGGCCGAGCTCGAGCCGCTCGAAGGGCAACCGCGGTGACGGCGCGAATTCGGAGCGCGCCGTACAGAGCAGCAGCAGGCGCGCCGAGGGGTAGCGCTCGAGCGCGCGACCAACAAGCTCGAGCGTCGACGGGTCCGACCATTGCAGATCCTCGATGACCAGCAGCAACGGCTGCGCGGACGCGATCGCGCCGATCAGGCCGAGCAGCGCCTCGAATGTCCGCTCGCGCAGGGCCTGCGCACTCAGCACTGGCAGCGCCAGCCGCTCGGGCAGCGGCAGCGACAGCAGTCCGGCGAGGTAGGGCACTACCGTGCGCGGCGCAATGGCAAACCCGCCGATGATCGATTCGAGCGCCTCGACCGCCTCTTCGGTGCGCTCCGGTTCGTAGTCGATTGCCCGCGCAATCATCTCCGCTATTGGGTGAAACGGGCTGCCCGGGTGATAGTGCGAGCAGCGCGCCTCGAAAACGCGCCCGCCGACGCGCAATGCCTCCTCGCGCAAGGCGCGTGACAGCCGTGTCTTGCCCATGCCGGGCTCGCCCTGCAGCAGCACGCCGTGACCCCCGCCCTGCAGCGCGCGGCGCCAATGCTCGGCCAGTAGGGTGCGTTCGCGCTCGCGCCCGACCAGCGGCGGTATCGCTGTCGCACTCGGCGCCGCCTGCGCCGCATGGGTGACCTGCCAGGCGTGAACGGGCTGCGGCAGGCCTTTCAGCGCATGTTGGCCGAGGTCGCGACAGGCAAACGCGTCCCGCACGAGGCGGTGCGTCGCAGCACTGATCACGACGCAGCCCGGTTCGGCGAGCGCCTGCAGCCGGGCCGCCACGTTTGGCGTCTCGCCCAGAGCGAGCTGCTCGCGCCGCGGCCCGCTGCCGACCTCACTCACCACGACCGGCCCCGTGTGAACGCCGATACGCGCGCGCAGCACCGGAAGCCGGGTGTCCGACGCGTTGGCGTTGAGTGCTGCAAGTGCCTCAAGTATGCCCAGGCCAGCACGCACCGCGCGTGCGGCAGCGTCTTCGTGCGCCTGCGGAAAGCCGAAGTACACCAGCAGGCCGTCGCCGAGATACTGTGCGACATGACCGTCGTGGCGCGCGATGGCCGACCCGGCGGCTGCCTGGTAGGCGGCGAGCAGCTCGCGCAGCACCTCCGGATCGAACCGCGCCGAGAGCGCGGTCGAATCGGCGAGGTCACAGAACATGACGGTCAACTGGCGGCGCTCGGCCTCCCGTCCCTGGGTAAGACCGGCGCCGCATTGGTTGCAGAAACGGGCGCCGGACGGATTGTCCTGTCCGCACTGCGGGCAGTGCATTCAACCCCCCTCCGGTTCGCCTCGGCACTCGCTGTCGGCGCCGGGCATGACAACTGTCCCATTTGACCACGCAGCTGCGTCAGGCGCATACGCCAGGTGGCGCTGTCCCGCGAGCCCGACGATCGGCCGCCCCAGGGAGACGCCGCCCGGGATTGACCAGGACGCGAGGAGTGGTGCCCGGAGGCCGTCGCCGCGCGGCATTCAAGTCAGCGAACGGCCTTTGCACCGCCGCGCCGAATTGGCGAGAATCTTCGCCCAATCACGCACTTCGGCAGAGCGAGATTCCCATGGCAAGCGTACCCAAGCCCGCGGCGGCGGGCCGCGCCGAGTTCTATCGGCGCATGGACAAGGACAACCTGACGCCGCTCTGGGAGGTGCTGCACAACCTCGTGCCGCCGGCGCCACACTCACCCGCCGTGCCGGCGTACTGGAACTACGCGGCGATCCGCCCCTACATCGAGGAATCGGGCCGCGTGATCACCGCGAAGGAAGCGATCCGTCGCGTGCTGATCCTCGAAAACCCGGGAATGCGCGGCAGCTCGTCGATTACCCGCAGCCTGTATTGCGGACTGCAACTGATCCTGCCGGGCGAGGTGGCGCCGAGCCACCGCCACACGCAATCGGCGCTGCGCTTCATCGTTGAGGGCTCTGGCGCCTACACTGCGGTCGACGGCGAGCGGGTGACGATGCACCCCGGCGATTTCATCATCACGCCGCCGTGGACCTGGCACGACCACGGCAATCCGGGCAGCGAGCCGGTCGTGTGGATGGACGGGCTGGACATCCCGATGGTGTCGTTCTTCACCGCGCAGTTCGCCGAGAACTACCCGGAGGACGTGCAGCCGGTGACGCGTGGCGAGGGCGACGCGCAGGCGCGCTACGGGGCGAACATGGTGCCGCTCGGTCCGCTGCCGACGGCCAAGACTTCGCCGGTGTTCAGCTATCCCTACGCGCGCAGCCGCGAGGTGCTGGAGGTCCTCTCGCGCGCAGGCGATCCGGATGCCTGCCACGGCTGGAAGATGCAGTTCATCAACCCGCTGACCGGGGCCTTTGCCATGCCGACCATCGGCAGCTTTATCCAGCTGCTGCCGAAAGGCTTTCGCACGCGCCCCTACCGTTCGACCGACGGCACGGTGTACTCGGTGGTCGAGGGCACGGGCGAGGCGATCGTCGGCGATGCGACCTTCGCCTTCGGGCCTCGCGACACGTTTGTCGTGCCGTCCTGGTACCCGCTCGAGATCGCGGCCGAGGAAGGCTGCGTGCTGTTTTCGTACTCCGACCGCCCGGCGCAGGCTGCCCTTGGCCTGTGGCGTGAACAACGCAGCGCATAAGGAAACGATGACCGAAGACGCCACCTTCTTCTCCCGCGAGTACAACAACCGCGCGCTTGTCCCGGATCACGCGCAGTATTTCGCGCGCTGGGCAGAACGCTCGGCGAGCGCACGCAATACCATGATCTGCTACCTCGACCGGCGCTATGGTGACGCGCCGGGCGAGACGGTCGACATCTTCCCGGCGCGCAAGGGCGACGGCAGCTGCATGATGTTCATTCATGGCGGGTACTGGCGCTCGCTCGACAAGCGCGATTTTTCCTACCTCGCGCCGGCCTGGGTCGACGCCGGCGTGTCGCTCGCGATCGTCAATTACGATCTCTGCCCGCAGGTGAACATCGAGGACATCGTGCGTCAGATGCTGCGTGCGAGCCGCTGGCTGTGGCTGCACTGCGAGGACTATGGCATGGACCAGGACCGGCTCTACGTCGCCGGCCACTCGGCGGGTGGCCACCTGACGGCGATGCTGATGTGCGCGCTGTGGCCGGTGTACGACGCGCGGCTGCCGAAGGATCTGTTCAAGGGTGGCCTGACCATCAGCGGTCTGTACGACTTGCGCCCACTGCAGCACTGCGACTTCCTGCAGCCCGACCTGCGCCTCGACGAGGAATCCGCGCTGAAGGTCTCGCCCGCCTATTTGCCGCCTGCGACGCGTGCGCCGGTGGCGACCTGTGTCGGTGGACGCGAGAGCTCGGAGTTCCAGCGCCAGAACAGCCTGCTCGCCAAGCGCTGGCGCAGCATCGTCAATTTCGACATCCCGATGCCGCAGGACAACCATTTCTCGATCATGGACGCATTGGGTAACCCGTCGAGTGCGCTGTTCGCCGGCACACGGCGGCTGATGAAGCTGGACCGCTGAGGTGGACACCTACCTGCGGCCAGGCCGCTTCGTCGACAGCGACCATCCGGCGGTCATCACCTTCGCCGCGGAGCACGCGCGGGGCGCGAGCCCGCGCGAGCGCGCGGTGGCCCTGTACTACGCGGTGCGCGACCGCGTGCGCTACAACCCCTTCCAGAACTTCCTGCGCGACGAAGCCTATCGCGCTTCGGCCTGCCTCGAGCAGGGCGAGGGCTGGTGCGTGCCGAAGGCGGCTCTGCTCGCGGCCTGCGCACGCGCGGTCGGCATTCCCGCGCGCGTCGGCTACGCCGACGTCAAGAACCACCTCACCTCGCCCGCGCTCACCGAGCGCATGGGCACCGACCTGTTCATCTTCCACGGCTACGCCGATCTCTGGCTCGAGGAGCAATGGGTCAAGGCGACGCCGGCCTTCAACCTCGGCCTGTGCGTCAAGTTCCGCGTCAAGCCGCTCGAGTTCGACGGGCGCGAAGATTCGATCTTTCACCCCTTCGACGAGGATGACCGGCGCCACATGGAGTACGTGCGCATGCGGGATACCTATGCGGACGTGCCGGCCGACGAGATCCGCCAGGCCTTTGCCGAGCTCTACCCCAGGTTCTACAACCTCGGCCCGGACGCGGCGAAAGAATCCTTCGGCTGAGCATCGGACGATGCGGGCGCTGCTCGAGGAGAGCTTTCGCGCCGCGGTCGCGGCGGCCGATCCGGCGCACATCCTCGCCGCGGCGCTGCCCGCACCACCGCAGGGCCGCAGCTTCGTCGCCGCCGTCGGCAAGGCGGCAGCGTCGATGGCGGCGGCGTTCGAGGCGGCGTGGCCGGCGCATGCGCCGTTCGAGGGCATCGCCCTCACCCGATACCGGCACGCCGTGCCGACCCGCCGCATTCGCGTTGTCGAGGCGGGACATCCGGTACCCGATGCTGCGGGCGAGGCGGCGGCGCGCGAGATCCTCGCCGCCGCGCGCGCGCTCGGCCCGCAGGACCTGCTCGTCGCATTGATCTCGGGCGGCGGCTCGAGCCTGCTGTCGCTGCCCGTGGAGGGCGTGTCGATGGCGGACCTCAAGGCGCTCACCACGCTGCTGCTCAACAGCGGCGCACCGATACAGGACATGAACACGGTGCGCAAGCACCTTTCCGCAGTCCAAGGCGGGCGGCTGGCCGCGGCCTGCCGCGCACCGGTGCGCGCGCTGATCATTTCGGACGTCACCGGCGACGAGCCGACGCATATCGCCTCGGGTCCCTGCGCGCCCGATCCCAGCACCTACGCCGACGCGCGCGCGGTGCTCGCGCGCTACGGCGTGACGCCGCCCGCGGCGATTGCCGATGTCCTCGCGCAGGGCGTTGCCGGCGGCCTGCCCGAGACGCCGAAACCCGGCAGCGCCGCGCTGGCACACGCCGAGAACCGGGTCATCGCCACGGCGCACCGCGCGCTCGAGGCCGCGGCGGCGGTGTTTCGTGTCGCCGGCATTACGCCGGCGATCCTCGGCGACACGGTCACCGGTGAGGCCGCCGAGGTCGCCAAGGTGATGGCCGCGCTGGTGCGCGAGATCCGCAGCTACCGCGCACCCTTCGCACCGCCGGTGGCGCTGATCTCGGGCGGCGAATGCACCGTCAGCGTGGGCCCCGCCGGCGGTCGCGGCGGGCGCTGCGCGGAGTTTCTGCTCGCGCTCGCCGATGCGCTCGACGGCGTCGGCGGGGTGCACGCCATCGCCGCCGACACCGACGGCATTGACGGTTCGGAGGACAATGCCGGCGCCGTGCTCACGCCGACATCGCTGGCGCGCGCGCGCGTGCTCGGCCTGGATCCCGCGCGCAGCCTCGCCGCGCACGACAGCTACGGCTTCTTCGCGGCGCTCGACGATCTGGTCGTGACCGGGCCGACTTACACCAACGTCAACGACTACCGCGCGATTCTGGTCACCTAGAACAACGCGCCCTGCGCGCCGCCGCCCGCATAGTGCAGGAGGTCGCCCTCGCGGCGCGCGGCCGGATGCAGGCCGTGTTCGCGCTGCACGCCGCCGTCGAGCAGATGCACGACGCGGTGGCCGTGCACCACCAGCCAGTCGGCAATCAGGGAACGGTGGCACTGTGCTGGCTCGCGCTCGGCGCACATCATGCACAGGCGTGCCGCCTCGGCCGCCCGCGCAAGCGCCTCGGCCGCCGCCCTGAACGCCGCACTCTCCATATGCTCTGCGTAGGCACGGAACGCCGGCTCGCTCAGCCCGCCGTGACGATTCGCGTCGCCCGCGCGCCGCAACCCGCCGAGCGCTCGTCCGCGCCATTCGTAGACCAGGCCCTCGGCCTCCAGCCGCGCACCGAGCGGCCCGTAGCCGAAATGCGGATGGCGGCGCGAACGCGGCACGGCGCGTACGTCGATCAGGCGCGCGATGCGCGCGTCGCGCAGCAGCGCGACAAAGCCGTCGAGGTCGCGCGCGCCGTGCCCGATGCTGTAGAGCGTGGCCACCTCAGTCCGCCCAGGCCACGCGGCGGCCGATGCGCAGGCCGAGGCGCTTTGCGGCGCTTGCCCGGTTCGCCGCGATCTCGACCAGGCCGATGCTGTTGACCGTCCAGAAGGCGCGCCCGCGGGGCGCGGCCTCGAACACGCGCGCGAATCCGAGGTTGCGCTGCCCGACGCGCAGACGTGCGCTGCGCGAGATGTCGGCGGCGCGCAGGCCGGTCATCGCGTTGCCGTAGTGGTCGATGTAGATGACGGCGGCGCGGTCATCCGGCGCGAGCAGCACCCCGGGCCGGCGACGCGCCGTCGTCCAGCTGCGTGGCAGGCGCCGCGCGGCGATCGCCGCAGCGACCGGCGCGAACAGGTCGCGGCCATGGAAGGAGACCGACAGGGCCGCCGGACGCCAGACGATGCGCCGGCAGCTGCGCCGCCGGCCGCGCGCCCAGAGCACCGAAAACAGGCCGTTGTCCGGACCGACGAAGCTGCGCCCGTCGACGCGCAGCACGATCGCGTCGCGCGCACCGCCGACGCCCGGATCGACCACGGCGCAGAACACGCTGCCAGGCGGATACTGCGGCACCAGAGCGGCGAGCAAGTGTGCCGCCGACGCGATATCGAAGGCCGGTGCCTCGTGCAGCGCGTCGATCACCGGCACGCGCGGCGCACGCGCGTCGAGCACGGCCTTGACCTGCCCGACGTAGAGGTCCCGCGCCCCGAAATCGGTGAAAAGGACGATGGCCACGCGGCCATTCTATCGGCGCGAGGCATAAAAAAGGCCGGGCATGCCCGGCCTCCTTGCGGGGTCGACCGCCTGCGGCGCCTTAGGCCTTTTCCTTCTTCTCCGCAGGCGCCGCGGCTTCGGTCTCCGCGGCCTCGACCAGCTCGGTCAGCAGGACCAGCGCCATCGGCGCGTTGTCGCCCTTGCGAAAGCCGCTCTTCAGGATGCGCAGGTAGCCGCCGTTGCGCCTGGCGAAGCGCGGGCCGAGCTCGTCGAACAGCTTGGTCACCATCTCGCGATCGCGCAGGCGGTTGAAAGCCAGGCGCCGGTTGGCAGGCGACGGCTTCTTGCCGAGGGTGATCATCGGCTCGACCACGCGCCGCAGCTCCTTCGCCTTCGGCAGGGTGGTCGAGATGCGCTCGTGGCGCAGCAGCGAATTGGTCATGTTGCGCAGCATGGCGAGCCGGTGGCTCGACGTGCGGTTCAGCTTGCGCAGTCCGTGGCCGTGACGCATGGGGATTCCTCAGCTGTTAGGCGCGGTGGTGCTCCAGCCCCGCCGGGGGCCAGTTCTCGAGCTTCATGCCGAGCGTGAGACCGCGCGACGCGAGCACTTCCTTGATTTCGTTGAGTGACTTGCGCCCGAGGTTCGGCGTCTTGAGCAGCTCCGTCTCGGTGCGCTGGATCAGGTCGCCGATGTAGTAGATGTTCTCGGCCTTGAGGCAGTTCGCCGAGCGCACCGTCAGCTCCAGATCGTCGACCGGGCGCAGCAGGATCGGGTCGACCTGCGGCGACTTCTGCGGCTCGGGCGGCAGCGCCGTACCCTCGAGCTGTGCGAACACGGAAAGCTGATCGACCAGGATACGCGCCGCGTAGCGGATCGCTTCTTCCGGCTCGATCGCGCCGTTTGTCTCGATGTCGACCACCAGCTTGTCGAGATCGGTGCGCTGCTCGACGCGCGCCGACTCGACTGCGTAAGAAACGCGGCGCACGGGGCTGAACGAGGCGTCGAGGATGATGCGGCCGATGCCCTTGGTTTCCTCGGGCAGGTAGCGCATGTTGCCCGGCACGTAGCCGCGGCCCGCCTCGACCTTGATCTGCACCTCGAGCTTGCCGCCGCCGGCGAGATTGGCGATGACGTGGTCGGGATTGATCACTTCCACGTCGTGCGCCGCTTCGATGTCGCCTGCCGTGACGGTCCCTTCGCCTTCCTTCTTCAGCGTGAGGATGGCTTCCTGCCGGTTGTGCAGGCGGAACACGACGCCCTTCAGGTTGAGCAGAATGTCGACCACGTCCTCACGCACGCCGTCGAGGGTGGAGTACTCGTGCACGACGCCGGCGATCTGCACCTCGGTCGGCGCGTAGCCCGGCATCGAGGACAGCAGCACGCGGCGCAGGGCGTTACCGAGCGTATGGCCGTAGCCGCGCTCGAACGGCTCCATCGTCACCTTGGCGTGATAGGGGGAGATGTTCTGCACATCGACGATGCGCGGCTTGAGAAATCCGGTCTGCAGCATGTTCGGTGTCCTGGGTCCTTTCGGGCGCGCGGCCCGGGATGGTATCGGCTGTTTGGCGTGACGGGCTTACTTGGAGTAAAGCTCGATCACGAGGCTTTCGTTGATCGTCGCCGGCAGGTCGGCACGCGCCGGCAGCGCCTTGAACGTGCCCTTCATCGCCTTGGCGTCGAGTTCGAGCCAGTCGGGCACGCCGCGCGACTCGACGGCGTCGACCGAGGCCTTGATGCGCAGCTGCCCCTTGGCACGCTCGGCGACCTCGATGACGTCGCCGGGCCGCACCTGGTACGAGGGAATGTTCACGCGCCGGCCGTTCACCAGGATGGCGTTGTGACGCACGACCTGACGCGCCTCGGTGCGCGAGGCACCGAAACCCATGCGATAGGCGACGTTGTCGAGGCGCGACTCGAGCAGCTGCAGCAGCCGCTCGCCCGTGACGCCCTTGGTACGCGACGCGTCCGCGTAGGTCCTGCGGAACTGGCGCTCGAGTACGCCATAGACACGGCGCATCTTCTGCTTTTCGCGCAGCTGCTTGCCATAGTCCGACAGGCGCATGCCGCTGCGCTGGCCGTGCTGGCCCGGCGCATAGCTGCGGCGCTCAATTGCGCACTTGTCGGTGAAGCACTTCTCGCCCTTCAGAAAGAGCTTCTCGCCTTCGCGCCGGCACTGGCGGCACTTGGCATCGAGATTCCTCGCCATGCGTTCTCCTTGGCCGTTACACGCGGCGCCGCTTCGGCGGGCGGCAACCGTTGTGCGGAACCGGCGTCACGTCCGAAATGCTCGCGATCTTGAGACCGATCGCGTTCAGCGCCCGCACCGCGGAATCGCGCCCGGGCCCGGGGCCCTTGACGCGCACCTCGATGTTCTTCACGCCGTACTCCTGCGCTACGCGCCCGGCGCGCTCGGCGGCCACCTGCGCGGCAAACGGGGTCGACTTGCGCGAACCCTTGAAGCCGGCGTTGCCCGACGTCGCCCAGGACAGGGCGTTGCCCTGCCGGTCGGTGATGGTGATGATGGTGTTGTTGAAAGACGCCTGCACGTGGGCGATGCCCTCGGAGACGTTCTTCTTGACCTTCTTACGCACACGCGCGGCCGCCGCGGCCTGCTGCGCCTTCTGCTGCTGGGTCGGTGCTCGAGTCGCCATGTCTGTTCTCGCTGATTAGCCTTTGGACGGGACCGGCTTGTTGGCAATCGCCGCCTTGCGCGGACCCTTGCGGGTACGCGCGTTGGTCCGCGTACGCTGGCCGCGCACCGGAAGCCCCTTGCGGTGACGCGAGCCGCGGAAGCAGCCCAGGTCCATGAGCCGCTTGATCGACATCGACACCTCGCGCCGCAGATCCCCCTCCACCGCGACGCGGCCCACCGCCTCGCGCACCCGGTCGAGCTCGGCGTCGGTCAGATCCTTGATCTTGCGCGTGCCGTCGACGCCGGCGGAGGCGCAGATCAGCTGCGCGCGCGTGCGGCCGATGCCGTAGATCGCGGTGAGCGCGATGCTCGCCTGCTGGTGATTCGGGATGTTGATGCCTGCTATGCGTGCCATGTGCCGTGTCCCTTCCGCGCGAGCGCGGAAAACCTCAAAGTTTAATCCGAAATCGCTTCCTGATCAATGCCTTATTGACTGCGCAACGTCCGCTCAGCCCTGCCGCTGCTTGTGCCGCGGGTTCTTGCACAGGATCCGCACCACCCGCTTGCGGCGCACGATCTTGCAGTTCCGGCAGACCTTCTTCACCGATGCCATCACTTTCATGTCTCTGCCCTCGTCGCGTTGCTATCGAACCGGCAAGCCGCCGCCGCGGAAGCTCGCCTTTTTCAGCAGGCTTTCGTACTGATGCGACATGACGTAGGCCTGCACCTGCGCCATGAAGTCCATGGTGACCACCACGATGATGAGCAGCGACGTGCCGCCGAAATAGAACGGCACGTTCCAGCGCAGGATGAGGAACTCCGGAATCAGGCAGACCATGGCGACATAGGTTGCGCCCGCCAGCGTGAGCCGGGTCAGGATGCGCTCCAGATACTTCGCGGTCTGCTCGCCCGGCCGGATCCCCGGCACGAAGGCGCCGGACTTCTTCAGGTTGTCCGCGGTTTCCTTCGGGTTGTACTGCAGTGCGGTGTAGAAGAAGCAGAAAAAGACGATCAGGCCCGCGTACATCAGCACGTAGATCGGCTGTCCCGGCGTCAGCGTCGCCGAGATGTCGCGCAGCCAGAGCATGCCCTCGGCCGAACCGAACCAGCCGAGCAGCGTCGCCGGAAACAGGATCAGCGAGCTGGCGAAGATCGGCGGAATCACGCCGGCCATGTTGAGCTTGAACGGCAGATGCGAGCTCTGCCCGCCGTAGACCTTGTTGCCCACCTGCCGCTTGGCATAGTTGACCAGGATCTTGCGCTGGCCGCGCTCAACGAAGCAGACGAAGGCGGTGACCACCAGCACCGCCACGCCGATCAGCAGCGCCGTCAGCGGGTGCATGGCACCGGTGCGCACCAGCTCGAGCGTGCCGGCGATCGCGTTCGGCAGCCCGGCGGCGATGCCGGCGAAGATGATGATCGAGATGCCATTGCCCAGGCCGCGCTCGGTGATCTGCTCACCGAGCCACATGATGAACATGGTGCCGGTCACCAGCGTGGTCACGGTGGTGACGCGAAACAGCAGCCCGGGCTCGAGCACCAGCCCGGGCTGTGCTTCGAGCGCGATCGAGATGCCGGTAGCCTGGAACAGCGAGAGAAACACCGTGCCGTAGCGCGTGTACTGGGTAATTTTGCGCCGCCCGGCCTCGCCCTCCTTCTTCAGCGCCTCGAGCTTCGGCGAGACCGCCGACATCAGCTGCATGATGATCGAGGCGGAGATGTACGGCATGATGCCGAGCGCGAAGATCGTGAAGCGGCTCAGGGCGCCGCCGGAAAACATGTTGAACATGCCGAGCAGGCCGCCCTGTTCGCCCTTGAACAGGTCTGCCAGCACCGCGGGATCGATCCCGGGCACCGGAATGTGCGCGCCGATGCGATAGACGACGAGCGCGCCGAGCAGGAACAGCAGCCTGCGCTTGAGATCGCCGTAGCGCGCCGTGCCAGCGCTGGGAAGTCGGGTAGCCAAGAGTGTCCCTTCGCGCGGCCTCAGTCGCCGGCGGCGCCTGTTTTGGGTGCTGGCAGCTCGACGCTGCCGCCCGCGGCCTCGATCGCCGCGCGCGCACCCTTCGTCACCGGCACACCCTTGAGCGTCACCTTGCGCGAGAGCTTGCCCGACAGGATGACCTTCACGCCGGGTACGCGCCGCGAGACCACGCGCTCGGCCTTCAGCGTCGCGAGGTCAATCTCGGTCGCCTTCATGTGCTCGAGTTCGCTGGTGCGCACTTCGGCCACCTGGTCACGGGTCGGTGAGGTGAAGCCGCGCTTCGGCAGGCGCCGGTGCAGCGGCATCTGCCCGCCCTCGAAGCCCACCTTGTGGTAGCCGCCCGAGCGCGCGTGCTGTCCCTTGTGGCCGCGGCCGGCCGTCTTGCCCAGCCCCGAGCCGATGCCGCGTCCGACGCGGCGCCGCGCCGAGCGCGATCCGGGCGCCGGCTTGATGGTATTGAGGCGCATCGTGGCCATCGTCGTTCCTTCGTTCAGCCTTCCACTTTCACCAGATAGTTCACGCGGTTGAGCATGCCGCGCACCGCCGGCGTGTCATTCAGCTCGACGGTGTGGTGCAGGCGGCGCAGGCCCAGGCCGCGCACCGTCGCACGGTGCGTCGCCTTGGTGCCGGCCAGCCCCTTCACCAGCGTGACGCGCAGCTTCGCGTTCGATTTTGTCTCCGCCATGACGTGCCTCAGGCCAGGATGTCTTCGACGCTCTTGCCGCGCTTGGCGGCGATCTCGGACGGCGTATTCATCGACTGCAGGCCGTTGAGCGTCGCGCGCACGACGTTGTAAGGATTGGTCGAGCCGAAGCACTTCGCCAGGATGTTGGTGACACCCATCACCTCGAACACCGCCCGCATCGGGCCGCCGGCGATGATGCCGGTGCCTTCCGAGGCCGGCTGCATCAGCACGTGCGCGGCGCCGTGGCGGCCGACCACCGCGTGATGCAGCGAACCGTTCTTCAGCTTGACCTTGAACATCTTCCGGCGCGCCTCTTCCATGGCCTTCTGCACAGCTACCGGCACCTCGCGCGCCTTGCCCTTGCCCATGCCGATGCGGCCATCGCCGTCGCCGACCACCGTGAGCGCCGCGAAGCCGAGCACGCGGCCGCCCTTCACCACCTTGGTGACGCGGTTGATCGCGACCATCTTTTCGCGCAGCCCGTCGCCACGGTCGTCGCCGGTCTGCATTCTGGGTTGAATTTTCGCCATCGTCTGTTCCTCTGGCCTAGAACTTGAGCCCGCCGGCGCGCGCCGCGTCGGCGAGCGCCTTTATGCGGCCGTGATAGCGGTAGCCCGAGCGGTCGAAGGCGACCGATTCGAGACCCGCCTGCTTCGCCTTCTCCGCGATGTGCTGGCCGATGAGCTCGGCCGCCTTGATGTTTCCGCCGTTCGCCAGCTTGCTGCGCACTTCCTTCTCGAGAGTCGACGCGCTGGCAAGCACGCGCTCGCCGCCCGCCGCGATGATCTGCGCGTAGATATGGCTGTTCGTGCGGTGCACGGTCAGCCGGACGGCCTCGATCTCCCGCTGCTTGAGGCGGGTTTTGCGCGCGCGGCGCAGCCGCGATGTGTTCTTGTCCGTCATCGCCATGCCTCCGTTACTTCTTCTTGGTCTCCTTGAGCGACACCTGCTCGTCGGCATAGCGCACGCCCTTGCCCTTGTACGGCTCCGGAGACCGATAGGCACGCACCTCGGCCGCCACCTGGCCGACCTGCTGCCGGTCGATACCGCTGATCACGATCTCGGTCTGTGTCGGCGTCGCGACCTTGACGCCCTTCGGCATCGAGTGCACCACCGGGTGCGAGAACCCGAGCGTCAGGTTGAGCTTGTCGCCCTGCGCCTGCGCACGGTAGCCGACGCCGACCAGCGAGAGCTTCTTCTCGAAGCCCTTGCTCACGCCGTGCACCATGTTGAACACGTGCGCGCGCATCGTCCCCGACATCGCTTCCGCGTGCCTCGAGTTGCCGAGTGCTTTGCACAGCAGCTGCTCACCGTCGCGGGTGATCGCGACGTTGGCATCCATCGGCCGCGCGATGGTGCCGAGCGGCCCCTTGATCGAGATTGTCGTCGTGCTGAGGGTCACTTCGACACCCTTCGGGATCGGGATCGGGTTGTTCGCAATGCGTGACATGACGCGTCTCCCGCTTTCGACTAGGCCACGATGCAGAGCACTTCGCCGCCGACGCCGCTCGCGCGCGCCTTGCGGTCGGTCATCACTCCGCGCGAGGTCGACAGGATCGCCACGCCGAGGCCGTTCATGACGCGCGGGATGTCGTTGCTGCCCTTGTAGACGCGCAGGCCCGGCTTCGAGACGCGCTCCAGGCGCTCGATGACCGGTCGCCCCGAGTAGTACTTGAGACCGATCGCGAGTTCCGCCTTGCCGTCGCGCTGCTGCACGGCAAAGTCCTCGATATAGCCCTCGTCCTTCAATACCTGCGCGATCGATGCCTTCAGCTTCGAGCCCGGCATTACGATTTCGGAATGTCCGACCATCTGCCCGTTGCGAATCCGGGTCAGCATGTCGGCGACAGGATCGCTCATGCTCATGCGTGCGTCCTCACCAGCTGGCCTTGATGATGCCCGGCACTTCGCCGCGCAGCGCAAGCTCGCGGAGCTTGTTGCGCGCCAGGCCGAACTTCCGGTACACGCCGCGCGGACGACCCGTCAGCGCGCAGCGGTTGCGCAGCCGCGCGGGCGACGCATCGCGCGGCAGCTTCTGCAGCTTTTCGCGGGCCTCGTCCTTTTCCTCGTCGCTGCGGTTGGCGTCGTGCAGGATCGCGAACAGCTCGGCGCGTTTCGCCTTGAACTTTTCCACGGTCTTGCGGCGTTTCTGTTCGCGATTCTTGAGTGCGAGTTTCGCCATGTGCACCTCAGGTTCTAAACGGGAAGCGGAACGCGGCGAGCAGCGCGCGCGCCTCGTCGTCCGTCTTCGCGGTGGTGTTGATGCTGATGTCGAGACCCCGGATCGCGTCGATCTTGTCGTATTCGATCTCGGGGAAGATGATCTGTTCCTTGACGCCCAAGCTGTAGTTGCCGCGGCCATCGAAGGCGCGGCTGGAAACACCGCGGAAGTCGCGGATACGCGGAATCGCGATGTTCACCAGACGGTCGAGGAACTCGTACATGCGCGCGCCACGCAGGGTCACCATGCAGCCGACCGGGAATCCTGCGCGCACCTTGAACGCGGCGATCGACTTGCGTGCCTTGGTGACGACCGGCTTCTGGCCGGCGATTTTCGTCATGTCGCCGACCGCGTTGTCGAGGATCTTCTTGTCGGCGAGCGCCTCGCCGACACCCATATTGATCGTGATCTTGTTGAGCCGCGGCACCTGCATGACCGACTTGTAGCCGAACTTCTGCATCAGGTCGGGTATGACCTTCTCGCGGTAGAAGCGCTGCAGACGCGCCGGCGGCACCGGCCCCGTGGCGCCGGCCGCCTTGGCCGGTTTCGCCGCCTTAGCCGGCTTTTCAGCCGCGCCCTTCGAAGATGGGGTCGCTTTCGCCATCGTGATGTCCTTATGCGTCTACCTGTTCGCCGTTCGACTTGAACACCCGGACCTTGCGGCCGTCGGCGAGCGACTTGAAGCCGACACGGTCGCCCTTCTGCGTTGCCGGGTTGAACAGCGCGACGTTCGATACGTGGATTGGCATGTCCTTGTCGACGATGCCACCCTGGACGCCCTTCATCGGATTCGGGCGCGTATGCCGCTTGACGCGGTTCACGCCCTCGACGACGAGGTGGTTGTCGTCGACGCGGCGCAGCACCGTGCCGCGCTTGCCCTTGTCGCGCCCGGCGATGACGATGACTTCGTCGCCCTTGCGGATACGGTTCATGACGGTTTCCTCGAATCCTGGGAGCTACAGCACTTCAGGCGCGAGTGAGACGATCTTCATGAACCGCTCGGTGCGCAGCTCGCGCGTCACCGGGCCGAAGATCCGCGTCCCAATCGGCTCGAACTTGTTGCTGAGCAGCACCGCGGCATTCGAATCGAAGCGCACCAGCGAGCCGTCGGCGCGCCGCACGCCTTTCGCCGTGCGCACCACCACGGCGTGGTAGATCTCGCCCTTCTTCACGCGGCCGCGCGGCGCGGCGTCCTTGACGCTCACCTTGATGACATCGCCGATGCCGGCATAGCGACGCTTCGAGCCGCCGAGCACCTTGATGCACATCACGGCGCGCGCGCCCGTATTGTCCGCAACGTCCAAAATGGACTGCATCTGGATCATGATTCGTTCTCCGTCCAACTTGCTCCGCGTCGCGGCCCGGGCGCCTTGAGCCTTCCCGATCCGTCCCGACGCGGCCAGTTTTGGATCCCGTCCGGGAATCGCGCCGCGGGCAAGGGCCAGCGGCGCGGAAAGCCTTGAATTTTAATTGACTACAACGTCTCCGAGCAAGTGATTCCTGCTCGAAATAGCCCTAAACGCTCTTTGCCTTACGCAGCAGCCTGGTGACCCGCCAGGATTTCGTCCGGGACAGCGGCCGGGTCTCGACGATTTCGACCCAGTCGCCCTCCGCGACCTCGGGCGCCTCACTGTGCGCGTGGTACTTCTTCGAACGCTTCATGAACTTGCCGAGCGTCGGATGCTTGACGCGGCGCTCGACGAGCACCGTAACGGTCTTCTGCATCTTGTCGCTGACGACTCGGCCGATGAGCATGCGCGGCTTCTTCGCCGGCGCTTCGACCTGTTGCGCGGTGTTCATTTGGGCGACCTCTCCTTCATGATCGTGCGCACGCGGGCGATGTCGCGGCGCACCTTCTTCATCTGGCTGGTGTTGCTGAGCTGCTGCGTCGCCACCTGCATGCGCAGGCCGAACTGCGCTTTGAGCAATTCGTTCAGCTCGCCCTTCAGCTCGTCGTCGTTCTTACTGCGTAGTTCACTGGCTTTCATCGTTTACCCCAGCATGCGATGCACGAAGGCGGTGCGGAACGGCAGCTTGGCCGAGGCCAGCGCGAACGCCTCCCGTGCGAGCGCCTCGGTGACGCCGTCCATCTCATAGAGAACCTTGCCCGGCTGAATCTCCGACACGAAATACTCCACGGTACCCTTGCCTTTGCCCATGCGCACTTCTGCGGGTTTCTGCGAGATCGGCTTGTCGGGAAAGACGCGAATCCAGATGCGGCCGCCGCGCTTGATGTGACGCGTCATCGCGCGCCGCGCCGCCTCCACCTGGCGCGCGGTGATGCGCCCGCGGGTGAGTGCCTTGAGGCCGAATTCGCCGAAGGACACCTTGTTCCCGCGCGTCGCAACCCCGGTGTTGCGGCCTTTTTGCTGCTTGCGGTACTTCATGCGTGCAGGTTGCAACATGACTTACTCCTTCTTTTCGCCGCCTTCGCCGCCGCTGTCGTCCTTGGCGACCTTGCGGCTGCGCTTGACCGTGGTCTTCGGCTTGGCGGCCATCTTCGGCTTGTCGGTCCCGGCGGCGGCCGTCTTGCGGGTCCGGCGTGCCGCGGGCTTCTTGGCCGGCTCACCCGTTGCCGACTCCTTCGCCGCGGCGCGCTTCGTGCCGGCCTTCGGCGCGGGCTTCTTGGCACGCTTGGCCGGCGCCTGCTCCTCGACCGGCTGCGGCGCAGGCATCGCAGGCGCGGTCGCCGTCGGCAGCTCGCTGCGCTGCACGACTTCGCCCTTGTACACCCAGACCTTGATGCCGATGACGCCGTAGGTTGTCTTGGCCTCGCTGAAGCCGTAATCGATATCCGCCCGCAGCGTATGCAGGGGCACGCGGCCCTCGCGATACCACTCGCGACGCGCGATCTCCTGTCCGTTCAGGCGCCCCGAGCTCATGATCTTCACGCCCTGGGCGCCGAGGCGCACCGCGTTCTGCAGCGCGCGCTTCATCGCACGCCGGAACATGATGCGCTTCTCGAGCTGCTGTGCGATCGAGTCGGCGATCAGCTGTGCGTCGGTTTCCGGCTTGCGCACTTCCTCGATGTTGACGTGCACCTGGTTGACACCCATGAGGCGACGCAACTGCGACTTGAGCGATTCGATTTCCTCGCCCTTCTTGCCGATCACGACGCCGGGACGCGCCGAGAAAATGGTGATCCGCGCATCCTTCGCCGGCCGCTCGATCAGCACGCGGCTGACCGAGGCGTGCGAAAGCTTCCTCTTGAGAAACGACCGCACCTTGATGTCTTCGGCCAGCATTGGCGCGAACGCACGGCTGTTGGCGTACCAGCGCGAGGTCCAGGCGCGGTTGACCGCCAGTCGAAATCCGATCGGGTTGATCTTCTGTCCCATACGCGCCTCTTTAGTCGCCCACCGTGACGTAGATGTGGCAGGTGTGTTTGAGAATGCGGGTCCCGCGCCCCTTCGCGCGCGCGGTAAAGCGCTTGAGGAACTGGCCCCGTTCGACGTGAATCCGCTTCACGCTGAGCGTGTCGATGTCCGCACCGTCGTTGTGCTCCGCATTCGCAATCGCCGACTCGAGCACCTTCTTGATGATCGTGGCGCCCTTCTTCGGCGTGAACGACAGAATGTTGAGCGCCTTGTCGACCGGCTTGCCGCGAATCAGGTCGGCGACCAGCCGGCCCTTCTGCGCCGAGAGGCGCACACCCCGCAGTACTGCCCGAGTTTCCATGTCCGTCCCCCTACTACTTCTTGGCCGGTGCGGCGGCCGCGGCGGCGGTCTTCTTGCCCGCCGAGTGACCCTTGAACACGCGTGTCAGCGCGAACTCGCCCAGCTTGTGCCCGACCATGTTCTCGGTCACGTATACCGGGATGTGCTGCTTGCCGTTATGCACGGCGAGCGTCAGTCCCACGAACTCGGGGACGATCGTCGAGCGCCGCGACCAGGTCTTGATCGGCCGCTTGTCGTTCGTGTCGCGCGCCTTGCTCACTTTTGCGAGCAGGTGATGGTCCACGAAGGGACCCTTCTTGATTGATCGAGCCATGCTTGCGCTCCGTCCGTTACGATCCTGTGCGCTTGCGCTGTCGCGCACGCACGATCATGTTCTGCGTCCGCTTATTGCGGCGCGTCTTGTAGCCCTTGGTCTGCACGCCCCACGGCGAGACCGGTGGCCCGGCCGCGGCCGTGCGCCCTTCACCGCCACCGTGCGGGTGGTCGATCGGGTTCATCGCCACGCCGCGCACCGTCGGCCGCACGCCGCGCCAGCGCCGCCGGCCGGCCTTGCCGATCGACTCAAGGTTGTGCTCCTCGTTGCCCACCTCGCCGATCGTCGCGCGGCACTCGACGTGCACCTTGCGGATCTCGCCCGAGCGCATGCGCAGCTGCGCGTAGGCACCTTCGCGCGCCAGCAGCTGCGCGCTCGCGCCCGCCGAACGGGCGAGCTGCGCGCCCTTGCCGGGCCGCATCTCGATGCAGTGAATCGTCGTGCCGACCGGAATGTTGCGCAACGGCATCGCGTTGCCGGCCTTGATCGGTGCCTCGACGCCCGACATCAGCTCGCTGCCCGCAGTCACGCCGCGCGGCGCGATCACGTAGCGGCGCTCGCCGTCAGCGTAGAGCAGCAGTGCGAGGTGCGCGCTGCGGTTCGGGTCGTACTCGAGCCGCTCCACGCGCGCCGGCACGCCGTCCTTGTTGCGTTTGAAATCCACCAGCCGGTAATGCTGCTTCTGCTGGCCGCCCTTGTGACGCATGGTGATGCGACCGGCGTTGTTGCGACCGTCGGTTTTCTGCTGTGCCACGAGCAGCGGCGCATGCGGCCGCCCCTTGTGCAACTCTGGATTGACCACCTTCACCAGGGCGCGTCGCCCGGGCGAGGTCGGCTTGACTTTGATCAGAGGCATGCGCGTTACTCCAGCGACGCGAAGTTGATCTCCTGCCCCGGCGCGAGGCAGACGTAGGCTTTGCGCCAGTTGCGCCGGCGACCCATCGTGCGGCCGAAGCGCTTCTGCTTGCCCTTGACGTTCGCGACCTTGACCGCGGACACCTTGACCTTGAACAGCAGTTCGATCGCCGCCTTGATCTCGGGCTTGGTCGCCGCATCCGACACGCGGAACACGACCTGATTGGCCTTGTCACCGATCATCGTGCTCTTTTCGGAGACGACCGGCGCGAGCAGCACGGTCATGAGCTGCTCCGTGGCGTATTTCTTGGTGGCCGTCATACCAGCATCTCCTCGAGCTTCGCGACCGCGGCGCGCGTCAGCAGAACGTTCGGGAAGTGCACCAGCGCCACCGGATTCGCGTGGCGCGCCGCAATCACCGCGACATTGGGCAGGTTGCGCGACGAGAGCATCAGGTTCGGGTCCACCTCGTCGGTGATCACCAGCACCTGGTCAAACCCCATCGACTTGACCTTCTGCGCGAGCAGCTTGGTCTTCGGCGCCTCGACGCGGAACTCGTCGACTACGCGAATGCGGTCGTCCTTCGCCAGCTGCGAGAGGATCGACGCCATACCGGCACGGTACATCTTGCGGTTGACCTTCTGCGAGAAGTTCTCGTCCGGGCTGGAGGCGAAGATCTTGCCGCCACCGCGCCACAGTGGGCTCGACGCCCGGCCCGCACGGGCCCGACCCGTACCCTTCTGCCGCCAGGGCTTGCGCGTCGACTTGGCAACATCGCCGCGCTCCTTCTGCTGGCGCGTGCCTTGGCGCGCGTTCGCCTGGTAGGCGACCACCACCTGGTGCACCAGCGCCGCGTTGACTTCGCGCCCGAACAGCGTGTCCGGCGCGCTGAAGGTGCCCGCTGCGCCGCTCTCGTTGATCAGTTTGAGGTCCATGGCGCGCTCCTAGCCCTTCACCGCAGGGCGCACGATCACGTCGCCGCCGCTGGCGCCAGGCACGGCGCCCTGCACGAGCAGCAGTTGCCGCGCCGCATCGACGCGCACCACCACCAGGTTTTGCGTCGAGCGGCGCACGTCGCCCAAGTGCCCGGCCATGCGCTTGCCCGGAAACACGCGCCCGGGGTCCTGGTTCTGACCCGTCGAGCCCGGCGCGCGGTGCGAGATCGAGTTGCCGTGGCTCGCGCGCTGCGAGGAGAAATTGTGGCGCTTGATCACGCCGGCATAACCCTTGCCCTTGGTCACGCCAGCGACATCGACCTTCTGGCCGACCTTGAACATCTCCACGCCCAGCTTCCCGCCAACCTTGAGTTCGGCGAGCTCCTCCGGTTTGGCGCGGAACTCCCGCAGCGTGCGGCCGGCTTCGACCGCGGCCTTCGCCAGATGCCCCGCGAGCGGCTTGCGCACGCGGCTGGCGCGCCGCTTGCCAAATGCCACCTGCACGGCGGCATAGCCGTCGCGCTCCGGCGTCTTGATTTGCGTGATCCGGTTATCGGACACGTCGAGCACCGTCACCGGAAGCGCGTCGCCTTCGTCGGTGAAGATGCGCGTCATGCCGACCTTGCGGCCGACAAGCCCTATCGTCATTTTGTTCACCTCGCTGTGAGGCGCCGGCTGCAATTGGCCGGCCTTGTTTCGTCACATCCCCCGCGCTGCGGAGGTCCTGCGCGCCGGCAAAAAAGGCGCTGGCGCAAAAAAGTGCTGCAAATCGCTTTTCTTACTGAACCTTGATCTCGACGTCGACGCCGGCCGGCAGATCGAGCTTCATGAGCGCGTCCACCGTCTTGTCGGTCGGATCGATGATGTCCATCAGGCGCAGATGCGTGCGGATCTCCAGCTGGTCGCGCGATGCTTTGTCGACGTGCGGCGAGCGCAGCAGGTCGAAGCGCTGCTTGCGCGTGGGCAGCGGCACGGGCCCGCGCACCACCGCCCCCGTGCGCTTGGCCGTGTCCACGATCTCGAGCGCCGACTGGTCGATCAGGCGGTAGTCGAATGCCTTCAGTCGGATGCGGATTTTCTGGCTTTGCATGTCCGTTCTCGATCTCGTCTTTCGTCCGAGGTCCTGCTGGCTGTCTGTTGATTAAAGGGTTGCGCGCCTACTCGACGACCTTCGAGACGACGCCGGCGCCGACCGTGCGCCCGCCCTCGCGGATCGCAAAGCGCAGGCCCTGCTCCATCGCGATCGGCGCAATCAGCGTCACCGTCATCTTGACGTTGTCGCCCGGCATCACCATCTCGGTGCCCGCCGGCAGGCCGATCGAGCCCGTCACGTCGGTCGTACGGAAGTAAAACTGCGGCCGGTAGTTGTTGAAAAACGGCGTGTGCCGCCCGCCCTCTTCCTTGGAGAGCACGTACACCTCGCACTCGAACTTGGTGTGCGGCGTGATCGAGCCGGGCTTGGCCAGCACCTGGCCGCGCTCGACCTCTTCGCGCTTGGTGCCGCGCAGCAAAATGCCCACGTTGTCGCCCGCCTGGCCCTGATCGAGCAGCTTCCTGAACATCTCCACGCCCGTGCACACCGTCTTGGTCGTGGCCTTCAGGCCCACGATCTCAATGTCGTCGCCCACCTTGATCACGCCGCGCTCAACGCGCCCGGTGACCACCGTGCCGCGGCCCGAGATCGAAAACACGTCCTCCACCGGCATCAGGAACGCCCCGTCGATCGCGCGCTCGGGCGTCGGAATGTAGGCATCCAGCGCATCGGCCAGCTTGAAAATCGAGGGCTCACCCGTCTCGCTCTGATCGCCCTCCAGCGCCTTCAGCGCCGAGCCGATCACGATCGGCGTCTTGTCGCCCGGAAAGTCATACTTCGAGAGCAGCTCGCGTACCTCCACTTCCACGAGTTCGAGCAGCTCCTTGTCATCGACCATGTCGGCCTTGTTCAGGTAGGCCACGATGTAGGGCACCCCCACCTGGCGCGCCAGCAAAATGTGCTCGCGCGTTTGCGGCATCGGCCCGTCGGCGGCCGAGACCACCAGGATCGCGCCGTCCATCTGCGCCGCACCCGTGATCATGTTCTTGATGTAGTCCGCGTGACCCGGGCAGTCCACGTGCGCGTAGTGGCGCTTCTCGGTCTCGTACTCCACGTGCGCCGTGTTGATCGTGATGCCGCGCGCCTTCTCTTCGGGCGCCGAGTCGATCTGCTCGTAGCTCTTCGCCTCGCCGCCGAACTTCTTCGACAAAATTAGCGTCATCGCCGCCGTCAGCGTCGTCTTGCCGTGATCCACGTGACCAATCGTGCCCACGTTCACGTGCGGCTTGGTCCGCTCAAATTTGCTCTTTGCCAT